>NZ_LMHA01000001.1:1641097-2324695 GCF_001427635.1 Pseudoxanthomonas sp. Root65
CTGCGAGGGGCTTTCGTAGCCCACGCGATGGCCGGCGCTGGCGGCGTCCAGCACTTCGCTGAGCATCAGCCGGCGGGCTTCCTGCAGACGCAGCTGCTTCTGGTACTGCAGCGGGCTCATCGCGGTAACCGCCTTGAAGTGATGATGCAGCGCCGAGGTGCTCATGTGCACCTCGCGGGCGATATGGTCGATGCGCAGCGGCTTGGCGTAATGCTCGCGCAGCCAGTGGATGGCCTTGGCCACGCGCTGGCCCTGGCTGTCGGCGATGCCGATGTGGCGCAGCATCGCGCCCTGCGGACTGCACAGCACGCGGTAGAGGATCTCGCGTTCCACCAGCGGGGCCAGCAGCGGGATGTCGCGCGGCGTATCGAGCAGCTTCACCAACCGGATGGCGGCCTCCAGCAGTTCCACGCTGCTGGGCGCCAGGCACAGGCCGCGCGAGGGCGGCGGCAGCGGGGCTTCCGCCGATTCGGCCTGGGTGACGAGTTCGGCGATGGTGGACGGCGAGAGTTTCAGGATCAGGCACAGGTAGGGCGCATCCGCGGAGGCCTGGGTCACCTGCGCGGTGACCGGCAGGTCCACCGAGGCCACCACGAAGCGGCTGGCGTCGTAGTCGTACACCTCGTCGGCCAGGATCGCGCGCTTGGCGCCCTGCACGATCAGGCACAGCGCGGCTTCCTGCACGCCGCGCATCGGCAGTTGCATCGGCGCGCTGAGGCGGGAGAACTGCAGCGTGGGGATGGCGGTCGTGTGCAGGCCGTCGCCGGCGGTGGATCGTTCAATCAGGCCGGCCAGTTCGCGGATGTGGCCGTCGTGGGCGGGCGTGGTGTCGGGCATGGAAAGGCCTTGGCGGGGCTGGCGTGGGGATGAGGCGAGTCTACGCAGCGCGCCGCCGGATGGAACCGCTTGCGGTTACCCGGCGCAGGATCAGGCAAGCATCGTGGAGGAACCGGATATCGACGCCGCGACCGTGGCGCACAGACTGCGCACCGTCCCGGCGCAGCCCGCGCCGAGCTTCCCCCAAACGAGGTGTCCCATGTCCGGAATCGAAGGAAAAGTCATCGCCATCACCGGTGCCAGCAGCGGCATCGGCGAAGCCGCCGCCCGCGAACTCGCCCGCCGCGGCGCCCATGTCGTGCTCGGCGCGCGCCGCACCGACCGGCTCGAACAGCTGGTCGCCCGGATCGAAGCCGACGGCGGCACGGCCCGCCAGCGTGCGCTCGACGTCACCCGCCTTGACGACGTGCAGGCCTTCGTCGAATTCGCCCGTGCGCAATTCGGCCGGCTCGACGTGATCGTCAACAACGCCGGCGTGATGCCGCTGTCGCCGTTGTCCGCGCTGAAGATCGACGAATGGAACCAGATGATCGACGTCAACATCCGCGGCGTCCTGCACGGTATCGCCGCCGCACTGCCGGTGATGCAGGCGCAGGGCGGCGGCCAGATCATCAACGTCGCGTCCACCGCCGGCCATCGCGTGTGGCCCAGCGCGTCGGTGTACTGCGCCACCAAGCACGCCGTGCTGGCGATCTCCGAAGGCCTGCGCCAGGAGCACGACAACCTGCGCGTCACCGTCGTCTCGCCAGGCGTGACCACCAGCGAACTGGCCGAGACCACCAGCGATGCCGGCATCAAGGCCTGGCTGGAGGACTTCCGCCAGGTGGCGATTCCCGCTGAAGCCGTCGCGCGTGCCATCGCCTATGCGGTGGAACAGCCCGACGATGTGGATGTCAGCGAAGTCATCGTGCGTCCGGCCGCGAGCGCGAACTGAGCGTTCCACCCCAAGGGGTTGCCGTCGCAGGGTCGGGGGAGTGCAATGGCGCACTCCCCCAGCTTCAGGAACCTCTCCATGGAATACCGCTATCTCGGCGCGTCCGGTTTCCGCGTGCCCGTCCTCTCCTTCGGCACCGGCACCTTCGGCGGCCAAGGCGCGCTGTTCAGCGCGTGGGGCAGTACCGACGTGGCCGAGGCGCGGCGCCTGGTCGATGTCTGCCTCGATGCGGGCCTGAACATGTTCGACAGCGCCGACGTCTACTCGAAGGGCGCGGCCGAGGAAATCCTCGGCGAGGCCATCAAGGGCCGGCCGCGCGATTCGCTGATCATTTCCACCAAGGCCACGTTCCGCTTCGGCGACGGCGAGAACCAGGTCGGTTCCTCGCGTCACCATCTGATCAATGCGATCGACGGCGCGCTCAAGCGGCTCGGCACCGATTACATCGACCTGTTCCAGCTGCACGGCTTCGATGCGCGTCCGCCGGTGGAGGAAGTGCTGTCCACCCTCGACACGCTGGTGAAGGCCGGCAAGATCCGTTATCTCGGCGTGTCCAACTTCTCCGGCTGGCACCTGATGAAATCGCTGGCCGCTTCCGACCGCCACGGCTGGACGCGCTACGTCGCGCACCAGGCGTACTACTCGCTGGTCGGTCGCGACTACGAGTGGGAGCTGATGCCGCTGGCCGCCGACCAGGGCGTGGGCGCGGTGGTGTGGAGCCCACTGGGCTGGGGCCGGCTGACCGGCAAGATCCGCCGCGGCCAGCCGCTGCCGGAGACCAGCCGCCTGCAGTCGCAGACCGCCAACGATGCCGGTCCGCAGGTGGACATGGACTATCTGTACGACGTCGTCGATGCGCTGGACGAGATCGCGCAGGAAACCGGCAAGTCGATCCCGCAGGTCGCACTGAACTGGCTGCTGCAGCGCCCCACCGTCAGTACCGTGGTGATCGGCGCCCGCAACGAGGAACAGCTGAAGCAGAACCTCGGCGCGGTCGGCTGGAACCTGACCACGGAACAGGTGGCGAAGCTGGATGCCGCCAGCCAGCGCCCGAAGCCGTATCCGTACTGGCACCAGGCCGGCTTCGCCTACCGCAATCCCACGCCGGTCTGACCCAGGCAACACGCTGCAGCGGCGATGCCTGTCCGCCGCGAGGCATGCCGTGGGAGCGACGTAAGTCGCGAGGGGGGCGCCATCGTGGCTGGCCTGATGTGCACGAACTCGCTTGTTCATCGCGACTGACGTCGCTCCCACGGGAGTGGCTTGCTACATTCCCCTCATCGTCATTCGACTTCCGGATCCTCCATGCGCCTGTGCGTCCTCGCCGCTGTCCTGTCCGTCGCCTGCGCACCCGCGTTCGCCGCCACCACCTACATCAAGGCCGGGCGCCTGCTCGATGTCGAATCCGGGCGCCTGCTGGCCGACCAGGCCATCGTGATCGAGGACGCGCGCATCACCGCCATCGGCCCGGCCGCGAGCACGCCGGTACCGGCCGATGCGACGGTGCACGACCTGTCGGCGAAGACCGTGCTGCCCGGCCTGATGGACGCACACGTGCATCTGCACGGCGACGCCGACCTGCAGGGCTATCGCCGCCTCGCGATCTCGCTGCCGGCGGCCGCCATCAAGGGCGCGAAGAACGCGCGGACCACGCTGCTGGCCGGCTTCACCACCGTGCGGGTGCCGGGCTCGCCGGGCTATGCGGACGTGGCGCTGCGTGACGCGATCGCCACCGGCGAAGTCGACGGCCCGCGCATCCTCGCCGGCGGCGTGTCCATCGGCATCACCGGCGGTCATTGCAGCGACAACAACCTGCTGCCGGCCGAGTACAAGGCAGTCGGAGAAGGCGTGGCCGACGGCCCGTGGGCGGCGCGCCAGAAGGTGCGGCAGAACGTCAAGTTCGGCGCAGACTTCATCAAGACCTGCTCCACCGGCGGCGTGCTGTCCAAGGGCACCGAAGTCGGCGCGCCGCAGTACTCGCTGGAGGAACTGAAAGCCCTCGTCGACGAAGCGCATGCGCTGGGCCGCAAGGTGGCCTCGCACGCGCATGGCGCCACCGGCATCCGCAACGCGTTGCTGGCCGGCGTGGATTCCATCGAGCACGCCAGTTTCATCGACGACGAAGGCATTGCGCTGGCGAAGAAGCACGGCACCGTACTGGTGATGGACATCTACAACACCGAATACATCCTGGGCGAAGGCGAGAAGGCCGGTTTCCTGCCCGAGTCGCTGGAGAAGGAGCGCCGCGTGGGCGCCACCCAGCGCGAGAACTTCCGCAAGGCGCACCAGGCCGGCGCGATCATGGGCTTCGGCACTGACGGTGGCGTGTATCCGCACGGCCTCAACGCGCGCCAGTTTTCGCGCATGGTGCAGTTCGGCATGACGCCGCTGCAGGCGATCCGCTCGGCCACGATGGTGAATGCGCGGTTGTTCGGCGTCGAGAAGGACGCCGGTGTGCTGAAGCCGGGCTACTACGCGGACCTGATCGCCGTCGACGGCGATCCGTTGCAGGACGTGGCGGTACTGGAGAACGTCGGCTTCGTGATGAAGCAGGGCCGCGTGTACAAGAACACCGCGAACGACTGAGGCGCCAAGCATGTCCAAGCCCGTGAAGATCGATTTCGTCTCCGACGTCGCCTGTCCGTGGTGCGCGATAGGTCTGGCCGCGCTGGAACGCGCCATGGTGGACATCGGCAGCGACCTGCAGGTCGAGCTGCATTTCCAGCCGTTCGAGCTGAATCCCGACATGGCGCCGGAAGGCGAGGCCATCGCGGATCATCTCGGACGCAAGTACGGCCTGAGTGCGGAGCAGCTGGCGCAGAACGGCGAGGCATTGCGCCAGCGTGGCGAAGCCCTCGGGGTGCGCATCGACCTGCAGAAGCGCGACCGCATCTACAACACCTTCGATGCGCATCGCCTGCTGCACTGGACGGGCGAGCAGGGCGCCGCACAACAGCTGGCGCTCAAGCGTGCGCTGCTGCAGGCGTACCACGGTGAAGGCCGCAATGTGTCCGACCTCGACACCCTGGTCGACATCGCCGCGTCCAGCGGGCTTGACGCCGCCGAGGCGCGGCGCATCCTGGAGACAGGCACCTACGCCGCGCAGGTCCGCGAACGCGAGCACTTCTACCAGCAGCGTGGTATCCGCGCCGTGCCGTCGGTGATCCTCAACGACCGCCACCTGGTGCAGGGCGGACAGCCGCCCGAGGTGTTCGAGCAGGCGCTGCGGCAGCTGGCGGGCATCAGCGGCTGACGCGGGTGTAGCGCGTCTCCACGGCGCGCATCTCCTCACCCTGTGGGGTGAGGTTGAACATGGTGATGACGAGCGTGTCCGGGTCGGGTTGTTCCAGCGTCGTCCGCCAGCCCCAACGCGGGCCGCCCTGTCCATCGCCGTAGCTGCCGAGCATGTCGGGCGAGGGCGCGTTGCCGCCGCCGGTCGAGAACATGATGCTGGTACCGGTGCCGAAACTTTCCACCCAGGCCGACTCCCAGTTCCCGTCATCCAGGTGGTAGCCGTAGATCACGAAACCCTCGATGGGGTCGTCGTTGAAGCGGGTTTCGTACTCGTGCATCAGGAACCGCCCGCCCAGCACGCTGCGGATGCGTCCGCGCTGCGGCGCTTCGCAGGCCAGCTCATCCCGGGTGAACCACAACCGGAAGCGGCCTTCCCAGTCGCCGGCCATCTGCGCGAGTTGCCGGTGCCGGCCGTCCGCCAGCGATGCTTCGAAGGCCTGCTTGCCCATGCGGAAGATTCCTGGGAGGGAGGGCGGATCATGCCATCCCGACGCGGGCCAGCGATGCCGGCCCGCGTCCGCGGAGTGATGCGGAAGGCTCAGCCGTGGCGGGCCAGCAGCACGGATTCGTTGCTGGGCATCTCGACGACCACGGCGGTCGGGATGCCGTGGTGCTGGTGCAGGGTCGCGGCGAGCAGCTTGGCGTTCTCGCGCGCGTCGCCGAGGTTGTCGAACCAGTTGCGGCCGTACTGGCCTTCGTAGAGCTGCCAGCCTTTGGCATTGGCGGCGATGGTGAACAGCAGGCGGGGCATGACGGACTCCAGTCAACACGCCGGGCAGGGAACCGGCGGGGAGACTGTGCGCCAATGTGTCAGCTATCACATTCGGCGGACACCCCGGTCCCGCGTAGGAAAAGTCCTACGGGGCTGTAGGTGGGCCGCCCGGTGTCAGCGCAGCAGGGGCTCCAGCGCCTTCCACACATGGTCGCGCAGCTTCGGTTGCACGCTGGCGACGGGATGCAGGTTGTCGGCCTGGTAGGCGTTGCGGTCGAGTGCGATCGGCTCCAGCAGGAACGGCAGCACGGCGGTCTTGTACTGCCCGGCGAGCGCGCTGTAGTTCTGCTCGAAGCCGCGCGTGTACTCGGGCCCGTAGTTCGGCGGCATGCGCATGCCGACCAGCAGCACCTTCGCCTTGGCGGCCTGCGCCGCCTTGATCATCTTCTCGAGGTTGGCGCGGGTCTGCGCCAGCGGTAGGCCGCGCAGGCCATCATTGGCACCCAGCGCGATGACGACGACGGCGGGCCTGTGGCGTTGCAGCTCCGCCGCGATGCGCGCCGCCCCGCCTGCGGTCGTCTCGCCGCTGATGCTGGCGTTGACGATGCGCCAACCCGGCTTGGTCTTGCCGATGCGTTCTCCCGTCAGCGACACCCAGCCCTGCGCCGGTGCCAGGCCGTAGGCGGCGGACAGCGAATCGCCCATCACCAGGACGGTGCGTGCGCCTTTTGCCGGCGCGGCCGCGGCCGTCTGCGCTGCGACGGGCCGTGCAAACCCTGCGACGAGCAGCAGCAGCGACAGGCCCACCGCCCATTGCATGCCTGCACGGCGGGCCCCATACCTGTTCAAATTAAGAAACATTTAATCCGTGCTCCCGATGATTCACGAAACGACCGACGAGACGATCATGGCCGACGCCAGCAGACTCCCCCCTGAAGCCCTCGCCACCGTGCGCCGTGCCGTGCTCGACGTACAGGGCCTGGGCAAGCATGTGCCGCTGCCCGACGGCGACCTGACGATACTCGACGACATCGGCTTCCGCATCGAACACGGCGACACGGTGGCCATCGTCGGCGCGTCGGGTTCGGGCAAGAGCACGCTGCTGTCGCTGCTGGCCGGCCTGGACGTGCCCAGCAGCGGCACGGTGACGCTCGATGGCGAGCGTCTCTCCGGCATGGACGAGGACGGACGTGCGCGTGTGCGCGGCGAGAAGGTCGGCTTCGTGTTCCAGAGTTTCCAACTGCTGCCGTCGCTGACCGCGCTGGAGAACGTCATGCTGCCGCTGGAACTGCGCGGCGATGCCGATGCGGAAGGCCCGGCGCGCCAGATCCTGGAGAAGGTCGGCCTGGGCCAGCGCCTGGGCCACTATCCACGGCAGTTGTCCGGCGGCGAGCAGCAGCGCGTCGCGCTGGCGCGCGCGTTCGTCACGCGGCCATCGCTGCTGTTCGCCGATGAGCCCACCGGCAATCTCGACACGCACACCGGGCAGGCGATCATCGAACTGCTGTTCGCGCTGAATGCCGATGCGGGCACCACCCTGGTGCTGGTCACCCACGACGACCATCTGGCGGCGCGCTGCCAGCGCCTGCTCAGGCTGGACGCGGGCCGCCTGTTGGGCCCTGACGCATGAAAATGCTGGCGCTGGCCTGGCGTCAGCTGCGGCGCGATCTTGTCGCGGGCGATGTCCGCATCCTGTTCGCGGCGCTGGTGCTCGCGGTGGTCGCGGTCACGGCCGTCGGCTTCGTCACCGATCGCGCCGAACGCGCGCTGGCCATCGAGGCGAACCGTCTGCTCGGCGGCGACGTGGTCGTGCGTGGCGATGCGCCGCCGACCGATGCCTTGCGCGCACTGGCCGCCGCACCCGGCCTGCGCGTGACCGAGACCCAGGAACTGCAGAGCATGATCCGCGCGGGCGAATCGCTGTCGCTCGGCGACCTGCGCGCACTGGGCGAGGGCTTTCCGCTGCGCGGCAGCTTCCGCGTGGTCGATCGCGCCGGCGGCGCCGAGCGTGATGCCGGCGGCATTCCGGCGCCGGGCACGCTGTGGATCAGCCAGGCCGGTGCGGAGACGCTGGGCGCCAAGCCCGGCGACGACATCGGCATCGGCACGCGCACACTGAAGCTCGCCGCGCTGGTGACGCAGGAACCGGATGCGGCGCTCGACTATTTCAATGTCGCGCCCAAGGTCTTCCTCAATCTCGCCGACCTGCCGTCCACCGGGCTGGTGCAGGAAGGCAGCCGCCTGCGCTATCGGCTGGKGGTCGCCGGCGACGCCGCAGCGGTCGAGACGTTCACCGCCGCAGTGAAGCCGCAACTCGCGCGCGGCCAGCGCATGGAAACCATCCAGGACGCGCGGCCGGAAGTGCGCTCGGCGCTGGATCGCGCCAGCCGCTTCCTCGGACTTGCCGCGCTGGTATCGGTGGTGCTGGCGGCAGTGGCGGTGGCGATGGCCGCGCGCCGGCATAGCGAACGGCATCTGTCGGGCACGGCCGTGATGCGCTGCCTCGGCGCGCAGCAGCGCACGCTGGTCGGCATCCACGTCGGCGAACTGGTGCTGCTGGGCCTGGCGGCGTGCACCGTCGGTGTGCTGATCGCGTTCGGGCTGCAATGGGGCATCGGCAGCTGGCTGCAGCAGTCATTGAAGATCGACATTCCGCCGGCGGGCCTGATGCCGGCATTGCAGGGGTATGGCGTCGGCATGATCGTGCTGCTCGCCTTCGGTGCGCCGCCGGTGCTGGCGCTGCGCCGCGTGCCGGCCCTGCGCGTGCTGCGCCGCGACCTCGACCGCACCGAGCCCAGCGCGTGGCTGGTGGCGCTGACGGGTTTCGTCGGCCTGGGCGCGCTGCTGTGGTGGAAGGCGGGCTCGCCGACGCTGGGCACGGCGATGCTGATCGGCATCGTCGGCACCCTGGCGGTGCTCGCGCTGCTGGCATGGTTGCTGATCGTGCTGGTGCGCCGCGTGCGCTCGCGGTTGCGCGGCAGCCTGCGTTACGGCCTGGCCAACGTCAGCCGCCGCGCGGGCACGTCGATCGCGCAGGTGTCCGCGCTGGGCCTGGGCCTGATGGCGCTGCTGCTGCTGACCTTCGTGCGTACCGATCTGCTCGACCGCTGGCAGCTGGCGCTGTCGGCCAATGCACCCAACCGCTTCATCATCAACGTGCAGCCGGACCAGGTGGAGCCGGTGAAGGCCTTCATGCAGGCGCGCGGCCTGTCGACGGTCGATCTCTATCCGATGATCCGCGGCCGCCTGGTGGAGCACAACGGCAAGCCTGCCAGCGGTGCGGACTACGAGGGCGCCGACGAGCGCGCGCAACGGCGTGCCGACCGCGAGTTCAACCTGTCGATGGCGGCTGCGCTGCGCGACGACAACAAGGTCACGGCCGGCGCGTTCTGGACCGGACGCACGCCGGCGTCGCCGGAACTGTCGGTGGAGGAGGAATTCGCCGAAGACCTGGGCTGGAAGCTCGGCGACCAGGTGGCCTTCGACATCGCCGGCCAGCGCTTCGAGGGCCGCATCACCAGCCTGCGCAGCGTGGACTGGGAAAGCTTCCGGCCGAACTTCTTCGTGGTCGCCTCGCCCGGCGCGCTGGATGGCTACTCGGCCAGCTACATCACCGCGGTCAGCGTGCCGTCGGGTGACAGCGCCTTCACCCGCGAGCTGGTCAACCAGTATCCCAACCTGTCGGTGATCGACGTGGAGGCGGTGCTCAACCAGGTGCGCAGCACGGCCGAACAGGTCTCCCAGGTGGTGCAGGTGGTGTTCTGGTTTTCGCTGGCGGCCGGCCTGCTGGTACTGATGGCCGCGGTGAGTGCGAGCCAGGACGAGCGCTTGCTGGAAGGCGGTGTGATGCGTGTGCTCGGCGGCAGCCGTCGCCAGCTGCGGTTGGCGCAGGCCTCGGAGTTCGCGGCCATCGGCCTGTTGGCCGGCCTGGTCGCGGCCATTGCCGCATCCGTCCTGTCGGGTGTGGTCGCCACGCAGGTGTTCGATCTGCCGTGGAAGGCGAACTGGCAGCTGGCGGCCATCGGCGGTGGCCTCGGCATGCTGGCGGCGCTGGCCGCGGGCCTGTTCGCCACGCGAAAGGTGCTGGATGCGCCGCCGTCGGTGACGCTGCGCGAGCTGCAGGGCTGATGCTTCTTGCTGATGTGGGAGCGACGTAAGTCGCGATGAGCTATCAGTAACGCTTCATCGCGACTTACGTCGCTCCCACAACCGCAACAAAAGCCAAAAAAAGAGGGGTGAGCCGGAGCTCACCCCTTGATGCAGACCACCTGGCGCAGCGTGTGGACCACCTCCACCAGGTCGGACTGCGCGGCCATGACCGCGTCGATGTCCTTGTAGGCCGCCGGCGACTCGTCGATCACGCCGGCGTCCTTGCGGCATTCGACGTGCGCCGTGGCTTCGCGATGCTGCGACAGCGTGATCTGCTGGCGTGCGGCGGTACGGCTCATCACGCGGCCGGCGCCGTGGCTGCAGCTGTGGAAACTGTCCGCGTTGCCCTTGCCGCGCACGATGAAGCTCTTCGCACCCATGCTGCCGGGGATGATGCCCAGCTCGCCGGCACGCGCACTTACCGCACCCTTGCGGGTGACCAGCAACTCCTCGCCACCGTGCATTTCCTTCTGCACGTAGTTGTGGTGGCAGTTGACCGCCATCTTCTCCAGCTGGAACGTCGGCAGACGGTGACGCATCTCGGCCAGCACGCGCGACATCATCGCTTCACGATTCTCGCGGGCGTAGTCCTGCGCCCACGACACCGCTTCCACGTAGTCGTCGAACAGCGGCTCGCCCTGCATGAAGAAGGCGAGGTCCTTGTCCGGCAGGTGGAAGCCGAGCACGCGGTGCGCCAATTGCTCGCGTGCGCGCTCGATGAAATACGTGCCGATCAGGTTGCCGGTGCCGCGCGAACCGCTGTGCAGCATCACCCACACGGCATCGCTTTCATCGAGGCAGAGCTCGATGAAGTGGTTGCCGCCGCCCAGCGTGCCGATCTGGCAGCCGAGCTTGTCGGTGCGCACCTTGCGGTGCTTCTGCTTGATGACGTCCAGACGCTCGACCAGACCGGATTGCGCGATGCGCGTGCCGATGCTATCCGGCAGCTTCCAGTGCTCGCCGCCGCGGCCGTTGCCGACCGGCACGCTGCGCTCGATGCCCGAGCGCAGCTGCGCCAGGCTGTCGGGCAGGTCCTTCGCGCGCAGGGTGGTCCGCACCGCGGCCATGCCGCAGCCGATGTCCACGCCGACGGCCGCGGGGATGATGGCGCTGCGGGTCGGGATCACTGAGCCCACGGTCGCGCCCTTGCCCAGATGCACGTCGGGCATCACCGCCACCCACGGACCGACGAACGGGATGGACGCGATGTTGCGGAGCTGGTCGTGGGCCTGCGCTTCCAGCGGCACGCCGCGCACCCAGCCCTTGATCGGCGTGGCGCTGCCCTCGGCGTGCAGCAGTTCGAATCGGGATTGCATGTTCATGTGTTCACTCCATTGAAAGGATAGAGCCCCCTCCCCCGTGGACGGGGGAGGGGGCAGGTTCCTGCTACTTCAACGTCACCAGTTGCTTCAGCACGCCATCCAGGCCGCCGAACACGGTGAGCTTGTCGATCTTCTCGGTGACCTTTTCCAAGGCCTCGAGCTCCTTCAGGCGCATCAGCGCCGGCGACTCGTCGATCAGCTTCGCGGTGTTGAGCAGGGAACGCGTGGCGTTCGCCTCCTCGCGGCGACGGATCACGTTGGCTTGCGCCGTCTTCTCCGCCTGCACCACCCCGTTGAGGATCTCCTTCATCTCGCCCGGCAGGATCACGTCCTTCACGCCCACGCCCAGCACGTCCACGCCGAAGCCGGTCACCTGGCCGCGCACGTACGCGAAGATGTCGGCGTCCAGCGAGGCCTTGTCGCCCAGCAGTTCGTCCAGCGTCTTGGCGGAGACCGCCTTGCGCAGGCCGTACTGCAGCTCGCGGTAGACGAAGTCGCCGACCTTCGCGACCTTGGTCCGCGCCGCCACCACGTCGGTGACGCGGGTGCTGGCGGCCAGGTTCACGCGCAGGCTGACCTTGTCGCGGGTCAACAGTTCCTGGCCCGACACTTCGATCGTCTGCACGCGCAGGTCGACCACATCCACCACTACGTTCTTCTGGAAGTTCCAGAAGGCGTAGCTGCCGGGCGCGAGCGTGCGCTCGAGCTTGCCGTCGATGAAGACCAGGCCTGCGAACTCCGCCGGCACATCGGCCACCACCGCCAGCTTCGACAACGCACCCAGCTGGCGCAGGCGTCGCGCGACCGCGACGTCCACGTCCGGCGTGGCGAGCGACACGGCCTGCACCTCGACCTTCACCAGGCCGATCCAGTACAGGCGCCGCGTGCCGGGCGGCAGCACGTCTTCCAGCTTGCCGTTCTTCAGCACCAGGCCGACCTGGTCCACGCCGATGTCGGCGAGCACGAAGACCTCGCCCAGGCCTTCGCCCAGGCGCGCGATCAGCGCGTCGACGTCATGGCCGGCGTATTCCGGCGCAGCGATGTTGAACGTGCGCACCTCGATGCGACCCATCGGGTCGAACCAGCGGTACACGCCGGGTGCGAGCACGCGCTCGAACCGACGGTTGCGATACACCAGGCCGCGCTCGCCGTCACCGATCACGACCCTCTTGGTCCAGAACATGGCGTTGTTCTCCTTGTTGGCTCTGGTGGTTCGATCCGATGGGTGAACACCGTCGCGGCGGATCGAGTCCCGCGACGATGGTGTGCCGTCCGCGACGTGCGGACAGCGGAACAAGGCGGAAACGCCCCTAAACGGAGGCGGTACGGGCAGCCGGCGCTGTCGGCGGAGGCATCGTGGCGCTGGGGCGATCCGCAGATCGCATCAAAGGCCACGCGCATCCGCGTCGAGGGCGCGGTGCCGGCACCGTCCCCGCTGCGGTGCGCTGTCTTTCTGCAATCCATCGCGGAGAGACGTTGCGCCGCACGAGGCGTTTCCTGGGTGGGACTTGCGTCCCTGTTTCCAGATTTACAGTCTGGTGTTGGAGCGGGAGTCGAACCCGCGACACTCGGATTAACTGTCCGATGCTCTATCCATCTGAGCTATCCAGTGGTGGACGAACCGGATTCGAACCGGTGGCCAACGGCCTGCGCCGCTGCTCTGCCTCTGAGCTTTCGTCCGCTCGAGGAACACCCTCTCCCACGCGTCGGCATACGCCACGGCAGCGCCGCGCGCACCGGACGGGATACAAACCCGTACCGCTGTCGCGTGTTCGATCGATGCTCCGCATTGCCGGCGGTCGCCCACCGGCAATCCGTTCGGGCGCCAGGCGCCCTTGTTGATGTCCTTTCCACCTGCAGCCCGCGTCGGGGCATCAGGACGCAGCGCACATGCGCCGGTCGCAGCCGCGCCCCAGCCTCGGGACGCACACGTGCGCTACCCGGATGCCCCAGGGCGGAAACGAATTTCCGTGGTGGAAAGAAACGAACCTGTTCGATGCATGCGCATCCTCCGCGAACGCTGAAAACAAAACGCCCCCGGGACTTGCGACCCGAGGGCGTTCGCGTTTCCTCGGGAGATCGGGGTGGCCGATCTCCCAGGGAGTCAGCCGGATGTCAGGTGTCCAGGCGCCGTACGGATTCGTTGCCGGGCTTGGCAACGAAGGCATACGCATGCACGCGCAGGCCGCAGCGCGAGGGCTGCAGGTCGAGCGTGTTGGCGATGTCGTATGCGGGCTTCATGGAAGGTGGTCTGGTGAAAAAACAGCCGCAGGGGCCGAAGGCCGCGCAAGATACGCCGGTTGTTTTGTTCGTGCAACACATTTTTCACTTTGTTTTTCGTTGCCGACGGGCGGTGTCGGAAACGGGTGCCAGTGGCCAGCCGGTAGAATGGTCGCCTCCCTTCCTGTTGCGTGTCGCCCGTGGCCTCCCGATTCTCCGATCCCGCGCTCGACGCGTTGATGCTGCCCTTCGCCCAGGGCCAGCTCGCCTGGCCTTCGGGCCCGGTGTTGTTCCTGCGTGCGCGCGATGGCGCGGCGCTGCGCCAGTTCCCGCTCTCGCAGGTGGTCTGCGAACAGAGTTTCCGTCCCGATGCCGAACTCCTGGAGCGCGCAGGACTGCGTGTCGTGGCCGATGCCGCGGAGGACGGCGTACGTTATCCGCTCGTGCTGGTGTTGCCCCCGCGCCAGCGCGAGGAAGCGCGTGCGCTGCTGGCGCGCGCGGTGCAGCTCGCTTCGCCCGGCGGCGTGGTGGTCGCGGCGATGACCAACAACGAGGGGGCGAAATCGGGCGAAGCCGATCTCAAGCAACTCGCCGGCCTCGCCGGCACGCTGACCAAGTTCCATTGCCGCACGTTCTGGACGCGGCCGCTCGGCGAGGGCACCGACGAGGCGATGTTGCGGCAATGGTCGGCGCTCGACGCGCCGCGTCGCATCGAAGGCGGCCGCTTCCTCAGCCGTCCCGGCGTGTTCGCGTGGAACCGCATCGATCCTGCGTCCGCCCTGTTGGTCGAGTGCCTGCCGAACGACATCGCCGGTCATGGCGCGGACCTCGGCGCAGGCTGGGGATTCCTGTCGCTGTCGCTGCTGGCGCGCAATTCCGCCATCACCGCACTCGACCTCTACGAAGCCGAGGCACGCGCCCTGGCGTTGGCGAAGGAGAATCTGAGCCCCGTGGCATCGTCCGCGCGCGTCGAATTCCGCTGGCACGACGTCACTGCCGGACTGCCGGAGCGTTACGACTTCATCGTCAGCAATCCGCCATTCCACACACAGAGCCGCGCGGACCGTCCCGACATCGGCCAGCGCTTCATCGCCGCCGCTGCCGAGGCATTGAAGCCGGGAGGGCGCCTGTGGCTGGTGGCCAACCGGCACCTCCCGTACGAGCAGACCTTGAACGAGCGCTTCGGCGATGTGCGCGTGGCCGGCGAGCGCGATGGCTTCAAGGTGATCGCCGCCATCAAGGCGAGGCGATAAGTCCATGAAGATCGTCAAGCACATCGCCAACCTGGGCTATGGCAGCCGCAAGCAGGTGCAGTGGATGTTCCGCGAAGGACGCATCACCGATGCCGAGGGTGAGGTGCTGTACGCCGACGATCCGGTCGACCACGACCGCATCCGCGTGGATGGCGAACCACTCGATCCCGCACCGGGACTGACCATCCTGTTGCACAAGCCGGTCGGCTATACCTGCTCCACGAAGGACACCGGGCGCATCGTCTACGACCTGTTTCCGTCGCGCTTCCGCGACCGGTCGCCGGTGATGTCCACGGTCGGTCGGCTGGATCGCGAGACCAGCGGGCTGTTGCTGCTCACCGATGATGGCGGCCTGCTGCACCGGATCATCTCGCCGAAGGCCAACCTGCCCAAGGTGTACGACGCCACGCTGGCCGAAGACCTGCGCGGCGACGAGGCGGCCCTGTTCGCCAGCGGTACGTTGATGCTGGAATCGGAACAGACGCCGCTGGCACCGGCGCAACTGCACGTGATCGATCCGCGCCATGCGCAGCTGACGCTCACCGAGGGGCGTTACCACCAGGTGCGCCGCATGTTCGCCGCCGTCGGCAACCACGTGCAGGCATTGCACCGCAGCCGCGTGGGCGGGCTGACGCTGGACGGGTTGCCGGAAGGGCAGTGGCGCATCCTCGATGCCGACGACCTGCGGCGACTGTTCGAGTTCGCCACATGAGTGCGGCGGGCCTGCCGTTCACCCCTGCGGCGGTGATCTTCGACATGGATGGCCTGATGCTGGACAGCGAGCGCGCCATCATCGACTGCATGGCGCAGGCCGCGCGCGAATGCGGGTACCACGACCTGCCTGACGTTCTGTGGCTGTCGATGGTCGGACACAGCGAGGCGGTGTGCCGGCACCTGCTGGATGAAGCCGTCGGCGAAGCGGGGCGCGATGCGATCCTGCAGTGTTCGCATCTGCTGTACGACGCCGTGGTGGCGGCCGGCGTGCCGCACCGGCCGGGCATCGTGGCGATGCTGGACTTCCTCGAAGCCCGCGGCATGCCGCGCGCTGTCGCCACGTCCACGCGGCGTCCGCTGGCGCTGCGCAAGCTGGAGGCGGCCGGCCTGTTGCCCCGGTTCCACGCCATCTGCACCAGCAGCGACGTGCAGCATCCCAAGCCTGCGCCCGACATCTACCTGCTGGCCGCGACCTCGCTGGGCGTCGATCCCGCGCACTGCCTGGTACTGGAAGACTCGCCCACTGGTTTGCGCGCCGCGCTCGCCGCCGGCATGCATCCCATCCAGATTCCGGATCTGCTGGAGCCGGACGACGCCGTGCGTGCCCTCGGCCACACCATCCTGCCGTCGCTGGACGATGCGCGCCTGCTGCTGGAGCGGCGGCTGTCCGCATCTCTGGTTGTCTGACGTGGGAGCGACGTAAGTCGCGAAGCTTTTCAGGAGAACTCTGACACCGCATCGAGCGATCCGCTCATGGCGGTCTCCGTCAGGCTTGGCATGCTCAGCTCCCCACGGGAGCATCGACATGCCGGGATACTCGGATCTGAGAAAAGGACGCGCCTCCCAGGTCGGGCAGGCCTATCTGGTGACGTTCACGACGGCAGACCGCAGGCCGCTGTTTGCACAGGCGGAGCGGGCCATGGCGGCCTGCCAAGCGATGACCGCCTCACGGCTGTGGTATCGCTCGAGGCTGCTGTGCTGGGTGTTGATGCCCGATCACTGGCATGGCGTGATCGAACTCGGCGCGCTGGACAGCCTGTCGATCATGGTGCAGCGCCTGAAATGCAACAGCGCCAGGATGGTCCGCCTGCAGCATCCGGAGACGGGACAGGTCTGGGGGAAGGGGTTCCATGATCGCGCGCTGCGTAACGGCCCCGCCGTGCTGGCGACGGCTCGCTACGTGGTGGCCAATCCGCTCCGGGCGGGACTGGTGCGCAGCGTGGGGGCGTACCCATGGTGGGATGCGGCGTGGATGTAGGGGAGAAGAGCATCGCGACTTACGTCGCTCCCACACCGGAGATCACGGGTGTGCCGCTCACTCCGCAAACAGCGTCGCCCAGCCTGCGTGCCCCAGTGCATCCAGCGTTTTGACGTTGCGCTCGACGATCACGTCGGGGTCCGGGAAGGCCTCCACCGCGCGGTCGATGCTGGCTTCGCGCAGCAGGTGCAGGGTGGGGTAGGGCGAGCGGTTGGTGTAGTTGCTGATGTCGTCCGGCAGGGTGCCGGCGAACTGGTAGTCCGGATGGAAGCTGGCCACCTGGATGACGCCCTGCAGATCCAGCGCTTCGACCGCCGCATCGGCGTTGTCGAGGAAGTCGTTGTAGTCCAGGAAATCGGTCAGCACGTCCGGGTGCACGATCAGCGTGGTGTCGACCTGTTCCGGATCGGTGTCGCGCAGCATCACCAGCTCTTCCGCCAGTTCCTCCAGCAGCGCTTCCGGCGTGCTCGCATCGCTCAGCACGAAGCGGACCTGCTCCTTTACGTACACCGCCTTGGCGAACGGGCACAGGTTCAGGCCGATCACGGCGCGCTCCACCCAGCGGCGGGTGGCGGCGAGGGGATCGGGCGCGTCACCGGCCGTGGCGGGCGACTCAGTCACGGAAGTTGTCGAACTGCAGCGGCAGGTCGAACTCGGTCTTCTTCAGCAGGGCGATGACGTCCTGCAGGTCGTCGCGCTTCTTGCCGGTCACGCGCAGCTTGTCGCCGTTGATCTGCGCTTCCACCTTCAGCTTGGCGTCCTTGATCGTCGACACGATCTTCTTCGCCAGCTTCTGCTCGATGCCCTGCTGCACGGTGATCTTCTGGCGGGCCCCGGCGAGATTGGTTTCCACGTCGCCGAACTCCAGGCAGCGGGCATCGATCTGCCGCGCGATCAGGCGCGCGCGCAGGATGTCGGTCATCTGCTTGAGCTGGAAGTCGCTGGGCGCGGACTGGGTGATCAGCTTCTCTTCCAGCACGAACTTGGCGTCCACGCCCTTGAAATCGAAGCGGGTGGAGAGTTCGCGGTTGGCCTGGTCCACGGCGTTGGTCAGCTCGTGGACGTTGACTTCGGACACGACATCGAAAGAAGGCATGGGGGAAATCCTGTAGCGGGACGCGGAATTCTACCGTGCACCGGGAAGCGGCACGGCATCGCGCGACGCGGGTGGCGTTGCGGACCGCCAGCGCCGCGCGAGGCGGCGGACCGCCTCGCACACCAGCAGCGGTACGACCCAACTGGCCCACAGCAGGGCCGCGATCAGGTCGGGGGACGGCGCAAGCCCGGCGGTGATCGCGACCGGGAGCGAGAGGCGGAAGATGATCGGCGCCAGCGTCACCGCGTAGTTGCGGACCATCCAGCGCCGGTGCCGGTCCACCGCGCCGCGGCGGATGGCGACCAGCCCGGTCAGTCCGGTGGTGAGCCAGGCGAGCGCGGTCGCTGCGAATGCCAGGCGGATGGCGAACGGTGCCGGCGAGGTGGCGATCAGGCCTGTCGCGCCGGTCGCCGCCACCAGCATGCCGAGCAGATAGAGACGGCCGGTCAGGCGATGCAGGCGCGGGTTGCGTCGGCGCCACTGGGTCAGGAACTGCACCGGGCCGAGCAGCACCGTGGTGAGCCCGCCGGCCAGATGCAGCCACAGCCAGCCGCGTCGCGTCATGAACATGCCATAGGCGCCCGAATCGAGATGCCGGTACTTGGCATAGGCGTTGAGCAGGAACTCGAGACTGACGATGCCGAGCAGCAGCCACAGCCCGGCCCAGGCCAGGCGCAGGGCGAGGCGCGGGCGCGACGGCGCAATGGAGCGTGGGACGGTGCCTGTCATCGGTCTGGCTGCACGGGTGGCTGCGCGCAGGGTATCGCACGTGCGGCCGAGCGCGGCCGGCACGCGATAATGGCGCATGCCCGCCTCCCGCCCCTCCCTCGCTTCCGCCGTCCTGCTGATGCTGGCGGCCGTGCTGATGTTCGCGTTGATGGACGCGGGACTGAAGCTGCTCTCGGCCGAGTATCCGTCCTTGCAGGTCGCTGCGCTGCGCGGACTCTCGTCGTTGCCGCTGGTGACGCTATGGGTGCTGGCCACGGTGCCTGCGCGGTCGCTGCTGCGCGTGTACTGGCCGCTGCACCTGCTGCGCGGCGTGCAGGGCATCGCGATGATGGCCGGCTTCGTGTACGGCCTGCGGACGATGCCGCTGTCCACGGCCTACGCGATCACCTTCGTCGCGCCGCTGCTGGTCACGGCGATGGCGGGCCCGTTGCTCAAGGAGCGGGTGGGGCCGGCGCGCTGGGTGGCGATCTTCATCGGCCTGGCCGGGGTGCTGGTGATCCTGCGCCCGACCGGCGAGGGCATGTTGACCGGTGGCGGACTGGCGATCCTGATCGCCGCGATCTGCTATGCGATGGGCGCGGTCACGGTGCGGATGCTGGCGCAACGGGACAGCACGCAGGCGATGGTGTTCTGGTTCGTGGTGCTGCTGTCGCTGGGCGCGTGGCTGCTGGCGTTGCCGACGTGGAAGCCGCTGCAGCCGGCGCATGGCTGGATCATCGCCGGCGTCGGCGTCTCCGGCTCGCTGGCGCAGGTCGCGCTGACCGAAGCCTTCCGCCGCGGCGAGGCGTCGCTGATCGCGCCGCTGGAATACACCGCGCTGCTGTGGGGCGTGCTGCTGGACGTGGCGCTGTGGTCGGTACTGCCGGACGGCGTGACCTGGATCGGCGCCGGCATCATCGTCGCGAGCGGACTGTATCTGCTGCGCCGCGAGAAGGTGCATGTGGAAGCCGAGCATCCCTGACACGCATTGCGGCATGATGTGCGCATGCCCATCGTCCTCGTCCTCCTGTTCGTTTTCCTGCTGCTCGCGCTGTGGGTGGTGCTGCTGCCGCTGTCGCTGTGGCAGCGTTACCGCTACGGGCGCTCGCGGCGCATGGCGCGCGGCTGGCTGCTGGCGTTCAATGCGTGGAGCCTGCTGGTGTCGGTCGCGATCTTCGTCGCGGTCAGCGCGTTCGGCCTGTTCTGGTGGCCCGACAGCCTGCTGGGCGCGGGCGCGGGACTGGCGGCGGGTGTCGTGCTCGGCCTGATCGGTGTGTGGCTGACACGCTGGGAGGTCGCGCCGCAGGGCGTGTTCTACCAGCCCAATGCCTGGCTGGCGCTGCTGCTCGTGGCCATCGTCGCCGGCCGCATCGTGCTGGGCATGGTGCAGATGGTGCAGTACTGGCGCTCGGAGAGTGAGCCGGCGACGCATGCGCTGCTCAGCGGGCATGGCAGCCTGCTGGCAGTGGCCGGGCTGTTGCTCGGCTATTACCTGGTGTATGCCTGGTGCGTGAAGTGGCGCGTCGCGCGGCTGGAGCGGCTGCGCGGCCACGGTGCACGCTGACCCGTCGATGGCGGGGTGCGGGATTCGCGCAGCGGAACAGCGCCGTTCTAAGAAGAAAGGCGGCGGGCCCGGAGGCCCGCCGCCGTATCGACGCGTTGGAGCAATGGATCAGAAGCGCGCGCCGATACCCACACCCACGACCCACGGGTCGATCGTCAGTTCTTCACCGGTGCCCTGGCCAGCCACGCGCACGCCGGCGTCGCCCTTCATGTAGCGCACGTCGGTGCGCGCGAACCAGGTCTCGTTGATGTTGAAGTCCATGCCGGCCGTGGCGATGGCGCCCTTGGCGGTCTCCAGGCCCACGTGCGCACCGTCACCGCCGATGCTCTCGTTGCTGAAGTTGGACTCGTAATAGCCCAGGCCCAGGAACGGACGCATCACCTGGTCGGGCGTGCCGAAGTGGTACTGGCCGCTCAGCGCGATCGGCTGCTGGTCGACAGTGCCGATCTTGCCGGCGCCATCGGCCTTGACGCGGTGGTTGAACTTGTCGGCCGCGCCCCACAGTTCCACTGCGATGTTGGGCGTTGCGTACCAGCTGGCGCTGATGACGGGCGCGACATCGCCATCGATCTTCAGGCCGGGCGCAGGATCACGGTCGGGCTTGAGGATGGCGGCGCCGCCGACGACGGCGAAGCGCTTGTCGTAGGAGGAGGATGCGGTATCGGTGGTCGCGTCCTGCGCAAAGGCTGCAGGGGCGGCGATGAGGGAAGCAAGGGCAATCGTAAGGGTGCGAAGCGACTTCATGGGGGTGTCTCCTGTTTTGTTTTCTTATGTCCCTACCGGCAATGCGATGCGATGTCATGCGTCGTCGCCGTCAGGGCGAGCGCACCGTAACCATTCGCGCATGAACGCCTGCCACGTCGCGACGTGAACCATTCGCAAACCGTGCGGAATATCGCGCGTGGTTTATTCGCATTTCACTGCGCGTGCATGTCGCTGACTGGAACGTTCGCGCCATGACCCGCGCCGTCAGGCGGCGCTGGCGCCCTCCGCCGCACGTCGCGCCAGGCCGCAGCGGTCCACGACAGCGGTCGCGTGGTTGCGCTAACCTCGGCGCAACGAGGAGCGATGCCCATGGCCAGCAGCAAGGCGAAGACGGTCGATGAATACCTGGCGGAACTGCCGGAGGAACGGCGGGCCGTGATGTCGGCGGTCCGCCAGCTGGTCAACCGGCACCTGCCTGCCGGCTACGTCGAGACGATGAACTGGGGCATGGTCTGCTGGGAGATCCCGTTGTCCCGGTACCCCAACACCTACAACAAGCAGCCGTTGTCGTACGTCGCGCTGGCGGCGCAGAAGCAGTACTACGCGCTGTACTTGACCACGTGCCACGAGAACTCCGCACAGGACGTGGTGTTGCGCAACGCCTACGCGGACGCCGGCAAGCGGCTGGACATGGGCAAGAGCTGCTTGCGCTTCAAGTCACTGGACGACCTGCTACCGGATGTCATCGGTGGCGTCATCGCATCGACACCGGTGGACGCTTACATCGCACACTACGAAGCCAGCCGCGCAAGGAAATGAACCGCATGCCCCCTGCCAAGCGCAAGCCACGGGCACGCGCCGACCTGCCGACGCCCGGTGGGCACCTGACCATGGCGGACCTGGCGAAGGTGGCCGGCGTCTCCGCCATCACCGTCTCGCGCGCGCTGCGCGACAGTCCGCTGGTGAATGCGGAGACGCGCGAGCGGGTGCGCCAGATCGCGCAGCAGTACGGTTATTCGTTCAATGTCAGTGCGCGCAACCTCAAGCTCCGCCGCAGCATGACGGTGGCGGTGGTGGTGGAGATGAAGCCCACCGTGGAACGGCAGATGTCGGGACCGTATCCGCTCGACCTGCTCGGCGGCATCACCCAGGAACTCACCTCCACCGGCTACAGCGTGCTGCTGACGTCGCTGCAGGGCGGTTCGCTGCCGAACGTGCAGGCGGCCGACGGCGTGATCCTGCTCGGGCAGGGTGCGCACGAGGACGCGATGCATGAAGTACAGCGCTGGGGCCGGCCGATGGTCGTATGGGGCGCGGTCAGCCGGCACGAATCGCAGGTGGTGGTCGGCAGCGACAACCGCCGCGGCGGTGCGCTGGCCGCGGAGCGCTTCATCGCGCTCGGTCGCCGGCGCCCGGCCTTCCTCGGCGATCCGGCGCACGGCGAATTCGCCGAGCGGCTGGAGGGTTTCGGCGAGGCGCTGGCCCGCCATGGCATCACCCCGCTGACGCCCACCGTCGCCAGTTTCACTGTCGGTGCCGGCGCGGAAGCGGTGCATGCCCTGCTGGAAAGGCATCCGCAGGTCGATGCGCTGTTCGCCGCCAGCGACCTGCTGGCCATCGGTGCGATCCGCGCGCTGATCGAGCGCGGCCGCCGCGTGCCCGAGGACGTTTCGGTGATCGGCTACGACGACACCCCGCTCGGCGCCACCTACGTGCCGCCGCTGACCTCGGTACACCAGAATTTCATCGACGCCGGCGTGCTGCTGGCGCGCAAGGTGCGGGCGCTGATCGAGGGCGAGGCGGCCGGTTCCGAGACCCTGCCGACCCATCTGGTGGTCCGCACAACCTGAGCGCAGGACGCTGCTGCATCGCAGCGGCTACCCGGTAGACATCCGCTGCGGCACCGAAGCCGATAGCCCGTCGCAAGCCGTTGAATATCATCGATTTAATGGCGCTTTCGCGCTGCTGCGGCGTTGGCCGGCACGGGTCGTCGAGATGAGCTGACATCGATAACTTGACATCGATAACAACGACTCCTAGCGTGCCCTCCGCCCGGGCTGCCAGCCCGGTCAGGACCAGGCCAGCGTGGGGATGTCGGTGGAACAGGGCGGAAAAGAAACAGCAGTCAACCTCGGCGATGCCGGCCCGGGCCCGCAGGATCCTTGGCGACTCACCCATCGCGGGATCGACCGCACGCGCGCCGCACGCGATGAAACCCTGTTCGCTCTGGCCAACGGCACGCTGGGCGTGCGCGGTGCGCTGGAGGAAGACGACAGCGCCAGCGACGGCACGTTCCTGTCCAGCGTGTTCGAGCAGAACCCGATCCACTACCACGAGCGTTTCCCCGGCTTCACCCGCAGCACCGATACCCGCGTGCCGGTGGCCGAGGGCAAGCACATCCGCCTGCAGCTGGGCGACGTTCCGCTGCGGCTCGCGGACGCGGAGTGGCTGGACTTCGAGCGCACCCTGGACCTGGCAGCCGGCACGCTGCACCGGCGCCTGCGGCTGAAGACGCCGCAGGGCCACATGCTGCAGATCACGGCGCAGCGCGTGGTGCCGCTGGCCGAACGCGCGCTGCTGGCGATCCGCTTCGAGGTGGTCTCGGTCGACTACACGGGACCGCTGACCCTGACGTCGTCCATCGAGACCGGTCGCCAGGCGGTCGAGCAGGGCGATGATCCCCGCATCGGCGTGCATGGCGGCAAGGGCCTGCAGGTCGCGGACGAACATGCCGATGCCGACACCGCGCGGCTGACCCAGCGCACCCATCACAGCGGCGTGGCGCTGGCCTGCGCGCAACAGCATCGCCTGTCGCCGGATCTCGCCTTCGAGGGTGCGCGGGCGGAACCGGGGCGCGTCGAGCAGCGCTACGTCGCGACACTGACGCCCGGCGCGTCGGTGGTGATCGAGAAGTTCGTCGCCTACGACGATGGCAACGGCCGGTCCGCCGATGGCGTGGATGCCGTGCTGGCCCGCGCACAGGCGGCCGGGTTCGAGGCCATCGCCGCGGCCCAGGCGGCCTCGCTGCAGGAGTTCTGGCGGCACGCCGACCTGTCGGTGGCCGGCGATCCGGCGGCAGAGCTCGCGCTGCGCTTCAACCTGTTCCACCTGCTGCAATCGGCCGGGCGCGACGGCATCACCGGCACGGCGGCTAAAGGCATCACCGGCGAGGGCTACGAGGGCCACTGCTTCTGGGACACCGAGGCCTTCGTGTTGCCGGTGATGGCGTTCACCGCGCCAGCGGTGGCGCGCGCGATGCTGATGTACCGCTACCGCACGCTGGACGGCGCACGCGACACTGCGCGGGCGATGAACCATGCGCGGGGTGCGCTGTACCCGTGGCGCACCATCGCCGGTCGCGAATGTTCCGCGCACTATCCCAGCGGCTCGGCGGCGTACCACATCAACGCCGCCATCGCCTACGGGATCGGGCTTTATCTCGACGCCAGCGATGATCTCGATTTCCTCAGCGAGGCTGGCGCCGAGATTCTTTTCGAAACCGCGCGCATCTGGCCGCAGGCCGGGCATTTCAACCCGCGGCTCGACGGCGCGTTCTGCATCCACGAAGTGACCGGTCCGGACGAATACACCACGCTGGTCAACAACAACTGGTATACCAACCGCATGGCGAAGCGGCACCTTCAGCGCGCCGTGCAGGCGTGGAACCGCTTGTCGGCGGATCGTCCGGAGGCACTGCACGCGCTCGCGGCGCGTATCGGACTGGAGGCAGACGAAGTGGCGCTGTGGCAGCGCGCCGCCGACGCCATGCACCTGCCGGTCGATGACGCACTCGGCATCCATCCGCAGGACGACGACTTCCTCGACAAGCCGCGCTGGCCGTTCCCGAACCGCGAAGGCGCGCACCGTCCGCTGCTGCTCGACTACCATCCGCTCACGCTGTACCGCCATCAGGTCTGCAAGCAGGCCGACGTGGTGATGGCGCTGGTGCTGGCCGGCGATGGCATCCCGCTGGGCAGCAAGCGGCGCGACTTCGACTATTACGAAGCGGTCACCACCCACGACTCCACGCTGTCGGCGCCGGTGTTCGGCATCCTCGCCAGCGAAGTGGGACAGGACGAAAAGGCGTGGCAGTACTTCGACGCCAGCCTGCGCGTGGACCTGGACGACCTGCATGGCAACACCGACCACGGCGTGCACATGGCGGCGATGGCGGGCAGCTGGCTGGGGTTGGTGCAGGGCTTCGGTGGACTGCGGGTGGTGCAGGGGCGGCTGCGGTTTTCGCCCACGCTGCCGGCGGCGTGGAAAGGCTACGGTTTCAACCTGCGCTGGCGCGGCTGTGCGCTGCGGGTCGACGTGGATGCGCGTGGTGTGCGTTACCGGCTGGACGACGGCGACGCGCTGGCGTTCGGCCACGCCGGCACCGACGTGCACCTGACCCGCGGGCGCGAAGCCGTGCTGCCGCTGGCCGTGCCGGCGCCGCCGAAGGCGACGTTCCCGCGGGACTGCAAGGCGCTGATCTTCGACCTGGACGGCGTGCTGACCGATACCGCGCATACGCACTACCGCGCGTGGAAGCGGCTGGCCGACGAAATCGGCGTGCCGTTCGACCTGCAGGTCAACGAGCGCCTGAAGGGCGTGGACCGGATGGCGTCGCTGGAGATCATCCTGGAGCGCGCCACGCGTGCGCATTCGGCCGACGAGAAGCGCGCATTGGCCGACACCAAGAACGGCTACTACGTGCAGGAGATCGCCAACGTCGGCCCGCAGGACCTGTTCGATGGCGTGCGCGAGGTGCTCGATGCCGCCCGCGCCGTCGGACTGAAACTGGGCCTGGCCTCGGCCAGCCGCAACGCGCCCATGCTGCTGGACAAGCTGGGCATCGCCGACCGTTTCGACTACATCGCCGACGCGGGCCGCATGGTCCGCGCCAAGCCCGACCCGGCCATCTTCCTGGATGTCGCGGCCGCGCTGGGCGTGCCACCGCACCGCTGCATCGGGGTGGAAGACGCGGCCGCCGGCATCGAAGCCATCCATGCCGCCGGCATGGCGGCCATCGGCATCGGCGACGCACGCGCGCTGAGGCATGCCGATGCCGTGATTCCCCGCATCGCCGAGTTCGACCTGAGGACGTTCGTTTCGCCTTGACCGCACGTGGCCACAGAAGCCGCGGCGGCAGCCTGTCACTACAACAACAATCGCACTACGTGGAGGGAGAGACCATGCAACACACCAAGCACCCGATGCGCTACGCCATGTCGGCCGCCATCGCGCTGGCCCTGGCGCCGGCGCTGGCGTCCGCACAGGACGCTGCGCCGACCGCCGCCAACGATGACGCGACCACGCTGGACGCGGTGGTCGTCAGCGGCACGGCCAAGTTCAAGGGCCTGCGCAAGCGCGACGCCAGCTTCTCGATCAGCACGGCCACGCCGGAACAGATCCAGGAGACCGCGCCTACCAGTACCGCCGACCTGCTGAAGATCGTGCCGGGCGTGTGGGCCGAGGCCAGCGGCGGCGGTACCGGCGCCAACGTTTTCGTGCGCGGCATGCCCTCCGAAGGCGATGCACCGTTCTTCACCCTGCAACTGGACGGCTCGCCGATCTTCCCGCCGCCGACGCTGTCGTTCCTGGAGAACACCACGCTATTCCGCATCGACGACACCATCGCGCGTGTCGAAGGCCTGCGCGGTGGTCCCAGCCCGATCTATTCCAACGGCCAGCCCGGCGTCACCGTCAACTTCATTCAGAAGAAAGGCGAGGACACGCCGGAAGGCCTGGTGCGCATGACCCTGGGCACCGACAGCCTGCGCCGTGTCGACTTCTACAGCGGCGGCCCGCTCAGTGCGGACAGCGGCTGGTATTACAGCGTGGGCGGCTTCTACCGCGAGACCGACGGCGTGCGCCAGACCGGCTTTCCGGTGGAGAAGGGTGGTCAGCTGAGCGCCACGCTGACCAAGCGCTGGGCCGAAGGCGAATTCAACCTCTATGCGCGCCACACGGACGACAAGAACACCTTCTACACCGCGGTACCGCTGGTCTCGCGCAACAACGGGCAGGACATCTCCAGCTTCCCCGGCCTGGACGCCACCACCGGCACACTGGTCGGCGACGACTTCCGCCGGGTGACGCTGCCCACCGGCGTGGGCAACGAGACCATGACGCGCGATCTGGCCGATGGCCGCGGCGTGGACATCGACGTGTTCGGTGGTTCGCTGGACTGGTATGTCGGCAACTGGACGATCAGCGACAAGTTCAATTACCTGAAAGGCGATGCGCCGACCTACGCGCTGTTCACCGGCGCCAACCCGCAGACGCTGTCCTCGTTCATCACTGACACCTACGGCGCGGGCGTGACGGGAACGGGTACGTTCGTCAACGGCGGCGGTGCGGTCGATCCGAACCAGCAGGTGCTGACTGCGGGCTTCTGGGTGGTGGACAAGGAAATCAGCTCGTTCACCAACGACCTGCGTTTCAGCGTCGACCTGACCGAGCGCAATTCGCTGACCTTCGGCGTGTACTACGCCGACTACTCGTCCAAGGACCGCTGGTGGCTGGGCAACAACATGCTGCTGACGGCGCAGGACAACGCGCGGCGGGTGAACCTGGCGCTGTCCAATGGGCAGGTCGCCACGCGTGATGGCTTCGTCGGCACGGCGTTCTACAACATCCGCGGCGATTACGACGGCCAGAACACCGCCTTCTTCATCGCCGACGAATGGACCGTCAACGACCGCATCCGCCTGGATGCCGGCGTGCGCTATGAGCGCCAGGAAGTGAACGGAACGGTGTGGGATCCCGTGACACGCGATCTCGACGGCGACCAGAACACCCTGTACGACAACACCACCTCGGTCTCGACCACGCCGCGCAGCATCGACCAGAACGACAGCGACGTGTCGTGGACGGCCGGCCTGAACTACACGCTCAACGACAGCGTCAGCCTGTTCGGACGCGTCAACTCGGGGTTCACCTTCCCGCAGTTCGACAACCTGCGCGACGGCGCCAACAACAAGACCGAGATCGACCAGTACGAGCTGGGCCTGAAGGCGGGCGGCGAGACGTACGAGATGTACCTGACCGCGTTCTACAACGACTTCACCGGCCTGCGCTACCAGGCGTTCGACAACAACGGCAACAACGTGGTCATCATCGGCGACTCGAAGGCGCGCGGCCTGGAATTCGAGGGCGCGTGGCGGCCGGTGGGCGGTTTCGAGCTGGCGTGGAATGCGACCTGGCTGCGCGCCAAGTACGGCGACTTCTCCACGTTCGACGGCAACCAGGTGGTGCGCCAGCCGAAGTTCCGCACGCGGCTGACGCCGAGCTACTACTGGTCGATGCCCTGGGGCGACCTGAAGGTGTTCACCACCTACACGCATGTCGGCGACCGTTACTCCGATCCCGCCAACGGCCAGGTGCTGCCCGAATACGACACCTGGGACATCGGCGCCAGCGCGCACGTGGGCGACCACTGGGAGTTCACCTTCTCGGGCCGCAACGTCACCGACGAGATCGCGCTGACCGAGGGCAATGCGCGCGTGCTGGGCAATGCGACCAGTGGCGGCGTATTCATGGGCCGTCCGCTGGAAGGAACCTCGTACCAGGCCTCCGTCGCCTACCGCTGGTGACGCACCGCGGCCCGCGATGCCGTGGGCCGTCTTCCGCCGTCGCGCCGTCTCTCCCGGCGCGGCGGCGCATCCCTCCCACGCGTGCTGCGCCGCCAGGCGCGGCCGCTCCCGCGCAGGCCGGCCGATGCGGCTAGGATGCGTCCGACCCGACCGGTACCGCCGATGACACGCACCCGCATGATCCTGGCGATGATCCTGACGTACATGATCTTCGCCATGCTGTTGAATTCCGTCGGCACGGTGATCCTGCAGTCCATCCAGGGCTTCGGCATCACCAAGGCCGACGCCAGCCTGCTGGAGGCGTTCAAGGACCTGCCGATCGCCATCACCTCGTTCCTGGTGGCGTCGTTCCTGCCGCGGCTGGGCTATCGCCGGGCGATGATGCTCGGCCTCCTGCTGGTCGCCGCCGCCTGCGTCGCGATGCCGCTGCTGCAGGCGTTCTGGGCGACCAAGCTGCTGTTCGCCACGGTCGGCGTGGCGTTCGCACTGGTGAAGGTGTCGGTGTATTCCAGCATCGGCCTGCTGACCGAAGACGCCAAGGCGCATGCCGCGCTGACCAGCACGGTGGAAGGCTGGTTCATGGTCGGCATCCTGGGCAGCGCCTGGCTGTTCGCCGCCTTCATCAATGCCGACGCGCCGGGCGATCCGGTCTGGCTGGACGTCTACTGGGTGCTGGCGGGGCTCTGCCTCGCGGTGATCGTACTGTTGGCGACCTGCACGCTGGACGAGCGCGCGGCGCAGGATGGCCATGCGGCGGGCGAATCCTTCATCGACATGTTCCGCTTGTTGGCGCTGCCGCTCGTAGTGGTGTTTCTGGTATCCGCCTTCCTCTACGTGCTGATGGAACAGGCCATCAACACCTGGCTGCCCACGTTCAACCGCGAGATCCTGCACCTGCCCACCACGCTCAGCGTGCAGGCGGCCAGCATCTTCGCCGGTTCGCTGGCGCTGGGCAGACTGGGCGGCGGCGTGCTGCTGCGGCGCGTGCCGTGGTTCTGGCTGCTGTCGGCATGCGTGGTGGCGATGGCGGTGCTGGTGCTGCTGGCGCTGCCGCTGGCGGCCAACGTGCAGGCGCGCGACGGCATGACCTGGTGGAGCGCGCCGGCGGCCGCCTATGTCTTCCCGATGATCGGCCTGCTGATGGCGCCGATCTATCCGGCGATCAATTCGGTGGTGCTCAGCGCGCTGCCGAAGTCGCGGCATGCGGCGATGACCGGGCTGATCGTGGTGTTCTCCGCGCTGGGCGGCACGACTGGTTCATACGTGACCGGGCAGTTGTTCGCGCACTTCGACGGATCGCGCGCGTTCTACCTGCTGCTCGCGCCGATGGCGATGCTGCTGGTATCGATGGCCCTGCTGCAGCGGGCGGTGTCCAAGCGGCAGGGTGGCGTTCCGCCAGTCGCCTGATGCGCATGCGTTGACGCCACGTGGCGTATCGTTCGTCCCTCTTCCCTGGATGAGATGACGCATGAACGCGACCGGCGTGGCCTTGGCCCTCTTCATCGGCATGCTGTTGCCGTTGCAGGCGCTGATCAATGCCTCGCTGGGGCGACAGACATCCGGGCCGCTGTTCGCCTCGCTGTGCTCGTTCCTGGTGGGTACGGGCGTGCTGTTGGCGTGGTGGCTGCTGACGCGGCCGGTGTTCGTGCCGGCCGCGCTGGCGAAGGTGCCGTGGTGGGCGTGGACCGGGGGCGTGATCGGCGCGCTATTCGTCGCCTCGGCCACCTTGCTGGTGCCGCGGCTGGGCGCTGCGTCGCTGATCTGCCTGGTGGTGGCGGGGCAACTGGTGGGCTCGGTGGTGCTGGACCACTTCGGCGTGCTGCATGCGCGCCAGCCGGTGGATGCGCTGCGCGTGGTCGGCCTGCTGCTGGTCGTCGCCGGCGCCCTGCTGGTGGTGAAGCCGTGGCAGGCGACCGGCGGATAAGCGATGGATGAGGTGCTGACCGGGCTGCCGCCGGTGGTGGCGCCCGACTGTCACGTGCTGGTGCTGGGCTCGATGCCGGGTGCGGCGTCGCTGCAGGCGGCCCGCTACTACGCCCATCCGCGCAACCGGTTCTGGCCGGTGATGGCCGCGCTGACCGGCGTCGCGGTGGAAGCGCCTTACGAGGAACGGCTGGCAGCGTCGCAGCGGGCCGGCATTGGCCTGTGGGATGTGATCGGCGAATGCCGCCGTGCCGGCAGCCTGGACAGTGCGATCGTCCGCGGCAGCGAACGGCCCAACCCGGTTGCCGGTCTCGTGCACGGACTTGCCGCCCTGCGCGGCATCGCCCTCAACGGCGGCACCGCGGCGTCGCTGTTCCGGCGGCATATCCAGCCGCAATTGGATGACGCCTGGACGCAGCGCGTGCAGATCATCGCGTTGCCCTCGACCAGCCCGGCACACGCGGCGATGGACCTCGCGCGGCTGCGCGAGGCCTGGGATGTGCTGCGGCCGCTGCTGCCGGCCTCAACCGTGCGCGGGGCGAGCCGGCGTACGCAGCCGTAGCCACACGGTCTGCACCGCCAGCACGGCGGCCACGGCAACAGCGACCCAGGCGGCGGTATCGCTGCCCGGCACGGTCCAGCCCGACTGCTTCACGTAGACCGCAGCCAGTGCCCAGAGTGCGGCCGCCGCGAACGCCAGGTTGCCGCGCATCCGCTGGTTCGCCGCGAGCAGCAGGGCGGCAGCGGCGGCGAACAGCACCAGCGTCCACGGCAGCATCGCGTCGGTCGGCAGCAGCCGATAGGCGACGATGACCTGCGCCGTGTTGAGGAATGCCGCCAGCGACAGCCAGCCGGCATGCAGCGACAGCGGCGCCCAGGCCCAGCCCGTGAGGCCCGGCGTCCCTTCACGCGCGGTGGAAAGCTTCAGCGCGCAGGCCAAGAGGCAGCCCAGCGCCGACCAGATGATCAGCAGCGCCAGCCAGAACAGTTGCTGCGAGAACACCGGCACCCACAGAGCGGTCAGCGCGAAACCGGCCGCGGCCCAGGGGCGAACACCCGCCAGCGGCGCCTGGCGCGCGCGCGACGAAAATGCCTGCCAGGCGCCGAACACCACGTCCCACAGGAAGATCAGGCCCCAGATGGCGAAGGCGTAGCCCGCCGCGACGATGAGCGTGGGGTATTGGTCTGAGATGGCGCCGTTGGTGGCCCCGAACGCGCCCTGCTGGGAAAACCAGGACACCGTGGGCATGGCGAGGGACAGCAGCAGGACGAGCCAGCGCATGGGAATCTCCTTGTCGGTCTGGGTGACGATGCTGGGGGCGGGGCTGTGAACAACGCATCGACATACGCAGCCGGACGCGGACTGGATGAAAACATGCGGCCCCGTATCGCGGGCGCTCACGTCGCGCCGGGTCCGACCAAAGCGATACCACTGCGCGTCGCGCTGCGCGCAATGTCCCGCCGTGGACAGCAATTAACACCAATGAACGGTTGGCGCATCGCGCCGCTGCGGACACAATAGGGGTTCCCTCTTCACGCCCGCACCGGAGTAACGCCATGTCCGACATCAAGGAAGCCAAGGTCCCCGACATCGGTGACTACGACGGCGTACCGGTGATCGAAATCCTGGTGGCCGTGGGCGACACGGTGAAGAAGGACCAGGGCCTGGTGACGCTGGAATCGGACAAGGCCACGATGGAAGTGCCATCCGCGTTCTCCGGCGTGGTGAAGGAGATCAAGGTCAAGCTGGGCGACGAGATCGCCGAGGGCGCCGTCGTTGCGCTGATCGAAGTGAGCGAAGGCGCGGCCGAAGCCAAGCCTGCCGCCGCGCCCGCGCCGACCGCCACCGCCGAAACCGGCGCCAAGGTCGAGCCGGTCGCGGTCTCGCCGACCCCCGACAAGATCGCCCAGCGCGAGATCGCGCAGGAGCGCGCCGCACCGTCCGTGGCCCCGGCTGCCTCGCGCGTGCTGGACGACAAGCCCGGCATCGATCCGGAAGCCTCGCCGCCGCGCTCGCCGCCGGTCGAGTTCAACGCCGACCGCGTGCTGCCGGAAAAGGTCGCCTACGCCAGCCCCGCCGTGCGCCTGTTCGCCCGCGAGCTGGGTGTGGACCTGCACCAGGTGACGGGCAGCGAACGCGGTGGCCGCATCAGCAAGGAAGACGTGCAGAAGTACGTCAAGGCCGCGCTGGCCGGTGGTATGGCCGCGCCCGCCGCTGCAGGCGCACCGGCCGCCGCCGGTGGTGGCCTCAACCTGCTGCCGTGGCCGAAGGTCGACTTCAGCAAGTTCGGCGAGACCGAAGTCGTCCAGCTGTCGCGCATCAAGAAGATTTCCGGCGCCAACCTGGCGCGCAACTGGGCGATGATCCCGCACGTCACCCAGCACGACCACGCCGACATCACCGACCTGGAAGCGCTGCGTGTGGCGCTGAACAAGGAAAACGAAAAGGCCGGCATCAAGCTGACCATGCTCGCCTTCCTGATGAAGGCCAGCGTCTCGGCACTGAAGAAGTTCCCCGACTTCAACGCCTCGCTCGATGCCAGTGGCGAGAACCTGACGCTGAAGAAATACTTCCACGTCGGCTTTGCCGCCGACACGCCGAACGGACTGGTGGTGCCGGTCGTCCGCGACGTCGACAAGAAGGGCGTCAACGAGATCGCGCAGGAAAGCGGCGAACTGGCCAAGAAGGCGCGCGAAGGCAAGCTCGGTCCGGCCGAGATGTCGGGCGGATGCTTCTCGATCTCCTCGCTGGGCGGCATCGGCGGCGTGGCGTTCACGCCCATCGTCAATGCGCCGGAAGTCGCCATCCTCGGCGTGTCCAAGTCGTCGATCCAGCCGGTCTGGGACGGCAAGCAGTTCCAGCCGCGCCTGATGCTGCCGCTGTCGCTGAGCTACGACCACCGCGTGATCGACGGCGCGGCCGCCGCGCGCTTCACCGCCTATCTCGCCCAGTTGCTCGGCGACCTGCGCCGCGTGCTGCTGTAAGGAGACCGAGACCATGGCGAACACGATTGAAGTCAAAGTCCCCGACATCGGCGATTACAGCGATGTGCCGGTCATCGAAATCCTGGTCGCCGTCGGCGACACGGTGAAGAAAGACCAGGGCCTGGTGACGCTGGAGTCGGACAAGGCGACGCTGGAGGTGCCGTCTTCGGCCGCCGGCGTGGTGAAGGAGCTCAAGGTCAAGCTCGGCGATGCGCTGTCGGAAGGCAGCGTGGTGGCGGTGCTGGAAGCCGAGGGCGCTGCGGCCTCCGCGCCAGAACCGGCCGCCCCCGCGGCTCCCGCTGCGCCTGCGCCGACGCCCGCCGCTGCCCCGGCACCTGTCGCAGTGGCGCCGGCCGCCGCGTCGGCCCCGTCCGCCGGTGGTGGCCTGATCGAAGCCAAGGTGCCCGACATTGGCGACTACGACGGCGTGCCGGTCATCGAGATCCTGGTCGCCGTGGGCGACACGGTGAAGAAGGACCAGGGCCTGGTGACGCTGGAATCGGACAAGGCGACGATGGAAGTGCCGTCGCCGGCCGCCGGCGTCATCAAGGAGATCAAGGTCAAGCTCGGCGATGAACTCGCCGAAGGCAGCCTGGTGGCGATCATCGAAGGCGAGGGCGCCGCCGCATCGGCGCCCGCCAAGCCCGCCCCGGTGACGCCGTCGCCGGCCGCGCCCGCCGCACCGGCGACCTCGGCACCGAAGCCGGCGCTGGGCACCGGCAAGACCGCAGACATCGAGTGCCGCATCGTGGTGATCGGTTCCGGCCCGGGCGGCTACACCGCCGCATTCCGCGCCGCCGACCTCGGGCTCGACACCGTGTTGATCGAGCGTTACGAAGCGCTCGGTGGCGTCTGCCTCAACGTGGGCTGCATTCCGTCGAAGGCGCTCCTGCATGCGGCCGCGCTGATCGACGAGGCCTCGCACTCGGACGATATCGGCATCAGCTTCGGCAAGCCCAAGATCGACCTCGACAAGCTGCGCGGCTTCAAGCAGGACAAGGTGGTCGGCCAGTTCACCAAGGGCCTGGCCGGCATGGCCAAGCAGCGCAAGGTGCGCACCGTGACCGGCGTGGCGAAGTTCGTGTCGCCCAACGAGCTGGAGATCGTCGGCAGCGACGGTAAGACGCAGCTGCTGCGCTTCGAGCAGTGCATCATCGCCGCCGGTTCGCAGGCGGTGAAGCTGCCCAACTTCCCGTGGGACGACCCGCGCGTGATGGATTCCACCGATGCGCTGCAGCTGGCCGAGGTGCCGAAGAAGCTGCTCGTGGTCGGCGGCGGCATCATCGGCCTGGAAATGGCGACCGTCTACCGCGCGCTGGGCGCCGAAGTGACCGTGGTCGAGTTCATGGACCAGCTGATGCCGGGCGCGGATAAGGACCTGGTGAAGCCGCTGGCCGACCGCCTGAAGAAGCAGGGCGTGATCATCCAGCTGAAGACCAAGGCCGCCAAGGTCGAGGCCTCGAAGAAGGGCATCACCGTCCACTTCGAGAGCGCCACCGAAGGCCAGAAGCCGGAGCTGGAATCGGGCACCTGGGACCGCGTGCTGGTCGCCGTGGGTCGTTCGCCCAACGGCGGCAAGCTCGATGCCGACAAGGCTGGCGTCAGCGTCACCGACCGTGGCTTCATCCCGGTGGATGCGCAGATGCGCACCAACGTGCCGCACATCTTCGCCATCGGCGACCTGGTCGGCCAGCCGATGCTGGCGCACAAGGCCACGCACGAAGGCAAGCTGGCCGCGGAAGTGGCCGCCGGCGAGAAAAAGGAGTGGGTGGCGCGCGTCATTCCGTCCGTGGCCTACACCGACCCGGAAATCGCCTGGGTCGGCGTGACCGAAACCGAAGCCAAGGCCAAGGGCCTGAAGATCGGCGTCGGCAAGTTCCCGTGGGTGGCGTCGGCGCGCGCGGTCGGCATCGGCCGCGGCGAAGGCTCGACCAAGCTGATCTTCGACGAGCACACCCATCGCATCATCGGTGCCGGCATCGTCGGCGTGCACGCCGGCGACCTGATCGCCGAACTGGCGCTGGCCATCGAGATGGGCGCGGAAGCGGGCGACATCGGCGCGACCATCCATCCGCACCCCACGCTCAGCGAGTCGGTGGCGATGGCGGCGGAGGTCTACGAAGGCACGATCACCGACCTGTACATCCCGAAGAAGAAGTAAGTCCCTCCGGACGCCCGGAAAGAAAGAGGCCACGCGGATGCGTGGCCTTTTTCATGGGTGCCCGGCTCAGGCCGGCAAAGGGGCGGCCCGCATCGCGCGGCGCGCCTCGATCCGCTTCCACACCTTCTCGTGGAAGTGGAACACCACGGTGTTGCACGCCGGTTCGATCAGGGCCAGCGCGCCACCCACCAGCAGGCTGCCGGTGAACAGGTAGCCCAGGGTGAAGGCCACCGCGAAATGCAGGATCGCGAAGCTCAGGGTCTTGTTCACGGCGGGGCTCCAGATGAGAACTGGTCTCAAGTATGGGCGCCCCGCACGTGTCGTCCAATGAAACGTTCTGCTGGAACCGATAAGCAGTGACTATCGATCAGCCTGCTCAGAACCGGAAGGTCACGCCGGCCATCGGCCCATGGACCTTGAACTCTCCGGTGAGTTTGCCGGCGACATCGACCGTGCCGACGCCGGTTTCCGGCGGAGCCTCGAACGAGCCGCGATAGTCGTTGCTGAGCTTCAGGCGGAACCAGTCATAGCCCACGTGAATGCCCAGGCGCTCGGTCACCAGATATTCGACCAGCAGGCCGCCGCGCTCGAAATGGCCGCGCTCGTCGATGAAGTCGCCCCAGCGCGTATCCAGGTACTGGGCCTGTGCCTCCACGCGAAGGCGCTCGGTCGGCGCCCAGCTGACCCGCGTGTGCAGGTTGGGTGAGGTGCCGTCCTTCTTCCAGCTGAAAGACTCCCATTGCGGGTCGACCTCACCGGTGCCCGTGCTCGTGCCGGTACCCCGGGCTTCCAGCGTCGCATGGGTGACGCCGGCGCCAAGCGCCCACTGGAACCGCGGAGCATCGACCACGGCGAACTCGTAGTTGAGGCTGGCCAGCTCGAAGCTGAGGCGACCATCGATGTCGATGGCGGGGATTTCCACCGGTTCGCCGGGAATCTCGACCTCATCGAAGATGTTGCCCGGGTCGACCCAGTCGCCGTCGAAGTTCCAGGACTGGTCGCGCCGGTAATCGTAGTAGTTCAGGCGCAGCGATTGCCGGGGCGACATGTGGAAGGCGAGCTCGCCGCGTGGCCGCCAACGGCCATCCGAATCGATGCTGCCCGCCGCCGCCAGGTCCTCCGAGCGCTCGCCGTCGGTGGCGACGCCGGTGCCGTCAAAGCGGATGTTGGCCTCGGGATTGAAAGCCGACAGCCGGATCTCGAAGCGGGCGTCGTCGGCGAAGTCCTGTGCAGCGGCAGCGGTCGTGGCGCACGCCAGCGGCAGGCAGGCGAGGAGGGATACGAAGGAGGGGGTGTTGCGGGGGCGGGACATGGGCGCTCCATGCGTCGAGGGGGAGCACTACCTTCATGGCTCCCCGGTCGTCATCGGGTGAATTGGATGAACGACACTGCCGACGAAGCGCGGAATTCGCGCCTGCCGATCCCGCAAAAGGTGAAGCCCCGGGGGCAGCCGGGGCTTCGTGAAAGGCCTGCAACGGAGCATCGGACGAGGAAGTTGAGCGGCAGGCCCTGCAACGACTGACAGGCAGTGTCCATCAAAGTTCCAGAAAATTCCCGGGAAAATTCTGAACAGGGGAAACGGTTACACGCAGGCGGGGCAAGGGCTGCGGCCCTATCTCGGCCAAAAGCCCGGTTTTTGACCTTTGGCGGTTGTCCCGGAAATTGTCCCGCTGCTATACTTTTGCGGCTCGGCGAGGCGCTTTACCGCCTTGTACCCCGCCAATTCCGTAGGGCTTTCGTGTGCTGAATTCCGTCGCTACGGGCCGGCGGCTGGTGTTGCGCGCCGCCGTCTGGCAGACGGCAGCGGTACTGCTGGTCGCGCTGCTGTTCCTGCTTTGGGGCATGCCCCAGGCGGTCGCGGCGGCCACCGGCGGCCTGGCGATCGTGGTAGGCGCTCTGCTGGCGGCCTGGATGGCCTTCGGCGGTGGCGTGCTCGGGGCCGTTTCGGCGGTGCTGAGGCTGGTCGCGGGGATGGTGGTTAAGTGGGTCGTGGTGATCGGTGTGCTGGTCGTTGGCGCGGGGCTGTACAAGCTGCCTCCGCTGCCTCTGCTGGCAGGCGTGATCACCGGACTGGTGGCACAGGTGCTGGTCGCGACCGGCAAGCAGCGATAACCCAACTAGAAAGGTTTCCGACTCATGGCGGGCGAGGCTCTTACTCCCACCAGCTACATCCAGCACCACCTGAAGAACCTCACGGCCCAGGTGGGCGGTGACGGTCCGTTCTGGACGATCAACGTCGACACCTTAGTGACCGCCGTGCTGATGGGTCTGGTCATCGTGTTCGCCTTCTGGATGGCCACGCGCAAGGCCACCGCCGGCGTGCCGGGCAAGTGGCAGGCGTTCGTCGAGATCATGCTCGAGTTCGTCGACAAGCAGGCCCGCGACACCTACCACGGGACCAGCAAGCTGGTGACGCCCATCGCGATCACCATCTTCTTCTGGATCCTGATGATGAACCTGCTGAAGATGATCCCGGCCGACTTCATCGCCAAGCCGCTCGAACTGATGGGCGTGCACTACTGGAAGCCGGTCCCGACCGCCGACGTCAACGCTACCCTGGGCATGTCGATCAGCGTGTTCTTCCTGATGCTGGTGTTCGCCTTCCGCTCGAAGGGCCTGGGCGGCTTCGCGCACGAATTCCTGACGGCGCCGTTCGGCAAGTGGATGATGCCGTTCAACCTGATCCTCAACATCGTCGAATGGGTCAGCAAGCCCATCTCACTGGCGATGCGACTGTTCGGCAACATGTTCGGCGGCGAGATCGTCTTCCTGCTGATTTGGGTGCTGGGCGGCGCCGGCATCCTCGGCATGCTCGGCGGTGCGACGTTCGGCCTGGGGTGGATGCTGTTCCACCTGCTGGTCATCCCGCTGCAGGCGTTCATCTTCATGATGCTGTCGATCGTCTACCTCAGCTTGTCCGAAGACAGCCACTAACGTTTCCGCTTCACCGTTCCCTTCGTACCATCCACCTTCAAGCAATTAAGTTCCGGAGATCACCATGGAAAGCATCCTCACCAACCTCGCCCAGGTCCAGGCTTCGACCGCCCTCGCCATCGGCATCATGATCGGCCTGGCCGCGCTGGGCGCCGGTCTGGGTCTGGCCATCATGGCCGGCAAGTTCCTGGAATCGGCTGCCCGCCAGCCGGAACTGATCCCGGTCCTGCAGGTGCGCATGTTCATCACCGCCGGCCTGATCGACGCCGCGTTCATCATCTCGGTCGCCGTCGGCCTGCTGTTCGCCTTCGCCAGCCCGTTCATCACGATCTTCACCGAACAGCTGGCCAAGCTGGCGGGCTGATCCGTCGCGTGCACGCCTGACCCCGGGTCTCGGCCCGCGGTCAGTCACCAGGCGTAGCTGGGCCGGCGCGATGTGCGCAGGCCCTTCATCACCGGCAGGTTTACGATGAATATCAATCTCACTCTGTTCGCCCAGGCGCTGGCCTTCGCCGGCCTGATCTGGATCATTGCGACCAAAATCTGGCCGCCGCTGCTGGCTGCCATTGAAGAGCGCCAGCAGAAGATCGCCGAAGGCCTGGCCGCTGCCGACCGCAGCCAGAAGGATCTGGCGCAGGCCCAGGAAAAGGTCAACGAGGCGTTGAAGGAAGCCCGCGTCAAGGCCAACGAGATCATCGACCAGGCCCACGCGCGCGCCAACCAGATCGTCGATGCGGCCAAGAACGACGCGATCGCCGAAGCCAACCGCCAGAAGGCGCTGGCCGAAGCGGAGATCGACGCCGCCACCACGCGTGCCCGCGAGGACCTGCGCAAGCAGGTGTCCGCACTGGCCGTCAGCGGTGCCGAGAAGCTGTTGAAGCGCGAGATCGACGCCAACGCCCACAAGGCGCTGCTCGACGAACTCGCCGCCGAAATCTGATCCGGACGATCTGATCGATGAGCCAGGCCCTTACCGTCGCCCGCCCCTACGCCCGCGCTGCCTTTTCGATGGCGCGTGACGAAGGCAACCTCGCTGCCTGGTCGCAGGCGCTGGATTTCGCCGCGCATGTCGCGGCGGATCCGCGCGTGGCCGCGCTGCTGCCCAACCCGCAGCTGCTGCCCGCCGAGGCGGTGACGCTGTTGGCGCAGGACGGAGCGAGCGAGACGTTCACCCGTTTCCTCGCCATCCTCGCCGATGCACGCCGCCTGCCGCAGTTGCCGGAGATCGCCGGCCTGTTCGAAGAGCTGCGTGCCGAAGCCGAACACATCGTCAAGGCGAAGGTCACCTCCGCCACGACGCTGTCGGCCGGCGAGCTGGACGTGATCAAGGCGGCGTTGAAGAAGCGCTTCGGCCGCGAGGTCGAGGTCGAAACGGCGGTCGACGCATCGCTGATCGGCGGCGCCGTGATCGATGCCGGCAGCGTGGTGATCGACGGCTCCCTGAAGGGCAAGCTGGCGCGCCTGCAGTCGGCGCTGACGCACTGAATTCCCATTGAACCGCCGCGCGCGAGCCGGCACACAGGACTTACCCATGGCAACCACGCTCAACCCCTCTGAAATCAGCGACCTGATCAAGACCCGTATCGAGAAGGTCAAGCTGGCCGCGGAGTCGCGCAATGAAGGCACGGTCACCTCCGTGTCCGACGGCATCGTGCGCATCTTCGGCCTGGCCGACGTGATGCAGGGCGAAATGATCGAGCTGCCGAACAACACCTATGCGTTGGCGCTGAACCTGGAGCGCGATTCGGTGGGCGCGGTGGTCCTGGGCGACTACGAGCACCTGCGCGAAGGCGACGTGGCCAAGACCACCGGCCGCATCCTGGAAGTGCCGGTCGGTCCGGAAATGCTCGGCCGCGTGGTCAACGCGCTGGGCGAGCCGATCGACGGCAAGGGCCCGCTGGGCACCTCGCTGACCGCGCCGGTGGAGCGCGTGGCCCCGGGCGTGATCTGGCGCAAGTCGGTCGACCAGCCGGTGCAGACCGGTTACAAGTCGGTCGACGCGATGATCCCGATCGGCCGCGGCCAGCGCGAGCTGATCATCGGCGACCGCCAGACCGGCAAGACCGCGATGGCCATCGACGCCGTGATCAACCAGAAGGGCACCGGCATCAAGTGCGTGTACGTGGCGATCGGCCAAAAGGCCTCGACCGTGGCCAACATCGTGCGCAAGCTGGAAGAGAACGGCGCGCTGGCCCACACCGTGGTCGTCGCCGCCACCGCCTCCGAGTCGGCCGCGATGCAGTACATCAGCGCCTACTCCGGCTGCACCATGGGCGAGTACTTCATGGACCGCGGCCAGGACGCCCTGATCGTGTACGACGACCTGTCCAAGCAGGCCGTGGCCTACCGCCAGATCTCGCTGCTGCTGAAGCGTCCGCCGGGCCGCGAAGCCTATCCGGGCGACGTGTTCTACCTGCACTCCCGCCTGCTCGAGCGCGCCGCCCGCGTCTCCGAGGAGTACGTGGAGAAGTTCACCGAAGGCAAGGTCACCGGCAAGACCGGTTCGCTGACGGCGCTGCCGATCATCGAAACGCAGGCCGGCGACGTGTCTGCGTTCGTGCCGACCAACGTGATCTCGATCACCGACGGCCAGATCTTCCTGGAAACCGACCTGTTCAACGCCGGCATCCGCCCGGCCGTGAACGCCGGCATCTCGGTGTCGCGCGTCGGTGGCGCCGCGCAGACCAAGATCATCAAGAAGCTGTCGGGCGGCATCCGCATCTCGCTCGCCCAGTACCGTGAGCTGGCCGCGTTCGCGCAGTTCGCCTCGGACCTGGACGAAGCCACCCGCAAGCAGCTCGAGCGCGGCCAGCGCGTCACCGAGCTGATGAAGCAGAAGCAGTACGCGCCGATGTCCATCGCCCTGCAGGCGCTGTCCATCTACGCCGTCAACGAGGGTTACCTGGACGACGTGCCGGTCGGCAAGATCCTGGCGTTCGAAGACGCGCTGCACGCGCACTTCACCAACACCCAGGGCGCGCTGGTCGACACGGTCAACAGCACCGGCAACTGGAACGACGAGATCGAAGGCGCCTTCAAGAAGGGCATCGCCGAGTTCAAGCAGACCGGTACCTGGTAAGCCGGGATTCGTGATTCGGGATGGGTGATGCGGCAAAGCAAGCGCCGCACCACCGAGCCCTCCAGTCACGAATCACCAATCACGAATCACCGCGAGCGAAGCGAGTAGAAGATGGCAGGCGGACGCGAAATCAAAACCAAGATCAAGAGCGTGCAGAACACCCGCAAGGTGACGCGCGCGCTCGAGATGGTCTCGGCCTCCAAGATCCGCAAGGCGCAGGACCGCATGAAGACCTCGCGTCCATACGCGCGGGCGATGAAGCAGGTGATCGGCCACCTGGCCCAGGCCAATACCGACTACCAGCATCCCTTCATGGTGGAGCGCAAGGACGTCAAGCGCGTCGGCTTCATCATCGTGTCGTCCGACCGCGGCCTGGCCGGCGGCCTGAACAACAACCTGTTCCGCAAGATGCTGGGCGAGATCCGCCAGTGGAACGAGAAGGGCGTCGAGGTCGACGTGGTCACCATCGGCCAGAAGGCCTCGGTGTACTTCCGTCGGGTCAAGGTCAACATGCTGGCCAGCGTGTCGCACCTGGGCGACGCCCCCAAGCTCGACCAGCTGATCGGCGTGATCAAGGTGATGCTGGATGCCTACACCGAAGGCAACCTGGACCGCGTGTTCGTCGTCTACAACGACTTCGTCAACACCATGACCCAGCGCGCCGCGTTCGACCAGTTGCTGCCGCTGCCGGCGTCGGAGACGCAGGTCGCGCACCACGACTGGGACTACATCTACGAACCCGATGCCGAGACCGTGCTGGACCACGTGATCACGCGCTACATCGAGTCGCTGGTGTACCAGGCCGTGCTGGAGAACATCGCGTCCGAGCATGCGGCGCGCATGGTGGCCATGAAGGCCGCCAGCGACAACGCCAACAAGCTGATCGGCACCCTGCAGCTGGTCTACAACAAGGCCCGCCAGGCGGCGATCACCCAGGAAATTTCCGAGATCGTCGGCGGCGCGGCCGCAGTGTAAGAGCCGGGATTCGGCATTCGGGATTAGGGATTCGCAAAAGCAGCGCAGCGCGCTTCAGCGAATCCCGAATCTCCAATCTCGAATCCCGCACAAACCAACGGGCGGCCCAGCCGCACAACCGAACAAGTTAAATCGGAGCAGCAAACATGAGTCAGGGCAAGATCGTTCAGATCATCGGTGCGGTGGTTGACGTCGAATTCGCGCGCAATGAAGTGCCGAAGGTGTACGACGCGCTGAAGGTGGAGAACACCGCCATCACGCTCGAAGTGCAGCAGCAGCTCGGCGACGGCGTGGTGCGTACCATCGCCCTCGGCTCGACCGACGGCCTGAAGCGCAACCTGATCGCCGTGAACACCGACAAGGCCATCTCGGTGCCGGTCGGCGCCGGCACGCTGGGCCGCATCATGGACGTGCTGGGCAACCCGATCGACGAAGCCGGCCCGGTGCAGGCGTCGGACCACTGGGAAATCCACCGTTCGGCCCCGTCGTACGAGGACCAGTCCTCGGCCAACGATCTGCTGGAAACCGGCATCAAGGTCATCGACCTGATGTGCCCGTTCGCCAAGGGCGGCAAGGTCGGCCTGTTCGGCGGTGCCGGCGTCGGCAAGACAGTCAACATGATGGAACTGATCAACAACATCGCCAAGGCGCACTCGGGTCTGTCCGTGTTCGCCGGCGTGGGCGAGCGTACCCGCGAGGGCAACGACTTCTACCACGAGATGAAGGACTCCAACGTCCTCGACAAGGTGGCGATGGTGTACGGCCAGATGAACGAGCCGCCGGGCAACCGCCTGCGGGTCGCGCTGACCGGCCTGACCATGGCCGAGTACTTCCGCGACGAGAAGGACGCGTCCGGCAAGGGCAAGGACGTGCTGCTGTTCGTCGACAACATCTACCGCTACACGTTGGCCGGTACCGAAGTGTCGGCGCTGCTGGGCCGCATGCCGTCGGCCGTGGGTTACCAGCCGACGCTGGCCGAGGAAATGGGCGTGCTGCAGGAGCGCATCACCTCGACCAAGACCGGTTCGATCACCTCGATCCAGGCCGTGTACGTGCCCGCGGACGACCTGACCGACCCGTCGCCGGCCACCACGTTCGCCCACTTGGACGCGACCGTCGTGCTGAGCCGCAACATCGCCTCGCTGGGCATCTACCCGGCGGTGGATCCGCTCGACTCGACCAGCCGCCAGCTGGACCCGAACGTCATCGGCCACGAGCATTACGACACCGCGCGCCGCGTGCAGTCGACGCTGCAGAAGTACAAGGAACTGAAGGACATCATCGCCATCCTCGGCATGGACGAGCTGTCCGAAGAAGACAAGCAGGCCGTGTCGCGCGCGCGCAAGATCGAGCGCTTCTTCAGCCAGCCGTTCCACGTGGCGGAAGTGTTCACCGGCTCGCCGGGCAAGTACGTGTCGCTGAAGGACACGATCCGCGGCTTCAAGGCGATCGTCGACGGCGAGTACGACCACCTGCCGGAGCAGGCGTTCTACATGGTCGGCGGCATCGAAGAAGCGGTCGAGAAGGCCAAGAAGCTCGCCGAGAAGGCGTAAGGGCGAGTAGCGAGAGTAGAGAAGTGAGGAGTGAGTAAAGCCACTCCGCCCACTTCTCACTCCTCTCCACTCACTCCTCCTACCGCACGAACAGGCCAGACAGACCCATGACCACCACCATCCGTTGCGACATCGTCAGTGCCGAGCAGGAGATCTTCCACGGTGAAGCCACCCTGGTCGTCGCCACCGGCGAACTGGGCGAACTCGGCATCGCGCCGAAGCACGCGCCGCTGATCACCCGCCTGAAGCCGGGCAAGGTGGTGGTGACGCTGGCCAGCGGCGAACAGCTGGACTTCGCCATCTCCGGCGGCATCCTGGAAGTGCAGCCGCAGGTCGTCACCGTGCTGGCCGATACCGCGATCCGCGCGCAGGACATCGACGAAGCCTCGGTCCGCAAGGCCAAGGAAGAAGCCGAGCGCATCCTCGCCAAGCAGGATCCGAAGATGAGCATCGAGGAAGCCCAGGCCCAGCTGGCCATGAGCATCGCCCAGCTCAGCGCACTGGAGCGCCTGCGCAAGAACCTCAAGCACTGAGCTCCTTCGCCATCGCACCCTCGGAACGCCGGCCTCGCGCCGGCGTTTTCGTGTCCGGCGTCCGCTTCACGAAAAACCACAACCAATGCCGGGTCGCCGTTCCGTAGCGTGCGCCATGCGCACGACCGCGCGACGCCGGCATCGCTTCACCTCTTCAACGCGCCACGATCCGGGCAACCCATCGTGCGCATAGCGCAGGCTACGCCGTCCTCAGCGATAGACCACGTGCCGCCAGAGGAAGAACGCCACGATGGCCAGCAGGCCTTCGACCAGCGGCTTGGCCAGCCAGGCCAGCTGCAGTCCCAGTGCGCTGGCGACCCCGCTCACGGCCAGTGTGCTCAGCACGGTCAGGGGCACCCAGACCGCCAGGAAACGGCCAAGCCGGCGCCAGCCCAGTCGGGCCTGGCCGTCGTGGGCGAACGTCACCCGTCCGTTGAGCCAGAAACCGAGCAGCGCACCGGCCACGCGGCCGACGATGTTGCCCGGTGCCGCGGGTACGCCCAGCGCCGTCGCGCCGACGAACACCATCCAGTCCAGCAGCAGTTGCAGCAGTCCGACGACGAGGAAGCTGCTGCCCTGGCGGACCAGCGTCTGGCGTGGCGGGGAAGGCGTCATCACCGCATGTTACCTGCGGCCGCGCGGGCGGTGGCACCACGCCGCCACGATCTGCGTTCCACAGGGGAATTGCTACCATGCGACGTCTTCGCACCACCGTACTCATCAGGGAAGTCCACATGAAGCCACTCCACGTCGTCATCCTCGCCGCTGGTGAAGGCAAGCGCATGAAGTCCGCGCTGCCGAAGGTGCTGCAGCCGATCGCCGGGCGGCCGATGCTGGCGCATGTGATCGAAGCCGCAGCGGCCCTGTCGCCGGCAGGCATCCACGTGGTCTATGGCCATGGTGGCGACCAGGTGCAGGCGGCCTTCGCCGACCAGACGGCGCTGCACTGGGCGCACCAGGCGCAGCAGCTCGGCACGGGTCACGCGGTCGCCCAGGCGATGCCGGAGATTCCCGACGGCGCGCGCGTGCTGGTGCTGTACGGCGACGTGCCGCTGACGCGCAGCGAGACGCTGCAACGACTGCTCGACGCGCCGGGTCGCCTGGCGGTGCTCGTGGCGGAGCCGACCGACCCGACCGGTTACGGCCGCATCGTCCGCGACGAAGCGGGTCGGGTAGCGGCGATCGTCGAACACAAGGATGCGGACGAAGAGCAGCGCCGCATCCGCACCATCAATACCGGGATCATCGCGGCCGACAGTAGTGCGCTCAAAGGATGGCTGGCGCGGCTGTCCAATGACAACGTGCAGGGCGAGTACTACCTCACCGATGTGTTCGCGATGGCGGCCGAAGAATTCACGCCGGCGGAAATGGTGCTCGTCGGCGAGCCGATCGAAGCCGAAGGTGCGAACGATCCGTGGCAGCTCTCGCAGCTGGAACGCGCCTACCAGCTGCGCGCCGCGCGCGCGCTGTGCACGCAGGGCGCACGCCTGATCGACCCGGCGCGCTTCGACCAGCGCGGCATCGTGAAGGTAGGCCGCGATGTGCAGATCGACGTGGACGTCGTACTGGAAGGTGAGGTCGAGCTGGGCGACGGCGTGGTCGTCGGGCCGTTCTGCCGGCTGAAGGACGTCAGGCTGGGCGCCGGCACGCAGGTGCGCGCGCACTGCGATCTGGACGGCGTGGTCAGCGAGGGGGCCGCCCTGATCGGTCCGTATGCGCGCCTGCGTCCCGGCACGCAGCTGGCCGACGGCGTGCATGTCGGCAATTTCGTCGAGACCAAGAACGCGAGGATCGGCGTGGGCAGCAAGGCGAACCACCTGACGTATCTGGGCGACACGGTGATCGGCACCGGCACCAACATCGGCGCCGGCACCATCACCTGCAACTACGATGGCGTGAACAAGTCCACGACGACCATCGGCGACCGCGTGTTCGTCGGTTCCAACTCGTCGCTGGTCGCGCCGGTGACGCTGGCCGACGGCGCGACCATCGGCGCGGGTTCGGTGATCTCGAAGAATGCACCTGCGGACCAGCTGACGGTTGCACGCGCCCGTCAGGTGACCATCGAAGGCTGGCAGCGGCCGGTGAAGAAGCCGAAGTGACGTAGGGCGGGCTCAAGCCCGCCATGGGTGGGGCATCCAGACGAACGTCCGTTGAAGCGGGATCGCGGCGGCCAGCCCTCACCCCTTGCCCTCTCCCGGCGGGAGAGGGGGCGTGGGTGCCATGCGGGTCCGGCTTCGAGCGCCGACGAGTGGATGTTGTGTCCGGCCCTCGGACAGATCAGTTTTCGGGCAGCTGGATCGACACGCACAGCCCGCCCCCTTCGCGGTTGTGCAGCGACAACCGGCCGCCGTGCGCTTCGATGATCTCGCGGGTCAGTGCCAGGCCCAGGCCGGTACCGTTGCGCTTGGTGGAATAGAACGGCACCAGGGCGTTCTGCAGCACGGCGTCGTTCATGCCGGTGCCGCGGTCCATCACCTCGATGCGAAGCCAGTCGGGCAGCCGCGTCAGCCTCACCGACACACCGTCGGCGCTGCCGCCGGCTTCGTGCGCGTTCTTGAGCAGATTGAGGACGGCCTGCTCCAACTGCGGCACGTCGATGCGGCCATCGATCTCCGCTTCCGACATCACCAGCTCGAAGCCGATCTGCCGCTGCAGCCCCTCGAAGAACGCGCGCCAGTGCACCGTCTGCAACTGAGGCGAAGGCAGCTTGGCGAAGCGGGCGTAGCCGCGGATGAAGCCTTCCAGATGGCGTGCACGGTCCTCGATGGTGCCGAACACCTCTTCCAGCCGCTCATGACGCCCGCGGCGCACCAGCTCCGCACCGGAATGCGCGAGCGACGCCACCGGCGCGAGCGAATTGTTGAGCTCATGGCTGATCACGCGGATGACCTTCTTCCACGTCATCACCTCCTGCCGCCGCAGCTCGTTGGTCAGCAGGCGCAGCAGCAGCAACTCGTGCGGACGGCCGTTGAGGCGGAAATGGCGGCGGGCGAGGTGGTAGACCTGCTCCTCGCCGTCTTCCTCCTCGCTGCCAATGGCGAACAGGCTGTCGCCGCTGCGGCCGAGCGCCTCGCGCATCTCGACGGGCGAGGCCTCGATCAGGGCGTCGTAGTCCTGGCCTTCCAGCTTCCAGCCGCTGTGCAGCAGCTTGCGCGCGGCCACGTTGGCGAAGATCACCCGCCGGACGCCGTCGCCCCCCGGCGCGATCAACAGCATCGCGACCGGCGTGTTCTGCACCATGGTGTCGAGCAGCAACTCGCGCTGCACCAGGCTCAGCCGCTGCTCGCGCAGCACATCGCCGAGCGAGGCATGCGCCTGCACCAGTTCCGCCAGCTCATCGTTGCCGCGCCAGTGGATGCCGAAGTTGTATTCGCCGTCGCGGTAGCTGTTGACGCTGCCGGCCAGGGCGCGGAACAGCGAGTAGGTGCTGCGCAGGCCGCGCCGGATCGCCCACATCGCCAGCGGCAGCACCACGATGGCGGAGACAAGCACCGCGACCACGTCGTCGCCGATCCAGTGCGACAGCACGACCGGCAGCACCACGGCCAGCGCCAGCAGCGGCAGCAGCCAGGACAGCACGCGGCCGGCGAGCGAGCGACGGATCATGGCGCCTTGATGCCGAAGCGTTCCATGCGGCGGTACAGCGCCTGCCGGCTCATGCCGAGATCGGCGGCGGCCTGCGCGATGACACCGCCGGCACGGGCGAGGGCGGTTTCGATGTCGGCACGCTCCGGTTCCGCGACGACGGGGGTGCGCACCGGCGCAGGGCGGGGCAGGTTGAGGTCCGCCGCTTCGATGCGCTCGCCCATCGCCAGCAGGCCGGCGCGCTGGATGACATTGCGCAGCTCGCGCACGTTGCCCGGCCAGGCGTGGCGCAGCAACGCGGCGCGCGCGCTTTCGCCCAGCGGCTTGTCGGCGGGGCGGAAGCGCTCGGCCAGCGGCAGGATGTCGCCGGGACGCTCGGCCAGCGGTGGCAGGGCAAGCTCGATCGCATTGAGGCGGTAGTAGAGATCTTCGCGGAACGTGCCGTCGCGGATCATCGCCGGCAGGTCGGCATTGGTCGCGCTGATGACGCGCACGGTGACGTGGCGCTCGCGGTTGGAACCGAGACGCTCGAAGCGGCCGGTCTCCAGCACCCGCAACAGCTTCATCTGGCCGGTCAGCGGCAGGTTGCCGATCTCGTCGAGGAACAGCGTGCCGCCGTCGGCCGCTTCGAACTTGCCTTCGCGCGCCTTGTTGGCGCCGGTGTAGGCGCCGGCGTCGGCACCGAACAGTTCGGCTTCGATCAGTTCCGACGGCAGCGCGCCGCAGTTGAGGGTGACGAAGGCGCCAGCCTTGACGCTGGAGTTGGCCTGGATGATCTCGGCGATCTTCTCCTTGCCGGCGCCGTTCGGTCCGGTGATCAGCACCGGCAGGTCGGAGCGCGCGACCTGGCAGGCCAGTGCGACCACGCGTTCGCTGGCGGGATCCTCGAACACCAGGTTGCGCAGGTCGTACTTGCTCGACAACTGGTCGCGGCCGCGGCGCTCGCGGCTGCGACGGCGTTCCAGTTCGCTACGCGCCTCCGCCAGTTCCAGCAGCGTGTTGACGGTGGCCAGCAGCTTGCGGTCGTCCCAGGGTTTGGCGATGTAATCGGCCGCGCCGGCCTTCACCAGGTTCACCGCGACCTCGAGGTGCGTCCACGCGGTCAGCAGGATCACCGGCATGTCCGGCCACTGCATGCGGATGTCGGCGAACAGCTGCTCGCCTTCCGCGCCGGAAGTGGTGTCCTGGGTGAAGTTCATGTCCTGGATGACCAGGTCGACCGGCTGCTCGCGCAGCAGCGCCAGGCCGGCCTTCGGAGACTCGGCATGCAGGGTGTCGATATCGTGCAGCGAGAACAGGACTTCCAGCGCCGTGCTGACGGCGCGGTTGTCGTCGATGACGAGGATGGTGGGCATGCGCTATAGCCTAACCGAAGGACTGCGACTGACGAGGTGCGGCGGAATGCGGAAGGCACGCATCGCAACCCATGTCGCCATCAAGGAAAGCGCTGCCGTGCAGCCCGCTGCCAGCAAGGCGGTTTCCAACGGGGAGAGGATGGGCAAACCACCCGACAGCCGGAAGGCGATCGGCGAACCCGCTATCAGCCCGCCGAGCATCGCGCCCAGTCCGGCCAACGCCCCCAGTTCCAGGCCCCATTCGCGCACGAGCTGGCGGCGACTCGCACCGAACGCCAGTCGCAGGCTGAGTTCCAGTCGTTGATGTCGGGCCATCCACTCGGTTGCGAACAGCAGCGTCGCCAGCAGGACCAGCGCACCGAGGCCTGCGCCTGCCGAAAGCATTCTTGGCAGCACGGGGCGAAGCGATGCCATCGCGATGCGGTCGGCGGAGAGCGGGCGCGATGCACGGGAGAGTCCGCGTGGGTACGCCTTCTTCAACACGTGCTCCACGGCTGTCGATACGCGGACCCGATCTCCGCTCCCGCTGCGCACCAGCAACGGGCCCAGCCGTGCGTCGGCAGGTGCGGTAGGCAACAGGATGGAAAAGCCGTCGGGATTCAGGCGGAACCCGTCCGCGGCGGCAGGAAGCGCGTCGACGACGCCGATGACGGTCAGCGGAGCGTCGTGATGGATGTGCAGGCGTCCGCCGATGGCGGATGTGCCGGGAAACAGGCGTTCGGCCAGGCTGGCGCTGATGATCGCCGGCGCGCCGCGGACATGCAGGCGGGTCTGGTCGCCGCTGTAGGCGCTGAAGTCGGCGGGAGCGAAATCGCGCCCTTGGATCAGCTGCAGTCCCAGTGTCGGCACCATCGCGTCGGTTCCGAAGTAGATGGCGACCACCGCGGCGGCGTCCCGGGCATCGTCCTTCCATGCGCGGGCCGCCCACGACACGTCGTGCGAGTACGGCGACTGGTTGGCGACAGCGGCATGGCGTACGCCCGGCACGGAACGGACCAGTTCAAGGACATCCGCTGAGGGAAGCGGCACGTTGTCGACCGTGTCCAGGCGGGGGAACACGGTGATCTCGTCTTCCGGCAGTGCGGGCGGTGGCGTTGGCATGGCTCGCCATGCGGACCATGCCCACGATGCCAGCACGATGAAGGCCACGACTTCCGCCACCAGCAGGCCGCTCCACCAGGGGTGCCGCCCCAGCAGCAACAGGCGTGAGCGGACCATGGCGACGGCGCGGGGCGGTGGAATCAGGCCGTGCGCGTCGCCACCGCCGGCGGCACCGAGGCGGCGCGGCGCGCCGGCCCGTACACGGCCACCTGGCCGAGCAGCCACAGCAGCACCGCGCCGACCGGCAGGTACAGCAGCGGCAGGCGCGGCAGTTCGTACTTGCCCATCAGCAACTGGTTGATGCCGTACGCCAGGATCATGCCGATGACGATGCCGATGGTGGCCAGCAGGAAGTTCTCGGTCTGGAAGTAGCGCAGGATCTGTCCCTTGGTCGCGCCGAGTGCACGGCGGATGCCGATCTGCTTGGTGCGCTGCTGCACCCAGAAGCTGGCGAGGCCGACGATGCCCAGCGCGGTGACGATGAGCAGCGAGACGATCACGGTCAGCAGCAGCCAGGCCATGGCGCGGTCACCGCGATAGTAGTTGTCCATGATCTCGGTGAACGTGCCCTCGCGCAGGATCAAGCGACGCGCGCTGTTCTTCTCCAGCGTGGCGACCGCGGCCTTCTGTACCTCGGCGCGGCGCGCGGGATCCGTGCGCAGCACGAAGGTGCCCAGGGTCATGTCCTTGGCCGGGAAGATCATCGTGTAACCGGCTTCCGCCGGGCCGCCGTTGTCGTTGGTGCGGATCAGGCGCTCGACCACGCCCACCACGCGGTGCGGCACGTTGTCGGCATTCCAGGCGTAGATGTTCTTGCCGATCGCGCTTTCGCCGGGGAACAGCTTGTTCGCCAGCTCGCGGCTCAGGATCACCGACGGCATGACGACCTTGGCGTTCTGCTTGTTCATCTCGGTCCAGTTGGAATACTCGTCCGCATTGAAGTCGCGGCCTTCGGCCAGTCGCAGGCCCAGCGTGTCGATGACGGATTCGCCGAGGTAGACATTGGCCTGGGCACTCGGGCGTTCCTGTTCGGGCGCGAGCTGGATGGAACTGTTCCACGACGAGTTGTCGAACGGCACGTGGTTGATGCTGCTGGCGGCCTTGACGCCGGGTAGCGCGCGCAGGCTGGCGACGTCCTGCTTCACCAGTGCGTCGGCCTCGGGGTTGTCGCCGATGTTGCCCATGCTGATGCGCACGATCTCTTCGTTCGCCAAGCCGGTGGGGCGATCGATGCGTTCCAGTCGCTGGGTGATCAGGAAGACCGCGTTGCAGATGATGGCGCACGACAGCGCCACTTCCAGCACGATCAGCGCGGCGGCCGTCTTGTGGCGGGCGAGGGTGGAAAGGATGGGGCGGATGTCCATGGTGGGCCTCTGGGGTTTCAGCCCCTTCCCCCGCATGCGGGGGAAGGTCGGGATGGGGGCACGTCGTCGAGCGGAGCGGAGGGAGGCGCCAAGGTCTTGCGGCGGCCCCACCCCAACCCTCCCCCGCAAGCGGGGGAGGGAGCGGATCATTGCGACTTGAGCTGGATGGCGGGCGTCACCTGCATCGCGCGCCATGCGGGCAACATGCCGGCCAGCAGGCTGGCGACGATCGCCAGCGCGAACGTGGCCAGCAGCATCTTCAGGTCCATGTGGGCAAGATCGGCGTAACCCGCCGGCTGCTGGCGGACCGCCAGCAGGCCCAGCCAGGCCAGCACCAGGCCCAGCACGCCGCCGACCAGGCCGACCGTGCCGGCTTCCACCAGGCATTGCGCGAAGATCGCCTTGCGCGTGGCACCGAGCGCCCGGCGCACACCGATCTGCGACGCACGGCCCAGGAATTTCGCCAGCAGCAGGCCCACGGTGTTGAGCAGGCAGACGGCCAGGAAGCCGAACGCCAGCCACACCTGCAGGCGCACATCGCCCGGCACCGCGCCCTGCTTGTCCAGCCACTGCATCACGTTGTGCAGGTCCACGTTGGTCGGACGCTCGAAACGGCCCGCCGCGCGCTGCTGGTCGGAGTAGTTGGCCAGGTACTGCTTGTACGCCGTGACCTTGGCCGGCGTGTCCAGTTCCACCCAGTACTGCAGCCACGAACACGGGGCATTGGGGCCACGCGAGCCTTCTTCGTCCCCACTGGAGTCGCCCCAGCAGTTCATGTTGCCCTGGGTGCCCATCTTCAGGCTGAGCGAGGTCCAGAACGGCACGAACAGCTGCTCCACTTCGGTGAAGCGGTCCTGCGTCATGTCGTAGAACTTCGGCGCGGGGCGCCATTCGTCCAGCACGCCGACGATGCGGAACGTACTGCCCGAAGCCGTGAGCTCACGGCCGACGCTGTTGGCGCCACCGAACAGCTTGTCGTTCAGCGCCTTGGAAATCACCGCGACACGTGCGCGCGATTCATCGTCGGCCGCCGACCAGCCATTGCCGTAACGGAACGGCACGTCGAACATCGGGAAGAAGTCCGCCGTGGTGTAGCGCGAATCCACGCGGAACGGTTCGATCTTGCCGTCCTGCGATTCCACCGACGACGCGCCACCGGTCATCAGTGCCTGGCGGTCGGCCTTCTTGTCTTTCAGCAGACGCTCGGCGTCGTAGCGGGTGAACTGGTCTTCCGGCTCGTCGCCGGGCGTGAAGCCGTTCGCCGATCGCGGCTCGATGCGGGGATAGAACAGCTTGTCGCTCTTCTGCGGGATCGGGTCGCCGGACAGCACGTAGAACACGGTCAGCGTGGTCATGCTGGCGCCGATGCCCAGCGCGATGGCCAGCACCATCAGGAAGGTCAGCGCCTTGTTGCGCTTGAAGCTGCGCAGCGCGAGGGAGAAGTAGTAGCCGAACATGGCGGGCTCCAGGAGAAGCGAGGAGTGAGTGGAGAAGAGTGAGTAGTGAGTGGAGGCAACGGCATTCGCTTTCGCTCACGCCTCACTCTTCTCCACTCACTCCTGCGGGTTGATGCATCGCGCCTATACCGAAGCGCCAGCCCCCGCTTCGGCGGCGTGCGCCGCGCGGATCAGCGCCGGCTCCACCGACAGGTCGGTGGCCATGCCGTCCACGATGTGCACGTTGCGCTGCGCGCGCGCGGCCAGTTCGGGATCGTGCGTGACCATGATGATGGTGGTGCCCTGGCGGTTGATCTCTTCCATCAGTTCCATCACGCCGCGCGCCATCTGCGAGTCCAGGTTGCCGGTCGGTTCGTCGGCCAGCAGCAGGCGCGGGCTGCCCGCCAGCGCGCGTGCGATCGCCGTGCGCTGCTGCTGTCCGCCCGACAGTTCGGCCGGGAAGTGCTTCATGCGCGAGCCCAGGCCCACGCGGGCCAGGGCATCCTCGATGCGCTGCTTGCGCTCGGCGGCCGGCATGCCGCGGTAGCGCAGCGGCACGTCGACGTTGTCGAACAGGTTGAGGTCGGGGATCAGGTTGAAGCCCTGGAAGATGAAGCCGATCTTCTGGTTGCGCAGGCGCGAGCGCGCGTCATCGCCCAGATGACTGACGTCCTGCCCGTCGAGCAGGAACTGGCCGCCGGTAAAGGTCTCCAGCAGGCCGGCGATGTTGAGGAAGGTGGTCTTGCCGGAGCCCGACGGCCCGGTGACCGCGACGAACTCGCCCTCGCGGACATGCAGGTCGAGCGAACGCAACGCATGCGTTTCCACCTGTTCGGTGCGGTAGACCTTGGCGACTTGGCGCATCTCTAGCATGGTGGATTCCTTTGGAGCGGGTGGTGGGTGGAGAGGGGTGGGACGTGAGGGGGGTCAGGTAGAGAAGTGAGTGGAGAGGAGTGAGGAGTGAGGGGAAAAGCGGGGCGGTTGCCTTTGCTCACTCCTCACTCCTCGCTTCATCACTCACTCCTCAATTCACGGATACCCGCTCGGCATCGCCGAACAGGTCGCTGCCGGAGACGACGACCTTGTCGCCGGGCTGCAGGCCGCTCAGCACTTCGATGTTGCTCAGGCTGCTGACGCCCAGCTGCACCGGGCGGCGTACGGCGGAGTTGCCGTCCATGACGTAGGCCTGGCGGCCACCGCCCTGTTCGAGGAACGGGCCGCGTTCGACCATCAGCACGTTGCGGCGGGTTTCCATCAGGATGCGTGCGGACAGGCGCTGGTTCTGGCGCAGGCCGGGCGGCTGCTTGTCGGAGAAGCGCAGGCGGGTGACGACTTCGCCCCCCACCACTTCCGGCGAGACCGCGGAGATTTCGCCCGGATACGGCTGGCCGGCGCTGGTCAGCGTGGCCGGCATGCCGATGGCGAGATCGCGCGCGAAGCTTTCCGGCACCTTGATCTCGACTTCGAACACCGACAGGTCCACCACGCTGAGCACCGGCGCGTTGATGGCCACGTTCGAGCGCTGCACGGCCTGGATCTGGCCGACCTGGCCATCGAACGGCGCACGCAGCGTCAGTGCATCCACCTGGCGCTGCACCTCGGTCACCACGGCGCGCTGGCGCTGGGCCAGCAACTGCTTGTTGCGTGCATCCAGGCCGGCGCCCTGGCCCTGCAGGCCGGCGTCCTTGCGCGCGTGGGCCAGCGCGATCTCGGCCTTGCGCAGGTTGTCCTGCGCTTCCAGCACGTCGACCTGCGGCACCGCGCCGCCCTCGAAGCCGCGCTGGTAGCGCTGCAGGGTGCGTTCGGCGGCCTGGCGCTCGATCTCGGCCTGGTCCAGCGCCTTCTGCGCGTTGGCGCGGGTGACGCTGGCATCCAGCGTGGCGCGGCTGGATTCGGCTTCCATGCCGGCGAGGGTCGTCTGCTCCTGCGCCAGCTTGCTGCGCAGCTCGGGGCTGTCGATCTCGGCCAAGGGCTGGCCCTTGGCGACCTTGTCGCCGGCTACGACCTTCAGCGTGACCACGCCGCCGGCGACGGCGTACAAGGTGGGACTGTTGGCGGCGATGACGCGACCGTCGGCGGCGATGTCGCGGACCAGGTCGCCCCGGGTGACCTCGGCGATGCGCAGGCGTGCGCCATCCACCGACGCGGTGCCCGCCAGCCAGCCGCCGGCGGCGAAGACGATGCCCGCCAGCAGCAGGACGCCGCCGGCGGCGGGCAAGACCCACCGGCGCCAGGCCGGCCGGGTCTGCGAGGCACTGAGTACACGGTCTTGGGCGGAGGTGTCCCGAATCATCGGCGGCATGCGTTCTTTGGAGTGACCTGCCTGTCTCAGCAGGATGCGTGCCAAACGCAAGCGATTGATTTCACAAGGGGTTGTCCGGTCCAGACGACTGTCCGGGTGTCCGCGGACACCGTGCGGACAGGGCCTGTCCAGTGCCGGACACGTAGAATGTCCGCTCGTTTCACTCAGATGGAAGACACAAGCCTATGTGCGGAATTGTGGGCGCGATCGCCGATCGCGACGTGGTGCCGGTACTGATCGAAGGACTGAAGCGGCTGGAATACCGGGGCTACGATTCCGCGGGCATCGCGGTGGTCGAGCAGCAGGACGTGCGGCGCGTGCGCCGCACCGGCCGCGTGGCCGAGATGGAAGGCGCCGCCGCCGCCGAGGGCTTCAACGCCCGCCTCGGCATCGGCCACACACGCTGGGCGACCCACGGTGGCGTCACCGAGGCCAACGCGCATCCGCACATCAGCCACGGCGTGGCGCTGGTGCACAACGGCATCATCGAGAACCACGAGGAGCAGCGCGAGAAGCTGCGCGCGCTCGGCTACGTGTTCGAGTCGCAGACCGATACCGAGGTCATCGCGCACCTGATGCACCACCACCTGCAGGGCGGCGACGACTTGCTTGCGGCGCTGCAGCGCACGGTGAAGGAACTGACCGGCGCCTACGCGCTGGCCGTGGTCAGCCGCAAGGAGCCGGACCGCATGGTCTGCGCGCGCATGGGCTGTCCGCTGCTGATCGGCCTGGGCGAGGGCGAGAACTTCATCGCCTCCGATGTCTCCGCGATCCTGCAGGCCACGCGCCGCGTGATCTTCCTGGAAGAAGGCGACACCGCCGAGGTCACCCGCGCGGGCGTCAACGTGTTCGACGGCCAGGACCAGCCGATACAGCGCGACGTGCACGTTTCCGACGTGTCGCTGGCCTCGCTGGAGCTGGGCCCGTACCGCCACTTCATGCAGAAGGAGATCCACGAGCAGCCGCGCGCGATCGCCGACACCATCGAGGCAGTGGTCGACGGCGGTTTCTCGCCCACGCTGTTCGGTGCCAACGCCGAAGCCGCGCTGAAGGACATCGAAGGCGTGCAGATCCTCGCCTGCGGCACCAGCTATTACGCCGGCATGACCGCGCGCTACTGGCTGGAAGCGATCGCTGGCGTGCCGTGCAACGTCGAGATCGCCAGCGAGTACCGCTACCGCGATGCCTACGCGAACCCGAAGCACCTGATCGTCACCATTTCGCAGTCCGGCGAAACCCTCGACACGATGGAGGCGCTGAAGTACGCCAAGTCGCTGGGCCACCAGCACACGCTGTCGATCTGCAATGTGCCGGAAAGCGCCATCCCGCGCGCCAGCGAACTGGTCTGCTACACGCGCGCCGGCACCGAGATCGGCGTGGCGTCCACCAAGGCCTTCACCACCCAGCTGGCGGCGCTGTTCCAGCTGACCGTGGTGCTGGGCAAGCTGCGCGGCAAGGTCACGCCGGAACAGGAAGCCGACTACCTGGAGCAGCTGCGCCACCTGCCGGGCAGCGTGCAGCACGCGCTGAACCTCGAGCCGCAGATCGCCGCCTGGGCCGAGCGCTTCGCGCCGAAGTCGGACGCGCTGTTCCTCGGCCGCGGCCTGCACTATCCGATCGCGCTGGAAGGCGCGCTCAAGCTGAAGGAAATCTCCTACATCCACGCCGAGGCCTACCCGGCTGGCGAGCTGAAGCACGGCCCGCTGGCGCTGGTGGACGCCGACATGCCGGTGGTGGTGATCGCGCCCAACGACGTGCTGCTGGAGAAGGTGAAATCCAACATGCAGGAAGTGCGCGCGCGCGGCGGCGAACTGTTCGTGTTCACCGACCAGGACAGCCACTTCAGCGAATCCGAAGGCGTGCACGTCATCCGCACCCCGCGTCACGTCGGTGTGCTCAGCCCCATCGTGCACACCATCCCCGTGCAGCTGCTGGCGTACCACACCGCACTGGCGCGCGGCACCGACGTGGACAAGCCGCGCAACCTGGCCAAGTCGGTGACGGTGGAGTGATCAGTCGCCGGCGACGGGATCGCCGGCCGACCATGCCTGCGCCTGCAATTGGTCGAGCAGGGCGGTGACCCGCTCGCGCGCGGCGACGCCGTGCACGGGCAGGGCAAGGCTGTCGCCGGGGCGGGCGGCGGACAGGATCAAACGCACGGCCTCGGTTTCGTCACGACATTCGTCGATGGCGCCGTCGGCCACGCCGTGGCGCACCAGCGCTGCGCGCAGCACGCGGCCCACCTCGCCGCTTTCGCGTCCGCGCATGTAGCCTTCCAGGTCCTTGAGCACCACGTGGTCGGGGTTAAACGACGCCGCAGTAGCGGCGAGGTCGGCGATGGCCCCGTCGCTGCGGTCGCCGGCCTGGCCGAGCAGCAGGTGCAGGCGTCCGCCGTCGCGGTGCGCCTGGCGGACCAGATCGAGAAACTGCGCCAGGCCATCGGGGTTGTGCGCGTAGTCCACGTAGACCTGCACCCCGCCGCCGAGCACCCAGCGCTGCAGGCGACCGGGGTTGTCGCGGTGGTCGCGGCCGAAGCGTGCGAGCACGGCGGCGATCGTCGCCGGCGCGATCCCCAGCCCGCTCGCGGCGAGGGCGGCGGCGGCGCCGTTCTGCACGTTGTGCGCAGCCAGGCCGCCGAGGGTCAGCGGCATGTCGGCGACCGCACCGAGATCGTGGGTGCGGGTACCGTCGAACAGCCACAGGTGGCCGTCACGCACGCCGCAGCTGCGGCGACCGTCGGCGCGCGCCTGCCGCAGCAGCGGATGGTCGTCGTCGGTGGAGAACCAGGCCAGCGGTACATCAAGACGCGCGGCATGCCGACGCAGCAGGTCGTTGTCGGCGTTGAGCACGAGCATGCCGTCGGCATCGATGGCGCGGGCGACGGTCAGCTTCACCTCGGCCAGGCCGTCGAGGTCGTGGATACCGTATTCACCGAAGTGGTCGGGACTGACGTTGGTGACCACGGCCACGTCGGCACGCTCGATCGCCAGGCCGCGGCGCAGCAGGCCGCCGCGCGCGGTCTCCAGGATCGCGGCCTGGGTCCGGCGATCACGCAGCAGGCTGCGCGCGCCGCCGGGGCCGGAGTAGTCGCCGCCCTCGATCAGGGCGCCGTCCAGGTAGAGGCCATCGGTGCAGCTGTTGCCGGTGTGCCAGCCGTGGGCGATGGCGATCGCGGTGAGCAGGCGCACGGTGGTGGTCTTGCCGTTGGAACCGGTGACGAGGGCCACCGGGATCGCATGCAGGTCCTGCCACGGCACGTCATCGGGCGTCGGCAGCGCGGGGTTGTCCCAGGTGCGGCTGCCGCTGCCCATACCGATGGACAGCTGCTCGTCGTCGAGCAGCAGCGGCAGGCCGTGCGTGCGCGCCGCCTCGCGCAGGGCGGGCAGGCGCGGCAGGCCTTCGGCCGCGGCGATCGCACGCAGCAGGCGCAGGTCCGCGTCTTCGTCGACGAACGAGGGATATCCGGGCTGCAGCGCGGGTTCGCCCATGTGCCTCCCGGCTGCGACCAGGGCGGACAGCCAGGCCCATTCGTCCACGTCGGCGGCCGCGTACAGCCTGTCGCCGGGTGCGGCGAAGGCGAGGCTGGCGCCGCTGGCGTGCTCGCGTACCGTCACCGGGCCTTCCGGCCAACCCAGGGCGGCGCGCGCGCGGGCGATACGCCGCTTCCAGTCCTCGATCAGTGCGGAGGGAACCGGTGCACCGACCAGGGTTTCCAGCACCGCACCCGGTCCGGCGAAGTACAGGTTGGGCCCGGTCAGGCGGCGCAGGTCGTCGAACGGCAAGGGAGCGGGTTCACTCATGTGGCGGGTCGTTCCTGGGGGGGGCGATCCGGCGGCTGCGGATCGCCGCCGCTCAATCGCTGCCTTCGTCATGACGCGCGAGCACCAGCCCGCGCTCTTCGCGGATCACGCCCTCCATCGCCGCCACGGCCGCCTCGTCGGCGGTAGGCGCCGGCGGCAGCGACGGCAACTCGATCGTGCGGGCGCTGCGCGGCTCGGCGCCTTCGGGCGCGAACTTGGTGATCTGCTTCCACGAGCGGGCCAGGGCATCGGCGAACACCAGCAGCAGGTCGCCGGGCCTGCCCATGCGCAGCGCGGCGTCGATGGCCTGCTGTTCGTCGGGGATCTGTTCGATCGCCGTCTCGGTCACGCCCGCCGTCTGCAGCGCGCGCGCGATGATCCGCGGCACTTCGTCGCCGTCGCGGCCGCGCAGGCTGTCGTCGCGCTTGACCACATAGTGGTCGAAGCGACCGGCCACCGCACGGGCGATGTCCTGGATGTCCTCGTCGCGGCGGTCGCCGGGGGCGGCCACCACCACGATCCGGCGTCCGGCCACCTCCAGGCGCTGGGCCAGATCGGCCATCATCCCCACCGCGTGTGCGTTGTGCGCGTAATCCATCACCACCTTGAACGGATGCTCGTCGTACACGTTCATCCGCCCGGGAGCCTGGAAGAAAGTGGTGTCGAAGGTGCGCAGGCCCTGGCGGATCGCGTCAAGCTTGATCCCCAGCGAGAACGCCATCGCCGCGGCGAACATCGCGTTCTGCACGTTGTGCAGGGCACGGCCTTCCAGCGTGGCCGGGATCAGGTGGGTCCACATCAGCGGAATGTGGCTGCCCTTGTCGTACAGGGTGACCATGTGGCCGTTGACGCCGGCCTCCAGCGCGCAGGCGCGACCGCCAGCGCGGATGTGCTCGCGCACCAGCGCGTGCGACGGGTTCATGGTGACGTAGCAGATCGTCTTCGCCTGCGTGTAGCCCGACATCTTCAGCACGTTGACGTCGTCGGCGTTGAGCACCGCGCAGTCCCGGGCCACCTCGACCACGATGCGCTTGATTTCCGCCAGCTGTTCCAGCGTGTCGATGCCCTTGAGGCCCAGGTGGTCGGCGGCGATGTTGAGCACCGCGCCCACGTCCACGTCCGGCACGCCCATGCCGGCGCGCAACAGGCCGCCGCGCGCGGTTTCCAGCACCGCCAGGTCGATATGCGGATCGGACAGCACCATCCGCGCCGACACCGGGCCGGTCATGTCGCCTTCCACCGTGCGCTGGCCATCGATGTAGACGCCGTCGGTGGTGGTCAGGCCCGGCGTGTAGCCGGCCATCTTGGTGATGTGGGCGAGCATGCGCGCGGTGGTGGTCTTGCCGTTGGTGCCGGTGACCGCCGCGATCGGTACGCGCGAGGGCGTGCCCGGCGGGAACAGCATGTCGATCACCGGGCCGGCGGCGTCGCGCGGCGTGCCTTCGCTGGGCGCGACGTGCATGCGGAAGCCCGGCGCGGCGTTCACTTCGCAGATCGCGCCGCCGATGTTCTTGTAGCTCTCGGCGATGTTGGGGCTGATGAAGTCCACGCCGCCCACGTCCAGGCCGATCGCGCGCACCGCGCGCACCGCCATGTCGCGGTTGTCGGGATGGATGACGTCGGTGACGTCGGTCGCGGTGCCGCCGGTGGACAGGTTGGCGGTGGAGCGCAGGAACACCACCTCGCCCTGCTTCGGCACCGCGTCGGCGGTGTAGCCGACGCGTTCCATCATCAGGTTCGCTTCGCGGTCTAGCTCCAGGCGCGTCAGCACTTTCTCGTGGCCGATGCCGCGGCGCGGGTCCTGGTTCACGATCTCGACGAGTTCGGTGATGGTCCTGCGGCCGTCACCGACCACGTGGCCGGGCGTGCGTCGTGTCGCCGCGATCAGTTCGCCATTGACCACCAGCAGACGATGGTCGGCGCCTTCCTGGAAGGTCTCGACGATGACCGAACGCGAATGCTCGCGCGCGGCGTCGAACGCGGCGCGGATCTCGTCGTCCCCGGTGATGTTGATGGTGATGCCGCGGCCATGGTTGCCGTTGTAGGGCTTGAGCACCACCGGCCCGCCGAGCCGTTGCGCGGCCTTGATCGCGTCGGTCTGGCTGGTGACCAGGTGCTGGCGCGGCACCGGCAGGCCGAGCGAGCCGAGGATCTTGTTGGTTTCCTCCTTGTCGCTGGCCAGTTCGACCGAGATGTGCGGCGTCTTGCCGGTGATGGTGGCCTGGATGCGCTGCTGGTACTTGCCGTGGCCGAACTGCACCAGCGACTGGTTGTTGAGTCGCAGCCACGGGATGCCGCGCTCCTCGGCCGCGCGCACCAGCGAGGCGGTGGACGGCCCCAGCGCGCGCCGCTGGGCGTAGCGGATGAAGTCGTCGCGCGCCGGTTCCCAGTCCCAGTCCTCGGGCACGCTGCCGGCAGGGCGGACGCCTTCGGGCATCAGCGAGCACAGCAGGCGCAGCGCCAGTTCGCCTGCGGCGATGCCTTCCTCGCGCTGGGCGTATTCGTAGACCACGGTGTAGACGCCCGCGCGACCGTCGACGCTGCGGGTCTTGCCGAAGGTGACGTCCTCGCCGGCGATGTTCTGCAGTTCGATCGCCACGTGTTCCAGCACGTGGCCCAGCCAGGTGCCTTCGCCCTCGCGCATGCGGCGCAGGAAACCGCCGGGCTCGCGGTAGGAACAGCCATGCTCGGCCAGGCCGGGCACCGCGGCCACCAGGCCGTCGATGAAGCCGGTGCCCAGGCGCGCGGTGGGCCACTGTTCCAGGTCGCCCAGGTCCAGCAGCAGCCGGATCACCGGGAAGTGCGCATGCTGCGACGGGCCAACGTAGACGGTGCGTTCGAGGATGCGCATGCAGGAGGTTCCCTCGTCGGATCAGGTCTTGCGGGTCGCCAGTCGGCCGGCCGAGGCCCGCCTCGTATGCAGGTTGAAGGTGGCGCCGGCGATCAGGATATGGACGCCCAGTCCCAGCAGGCACACGGGGTCGTCCTCGCCGGCCTGGGCCATGGAGGAGAACTGCAGGTCGTGGGCATCCACCACGGTGACCGCGCCGCTGCCTTCGACCTCGAGCGTGTCGTCGGGGGAGATGAAGGCGGCGGTGTCCTCGTCCAGGCCGATGCCGATCGCGAACGGGTTGTAGCCCAGCGCCGCAGTCAGCCGGCCGAGGCGGTCGCGCTGGCGGAAATGCTGGTCGATCACGAAGCGGTTGGTCAGGCCCAGTCCGGGAGCCAGGCGCACGCTGCTGGCGCGCGGCGACGAGCCCTCGGTACCGAAGGCGATCATGTGCTCGCTCAGGAACCCGGCACCGGCGCTGGTGCCGGCCACGGTCACCCCCTGCGCGTTGCGCGAACGGATGCAGCGCGCCACCTGGGTGCCGCCGAGGATGGTGGACAGGCGCAACTGGTTGCCGCCGGTGAAGAAGATGCCGCTGGCCTCCGCCAGCCGCGCCAGCCGGCCTTCCTCCTGGCAGTCGCGGCGGGTGTCGAAGTCCAGCACGTCGACCCGCGGTGCACCCATGCCCCGGAACAGGTCCTCGTAGCGGGTGCCGGAGTCCTTCAGCCGGCTCGCGGTCGGAATGACGACGATGTCGGCGTCGGCGCCACCGCTCAGTTCGACGAAACGCGCCAGGATGCGCGGGTTGGTTTCCTTGTCCTCAGCGCCGCCGATCGGGATGATCCAGCCGCGTTGCTCCCCGTTGACGGGTTTGCTTGGCATCGAGTGCTCCGGTGTTTCAGGTGTCTTGCGATTCGAACGTACCACGCCGCAGCACCGCGCCATCGCGCAGGTGCGGGCGGCCGCCGGCGAACACATCGGTCACCGCGCCGGTGGCGTCCAGCACCACCAGGTCGGCGTCGGCGCCCGCTGCGATGCGGCCCTTGCCGGGCAGGCGCAGCAGCCCGGCGACGTTGGACGTAAAGGCCGGCAGTGCGTCCTGCAGGGCGATGCCGCGGGCCAGCAGTTCGTGCAGCGTGTCGATCAGCGCGCCGGAGTGGCCGACATCCATGCTGCACACGCGGCCCTGCGCATCGAAGCAGGGCAGGCAGCCGCCGGCGTCGGAACTGATGGTGACCCGGTCGCGCGGGGCGCCGCTGTCGAAGTAGCGGACCAGCGCATCAGCCGCGCTCCACGCGTCCTCGTCCTCGTCCACCGGGAAGGCGGTGATGTCGATGCTGCAGCCGCGCCGGGCCAGTTCGATGGCTTCGTCGAACAGTGCCTTGCGCCGGTTGACGTGGGTCGGGTTGAACACCCGCGGCGGCAGCTCGCTCTGGTCGAGCGCGCGCCGCACCAGGTCCAGGCCGCGCGGGCCGTCGCCCATGTGCAGGTGGACGATGCCGGCCTTGCCGGTCATCAGCCCGGCCACGTGCGCTTCGGACGCGATCCGCAGCAGTTCGTCCAGGGTCGGCTGGCTGGAGCGGTGGTCGCTGATCGCCAGTTCGCCCACCCCGAGCAGGCAGTCGATGAAGACCAGGTCCGTGCGCACGCTGCCGGTCAGCGTGGCCGGCGGCAGGTGGTAGCCACCTGCGTATCCCCAGGCCGACAGCCCTTCTTCGCGCAGCGCGTTGACGTGGGCCACCAGTTCGCGCGTGCCGCGGGTGACATCGTCCGTGCCCAGCAGGCCGACCACCGTGGTCACGCCGCTGCGGGTGTAGCGCGACAGTGTCGGCGCCGGCACGCGGCTGGCGAAGCCGGCCTCGCCACCGCCGCCGGTGACATGCACGTGGCCGTCGATCAGGCCCGGCAGCAGCCGGCGACCACCGAGATCCAGCACCTGTGTGCCGAAGGCGGCGGGCAGGTCGGGCGCATCGGTGCCGATCCACAGCACCTTGCCGCCGCCGAGCAGCAGGTCGCGGCGTCCCATGGGTTCGGGCGCGTACACATCCGCGTTGCGGATCAGGGTGGTCGTCATCAGCCGTCGACCGTCCCGTCCATGCGTCCCGCCAACAGGCGCGTGTCAGGGTCGTATGCCCAAGCCGTCAGTCCCTCGGCCCGGACGGGGGTGACGCGGGTGTCGTCGCTCATCTGTTCTTTGATCCGCTGCTGTCCCGACACGGTCATCCGCGCGGCGGGCCAGTTTAACCGCGCGGGAGCACGCTGGCCGCGCCGAGCGAAGGAAAGCACAGCGTGCGGGTCGATAACGTGAGGTGACGTGACATATTCGTGTCGACAGACGCCGGCATGCCGCCTTCGCCCGACGCCCGCGTCGAATCGGGAAAGACACGCCGGCCGATCTTCGACGTCCACGCGCGCTGCCGGCGCAGCGACGCATCGAACCCGCCGATGACGACCGCGTCGTACCCGCGCTACTGCGTGGCGTTGCCGGTGGTCGGCAGCGCCAGTCGCTTCTCCAGGTCTTCGCGCATGTCCACCAGTTCGGTGGACAGCTGCTTGCGCTTGGCCATGCCTTCGCGATGGATCTCGCGGACTTCCTCCACTGTGCGGATCAGGGTTTCGTTGACGGTGCGCAGGGTTTCGACGTCGATCACCGAGCGCTGGTTGGCGCGCGCGGTGCCTACAGCGGTGGAGTGCACGAGTTCGGCGTTCTTGCGCATCAGCTCGTTGCTGGCGTCGTCGATCGCGTTGGCCAGTTCCACCGCATTGCGCTGGTCGGCCAGCGACAGCTGGATAGCGAACTGGTTGCGCCACATCGGGATGGTGATGTCGCGCACCGCGCTGAACTTCTCGATCAGCTGGATCGCATTGGCCTGGATCAGGCGGATCATCGGCAGCGTCTGCGTGGCCGCGTGCTGCAGCACCTGCAGGTCGGACACGCGCTTGTCGATCAGGCGCAGCGCGGTGTCGAGCGCGGCGCGGCGGGTGCGCGATTCGGGATCCTCAAGACCGGACAGCGACGCCAGTTCCGCTTCCAGCTCGGCAATGCGCACGCGGCCGGCGGCCACGTGCACGCCCAGTTCGCGGCGTTCGTCCAGCACGATGTCGTGCATCTGGTCGTACTCGCGCACGCGCTGCTGCTGGATCTGCTGGGTCTTGCCGACATCCGCCATCAGCTGGTCGATCTGGCGGTTGGTCGAGCTGTAGCGTTGGACCAGATCGTCCTTGGTGGCGCGCAGCTTGTCGATCAGCGGGCCGAGGATCGGCAGCTTGGAGCGCCCGTGGAAGGACTCCAGGTTCAGCGAGCGCGCGATGCGCACGACTTCGCCCAGCTTGTCGCCGCTGCTGTCGAGGTCGGCATTGCGCACCTTGTCCAGCAGCTGCGTGCTGAACGCGCTGGTCTTGGTGGTCGCTTCGCGGCCGTAGGTGTGCAGGTTGCCGGGCGCGATGTCCTGCAGCGCCTTGGTCGCCTCCTGGATGCGCGGGATGTCGGCGCTCTCCAGACCCAGGTCGGTCAGCAGCTGCGGCGACAGCGCAGCGGGGACCAGCGTCTGTTCGGGGTTCGTCGTCGTCATGAGGCCTCCTGGGCGTGGGTGGCGCGCGCTGCCGCTGCGGGTGCAGCCGGTGGCGCGGGCAGGTGTTCGATATGGGCTTCCAGCTCGTCTATCGCCCGCGTTGCGGAGGATAGCTGCATTCCGTGGCCGGCACCGGCGGCAACGCCCGCCTGCTGGTCCAGCAGCACGCCGAGCCGGGGCAGTTGCTGCGCGTGGCGTTCGGCGATGGCCAGCGCATTGGCGGCGACGATGTCCAACTGGCTGATGGTGATCTCGTACGCGCTGCGCAGCGTGATGAGGTGCGCCAGGCGCGACGTCCCGGCGTGCGAGGCTTCCGTGGCGTGCTGGCGCGCCAGGTCGTCGATCTCGCGTTGCAGGCGCGCGCCGGCATCGCGGAGTCGCTGGGCGTGTTCCGACAGCGTCGCATGCTGGTGGCGAAGTCGTTCGGCCTCGAACCCCGCCTGCCGCAGCAGGATGCCGCTGCGCTCGCGCAGGGCGCGCGCTTCGGCGGCCAGGCGGATGTCGCGGCCGATCAGCCGGCCCCAGAAGCCGACGCTGCGACGCAGTGCGCGCGGGTCGGCCGAGAGCAGCACGGTGCGCAGGTCGCGCAGCGTTGCCTGCAGATCGCCCGCGCCCGCCTGCGCCAGCGCGCGGATGGCGGCGGCGTGTTCGGTCAGGCCGGGGATGCCGGTGTCCGGGGCGGGAGAGTGACTCACCGCGGCGCGTCTCCGTCGGGATCGAGGTCGTACGTCGACGGCGATGGCGATACGTCCAGCGTCGGTGTCGGGCGTTCTTCCTTGAAGGCGAGGCTGGCGATCACCTGGTCGAATTCGGCTTCACGCGGCGAGCGTGACTTGGCCTTGCGCGCGACTGCCGGTGCGGACGCCGTGGCGCCGCTGCGCAATGCCTGCGCCAGCGCGACGAGCGCGGCGTTGAGCTGGTCCTGTCGGGCCATCGTCTGTTGCAGCGCCTGCAGCACGGGCGCGGTATCCGCAGCCGGTGCCGCCGCGGCGGGCATGGCAGGTGCGACGGGCTCCGGTACACGCAGCGAGTGCAGCGCCGACAACAAGGCGTCCCACGGTGCCGGCGGTGCCGCTTCGGCCGGCGCCGGTTCGCCCAGCCGCTGCAATCCGACGGCGATGTCGGCCAGTTGCGCGACGACGCGGCCGCCGACATCGGCATCGTCGGTCCCCATCGCCTTGTTGCGCAGGAAGTCGGCCTTGATCTGCTGCCAGCGTGCCTGTTCGTCGTCGTTCAGGGTGCCGCGCAGCTCGCCGAGCTTCAGCAGGTTCTCTTCCGCGCCGGTGGTCAGCAACTGCGCTTCGCCCAGGTAGTGGTCGGAGATCAGCTGCTGCAGCTCGGCGGCATTCATCACCGGCGAAATCTTTTCCGCAAGCTTGTTCATGTTGCGGTAGCTGCCCTGCAGGCGGAACGGCGGCTCGACCCGGTACTTGTCCGCCTGCGCGGCGCTGGCGATGTACTGCTGGTTGACGCGGTAGACCACGTCGCGCACGGTCAGCAGGCGCTGCAGCACCGCGACGATCTCGCCGATCTCCGCGCCGCTGTAAGCATGCGACAGCTGGTTGGTGCTGACGTCCTTGCCGCGCGCCTTGTCGACCAGCAGGTACAGGTCGGCCATGTCGCGGGTTGCGAGCGGCGCCAGCACGGGGTTCGACGTCAGGCAGTTCTCCACGTAGCTCAGCAGGAAGGCGTCTTCCATGCCACCGAGTACGTCGCCCAGGTTGTAGATGTCGGCGCGGTTGGCCAGCATGTCGGGGATCTTGAAGACCTCGCCGGACTCCGTGTAAGGATTGCCCGCCATCACCACCGCGAACTTGCGCCCGCGCATGTCGTAGGTCTTGGTCTTGCCGCGCCAGACGCCCTCGATGCGGCGCGTGCCGTCGCACAGCGAGATGAATTTCTGCAGGAACTCGGGATGCGTGTGCTGGATGTCGTCCAGGTACAGCATCACGTTGTTGCCCATCTCCAGTGCGAGGTTGAGTTTTTCCAGCTCCTGCCGCGAGGTCGCATCCGGCGCCTGCGCGGGATCCAGCGAACGCACCTCATGGCCCAGCGCGGGCCCATTGATCTTCATGAAGACCAAGCCCAGCCGGTGCCCCACGTATTCCATCAGCGTGGTCTTGCCGTAGCCCGGCGGCGAAATCATCATCAGCAGGCCCATCAGGTCGCTGCGCTTGTTCTCGCCGACCGTGCCCATCTGCTTGGCGAGGTTGTCGCCGATCACCGGCAGGTAGACGTCGTTGATCAGCTTGTTGCGCACGAACGAACTGAGGGGGCGGGCCTTGAATTCGGACAGCCGCATCGCGGCGCGCTCGCGCTGTGCGACGTCGCTGCGCAACGCCTGGTAACGCTGCCACGCCGGGACGAAGTGGTCGCGGTGGGCGGCGAAGCGCGCCGGCAGGTCGTCCACCGCCAGCGCCAGGCGTCCCTCGCGGATGCGCGGATGTTCGCCGAGCAGGCCGTCGACCTGGCCCATCAGCGTCACGTGCTCCACCACGTGCGTCAGCTGCGCGCCATGGCGGAACAGGGCGATCGCTTCCGGCACGTAGGCGGCCAGGTGCGCGTGCTCGGGTAGTGCGGCGAGCGCATCCAGCGCCTGCCGCAGCAGCGACCACGCCGCCGCTGGTTGTCCGTCCAGGCGCTGCAGTGCACTGGCGAGCACGCTGCCGCCGGCGTCGTCGGACAGGCGCGCGCGGAATGCGGTCACCAGCGCATCGGCGTAGTGGGTGAAACGGAACGTGGGCGTCGCGCTGGTGATCGTATCCAGCAGGAAGGCCGCGGCCGCCGACGCTTCCGCAGTGGGGAAGGGCAGCGCGTCGCGCTGGATCCACTCCGCAATCGTGGCCGCCAGTTCCTCGCGCATCGCCTGCAGGGCGCGACCCGCAGGTGACATCGTGTCGATCGCGCGCGCCGCGCGGATCCGGTCGGTTGTCTCCTGCGGTGCGGCATCGCGGCGGCACCACCATGCCACTGCCAGGGCGCGTGCCGAAGGCGAGTGCCGCAGCGTACCGGCGGCGTTGCGCAGCGGCAGGAACGCGCGCAGGATCGCGGCGGCGTCGTGGTCGTGGATGCCCTTTTCATAGCCCTCGCGGTAACGCGGCGCGGCATAGTCGCGGACGATCCTGTCCAGCGCTTCCGGATCGGCCAGCGCATGCTCCAGCTGGTCCGCACTCAGGCCCGCCTCGTTTGCCAGTGCATCCTCCAGCAGGCGGCAGGCGAGATACTCGCCGCGATACAGCGAGGGCGACTCCGACGCGAGGCTGACGTCCCAATAGTCGCGCAGCGCGTCCAATGCGGGTTCCTGCAACGGCTCCAGGTAATCGGTGCCGGTCAGGTGCACGGCCAGCGTATCGCCGCGCGGGATCAGGGTCAGGTCCAGCGGCTGCGTGTTGACGCTGAAACGGTGGCGCGGCCCCAGCTTGATGACGTTGCCGGCGTCCTCGAACAGGTCGCTGCGGTCGCGCAGTCCGCGCACCGCCTGGTCGCGCGCGCCCTTGATGCGCGCCTCGATGTCGTCGGCCTTCACCGAGTCCTTCAGCTCGCGCAGGCGGCCCGCCAGTTCGCGCAGCTTGAGGATCAGCGCGTCGCCGGCGAAGAACGCGTTGAGTTCATCCGGGGTCGTGAAGCGCTCGGTGCGTCGGCCCAGTCCTTCCAGGATGCGGCTTGCGGCTTCCTGTACCGACTGCGCCTTGCGCTGGCGCTCGTCCAGCAGCGCCTGCTTGTGCGCTTCGAACGCCTCCAGCATCTCCTCGCGCTTGGACAGGATGTCGCCGAGGAACTGTTCGTGTTCGCCGAACTGGCTCTCCAGTTCCTCCAGCTGCACCATCAGGCGCGACAGCTGTTCGTCGGCGCGCTCCGGCGTGGTCGCCATCGCCAGGGCATTGCTGACGGCCTGGCCGAACAGGGTGAACTGTGCGCCGAACTGTGCCACCGCTTCGGCCGAGCCAAGCTCGCGGCGACGCTGGGTGGCGCGAGCGCGGGTCTGGTTGAGCTTCGCGTAGATGGCCGACAGCGCGTCGACCACGCGGGTACGCTGGGTGGCGTCGTCGACCCGCAGCGTCGCCATCAGTTCGGACAGCATGTCGAGCTCGCCGGCCATGCCCTGCATGGCGTCGATCGCCTCGGCCAGCTCGCGTGCGCTGGCGGCTTTCTGGGCGCGTGCGTCGAGTTCGCCGAGGCGCTGCTGGAACGGCGCCAGCGCCTTCTCGTCGGCGAGGAAACTGCCGGTCGCCGTGCCGACGCGTTCGTGCGCCTCCTGCAATGCGGCGACCATCGTGTCGATGGCCGGGATATCGATGTAGCGATAGTCGCGCAGTGTCAGCAGATGGCCGCGCAGGCGCGAGACCGCGCCCAGTGCATCGACGAACTCGCCGATGCCGTTCCATCCTTCCGGCTGCAGGCGGCCGAGCAGGGCGCGGTGGTCGCGCTGCGCCTGCGCCATCGCTGTCTCGGACTGGCGCCGGATCTCCTGCACCTTCTCGTACTCGTCCAGCACCGATTCCCCGGTACCGGCGATCTCGTGCAGCAGCGTGGCCAGTCCCTCGCACTGCGCGTCATCGATCCAGTGGTGCAGGTCGAACAGCCGGCGGGTCGCGTGCGTCAGCAGCTGGTAGCGTTGCGCCGAGACATCGGGACGTTCGATCTCGCGGGCGAGATCGAACAGGTTGGACACCGCACGCACCAGTTCGGCATTGCCCAGCCTGGCCATGAACGAGGTGCCGGCCGGTCGCGCCGCGGCGAACTCGTCCGAACTGAACGGCGTCTGCCAGAGCTGCATCTGGTGGACGCGGGTCGGGTCGTCGTTCTCGGCGCGGAACAGCACCATCCGTCCGTCGTGCAGGCGCGCGTAGCCGTGCGCCAGCACGGGCGGCTGCAGGCGGCGCTGCACCAGGTTGTAGACCAGCAGCGCGGCCTGGCCGGTCTCGCGCTCGTAGAACACGTACATGACGTCTTCGCCGTTCGGCGAGCGGATCGTGCGCTTGTACTGCATGTCCTGCACGGCGGCATCGAACGCCTTGTGTTCGCCGTTCTGCAGGTAGTAGCCGCCGGGGAAGATGATGCCGTGGTCTTCGGGCAGCTGGATGCAGGCCTGCACGATGGCGTCCAGCCGCGTCACCTTGCCGGTCTGGGTGTTGTAGACCAGTCCGCGCCAGGCGCTTTCGCGGTAAGGCAGCACCTTCAGCAGGATCAGCGAGCCGACGCGCGCGAACTCGATCTGCGCATCGTCCAGCGACTGCGTCCGGTCCTCGACCGGTTCGCTGTAGACGCCGGCGCCGCTCTCGGTATTGTTCTCCACCTTCAGAGTGAGGTCGCCGCCGATGGTCTCGACGAACAGGGTGTCGAGGATGTTCAGGTGCGGATGGCGGCCGCTGACTTCCATGTCCTTGGTCGCCCGCGTCCACTCGAAATCGAAAGGCGGCGGCAGCACGATGTCGCGCTCGCCGCGCGCATCCAGGTAGTTCACCTCGCCGTCGGCGGTCAGCGTCCAGCGGAACACGCGCACGTCGGTGTTCTTCAGGCCGATCTGGAACGCCATCAGCAGGCGGCCGTCGCGGACGATCAGCTGCAGCAGGCGCGCGTCCTTGTAGTAGCTGTACAGCTCGTTGAAGTCGCGCTGGAAGGCGCCGTCGGCGAGGAAGCTGGCGGCGATGTCGACCGGCGCCACGTCGTAGCCTTCGCCGGTCTCGACCAGGCGATGGATGCCGAACACGTCGGCGACCGAAGTGGTCGCCTTCAGGCCCATGTAGACGTTGAAGCCGAACAGCAGCAGGTCGCCGACCTGCACGATGTCGCGCCCCACGGAATTGTGTTCGGTGCGGATGCGCAGTCGGCCGATGGCCTCCATCCGGCTGTCGCCGAACTCCTGCAGGCGGCGCGTGTTGAGCGTTTCCACGACGCCGCGCAGGCGCAAGCCCTGCTCGTCGAGGCGCCGGCGCAGCACGTCGTAGGCGCCGCCCTGGGCGACCGCCTGATCGACCTGGGCGTCGGTGGAAGGAGCTTCTGCGTTCGGTGTCACGGACATCAGGCCTCATCCTCGCCCGTCCTGGGCGGTCGATGCGGAAATCGGAGCCGGCGGACGGAGCCGCCGGCACGGTTCAGGCGTGGCGCGTCAGGCGTCGGTCGCTTCGGCCGGGCGTCCCGGCGCCGGCAGGCCGGCACCCGCCAGCCGACCCAGCAGCTGCGAGGCGATCGGGCTTTCGCCCACGATGCCTTCCAGCGCCTTGCCCAGCGAGATGCCCTTGGTCAGCGCATTGAACACGCCGCCGTCGCCGCCGATCAGCTCGATGTTGGCGTTCTTCAGCGCGCCGGCCAGCACCTCGGCGTTCTCGCGCGAGATCGCCTTGCCCGCATCGATCGACGCCAGCAACTGGCGCAGCTGGGTTTCCAGCAGCATGCGGAACTCCTCGTGGCTGCGCGCATCCGGGCTCATCTTGCCCATCGCGTCGAACTTCGAGGTCAGGCCCTCGGCTTCGGCGGACATCTTCTTGGCGATGTTGCTGGCTTCGGCATCGCCCATCGCCTGGGTGGCGCTGGCGTTGGCCTGGCCCAGCTTCTGCGTGCCATCGGCTTCGGCCGTCAGGCGTTCGTTGAGCACGCGCGCATCGGCGTTGCCCTGCTTGTAGGTCGCATCGGCCTTGGCTTCCAGCACGCGGGCCTCGGCCAGGCCGGTCTTCTCCATGGCCACGGCGTTGGCTTCGCGCACCTGTGCCTCGGCCAGACCGGGCGCGGCGCTCTCGGCGCGCACGCCGTCGGCCAGCACGCGCTTGGCTTCGGCCTGCTTGCCGGCGGCCTGCAGTTCGGCGTCGGCCAGCACGGTCATCTCGACCGCGCGGTGGCGGGCGGCCTGCTCGGCGGCTTCGGCGGCCTTGACGTCCTTGACCAGCGTTTCCTGCGCGGCGGCCTCGGCGGCCAGCACGGTCACCTGCTTGGCGCGGTCGGCTTCGGCGATTTCGCGGGTCTCCTTGATCTTCTCTTCGGCGACGGCGACCGTCTGCTCGATCTGGGTACGCTCGCGCACGACGTTGGCCACTTCCATGCGGCCCTGCTCGACCACCTTGTCGCGGTCGACCTGCTGCATCTGCACTTCCTTGTCGGTGTTGACGCGTTCGAGCTGCTCGGCGCGGGCGACGCGTTCGAGTTCGATGGCCACCGCACGGCGGCGGTTCTGCTCGGCCACTTCGACCTGGCGCAGCTGTTCCTGTTCGCGGATCTTGATCTGCTCCTCGGTCTCCAGGCGCGCGCGCTCGGACACTTGGCGCTGTTCCTCGATCACCTTGGCGGTCTCGGCCGCTTCACGGGCGCGCACGGTCTCGACCTCACGCTGCTGGCGCGCCTCGGCCTCGGCCTGCTGGCGCTCCAGCGCAAGCAGGGCCTCGCGGGCCTCGGTATTCTTCTTGGTGATCGCCAGCTTCTCGTTCTGCTCCAACTCGTTGGTCTGCACGTTCTGGCGCGCGGTCAGCTCGGTGATCTTGCGGATGCCTTCGGCGTCCAGGATGTTGCTGGGGTCGAGCAGGTGCTTGGGCGTCTGCTCCAGGTAGTCGATGGCGACGTCTTCCAGCACGTAGCCGTTGAGGTCTTGGCCGATGACGGCGACGATCTCGTCGCGGAACGCCTGGCGCTTGTCGAACAGTTCGGTGAAGTCGAACTTCTTGCCGACCGTCTTCAGCGCCTCGGAGAACTTGGCGTTGAACAGTTCGTCCACGGCGTGCTTGTCCGACGCGCGGTCGGCGCCGATGGCCTTGGCCACGCGCAGCACGTCGCCGGGCGTCTCGTTGACGCGCAGGTAGAACGCCACCGCGATGTCGGCGCGCATGTTGTCCTTGCAGACCAGGCCTTCCTTGCCGCGGCGGTCCACCTGCAGGGTGATCAGGCTGATCTTCATCAGCTCGGCCTTGTACAGCACCGGGATGATCAGCGCGCCGGTGAAGTGCACTTTGGGCTGCGCGCTCATGTCGTTGACGATGAGGGCGGTGCCCTGTTCGACCTTCTTGTAGAAGGCCTTGAAGATGCCGATGAAACCGAATCCCAGCACCAGCAGGACAACCAGGCCGATGGCGAAGGGAAGGATGGTGGCAGTGCTCATTGCAGAACTCCTTGTAGACGGCGCGGGTGCTTACTGCTGGTGGAAGGCGGTTTCGGACATGACGCGGTAGGTGTTGTCGCTTTCTAGATGCTCGATCAGCACGACGCGGTCGCCGCGCGACAGGCGTTCGCCCGGTAGCGTGCGGACCTGCAGGATCAGGCCGGCGCCGCCGTCGTCGAAGTGGGCGCGTCCCGTGCCCGCATCGGCATAAGGCGAAATCACGGCGCCAGCGCGACCCAGGACCGATGGCGGCACCGGCGGTCGCAGGCGCGCGATCACGGCGGCCAGCGGACGCAGCAGCAGCGAGGTCACCAGCGCGCCGGGCAGCAGCGCGGCGATGAGGGTGCCGGCGCCGGCGATCCAGCGCAGGCTGTCGGGCAGGTGCTGCAGCAGGAACAGGTGCACGAAGTAGGTGATCAGCCAGCCGAAGAACGACAGGATCGTGAGCACCAGCATCATCGGCACGCCGGACAGCCCGAGCTTGGCCAGCATGCCGGCGACCACGTTGGGTTCGGCGGTGTCGCCGTCGGTGGTCAGCCAGCCGTCGACCGTGTCGAGATCGACGATGCCCGTGGCCGCCAGCAGCCAGTACACCGTGCAGAACGCGAGCAGCACGCTGTAGACCAGCGTCGGAAAGGTCAGGGCGGTGTTCAGGAACTCGGTCATGGTGGCTCCCTTGGTTCAGCGCTTGCGCGCGGACGACGTGATGCGCTTGCGGGCGCGGTCCAGCACGGCCTGTGCGGGATCGGCGGCATGCTTCTTGCTCTTCCCCTCGCCGGTGGCGCTGCTTGACGGCGTGGGCGCGCGACGCTGTTTCATCCGCGCGGCAGACGCGAACGCCGGCTCCGGATACAGCAGGTCGCCGGGCTGCCGACGCGCCACGGTCGCCTGTGCCCGCTGCAGGCTGTTCGAGGCGCGCAGGATGTCCAACTGGTGCTTGAGCCGGCGCAGGCGCCCTTCCAGTTGCTCCACGACATGCGCGAACTGGCGTTCCTGCGTGGCGAGTTGCTGGCTTTCCGCCGCGCGCTGGCGGCGTTCGGCCTGGAGCTGGACGACCTCGTCCGCGGCCTTGCGCGCCTGCGTGGCGCGACTCTGGCGCAGGGCGGCTTCGACCTTGGCTTCCATCTCGCCGATCCGCGCGGCCAGCGCCGCCTGGTGCTGCTCGCTGGCGATGCGGCGCGCCTTCGCCGCCGTGTGTTCGCCGCGCGCGCCGTGCAGGGCATCGTCGACGGCGCGGATCTCCTCGTCGAGCAGACGCTCGGCACGGTCGCCCATCACGGCGCCGGCAAGTCCTTCCATGCCTTCCTGGATCCGCTTGAACAGCGTCTTCAGCGTGTCGGGCATCAGGCCTTCCTCCGCGTCGTCGTGCGCAGGAAGGGCCGGTAGGCGTCGGTGGCGCTGATGACGTTCTCGGCCAGCGTCTCGATCTCGAACATGACGTTGGCCAGGCTGGAGTGCGTATCGAGCGCGCCGAACATGGTGTAGCCGGCGACGCCGCCGATGCGCTGCATCCCGATCGTCGAGAGCGGCAGCAACACGTGCGTGCTGAGCACATGCGCATTGAAGGCGGCCGGATCGACCACGTCCTCCACCGGCCACAGGTAGGCCTCCACCAGGATCTGCTCGCCACCTACGGCCAGGAACACCGACAGGTCGCCGTATTCGTGCATCACCAGATGCAGGCTGGGTTCCGCGCCCTCGATGGTCTCCAGGCTGATCAGGCCGTCGCGCACGGTGCTGGCCTGCTGCAATGCATGGCGGATGGCGGCGACGGTCCAGCCGGCCTCGGCGGGCTGCGTGGGCAGGTAGGGGATGCCGGCGTCGCGCTCGGCGTCGCGCATCGACTTCTCGATGGCGGCCAGCTCCTCGGCGTACTCCGGCCGGATCCACACGTCCTTCTTGACCAGGCCCTGTTCGCGCATGCGCTCCCGATAGTTGCGGACATGCAACGTGGAGGCCTTGATCGCAGGGCGCGGAGCTGTCATGAAATGGAACTTAGTTCTTACATGTAATGCTGTCAAGCGGCATGGCGTGATGGCGCTGCCGGCGTCGTGGCCGGAGTGGAGCTGTCGCAGGCCTGTAACAGGCGGCATGCAAACTGCGCCCTGCAACGAGGCACCTCTCTCCTCCCGCGTTGCACCGGAGCCTGGCGGAAGCCGGGCTTCGTGCTTTCCGGGCCCGCCGCCGGCCGTGGCATGCTGGCCTTCATGAGGATATGTCCATGCCGTTCGCCCGCCTGTTCCTTCTGCTGATGGCCGTGATGTCGGTACTGCCCGCGCGGTCAGGCGACGTGCCGGAGAAGCCGCTCGTCATCGCCCACCGCGGCGACAGTGCGCATCTGCCGGAGCACACCCTGGCCGCGTACGCGCGTGCGATCGATGCCGGTGCCGACTACATCGAGCCGGACCTGGTCGCTACCCGCGATGGCGTGCTGGTGGCGCGCCACGAGAACGAGATCGGCGGCACCACCGACGTCGCGCAGCGGCCCGCGTTCGCTGCCCGCAAGCGCCGGCAGGTGATCGACGGCGAGGTGTTCGACGGCTGGTTCACCGAAGACTTCACCCTGGCGGAACTGAAGACCCTGCGCGCACGCGAACGCCTGCCGGAACTGCGCGGCACCGCGCACGATGGCCGCTACGGGATCGCGACGCTGGACGAGATCATCGCGCTGGTGGCCGACCACGCCGCACGCAGCGGGCGCACCCTCGGCCTGATTCCCGAGCTCAAGCATCCCAGCCACTTCCAGCGCATCGGCCTGCCGATGGAGGAGCGTCTGCTTGATACGTTGGCGGCGCACGCCTACACGCGCGCGGCGCCGGTGGTGATCCAGTCGTTCGAGCAGGCCAACCTGCGCGCATTGCGCGCGCGCCTGGGGCCGTCGCAGCGGAACATCCGCCTGCTGCAGTTGCTGGGTCCGGCGGACGCGCAACCGGGCGATGCGCTGGCCGCGGGAAAGCCGACCCGCTATGCCGACCTGATGACGGCGGCGGGACTGCAGGACATCGCCGGCTATGCCGAGATCATCGGTCCCTGGACGCGCCTGCTGATCCCGGTGGCGGAAGACGGCACGTGGGAGGCGCCGACAGCGCTGATGGCGGATGCGCGCACGGTGGGTCTGCAGGTGTGGCCGTACACGTTCCGGCCGGAGAACCACTTCCTGCCGGCGGCGCTGCGCGAAGGCGACGATCCGCGCACGCGCAGCGAGGCGGGATCGCTCGCCGAGATCCGTACCCATCTCGCGCTGGGGATCGGCGGGTTCTTCACCGACGATCCGGCGCTGGGTCGGCGCGCGGTGGACGCGCGCTGAGCCGGGTCAGACCCGGCCGAACACCAGGCTGGCGTTGGTGCCGCCGAAGCCGAAGCTGTTGGACATCACCGTGTCGAGCCTCGCATCGCGGCTGGTCTGCACGATGGGGAAGCTCGCGGCGTCCTCGGCCAGCGTCTCGATGTTGGCCGAGCCGGCGATGAAGCCGTCGCGCATCATCAGCAGGCAGTAGATGGCCTCGTGCACGCTGGCGGCGCCGAGCGAGTGGCCCGACAGCGCCTTGGTCGACGAGATCGGCGGCAGCGCGTCGCCGAGTGCGTTGCGGATCGCTTCCAGTTCGATCACGTCGCCCAGCGGCGTCGACGTGCCGTGCGTGTTGAGGTAGTCCAGCGGCGCGGTGACGCCTTCCAGCGCCATCCGCATGCAGCGCACGGCACCTTCGCCGGACGGGGCCACCATGTCGGCGCCGTCGGAGGTCACGCCATAGCCCAGCAACTCGGCGTGGATGCGCGCGCCGCGTTTCACCGCGTGCTCGTAGTCCTCCAGCACCAGCATGCCGCCACCACCGGCAATGACGAAGCCGTCGCGGTCGGCATCGTACGGCCGTGAGGCATGGGCGGGATCGTCGTTGCGCTTGCTCGACAGCGCGCCCATGGCATCGAACATCATCGTCAACGCCCAGTGCAGTTCCTCGCCGCCGCCGGCGAACATGATGTCCTGGCGGCCGGCGCGGATCAGATCCGCCGCCGCGCCGATGCAATGCGCGGAGGTCGCGCATGCAGCCGAGATCGAATAGCTGACGCCCTTGATCTTGAACGCGGTGGCGAGCGTGGCCGACACGGTCGAGCACATCGTGCGCGGCACCATGTACGGGCCGACCTTGCGGATGCCGCGCGCGCGCAGCAGGTCGGCGGCCTCGATCTGCCATTCGGCTGAACCACCGCCGGAGCCGGCGATCAGGCCGGTACGCGGCTGGCTGACCAGCGTCTCGTCCAGGCCGGCATCGGCGATGGCGTCGCGCAGCGCGACATGCGCGAACGCGGCAGCGTCGCCCATGAAGCGCTTCTGCTTGCGGTCGATCTGCGCCTCCAGGTCGATCTCCGGCGCGCCACCGACCTGGCTGCGGAAACCGAGTTCGGCGTACTGCGGAATGTGGCGGATGCCCGAGCGGCCTTCGCGCAGCGCGGCCGACACGGTGTCCGCATCGTTGCCCAGGCAGGAGGTGATGCCCAGGCCGGTGATGACGACGCGGCGCATCAGAAGTTCTCCGTCGAGGTGAACAGGCCCACGCGCAGATCGCGTGCGGTGTAGATCTCGCGGCCGTCGACCAGCATGTGGCCGTCGGCCACCGCCAGTACCAGCTTGCGGTTGATCACGCGGCTGATGTCGATCTCGTAGCTGACGCGCTTGGCGGTCGGCAGCACCTGGCCGGTGAACTTCACTTCACCCGAGCCCAGCGCGCGACCGCGACCGGGCGCGCCCAGCCAGGTGAGGAAAAAGCCGGTCAGCTGCCACATCGCATCCAGGCCCAGGCAGCCCGGCATCACCGGGTCGCCGAGGAAGTGGCACTGGAAGAACCACAGGTCCGGATGGATGTCGAGTTCGGCGCGCACCATGCCCTTGCCGTGCGCGCCACCGTCCTCGCGGATCTCGGTGATGCGGTCGAACATCAGCATCGGGTCGTTGGGCAGGCGGCCGCTGTCGGGGCCGAACAGTTCACCGCGCGCGCTGGCCAGCAGCTGTTCGCGCGAGAAGGAAGCGGGGGCGTTCATTGCGTCGTCCATTCTGCGAAGCGCAAATAATGCACACATGTGCATACGCTTGTCTTGATGCAGATCAACCGGTTTTTTCCATACGCCGCCGTACCATCGGCGCGACGCAATTGCGGCAAGGGTTTCGCGCGTTCTTTCCGCAAGTCCACACGCAACCGTATCGTTTGAAGATGCCTCCATGCGATCGCGTACGGCGGCCGATATCATCGCGTGATGCGCAAGATCATCCATATCGACATGGACGCCTTCTACGCGTCGGTGGAGCAGCGCGACGATCCGTCGCTGCGCGGACGACCGGTGGTGGTGGCGTGGCGCGGCGAGCGTTCGGTGGTCTGCGCGGCATCGTACGAGGCGCGCGTGTTCGGCGTGCGCTCGGCGATGCCGGCGGTGCGCGCGGAGCGGCTGTGCCCGCAGGCGGTGTTCGTGCCGCCGGACTTCGCGCGCTACAAGGCGGTGTCGCGGCAGGTGCGCGAGATCTTCCTGCGCCACACCGACCTGGTCGAACCGCTGTCGCTGGACGAGGCCTATCTCGACGTCACCACGCCGAAGTCCGACCTGCCGACGGCCACCGCCGTGGCCGAGACTATCCGTGCGCAGATCCGCGAAGAGACGCAGCTCACGGCATCGGCCGGGGTGGCGCCGAACAAGTTTCTGGCAAAGATCGCCTCGGACTGGCGCAAGCCCGATGGACAGTTCGTGCTGCGTCCTCACCAGGTGGAAGCGTTTCTGACGCCGCTGCCGGTCGAGCGCATTCCCGGCGTGGGCAAGGTGATGCAGGGCAGGCTCAACGCCGACGGCATCCGTACGGTCGGCGACCTGCGCGCGTATCCGCAGCATGAACTGGAAGCGCGTTACGGTAGCTTCGGCGGCGGCCTGTACCGGCGCGCGCGCGGCATCGACGAGCGGCCGGTGGAACCCGACCAGCCGGTGCAGTCGATCTCATCCGAGGACACCTTCGCCAGCGACCTGCTGTTGTCCGAACTGGAGCCGCACATCGTCCGCATCGCGGAAAAGGCCTGGCAGGCCAGCCGCAAGACCGAGCGTGTCGGCCGCACGGTGGTGCTGAAGCTGAAGACGTCGCAGTTCCGCATCCTCACGCGCAGCTTCACGCCGGAGTCGCCGCCGGCGTCGGCGCAGGAGTTCATCGCCATCGCGCTGGCGCTCCGTGAGCGCATCGATCTGCCACCCGCCACCCGCTACCGTCTGGTCGGCGTGGGCCTGTCGGGATTCCGCGACCGGGACGAGATGGCGACGCAGCCGGGGCTGTTCGATAGCTGCGCTTGATCGCGGTCACGGCGTCGCTGTGGCGTTGGTCGGCGCCGCTGGCACTCGTCCCACGTCCCTGCCAGCACGCCTCCGTGCACGGCGGTAGGCTCGTGCCGTCAACCGGGGGAGGCAGACGATGGAAGCGATCCGACAAGGCGCGGCCGCCGAACTGTGGCAGTCGCTGGTGCGCGAGGCCTGCGCGCGCTGTGGACAGACGCTGGACGAAGCGCAGGAGAGTTACCTGGTCTTCGTGCTGCTGCGGCACCAGCGCGACGGACACCTGCTGGCGCGCACGCAGGCGCTGGAGTGGCTGGATGCGCAGTTGCGCGTGGGCAGCGCGCGCGCCGACGCGCTGCGCGACGTGGGCGATCGCTGCCTGCTGATCGCCGGCCTGTTTCCCGCGCTGGCGCAGCGCCGACGGGTCAGCGTGGACTACTTCATCGACCTGGGACGCGGCGCCTACCAGGGCGTGGCCGATAGCGGACGCAGCGGCTATGCGGAGCTGTTCGCGCAACTGGCGGACAGCTATCACCACCTGGTCGCGGCGCTGCGCGGCATCCGCGGTGAACGGTTCACCGATGCGTGGACCCTGCACGGCGCGCGCAGGGTCCACTGACAGGATCGCCTGCGCGATCAGTCGCGCGCGCGGTAACGCAGGCTCAGGCCGTACTCGCGACCGGGCTGGTTGTACCAGGCGATCGTTTCGTACTGGCGGTCGAACACGTTGCTGGCGCGCGCCTGCACCGACCATTCCTCGGTGATGGCGTACTCCAGTCGCAGGTCCAGCGTGCCGTAACCCGCCAGGCGGACGCTGTTGGCGACGTTGTCGTAGCGGTGGCTGGCGCCGTTGGCGGTCAGGCCGATGCGGAAGTCGCCGAACGCGCGGTCCACATCGATGCGTGCGGTATTGCGGGCACGACGCGGCAGCAGGTTGTCGTGCGTGACCCCGGCGGTGCGGTTGCGCGGATCGGTGTGGCTGAGCTCGGCATTCAGGTCGAAGCCGGCCAGCGTCACCGCGCCGGTCAGTTCGGCGCCCCGGATGCGGGCTTCCTCGATGTTGACGATGTTGAAGCTGCTGTCGTAGCCGATCAGCTCGTCCACACGCGTGTCGTACACGTTGAAGGTCCAGTTCCAGTCGTCGCCGTATTGCGCCACGCCCAGGTTGAGGCTGCGCGACTCTTCCGGTTCCAGATCGGGATTGCTGAAGCCGGGGTAGTACAGGTCGTTGAAGGTGGGCGCCTTGAAACCGGTGCCGGCGCTGGCGGTCAGCTTGAAGCCGCGGGCCAGGTCCATGCCCCAGCCGAGCGTGCCGGTGGCGTGGTTGCCGAACTGTTCGTTGTCGTCGTTGCGCACGCTCGCCTGCAGGCGATGCGCACCGAAGCGGCCCTGGTACTCGACGAAGGCGCCGGTGTTGTCGCGCGTGTCCACGGTGAAGGGCGTGGTGCTGGTGATCTCGTCGCGCAGCCAGTCGGCGCCGGCGGTCAGGAGATGCTGTTCGCCGATCGCGACGTCGCCCTGGATCGAGGCGTTGTCGCGACGCGTATCGAAGGTGCTGACGTAGGTGCGCGTGCCGGTGGCGGCGTCGGCGAAGTGGTTGTCCGACTCGTCCGAAGCGCGGCCGAGCTGGGTGGTGAGCGTGGTCCGCGTGGAGGGCTTCCAGGTCAGCTTGCCGCCCAGCACCCGCTGCACGTTGTCGGCCTCGTTGCCGCTGAAGCTACTGCCGTCGAATTCGTTGAAAGCATCGGCATTCAGCGCGTGGCCTTCCAGCGTCAGCGTGTCGGTGAACCGGTAGCCGCCGCGCACGTTGAGCGAGACGTTGCGGTAACCGTCGTCGTCGGGCTCATCGGTGAAGCAGCCCTGGAACAGCGTGCCGGAACCGCGGCAGGCGTTGATGCCGTCCGTTTCCTGGTACGCCGCATTCGCGCCGATCCAGCCACGCTCGCCGCCGTAAGCGAAACCGCCGCTGGCTTCGCGCAGGTGGTGGCTGCCGCCGCCGATGCGCAGCTCGCGCGACAGGCCCTTGCCGCCACGACGGGTGAAGATCTGGATCACGCCACCGATCGCTTCCGAGCCGTACAGGCTGGAGCGCGGACCGCGCACGATCTCGATGCGCTCGATCTGGTCGACCGGCAGATCCTGGAAAGACGCCAGGCCGGCGGTCGCCGAGCCGATGCGGATGCCGTCGACCAGCACCAGCACCTGGTCGGACTCGGTGCCGCGCAGGTTGAGGGTGGTCAGCTTGCCCAGGCCGCCCTGATTGCTGAAGCCGACGCCGGCGCGCCCCTTCAGCACATCGACGAGCGAACGGGCCTGGCTGCGCTCGATGTCCTCGCGGGTGATGACCTGCGCGGGCACCAGGCTGTCCTGCAGCGGAATGTCCGTGCGCGTGCCGGTGACGACGACTTCGTCCAGCTCGGTGGCGTCCTGCGCCTGCGCAGCGAACGGCAGGGCCAGCGCGACCGCGGCGGCAAGAAGGGAAAGGGAATGACGGCTGTACATCGGATTCGAACTCCATCGCGCGCCCCGCGCGCATTTTTCGGCGTGGAGTTGCGACAGAGAGGGAAACGTTGCGGACAGCGCGGCAGACGAGCGGCGGCGCGGCACGCCGCGACGCCCTCCGCATCGCAACCAGTGGACTTCCGGGCCGGTCTCCGGGCTTGCGAAGGCGTGCACGATGCACGCTGCCGGGGCGCCTTCCCATGCATAAGTCGCACAGTGGCCGATGCCGCGGTTGTCTTCGCCTACCGTTGCGGGGGCAGCGCCGGAATGCCGCCTGCGCGGGTCACCGGCTTCCCGTTTCAACCCGGACGCGGACGCCGCGGGTCACCTGAAAGCGCGCGCAGTATACGGGAAGCCTCCGTCCGCGACGTAGAGCGGCGCGTGCTCCGCTGCTTTCAGCGACAGAAGGTGTGCTGCGTCTAGCAAGCTCGACGCTACGTGGGGCGGTATTGCGAGGAGCTGCTGCCGTGAGGCAATGCGTGGAGTGGAGCTTGCTCTGCTGCTTTCCGGGAGGGGACGGTGCGCGGCGTCGAGCAAGCTCGACGCTACATCGGAGTCAGTCGTCCCCGCCGCGCGAATCGAACAGGTTGAGCGAGGGGCCCGTGTCCTCTTCGCGCTCGGTGTGCGTGGTGGTCACCGGGCCGGCAGCGGGCCGGCCACGCGGCGGTGGCAGCAGCGCGGCGGCCGCGTCGTAGGCCACCAGCAGTTCGGCGCGGCGGTCCTCCGGCAGCTGTTGCCAATGGCAGTCCAGCAGGGCGCCTTCCAGCGCGTAGAGCAGGTTGAGACTGGGGCGGAAGCCCGCGCGCTTGACCCGGATGAAGGCTTCCACCGCGCCCACGCCCTCCAGGTCCTCCTGCGTGCGCAGGCCGACCTGGCGCAGCCAGGCGGCGGACTTGGGGCCGATGTTGCGCAGCTTGGTGCCTGTCATGTCAGCGAATCCACGAAGATGGCGGCGATGCGTTCCATGCCCGCCTGGTCGTCGGCATCGAAGCGCGCCAGGCGGGGACTGTCCAGATCGAGCACGCCGACCAGTTCGTCCCCTTTCACCAGCGGTACCACCAGTTCCGAGCGCGATGCGGAATCGCAGGCGATATGGCCCGGGAAGGCCTCCACATCGTCCACGCGCTGGGTCTGGCGGGTGCGTGCGGCGGCTCCGCAGACCCCCTTGTCCAACGGGATCCGCACGCAGGCTGGTAAGCCCTGAAACGGACCGACCACCAATTCCCGGCCATCGAAGAAATAGAAGCCCGCCCAGTTGAAGTCGGGCAGGGCGTGGTACAGCAGCGCGGCCAGGTTGGCGGCATTGGCGATCCGGTCCGGTTCGCCTGCCAGCAGGGCGCGGGCCTGCTCGGCCAGCTGTGCGTATTGTTCCGGCTTGCTGCCGGTGAGCGTTTGCGAGGCGAATGACATGGGGCCGATTCTACTCCGCCGCTACGGTGGGGGCCGGATATCATCGCGGGCATGACTACGCATTACCCGAACGCCGCAGCGACTGGACACGTGGGCGGCATCGCCGTCGCAGGATCGTGATGGACCGCGCCATGGACCGCCTGTTCGTCACCGGCACCGATACCGGCGTCGGCAAGACCGTCGCCAGCACCGCGCTGCTGCATGCCTTCCGCGCGCGCGGAATGCGTGCGGTCGGCATGAAGCCGGTCGCCAGCGGATGCGTGGCGACGCCGGATGGCTGGCGCAACGACGATGCGCTGGCCCTGCAGGCGGCGAGCGATCCGGTACCGCCCTACGACGACCTCAATCCGTACGCGTTGTCGGCGCCGCTGGCGCCGGAGATCGCCGCGCGCGAGGCGGGCGTGGATGTGCAGCTCGGCGTGCTGGTGTCCGCGTTCGAGCGCCTGCATCCGCTGGCCGACCTAGTGCTGGTCGAAGGCGTCGGCGGCTGGGCGGCGCCGCTGACCGCCACGCTGGACCAGCGCCATCTGGTGCAGGAACTTCGTCTGCCGGTAGTGCTGGTGGTGGGCATGCGGCTGGGCTGCATCAACCACGCGCGGCTCAGCGCGCGGGCGATCCAGGACGACGGCGCGCGCCTGGTCGGCTGGATCGCCAACGAGGTCGATCCGGACATGGAACGCCGCGACGAGAACTTCGCGCTGCTGTCAGCGCGCCTGCCGGTGCCGTGCTGGGGCAGGCTGCCGTATGCGCCGGACGTTGATGCGCGCGTGCAGGCCGCACACCTATCGGTGCCCTAGCGGGCTGGGGTGTGCGCTGCGCAGAGGACAATGGCGGTGCGACCAACAGCCCGGGCGTCCCGCTGATGGGCGCGTTGCAACGCGTTCGCCCCCGGCGCTGATGACTTCAGCGGGCGCATAAAAAACCCGGCAGCGTGGGGGCTGCCGGGTCGGCTGCGCGGAGGGAGGGGGAGCCGCGCAATGAAAACGGTGGAGCGGGCGGGTCTTACTTGCCCTTGGCGGCCTTGGTCGCCTTGGCCACGGAGGCCTGGACGTTGTCGGTCGCGGATTCGAACTGGGTCTTCACTAGCTGGCCGAAGGCCTCACCGGTCTTCAGGCTCAGGCCGAACACTTCCTGGCTGGCGGCGACGACGCGCTCGGCGTTGTCCTTGGCCACCTGCATGCCCTTCGGCCACAGGGTCTTGTAGCCCTCGAGGTCGCGGGTTTCGGCCAGTTCGCCGAAGAAGGCGGTGGTGGCGTCGATGTTCTTCTCGAAGGTCTTCAGCTGCACGCCGAACACGGTCTCGGCGCTTTCCAGGGCCAGACGGTTGGCGCGCGAGGCAGCGGCGGCGAACTGGTGGGTGAACTGGCTGAAGCTTTCGTTGAATTGCGTGGTCATGGCGTGCTCCTGAAAGGGGATTTCCATCTGTTGCGACGCAGCATAGACAGATCCATGTTGCAGTGCAATAAGTGGCGTATGGAAATCCGACGAACGGTCAGGAGCCGTTAAAAATCAAACGCTTGTATGCGGTGGTATGAAACCGGTTCCATGCCTTACGGGCCGGTGTAGCGGCATCCGGACGTGCAGGTTTCATGCACCACGATGGCGCTCAGCAGCGGCAGCACCGGCTTGGTCTGGTCCCAGATCCACTTGGCCAGCTGCTCGCTGGTGGGGTTTTCCAGGCCGGGGATGTCGTTGAGGTAGTGGTGGTCCAGCCGCTCGTAGATCGGCTTGAAGGCGGCCTTCACGTCGGCGAAGTCCATCACCCAGCCGGCCTGCGGATCGATCGGCCCCGAAAGGTGCAGCTCGATGCGGAACGAGTGGCCGTGCAGGCGCGCGCACTTGTGGCCTTCCGGCACGTGCGGCAGGCGGTGAGCGGCTTCGACGGTGAAGACCTTGAAGATGTCCATGCGACGGTTCCGGAAGCGGTGGAACGCGCGGCACCGGTCAGGTGCCGCGCGGGTGGATCAACTCAACGGGCGGGACGCGCCTGGCCCTGGCCCTGGCGGGCACCACCGGTGCGGCCGCCGTCGCGGCGCGGGCCGCTGCTGTGCTTCTTGGGGCCAGCGTGGGCATGGCGCGGAGCCTCGCTGTGCGGGCGGCGTGCGTGCTTCTGCGGGCCGTTGCGGCGCGGGGTGCGCTCGCCGGCGGGCTGCTCGGCCTTGCCCGGGGCGCTGTTGCCCCAGCGGATCGGGGTCTGCGGCTCGAAGCCCGGCACGTCGCGCAGGTCCACGTCGCGGCCCAGCATGCGCACGATGGCGCGCAGGTACTTGGCTTCATCCTGCGCCACCAGCGAAATCGCTTCGCCGGTCGAGCCGTTGCGGCCGGTGCGGCCGATACGGTGCACGTAGTCCTCGGCCACCATCGGCAGGTCGAAGTTGATCACCTGCGGCAGCTGGTCGATGTCGATGCCGCGCGCGGCGATGTCGGTGGCCACCAGCACGTTGATGCGGCCGGCCTTGAAGTCGCTGAGCGCGCGCTGGCGGGCGCCCTGCGATTTGTTGCCGTGGATCGCCGCGGTCTTGATGCCGCTCTTGTCCAGGAACGTCGCCAGCTTGTCGCTGCCGTGCTTGGTGCGGGCGAACACCAGCGTCTGCAGGCGGCTGTCCTTGGCCAGCAGGTGCAGCAACAGGTCGCGCTTGCGGCTGCCGTCGACCGGGTGGACGCGGTGGGTAATCGTCTCGGCCACCGTGTTCTTCGGGGTGACCTGGATCTGCTTGGGATCGCGCATGAACTCCATGGCCAGCTCGCGGATCGGCTCGGCGAAGGTGGCGGAGAACAGCATGGTCTGGCGATTCTGCTTGGGCAGCTTGGCCAGGATGCGCTTGATCGACGGCAGGAAGCCCATGTCGAGCATGCGGTCGGCTTCGTCCAGCACCAGGATCTCGATGCCGGACAGGTCCACGCTGCGGCGCTCGAGGTGGTCGATCAGACGGCCCGGGCAGGCGATCACCATGTCCACGCCACGGCGCAGCGCGTCCAGCTGGTTGCCCATGCCGACGCCGCCGTAGATGGTGGTGCTGGGGATGCGCAGGTACTTGCCGTAGCCGCGCAGGCTGTCGTGCACCTGCACGGCCAGTTCGCGGGTGGGGGTCAGCACCAGGGCGCGCGGCTTGCGCGGGCCGCGGGCGGCGACTTCCTGCGGGGTGGTGGCCAGGTACTGGATCAGCGGCAGGCCGAATGCGGCGGTCTTGCCGGTGCCGGTCTGGGCGCCCGCCAGCAGGTCATGGCCTGCCAGGGCCAGTGGGATGGCCTGTTCCTGGATGGGGGTGGGCTGGGTGTAGCCCTGTTCGTCCAGCGCGCGCAGCAGGGCGGGCGCCAGGCCCAGGTTTTCAAACGTCATGGTGAAAGCTCCAAAGCCGGCCGGCCGGACACGCACGCAACGCCGGCACAGCGAAGTGCGGCAACGTAGGACGCGCAGAATGCGGCAAGACCGTGACTCGAAGCGTTCCCTGAAACCGCGCTGCGAGAAGGGGTGCGGAGGCGCCAAAACGGCGGATCCGAGCTTGCGCAACGAAAGAAGTCGGAGCGGGGCGGGCGCGGGAACTCGCGGGGAGTTCCCTGCGCCGGCGGACCATCGGGGAAACGAACGGCCGCAGGCAAGCGGCGCGCACTGTACCCGAATCCGGGCCTGAATGGGGGAACGGGGGCTGAAACCGTCGTCTGCGACCGATTGTCGCAGCCCGGGAATCAGTGACTTGCAGGCGTATCATCACTTTTGAAGACCCGCCCAGCCGACCGCCATGAGCCTTCGCATCCTCCGCCAGAACGACGCCCCGGTGCCCGCTGCGCCGGCCGATGGCGTGGTCTGCCAGGCCAATGCGGCGGGCTGCAGCGGCTGCCTGGTACGCCACCTGGCCATCTGCGCGGCCCTGCCGGTGTCCAAGGCCCATGCGATGGAAGCCCTGGCCGACGACGCGCGGCTGAAGGCGGGCGAGGCGCTGGTCCGCGAGGGCGAGCCGCGGCGCGGCGTGTTCACCGTGACCAAGGGCGCGCTGCGCCGGATCCGGCTGCTGCCGGACGGCCGCCGGCTGGTGGCCGGCTTCCTGATGCCGGGCGATTTCATCGGCTTCTCCGGCACCTCGCATTACAGGCACACGATCGAGGCCATCACCGACAGCACGCTGTGCGAGTTCTCGATGGCCGACATGCGCAGCCTGTGCCATGACCATCCCGAGCTCGAGCGCGAACTGCTGGAGCGCGCCTGCGTGGAACTGGATGCGACCCGCGGCAACCTGATGACGCTGGCCAGGCTCAACCCGATGGAGAGGCTGGCGGGCTTCCTGGTCGACATGGCGCAGCGCCGCCGCCGCCAGGGCCAGGACGACAGCGAGGTGGTCCTGCCGATGACGCGCACCGACATCGCCGACTACCTGGGCCTGACCGTGGAAACCGTCAGCCGCAGCTTCACCCGCCTGCGCCAGGAAGCCAGCATCGCCACCGACGACCCGCACCATGTGCGCCTGCTCAACCGCATACGCCTGGATGCGCTGGCGGAAGCGCGGGGCTGAGGCGTCCGGATTTCCGAAACTCCTGGGTGTGGGAGCGACGTAAGTCGCGATGAAGCTTTACTGGTGGTCCATCGCGACTTACGTCGCTCCCACATCCGACTGCGTGAGCTGTTCCAGGGCCAGCTTTCCATCGCGCAGCCGGTAGCGCGTGTCCACCACGCCGTCGGGCAGTTCGGCGTGGCTGATGATCAGCACGCTGCGTCCCTTCGCGGCATCGGCGAGGTCCCGCATCAGCGCGTCGGCGGTGTCCTGGTCGAGCCCTTCGGTGGGTTCGTCGAGCAGCAGCAGGGGCGCGTCGCGCAACAGGGCGCGCGCCAGCGCCAGCCGGCGCGACTGGCCGGCGGACAGCGTGGCGCCGTTCTCGCCGACCCAGGTGTCGAGGCCGGCGTCGCGGAAGCGGTTGTCCAGCTTCACCTGCGCCAGTACCTGCCACAGGCGCGCATCGTCCGCTTCGGTATCGCCGAGGCGCAGGTTCTCGCGCACGCTGCCGGAGAACACCGGCGCATCCTGCGGCAGCCAGGCGATGCGCGCATGCCACTGCGCGGGGTCCAGCGACCGCAGGTCGTCGCCGGCGAAGCAGATGCGGCCTGCCTGCGGCGCGCGCAGTCCCAGTACCAACGCCAGCAGCGACGACTTGCCTTCGCCGCTGTCGCCGGCCACCAGCACGCGCTCGCCGGGCGCGACGTGGAGGCTGGCGCCATCCAGCACGCGCCGGGTCGTGCCTGGCCACGCGAACACGATGTCGTGCAGGTCCAGGGCACCCTCCACTGCCGGTGGCCGCACGCCGGTGACATCGCCCTCCGTCGCGGTCGGATCGACCACGTCCTGCAGCCGTTGCGCGGCCACCGTCGCCGCGCGCCAGGCCTGCCACGACGGCGCGATGGCGCTGCAGGCCTCCAGCACCGCGACGCTCATGAAGAACAGGCCGCCGGCCGCGGCCGCGCCCACGCGGTCCGCGTGCACCGCCGCCATCAGCACCCACAGCATCGCCGGCAGGGTCAGTGCGGTCACCCCGGCATGGGCCAGGGCGGCGAGGGCGAGCCGCTGCTTGCGCCGGTCCTCCCAATGGGCAATGTCGCGGCTGCGTGCATCCAGCGCCACCAGCCACGCCGATGTCGCGTCCATCGCCGCCAGGTCCTGCTGGCCTTCGATGCCTTCCTGCACGGCGGCCCGCAGGCGCATGCGGGCGCTCGCGCGTTCCTGTTCCAGCGCGGCGACGCTGCGCGCGGACAGCCACGGCGCAAGCACCGCGATCAGCACCAGTGCGACCAGCAGCACGATGCCGGCAAGCGGCAGCACCATCAGTGCCACGGTGACGGCAAACAGGCACAGCGCCAGCAGCGCGAACAAGGGCCCGAGTGCGCGCACCAGCACGCCATCGACCGCGTCGATGTCCGCCATCAGCCGCGCCATCAGTTCGCCGATGCGGAACCGGCCCAGCCCCAGCGGCGCCAGCGGCAGCGCGCGGCTGAAGAACCACGCCCGCAGGTCGCGCGCGATCCGCAGCGTCACGTCGTGACCGAGCAGCTTCTCGCCGTAGCGCGACAGGATGCGCACGAAGGTCAGCGCGCGGATGCCGGCCGACGGGCCGAAGAAGTTGAAGCCGACCGCGGCGCTGCCGGCCAGGGCCGCCGCCGTCAGGAAGTGTCCGGACAGGCCGAGCAGTGCGGTGCCGGCCAGCAGCGTCAGCAGCAGCAACCCGACCGACAGCGCCATGCGCGGGCGATGCCGTGCGATCACGTCCCGCAGCGATGTCGTGTCGTCGTCCCGGTGCGGGCTCACGGCGTGCCTCCATCGATATGCACGCGGCCGTCGCGTACCTGCCAGACCCGCGTCATCGCCGCCTGCGCGGTGGCGCTGTGGGTGGCGAGCACCACGGCGCGGCCGCGCGCGAACTGCTGGATCGCCCGCAGCACGGCGGCTTCCGTATCGGCATCGAGGAAGGCGGTGGGCTCATCGAGCAGCAGCAGGTCGGGATCGCGCAGGAACACACGCGCCAGCGCCACGCGCCGCGCTTCGCCGCCGGACAGGCCGAAGCCGCGTTCGCCGATCACCGTGTCCAGTCCATCGGGCAGGCGCGCCGCGAAGCGCATGACCTGCGCGGCTTCGGCGGCCTGCTCCAGTTCCGCCTCGCTGGCATCGGGCCTGGCCATGCGCAGGTTGTCGCGCAGGCTGCCGGCGAACAGGAACGGCCGCTGCGGTGCGTAGCCGATGCGCAGGCCGGGCGCGCGCTGCAGGCTGCCCGCGTGCACCGGCAGCCAACCGGCCAGCGCTTCCAGCAGCGTACTCTTGCCCTCTCCGCTGGCGCCGACCAGGGCGACATGCTGGCCGCGTTGCAGCTGCAGCGTGATGTCGTGCAGCACGTCGCGCGCGGCAGCGGGATGGCGCAGCGCGCCCCCCTGCGCGCTGACCAGCGAGGTGGCCGATGCTTCCGCTCCATCGCCGGTCGAAAGGGCAGGCGCGTCGACGTCGAGCACCAGCGCGATCTCGTCCATCGCCGCCAGCGCCGCGGCGCGGTCGTGGTAATGCGTGGCCAAGCGCCGCAGCGGCGCGTAGAACTCCGGCGCCAGCAGCAGGCAGAACACGCCCATGCCCAGCGTCAGCGGTGCCGCGCGCAGGTCGAGCATGCCGAGATAGGTCAGGCCCAGGTACAGCGCGATCATCGCCACGCTGAGCGAAGCGAAGAACTCCAGCACCGCCGAGGACAGGAAGGCGATGCGCAGCACGCGCAGGCTGCGCACGCGCAGTTCCTCGGCGGCGGCGCGGATGCCCGCCAGTTCCGACGCGCCGCGTCCGTACAGCCGGATCAGGCCCAGTCCGCGCAGACGGTCGGCGAAATGCCCGCCCATCCGGGTGAGCGCCTGCAACTGGCGCTGGCTGGCCGCCTGCGCGCCCCAGCCGACCAGCATCATGAACACCGGTACCAGCGGCATCGTCAGCAGCAGCACCAGGCCGACGGTGCGGTCGACGACGAACGCGGCCAGCAGGATCGCCAGCGGTACGCCCACGACTTCCGCCCGCAACGGCACGAAGCCGCCGAAGTAGCCTTCCAGCGCATCCACGTGCGCGCCCATGCGTTCGGCCAGCGCACCGCTCTGCTGCGAGCGCACCCAGACCGGCCCGCGCGCGACCAGGCCACGCGCGATGCGCGCCCGCAGGTCGATGCGGATGCGCTCGACGGCACGATCCGCGAGCCGGCGGCTGGCCCAGCCCAGGCCGGCGCGCAGCAGCAGTGTCGCCAGCAGGGCACCGAGTAGCGGCAGCAGCCTGACCGGTGGTTCGCCGTCGACGAACGCGCGCTGCAGGCAGAGCGCGATCAGCGCGGCCTGCGGCAGCACCAGCATGCCGCCGATCACGCCCAATGCACTGGCGGCACGAAGGGGTTTGCGTGCGACATCGCCCAGCGCCTGCAGACGCGTCTTCGCTGTCGCGCGCGTGGGCGCGTCGCCGATCATGTCGGCAGCGGCTGGCAGCCGAGCGCTGCCAGCACGCCGTGCAGCGCGGGGTGCCGCATCAGCCACGGCGAGGCGATCGTCAGCACGCCGGCGGCGAAGACGAAGGCGGCGGCCGTGCGACGCACCGATGCGCGCTGCCAGTGGCGGCCCAGGCGCGCACCGGACCAGGTCAGCGTCACCATCATCGGCAGCGTGCCCAGGCCGAACACGGCCATCGTCAGCGCGGCATCGCCTGCGTTGGCCTGCAGCCACGCCACCGTCAGCAGGCTCAGGCTCAGGCCGCAGGGCAGCCAGCCCCACAGCGCGCCCGCCACCAGTCGCCGCGGCAGCGTGTCCGCCGGCAGCACGCGCGCATGCAGCGGGCGCAGCGCCTGCCACACCCGGGCGCCGGGACGGGCAAGCACGTCGAGTCGGCCACGCTGGTCCAGCAGGCGCAGCGCCAGCAGCACCAGCGCCAGCCCCACGCCGACGCGCATGGCGAGCACCGCGGTGTCGTGCCGCGCCAGCGATAGCAGGCCACCGCCGAACGCGCCGACCAGCGCACCGGCCAGCGTGTAGCCGCCAACGCGTCCGAGATTGAGCTGCAACGCGCTGCCCCAGCCCTGGCGGGACGAGACGGCGGAAAAGCCGGTAGCGATGCCGCCACACATCACCGCGCAATGCGTGCTGCCCACCAGGCCAGCCAGCAGCGCGGCGAGCAGGACCGGGACGTCAGGCGCCATCGTCGCCTGCGCGGACGGGCGGCGTGGCCGGCGCGCGCGGCTGCGCCGGTGCGTCGTCGAGGATGTCCAGCGCCGGCGTGTCCAGGTCGTCGAACTGGCCCTTGCGTACCGCCCACGCGAACGCGGCGATGGCCAGGCCCAGCAGGACCAGGCTGATCGGCAACAGCATCAGCAGGATGTTCATGCCGCCATCTCCGTGGAGGTGCGCGCCAGCCGCAGCGCATTGAGGGTGACCACCAGCGAGGATACCGCCATGCCCAGCGCCGCGATCCACGGGGTCACCAGGCCGGCGGCCGCCAACGGCACGGCGAGCAGGTTGTAGCCGGCCGACCACGCCAAGTTCTGCTTCACCAGCCGCCGCGACAGGCGGGCGATGCGCACCGCGTCGGCGATGCGCAGCAGCGACGGGCCGGTGGCGACGAGATCGGCCGCCTGCTGCGCCAGCGGTGCGCCTTCGCCCATGGCGATGGACACATCCGCTCCGGCCAGCACCGGCGCATCGTTCAGACCGTCGCCGACCATCGCGACGATGCGGCCTTCCGCCTGCAGCTGGCGCACGTAGGCCAGTTTTTCTTCCGGCGACTGGCGTGCGAGCGCCGTGCCGATGCCGAGCACATGCGCCAGCCGCCGCACCGCCGCGTCGCCGTCGCCGCTGGCCAGATGGATCCGCAGGCCCTGCACGCGCAGCGCCGCGACCGCCGCGGCGGCATCGTCGCGTGGCCGCTCGTCCAGGGTGAAGCGGCCGACGCCACGCGTGCCGTCGCCCAGCCACAGTGCACCGTCGTCGTCGCGACCCGCGGCCCAGTCGGCGCGTCCGAAGCGCCAGTGGCGGCCATCGACCTCGCCTTCCACGCCGAGGCCGGCATGGGTGACAACGGACTGGGCCGGGCGGCACACATCGACATCGGCGAAAGCGGTAGCGATGGGATGGCCGCTGTCCTTTTCCAGCGCCGCGACCAGGCGCGTGGCCGCGTCCGCGTCCAGCCCGCCGAAGGCGTCCACGGCCACGCGCGCCGGCCGGCCGTCGCTGAGCGTGCCGGTCTTGTCGAACACCACGTCGGTGGCGCGCGCCAGCGTGTCCAGCGCTTGCGGCCGCGTGGCCAGCACGCCGCAGCGCGCCAGCGCGCCGTGTGCGGCGGCCAGCACCGCCGGCACCGACAGCGACAGCGCGCAGGGGCAACTGATCACCAGCAGGGCGAGCGTTACTTCAAATGCGCGTTCGGGCTGGTACATCCGCCAGCCGATGTAAACGCACACCGCGAGCAGCAGCAGCGAGACCACGAAATGGCGGCCAATGCGGTCGGCGAGCTGCGCCAGCGGCGGGCGATGGCCCTGCGCGCGATCGACCAGTTCCGCCAGCTGCGACAGGCGCGTCGCGGTGCCGGTGGCGGTGACGCGCAGGCGTGCCGGGCGCTCGCGGCACGTGGTGCCGGCGTAGACCGTCTCGCCGGCATGGCGGCGCACCGGCCGGGACTCGCCGGTCAGCAGCGCTTCCTCGAAATCGGCGGCCGCGTCCAGCAGCACGCCATCGGCCGGCACGCCGTCGCCGGCGGCCACGCAGGCCACGTCTTCGACCCGCAGCGCCGACGGCGGCACCGATTCGCGCGTGCCGTCGTCGCGCTCGCGGATCGCGAACACCGGTTGTGCGCGCGCCAGCGCGTCCACCTGCGCGGTGGCGACGTTGCGCGCGCGCTGTTCCAGCATGCGTGCGGCCAGCAGCAGGAACACGAACATCACCGCCGCGTCGTACCAGACATGCGTGCCGCCGCGGATCGTCTCGAGCAGGCTGGCGAAGTAGGCCATGAGGGTGGAGCTGGCGATCAGCGTGTCCATGCCCACGTGGCGCGCGCGCAGTTCGCGCGCCATGCCGGCCAGGAACGGCCAGCCGCTGTAGAACACCACCGGCGTGCTGACCAGGAAGGTCAGCCAGCGGAACAGGTCGCGCGTGGGCAGCGGCATCGTCGCGTTGACGTCGAGGTACAGCGCCTCGGCCAGCATCATCGCCTGCAGCGAACCCAAGCCGGCCACGCCGAGCCGCAGCAGCCAGCGCCGACGCTCGGACAGGCGCGCCTGTTCGCGCGCGTCGCCGGTGGCGAGATACGGCCGGTAGCCGAGCATCGCCAGGCGCTGCAGCAGTACTGACAGCGTCGTGCGCGCCGGATCCCAGGCGATGCGGATGCGGCCGGTGACCGCGTTGGCGCTGGTGTCGAGCACGCCGGCCTCGCGCGCCAGGGCGCGGTCGATCAGCCAGGCGCAGGCGGCGCAGCGCATGCCGTCGGTGAGCAGCACGATCTCGCATCCGCCGTCGATGGCGCGGCTGTGTTCGTCCAGCAGTTCGCTGCGGTCCCAGCTCTGCAGGTCCAGCCGATCGGCCTGCACGCGGTTGCCGTTCGCGCTGCGCAGGCGGTAGTAGCTGCCGAGGTCGGCGTCCTGGATCCACGTCGCGGCGGCGGCGCAGCCCTGACAGCAGAACGCGTGCCCGTCCGCGGTGACGGGAGGCCCGCCGGCGACCGGCTCGCCGCAGTGATGGCAGGACACCACGGGCGCGTCCATGGCCGGGCTCAGCCGCCTCCGAGCGAAGGTGCCAGCCGCGAGGCCTGCGTCTCCTTCTGCAGGCGGCCGCGGATGCGCCAGGCGCTGTTCGCGGGCGTGAGCTGCAGGTTCCAGTCGTGCCGCGTGTCGATCTCGGCGGGGGCGGTCCAGCCGGTAGTCGTGCGCGACAGCGGCAGGCGCAGGTCCTGTGCCGCTTCGGTGGGATGGGTCAGCACCAGCACGAGCGAGGTTTCGCGACCGAACTCGCCGGTCACCGCGGTCAGTTCCACATGGTCCGGGCGCACCTGCAGGATGGCGCTGAGCTTGCGCTGCGCGGCGCGCTCGTCCGGTCCCAGGTCAGTGGTCTGGATCTGCGACACGCGCTGCACCTCGTCGATGACGGGATCGGCGCCACCGGCGCGCACGGCGGTGACCACCAGCCAGAGGCCGGCCACGACCGAGGCCAGCGGCAGGCCCCAGACCAGCCACACCATCGGTTCCTTCCAGAACGGGCGGGCGTTGGCGGCGGAGGCATCGGGTTTCGTGGTCATGGGGAGGGTCCGAAGTAACTGCTGTCCACGGTCTTCTGCGTGCCGGTATCGACATCGCGGACGGTGAATGTCACGGCATGGCGGCCATGGAGGGTGGCGGGTGCGTTGGCGGTGACGGCCAGCGACAGGACTTGCTCGGGTTCGGCGCGCACCGTCAGGTCGCCGTCGCGCAGGACGATGCCGGGCGAGTCCGATGCCAGCGTCACGACATAGCGATGCGATTGCTGGTCCTTGTTGATCAGCTTGAGCGTGTAGCTGTTCTCGACCTGACCTTCGGCGACTTCGCGGTACAGCGCATTGCGGTCGCGCAGCACTTCGGCGATCAGCGCGTCGCGGTGGAACACGCCCCAGCCCCAGGCCATCACCAGCCCCAGCAGCAGGGCGCCGTAGACGACGATGCGCAGCCGCAGCACCTTCGACGGCTTGCCGTCGATGGCGTTCTGGGTGGTGTAGCGGATCAGTCCCTTCGGATAGCCCATCTTGTCCATCACGTCGTCGCAGGCGTCGATGCACGCGCCGCAGGCGATGCACTCGTACTGCAGTCCGTTGCGGATGTCGATGCCGGTGGGGCAGACCTGCACGCAGATCGTGCAGTCGATGCAGTCGCCCAGCTGGTCCGGGACGAACTTCGGCAGCGGTTCGATCACCGCGCCGGCACCGGCGAAGGTGATGGTACCGTGCGCACCGAGTCGCTGGTCGGCAGCGCTGGGGTGCGCGTTGGCACGCACCACGTAGTCGTAGGCGGTGACCTGGTCGAGCAGGCCGCGCGCGCGTTCCAGCACGCTGCCCAGGCCGCGCTTGCGCGGGCCGCGCGGCTCACCGCGCATCGGGTCGTAGGCGATGATCAGCGTGTTGCGGTCGAACATCGCGCTCTGGAAGCGCGCATACGGACACATGTACTTGCACACCTGCTCGCGCAGGAAACCGGCGAAGCCCCACGTGGCCAGCGCATAGAACAGCACCCAGAACGTTTCCCAGCCGCCCCAGGCGAACGGCCACAGGCGCGCACCGAGATCGAGGATGGGGGTGAAGAAGCCGACGAAGGTGAAGCCCGTCCACAGCGCGAACACGGTCCACAGCACGTGCTTGCCGCCCTTGCGCAGCAACTTGTTGGCGCTCCACGGCGCCGCATCCAGCTTGATGCGCGCGCTGCGGTCGCCTTCGGTCCAGCGCTCCATCCACAGGAACACTTCCGTCCACACCGTCTGCGGACAGGCATAGCCGCACCACAGGCGTCCGGCCAGCGCGGTGAAGAAGAACAGCGCCATCGCCGCGATGATCAGCAGCATGGCGAGGAACAGGAAATCCTGCGGCCAGAACACCAGCCCGAACACGTAGAACTTGCGCGCCGGCAGGTCGAACAGCACGGCCTGGCGGTCGTCCCACGGCAGCCACGGGAACAGGTAGTACATGCCCAGCAGCCACCACACCGCCACCACCCGCAGGCGGTTGAGCCTGCCGGCCACGTCGCGCGGATACACCTTGCGCTCGCTGACATAGAACGCATTGCCCTGCGCATCCACCACGTCCAGCGGGATGCGCCGTCGGGCGGTGTCGGCAGCGGGCGGCGTCGGCGGTGCTGGCGTGGACATGGGCGGCTCTGTCGTGGCGGGCGTCATGCTGGCGCCGCGTCGGCGCGCGAGGGAGCGACGGGTTGTCGCAGGCCGCTCACTCCGGCGGCAGCGCGCGGTTGAAGCGGCTGGCCGGGCGCAGCAGGATCCAGGTGAACAGGCTGCTGGCGGCGGTCGCCAGCCAGAACATGAAGAAACCCAGCGTGTAGCCGAGTTCGCGGCTGATCGCCAGGTCGGGGAAGGTCATGTCGCGCAGCGTCAGCGGATCGACGAAGGCGAAGAACACCATCGTCGCCACGCCGGCCGCGAAGAAGCTGGGCCAGAGCACCGCCCCGACGCGCTGCGCGAGCGGCCGGGGCGGATGATCGAAGCGGGGCTCGGTGAAGTCGCTCATTTCGCGCCGGCGGCCGCCTGGCCCTGCTTGTGCGAGAGCGACCAGACGTACGACGCCACCAGCCGCGCGCGCGTCTCGCCCAGCAGTTCGCGATGGGCCGGCATCACGCCATGGCGTCCGCGGTTGATCGTCGTGCGCAGGCTGTCCTTGCTGTTGCCGTACAGCCAGTAGTCGTCGGTCAGGTCGGGCGCGCCGAGTTCCTGGTTGCCGGTGCCGTCGGCGCCATGGCAGGCGACGCAGAGGCCGTCGTAGAGCGGTTTGCCCTGCGCGGCCATGAAGTTGTTCTTCATGCCGGCCTGCGGATCGTTCAACACGTTGACGTAGGCGATGACGTAGTCGACCGCGTTGGGGCCGCCCATGTTGGTCAGTGCGGTCCCCCATTCCGGCATCACACCCTCGCGGCCGTCCAGCACGCTCTGCAGCACGAGGTCGGGGGTGCCGCCCCAGTGCCAGACGCCATCGGTGAGGTTGGGATAGCCGATTGCGCCCTGGCCGGTGGAGCCGTGGCAGGTGGCGCAGGTGTTGTTGAAGATGGACTGTCCCAGCGCAAGCGCCTTCGGGTCCTTGGCCAGCTGGTCGATGGGCTGGTGGGCGAACGGCGCGAAGGTCGCTTCCAGCTTCCTGTCCTGCAAGGCCTTGGCCTGGTCGTGCTCGCCAGTGGAGGACCACTTGGCGTATCCCGGAACGATGCCCAGGCCGCCGTACCACGCGATGTAGCCGATGCTGAAGACGATGGTCAGGTAGAACAGGTTGATCCACCACCGCGGCAGCGGCTTGTTGTACTCGGTCAGGTCGCCGTCCCAGACGTGCGAGGTGTCTTCCGGCGCCGGGTCGCCCGGACGGCGGCGGCCGGTCCACCAGAGCAGCCACACGCAGCCCAGGATGTTCAGTACGACCAGCGCGACGATGAAACCGATCCAGCCTGCGCTCATGGGTTGCTCTCCCCGTCCTCACCCAGCGGCATGCGCGCCGCATCCTCGAAATCCGCCTTGCGGCGCGGGCTCCAGGCCCACACCCAGCCGGCGATGAACAGCACGATCAGTACCCCGGTCACGATCCCCGATACCATGGCTCAGCCTCCCCTCGGCGCGGCCTTGCCCAGCCCTTGCAGGTAGGCGACCACGGCGTCCAGTTCTGTCCTGCCCTCCACGTCGGTGGTGGCGTTGTCGATCTCTTCGTCGCTGTACGGATCGCCGATGCGCTGCAGCGTCTTCATGCGCTGCGCGACCTCGACGCCGTCGACCTTGGCGTTTTCCAGCCAGGGGAAGGACGGCATGTTCGATTCGGGTACCACGTCGCGCGGATTGATCAGGTGCACGCGATGCCAGTCGTCGGAGTAGCGGCCACCCACGCGGGCCAGGTCCGGCCCGGTGCGCTTGCTGCCCCACTGGAACGGGCGGTCGTAGACCGATTCGCCGGCCAGCGAGTAGTGGCCGTAGCGCTCGGACTCGAAGCGCAGCGTGCGCACCATCTGCGAGTGGCAGTTGTAGCAGCCCTCGCGGATGTAGATGTCGCGGCCGGCGAGCTGCAGCGCAGGGTAGGGCTTCACGCCTTCCAGGGGCTTGATCGCCTCGGCCTGGAACATCAGCGGGACGATCTCGGCCAGGCCGCCGAACGACACCGCCACCGCGATCAGCACCGCCATCAGGCCGACGTTCTTCTCGACTTTCTCGTGTGAATTTCCATTGCTCATGTCGTGGGCTCCTCAGGCGCGCGCCTGGCTGGCATCGGGCGGCAGGATCGGCTGCGGGGCGGTGGCGCGGGCGCTGGCGACCTGGAAGGTCTTCCAGGTGTTCCAGGCCATGATCAGCATGCCGGCGAACACCAGCAGGCCGCCGCCCAGCCGCACCAGGTAGTAGGGATAGGTCGCGTTCAACGCCTCGACGAAGCTGTAGGTCAGCGTGCCGTCAGCGTTGGTGGCGCGCCACATGAGGCCCTGCATCACGCCGGCGATCCACATCGAGGCGATGTAGAACACCACGCCCAGCGTGTGCAGCCAGAAGTGCGTGTCGATCGCCTTGACCGAGAACATCTGCTCGCGGCCCAGCAGCTTCGGCAGCAGCGCGTAGACCGAGCCGATGGTGATCATCGCCACCCAGCCCAGCGCGCCGGCGTGAACGTGGCCGATGGTCCAGTCGGTGTAGTGGCTCAGCGAGTTGACCGTCTTGATCGACATCATCGGCCCCTCGAACGTGCTCATCATGTAGAACGAGAGCGAGACGATCAGGAACTTCAGGATCGGGTCGGTGCGCAGCTTGTGCCACACCCCGGACAGCGTCATGACGCCGTTGATGGCGCCGCCCCAGCTGGGCGCGAGCAGGATCAGCGAGAACACCATGCCCAGGCTCTGTGCCCAGTCCGGCAGCGCGGTGTAGTGCAGGTGGTGCGGACCGGCCCACATGTAGATGGCGATCAGCGCCCAGAAGTGCACGATCGAGAGCCGGTAAGAATAGATCGGGCGGCCGGCCTGCTTGGGCACGAAGTAGTACATCATCCCGAGGAAGCCGGCGGTCAGGAAGAAGCCCACCGCGTTGTGGCCGTACCACCACTGCACCATCGCATCGACCGCGCCGCTGTAGACCGGGTACGAATGCAGCAGCCCGCTCGGCAGCGCCAGGCTGTTGACGATGTGCAGCAGCGCCACGGCGATGATGTAGGCGCCGAAGAACCAGTTCGCCACGTAGATGTGCTTGACCGCGCGCCGGGCGATGGTGCCGAAGAACAGCACCGCGTAGGACACCCACACCACCGCGATCAGCACGTCGATCGGCCAGACCAGCTCGGCGTATTCCTTGCCCTGGGTCAGGCCCAGCGGCAGCGAGACCGCCGCGGCCACGATGACCAGCTGCCAGCCCCAGAACACGAACGCGGCCAACCTGTCGGACAGCAACCGCACATGGCAGGTCCGCTGCACCACATGCAGGCTGGTGGCGAACAGCGCGCAGCCGCCGAACGCGAAGATCACCGCGTTGGTGTGCAGCGGGCGCAGCCGGCCATAGCTCAGCCACGGCACGTCGAAGTTCAGCGCCGGCCAGTACAGCTGGGCGGCGATCAGTACGCCCACGAGCATCCCCACGATCCCCCAGACCACGGTCATCACCGTGAACTGGCGCACCACCTTGTCGTTGTAAGTCCCCTGGACGCCTTGCATGCGGCCTCTCCTGTTCTGGTACGGCGGATTCTCGGGACCGGCCGACGGAACCGCATTGATCAGGATCAACCCCTCGTGGTGGTCGATGGCAGAGGGGGCGCGCGGGAGGCCGGGAGAGGGAGGGCGAGGCCAGGGAAAGGGGGTGCGACAGACGGTCGCCCCTCGCTGTGACATGACAGGGCTAGAATCCCCGGCAAGGTCCCAGGAGCTCCCCATGCCCGACATGACCGTTGTCGAACTGTCCCGGCTGCAGTTCGCGCTCACCGCGATGTACCACTTCCTGTTCGTCCCGCTGACGCTGGGGCTCTCCTTCCTGATCGCCATCATGGAGAGCGTCTACGTCATGACCGGGCGCGACATCTGGCGGCGCATGACCCTGTTCTGGGGCACGCTGTTCGGCATCAACTTCGCCATGGGCGTGGCCACGGGCATCGTGATGGAGTTCCAGTTCGGCATGAACTGGTCCTACTACAGCCACTACGTCGGCGACATCTTCGGGGCGCCGCTGGCGATCGAAGGCCTGATGGCGTTCTTCCTGGAAGCCACCTTCATCGGCCTGTTCTTCTTCGGCTGGGACAAGCTGAGCAAGGTGCAGCACCTGGTGGTGACCTGGCTGGTGGCGCTGGGGTCCAACTTCTCGGCGCTGTGGATCCTGGTGGCCAACGGCTGGATGCAGAATCCCGTCGGCGCGGTCTTCAATCCCGAGACCATGCGCATGGAGATCACCGACTTCATGGCGGTGATCTTCAATCCGGTGGCGCAGGCGAAGTTCGTGCACACCGTATCGGCCGGCTACGTGACCGGTGCGATGTTCGTCATGGCGATCAGCGCGTTCTACCTGCTGCGCGGCCGCAACGTCGACTTCGCCAAGCGCTCGATGGCGGTGGCCGCCAGCTTCGGCCTGGCCGCGGCGCTGTCGGTCGTGGTGCTGGGCGACGAGAGCGGCTACGCCACCAGCGAACACCAGAAGATGAAGCTGGCCGCGATCGAGGCGATGTGGGAGACCGAACCCGCGCCGGCTGGTTTCAACGCCTTCGCGCTTCCCGACCAGAAGAACCAGACCAACCATTACGCGCTGCACATCCCGTACGTGATGGGACTGATCGGCACGCGCTCGTTCACTACCGAGATGCCGGGCATCCTGGACCTGGTGGAACGCGCCGAGGGCCGCATCCGCAACGGCCTGCTGGGCTACGAGGCGCTGCAGACGCTGCGCGCCAACAAGCACGACGGCACTGCGCGGCAGGTCTTCGAGGCGCACTGGCGCGACATCGGCCACGCCCTGCTGCTGAAGCGCTACCGCGAGGACATCGGCAACGCCACCGAGGAGGAGATCGTGCGTGCCGCGCACGACACCGTGCCGCACGTGGCGCCACTGTTCTGGAGCTTCCGGCTGATGGCGGGGCTGGGCTTCTATTTCATCGCCTTCTTCGCGGTGGCGTTCTACCTGGCCAGCCGGCAGCGGCTGGACCGCTACCGGTGGTTCCTGAAGGTGGCGTTCTGGAGCCTGCCGTTGCCGTGGCTGGCGATCGAAGCCGGTTGGCTGATCGCCGAGTACGGGCGGCAGCCATGGATCATCGACGGCGTGCTGCCCACGTTCCTCGCCGCGTCCGGACTGCAGCTGCACCAGGTCGTGATCTCGCTCACCGGCTTCGTGCTGGTCTACACGGTGCTGGCGATCATCGAGGTGTGGCTGATGCGCAAGCTGATCCTCAAGGGCCCCGAGCATCTGTCGGCGCCGCAGCCCGATGGGGAAGGCGTACCACAACCGGCCCCGGCGGGCTGACGGGAGAGACGCATGGACACGATTCCGCTCGACTACGCCACGCTGCGCCTGATCTGGTGGCTGCTGCTGGGCATCCTGCTGATCGGCTTCGCGGTGATGGACGGTTTCGACCTGGGCGTGGCGACGCTGCTGCCCGCAGTGGCGCGCACCGACGAAGAGCGCCGCATCGTGCTGAACGTCATCGGTCCGGTGTGGGAAGGCAATCAGGTGTGGCTGATCCTCGGCGGCGGCGCGATCTTCGCCGCGTTCCCGCCGCTGTATGCGGTCAGTTTTTCCGGGTTCTACCTGGCGATGTTCCTGATCCTGTTCGCGCTGATCCTGCGGCCGGTCGGCTTCAAGTTCCGCAGCAAGGTGCCCGATCCACGCTGGCGCGCCGCGTGGGACTGGTCGCTGTTCGTCAGCGGGCTGGTGCCGGCGCTGGTGTTCGGCGTGGCGATGGGCAACGTGCTGCTGGGCGTGCCGTTCCACTTCGACGACACCCTGCGGATCTTCTACGAAGGCGGGCTGTTCGGCCTGCTGACGCCGTTCGCGCTGCTGTGCGGCCTGGTCAGTGTGGCGATGCTGGTGATGCACGGCGCCGGCATGCTGGCGATGAAGACCTCCGGCGACATCGCGCTGCGTGCGCGCCGCTACGGCAGCCTTGCGGCGCTGGCGACGGCGGTGCTGTTCGTGATCGGCGGCCTGTGGGTCGCGCGCATCGACGGCTATGCGCTGCAGGTGGCGATGGACCCCGCCGGCGCCTCGAATCCGCTGGCCAAGGTGGTGGTCGCGCAGCCCGGCGCGTGGATGGACAACTACGCGCGCTGGCCGCTGGCGTGGCTGCTGCCGGGGCTAGGCGTGGCGGGTGCGTTGCTGAGTGCGCTGCTGTTGCGTGCCGGGCGCGCCGGGCAGGCCTTCCTGTCGTCGGCGACCAGCATCACCGCCATCATCCTGACCCTGGGCGTGGCGGCGTTTCCGTTCCTGCTGCCGTCGTCCACACAACCCGGTTCCAGCCTGACGCTGTGGGACGCCTCGTCCAGCCACATGACGCTCTTCATCATGCTGCTGGCCACGGCGTTCTTCCTGCCCATCGTGCTGCTCTACACCGCCTGGGTCTTCCGCGTGCTGCGCGGCAAGGTCGACCAGCACGGCATGGGCCGCAACCCCAACGCGTACTGAGGAGCATCGCCATGTGGTACTTCAGCTGGATCCTGGGCGCCGGCCTGGCCGCGAGCTTCGCCATCCTCAACGGCATGTGGTACGAGCTGCGCGAGAACGACCGCGACGCCGAACGCCGCGCCCCCTGACCGGCCTGCGCCCGGTCGCCGGCGGCCCTGGCGCGGCCGGGACCTGCGGCACTCGGCGCGCCGTCGCGGTTCCGGCATCATCCGGACGGTGACGGGCATGGTGCCCGCACGGCCATGCCCTCCCGCAGGGTGCGGCCTCCGGCACGGAGAGGCGCCTTGAACCGAATCGCAACCGCGTTGTTCGTCCTGTTGGCTGTTCCCGCCGCGCACGCGGTGGAACTGCCGCGGCTGTTTTCCGATGGCATGGTCGTGCAGCGCGACCAGCCCGTGCAGGTCTGGGGCCGCGCGGCGCCGGGCGCGCAGGTCACGGTGAGCTTCGCCGGTACGGCGGCGCCGGCCACGCAGGCCGATGCCGACGGCCGCTGGTCGCTGGAGCTGCCGGCGCAGACCGCCGGCGGACCCCACGTGATGCGCATCGACGACGGCAAGCAGCCGCGCGTGCTGAACGACGTGCTGGTCGGCGACGTGTGGCTGGCCAGCGGGCAGTCGAACATGGAGTGGTCGATCGCGCAGGCCGCCGACCCCGACGCCGAGATCGCACGCGCGACCGATCCACAGATCCGCCACTTCAAGATTCCCCGCTCCTGGGCCGGCACGCCCCAGGCGCAGCTCGCCGGGGGCGAATGGGTGGCCGCGTCGCCGCAGGTGGCGGGCAGGTTCTCGGCGGTCGCCCATCATTTCGCGCGCGAGCTGCGCGCGGTCACCGGGGTGCCGGTCGGCATCATCGACAGCACCTGGGGCGGCAGCCGCATCGAAGCCTGGATCGATGCGCCGTCGCAGGGACTGGACGAGGTCAAGGTGGCGGCAGACGCCGCGTCGCTGGGCGAGGACGACGACATCAATCAGCGTCCCGCGTTGCTCTACAACGCCATGATCCATCCGCTGCAGCCCTACGCGATGCGCGGCGTGATCTGGTACCAGGGCGAATCGAATGCCAACACCGTGGAAGACGCGCTGCGTTACCGCCGGCAGTTCCCCGCGCTGATCGACCAGTGGCGCGGCCAGTGGCGCACGCAGTGGGACGCGCCCAGCCTGCCGTTCCTGTGGGTGCAGCTGGCCAACTATTCCTCGGGCAAGGACCGCGGCGACGCGAGTCCGTGGGCGGTGCTGCGCGAGGCGCAGTCGATGACGCTGTGGATGCCGGGCACGGCGCAGGCGGTGACCATCGACATCGGCGATCCGTCCGACATCCATCCGCGCAACAAGCAGGACGTGGGACGACGGCTGGCCCTGGCGGCACGCCACGTGGCGTACGGCGAGGCCGTGGCCTTCCACGGTCCCACGCCGCAGTACACCCGCTTCGAGGGCAAGGCGGCGCATGTCGAGTTCGGTACGTCGGGCGGCACGCTGGCCGTCCGCGGCGGCGGTACGCGCGTGCGGGGATTCGCGCTGGCCGGCACCGACCAGGTGTTCCATCCGGCGGAGGCGGTGCTGCAGGACGGACGCGTGGTGGTGCGCAGCGCGGCGGTGCCGCGTCCGGCGGCCGTGCGCTACGGCTGGTCCGACAACCCGGCCGCCGCCGACCTGGTCAACACCGACGGGCTGCCCGCGTCGCCGTTCCGCAGCGACAACTGGTGAGCCGGATCGCGGCAGGATTCAGAGGGGATTTAGCCAGCGCGTGATGCGGCGCGGATCCTCACGAATTCGTTCCGGGAATCTAATGGGTGCTTAACTTCGGGCTAATTGAGCCTTAATCCAGCGCTTCCAGCATGCCCGCCATGCACTGGATCCGCTCCCACATCGCCCTCGCGCCGCTGCCCGGCCGGTTCGTCAGCGTCCACCTGCTCGACCGGGACGATCCCGGTCGCGGCGAGGTGGAAGCCTTCATCGCCCGCGTCTACCACGACCGCTACGGCGCGACGCTGCGGACGTTCTTCCCGCACCTGCTCGCCTACCGCGACAGCGATGGCCGTCTCGCCGCCGCGGTCGGCATCCGCGCCGGCGGCGAGGGGCCGCTGTTCGTCGAACATTACCTGGACGCGCCGGTGGAACAGGCCATGGCGCAGCGCCACGTCGCCCGGGTGGACCGGCAGCGCGTGGTCGAGGTCGGCAACTTTGCTGCCACGTCGCCGGGCATCGCCCGCGAACTGATCCTGCAGCTCGCGCTGACCCTGCAGTCGGCCGGCATGGACTGGGTGTTGCTGGTGGCCACGCAGCAGCTGCGCAACGCCTTCGAGCGCCTGCGCCTGCCGATGGTGGAGCTGGCCGAAGCGCGCGCCGAGCGGCTGGGCGACAGCGGCGGCGACTGGGGCCGCTATTACGCCTCTCGGCCGCGGCTGATCTGCGGCAACCTCGCCGATGGCGTCGCCTACCTGCGTGGTACGCAGCGGCCGCCGGCCTGCGTGGGCCTGGATCTCTGCCTGGCGGGCACGCCATGACGCGGCCGATGGATATCGTGCTGCGCAGCGCCGGTGATCGCGCCGTGCCGCGCGTGATCACGGCGCAGGGTGCGCTGGACGATCGCGCACTGGCGGCGCGGATCGACGCGCTGGTCATGTGGCTGGCCAAGACCGGCATGCGCCGCGTCGCCAGCCGTCTGGACAACGGGCCGTCCTGGTTCGTGCTGGACCTGGCGCTGCGCGAGGTCGGCGGCGTGCACGTGCCGCTGCCGATGTTCTTCTCCGAGGCGCAGATGCGGCACGCACTGGCCAACAGCGGCGCGCAATGCGTGGTCACCGCGCGCGAGGACGCCATGCCGCCGGGTGCGGAAGCGCTGACCGGATTCGTCGACGGCGAACGCCTGGCCTGCTGGCGTACGCCGGCCGACGGGTCATCGGCGGCCCCCCTGCCGGCGCGCACGGCGTGCATCACCTACACCTCCGGCACCACCGGCCGGCCGCGCGGCGTGTGCCTGGACGCGGACACCCTGTTCACCGTCGCGGCCTCGCTGGTGGATGCCGCTGCGATCATCGCGCCGCGCCGCCACCTGTGCCTGATGCCGCTGGCGACGCTGCTGGAAAACGTGGCCGGCCTGTACGCCACGCTGCTGGCCGACGCCGAGATCGCGCTGCCGTCCTTGACGGAGATCGGCTACACCGGCGCCACCGGCCTGGACGTGCCCACGCTGCTGCGCTGCCTGCACCGCTACCAGCCGGAGAGCGTGATCCTGGTGCCGCAGCTGTTGCTGGCGCTGGTGATGGCGGCCGAGCAGGGCGCGCCGTTGCCGGCGTCGCTGCGCTATATCGCGGTCGGCGGTGGCCGCGTCGGGCCTGGCCTGCTGAAGCGCGCCCGCGCGCTCGGCATGCCGGTGTTCGAAGGCTATGGCCTGACCGAGTGCGGATCGGTGGTATGCCTGAACCGGCCGGACGCCCTGCGCGATGGCAGCGTCGGGCGTCCGCTGCCGCATGCGCGGGTCTCGCTGATCGACGGCGAGCTCTGCGTCGACGGCGCGCGTGCGCTGGGCTACCTCGGCGGCGAATCCCTGCCGGACGGGCCGGTGCGCACCGGCGACCTGGGCCATCGCGACGACGACGGCTTCATCCACATCACCGGCCGCCGCAAGAACGTCTTCATCACCGCGTTCGGTCGCAACGTGTCGCCCGAATGGGTCGAGAGCGAACTGCTCGCGCATCCGGCCATCGGCCAGGCCGTGGTCTGGGGCGAAGGCCAGGCGGACAACGTGGCGGTGCTGGTGCCGCGCCGCGCCGACCTCGACGACACGCGCCTGCGTCGCGCCCTGGCCGAGGTCAACGCGGGGCTGCCCGACTACGCGCGCGTGGCGCGCTTCGTGCGTGCGGCCGCCCCCTTCACTGCCGACGCCGGCCTGCTGACCGCCAATGGCCGGCCGCGACGCGACGCGATCCTGTCCCGCTACCAGGCCGATGTCGATGCCTGCTACCAGCGTCCCCCCAACGCCTTGCCTGCCGGAGTTCCCGCATGAGTTTCCATGACGCGCTGGTCGCCCAGACCACGCACGAACGCAATGGGCTGCTGTCCATTCCGATCATCCAGTCGGCGCTGGCCGGCCGCATCGCGCGCGACGACTACGTCGCCTTCCTCACCCAGGCCTTCCACCACGTCCGCCACACCGTGCCGCTGCTGATGGCCTGCGGCGCGCGCCTGCCGGCGCGCCTGGAGTGGCTGCGCACGGCGGTGGGCGAGTACATCGACGAGGAGATGGGCCACCACGAGTGGGTGCTGGACGACATCGCCGCCTGCGGCGAGGACCGCGCCGCCGCGCAAGCGTCCGCGCCGTCGCTGGCGACCGAACTGATGGTCAGCTACGCCTACGACACCATCCAGCGCGGCAACCCGGTCGCCTTCTTCGGCATGGTGCTGGTGCTGGAAGGCACCAGCGTGGCGCTGGCCACGCGTGCGGCCAACACGATCCAGCAATCGCTGGACCTCCCACGCAACGCCTTCAGCTACCTGCTTTCGCATGGCGACCTGGACATCGAGCACGTCGGCTTCTTCCGGCAGCTGATGGATCGCATCGACGACCCCGCCGACCAGGCCGCCATCGTGCACGCGGCGCGCCGCTTCTACGTGCTCTACGGCGACATCTTCCGCACCCTGCGCGACGGCGGTGTGCGCCTGGCGGAAGCCGCATGATGGACCTCGCCGGCAGGACCGTGATCGTCACCGGTGCCAGTGGGGGTATCGGCGTGCCGCTGTGTGCGGCGCTGCTCACCGCCGGTGCGCACGTGCTGGCCGTGGGGCGCGACGAAGCCAGGCTGCGTCGCCTCGCCCAGCAACTGCCCGCCGGGCGCCTGTCATGGGCGGTGGGCGATGTCGCGACCGAAGAAGGCCGCGCGCGCGTGCTCGACGCCGCGCATGCCGCCCGTCCCACGCCGTCGGTACTGGTGCTTGCGCACGCGCAGGCCGCGTTCGGCCTGTTCGAGGACCAGTCGCCGGAGGAGATGGCGCGGCTCATGCAGACCAACCTGGTGGCGCCGATGCTGCTGGTGCATGGCTTGCTGCCGGTACTGCGCATGCATGCGATGTCGTCGGTCGTCGTGGTCGGTTCGACCTTCGGCAGCCTGGCGTTTCCCGGTTTCGCCGCGTACAGCGCCAGCAAGTTCGGCCTGCGCGGACTGACCGAAGCGCTGGCGCGCGAGTACGCCGATACGTCGCTGCGATTCCAGTACCTGTCACCGCGCGCCACCCGCACGCCGTTCAACACGCCGGCGGTCGATGCCCTCAATGCCGAACTGAAGGTGGCCAGCGATGCGCCCGCCGAGGTCGCGCGCCAATTGATCGCCGCGATCACCCAGGGCACCTCGCGGCTGCAGCTCGGCTGGCCGGAAAAACTGTTCGCACGCCTCAACGGGCTGGTACCCGGTCTGGTCGACCGCAACCTGCGCGCCAGCCTGCCCATCGTCCGTCGCCACGCGCGACGATCCCGCCCGTCTGCTGTCGAGACCCTTCGTCATGAACCTCAATCACGGTAAGTCCATGCTCTTCCTTCTCCTCATGTCCACCGCGCTGGTCGTCGGCATCGCGATGGCCGCCGAACCTGGCGCCACCACCGCCACCCAGGTGCGCGACCGCTGGGCGCAGATCAACTACCAGGTGCCGAAGGCGCAGCGCGAATCGGCCTTCGAGGACCTGCTGCACCAGGCCGAGAAGATCCGCCAGGCGCATCCGCGCGACGCGTCCGCGCTGATCTGGGAAGGCATCGTGCTGTCGAGCCTGGCCGGCGAGAAAGGCGGCGTGGGCGCGCTGGGGCTGGTGAAGCGCGCGCGTGCCGACTTCGAGGCGGCCATCCAGATCGCGCCCGATGCGCTCGATGGTGCGGCCTATACCAGCCTCGGCGCGCTGTACTACCAGGTGCCCGGCTGGCCGCTCGGCTTCGGCGATGACGACACCGCACGCACGATGCTGCGCAAGGGACTGGCGATCGATCCGGACGGCATCGACGCCAACTACTTCTACGCCGACTTCCTGCGCGACCAGAAGGACTGGGCCGGCGCGCGCACCGCGTTCCAGAAGGCACTGGCGGCGCCGGCGCGTCCCGGCCGCGAGGTCGCCGACGCCGGTCGCCGCCAGGAAGCGCAGACCCGCTTGAAAGACGTCAACACCCATCTTGCGCACTGAGGGGGTGCCGACCAGACTGGCCACATGCGCATCCTGCTGGTGGAAGACGACCTGTCGCTGGGCGAAGGCATCCGGACCGCGTTGCGGCGCGGTGCCTTCGCCGTCGACTGGGTGCAGGACGGTGCCAGCGGCCTGCTGGCGGCACGCGACGGCGGCTTCGATCTGGTCGTACTGGACTTGGGGCTGCCGCGGATGGATGGCATCGAGGTGATCCGCCAGTTGCGCGCCGCCGGCGACGCGGTGCCCATCCTCGTGCTCAGCGCCCGCGAGCGTCCGGCCGATCGCACGCTCGGCCTGGATGTCGGCGCGGACGACTACCTGGGCAAGCCGTTCGATACCGCCGAGTTGCTCGCACGCGTGCGCGCGCTGATCCGGCGCAGCGCGGGCCGCGCGCATCCTTCGCTGGAATCGGGCCCGCTGCGGCTGGATCCCGCCGCACTCACCGCCACCTGGAAAGGGCGTCCGCTCGACCTGACCCGGCGCGAGTTCGCCCTGTTGCGCGTGCTGATGGAGCAGCGCGGTCGGCCGATGGCGCGCGAGGCCATCCAGCAGCACCTGTACGGCTGGGATGCCGATGTCGCCAGCAACGCCGTCGATGTGCATGTCCACCAGCTCCGCCGCAAGCTGGAGCCCGGCATCATCCGCACCGTGCGCGGCCTGGGGTATGCGCTGGGCGATCTCGCCGGAGACGCGGCATGAGGTCGATGCGCGCGACCCTGCTGTGGCTGTTGCTGGGCGCGCTGGCGGTGGTGATGGCGGCCGCCGGCCTGCTCAGCTATCGCGCCGGCCTGCAGGAAGCCGGCGAGATGTTCGATGCGCGCCTGGTGCAGTCCACGCGCGTGCTGGTGAGCCTGGTCGATGAGCCGCTCAGCGAACTCAACGCCTATCCGGGCGAACCGATCGTGCTGCGGGGCTGGCATGGCGAGGCGCATGGCGTCGGCGAGGCGCTGGCGTTCGACGACGGGCATGCCTACGAGAACAAGCTGGCGTTCCAGGTCTGGGATGCGCAGCGCCGCCTGCTGTTGCGCTCGGACAGCGCGCCCGTGCGTCCGCTGGCGACGTTGCGGGCGGGTTACGAGGACGTGGTGGTGGATGGCGCGCACTGGCGCGCGTTCACGCTGCAATCGCCGAACGGCCGCTGGTTCCAGTCCGCCGAACGCACCGACATCCGCGAGGAACTCGCCGGCGATATCGCCGGCGGTACGCTGCTGCCGCTGCTGCTGTCGCTGCCGCTGATCGCGCTGGTGGTCTGGTGGAGCGTCGCGTTGGCGACGCGTTCGCTGCGGCGGATATCGCACGAGATCGGCCAGCGCGATCCGGAACGGCTGGCGCCGCTGGATCCGGCCGACGTGCCGCAGGAAGCGCGCGGCCTGGTCGACGCCATCAATGGCCTGCTGCACCGCCTGGACATCGCGTTGGCACGCGAGCGCACCTTCGTGGCCGACGCCGCGCACGAGCTGCGCACGCCGATCAGCGCATTGAAGGTGCATGCCGACAACGCGCGTCACGCCCGCGACGATGAGGAGCGCGATGCCTCGCAGCAGCAACTGGCGGCCAGCGTGCTGCGCGTCGAGCGCCTGGTCGCCCAACTGCTGTCATTGAGCCGCGCCGAAAGCACGGGACGTGTTCTCGAACGCGCGCGCCTGGACCTGGCGGCGCTGGCAGGCACCGAGATCGATGCGGCGCGGCCCTTGCTCGATGCCAGGAGCCAGGTGCTGCGGCTCGACCTGCAACCCGTACAGGTGTCCGGCGACGAGGTCGCCCTCGGCCTGCTGGTGCGCAACCTGGTGGAAAATGCCGCACGCCACGCACCCGCCGGCGCCATCATCGCGGTGCGCACGTGGAAGAGCGGCGAGAAGGCCTTCCTTGCGGTCGAAGACAGCGGCCCGGGCATTCCCGAGGAGGAGCGCGAGCGCGTGTTCGACCGCTTCTACCGCCGGTTGGGCAGCCACCACGAGGGCAGCGGGCTGGGCCTGGCGATCGTCAAGGAAGTGGTCATCACGCATGCCGGCACGATCCGGCTGGCGCCGTCGTCGCAGCTTGGCGGCCTGGCCGTGTCGGTGGAACTGCCGGGCCTGGCCTGAGCGTTGTCGGTGGCGGCCTCAGCGCGGCGCCACGGCGGACAGCCGCTTGCGCATGCACACCGCTGACGCCGGGCAGAGCGAATGGAATTCCGCGGAAGCCTGCAGTGCGGCAGGCGCCTGCTCCCGAGGCAGTGCTTCAAATGCCTGCAGGGTGAAGAAGCGCTCCGCGGTCTGCGTCAGCAGATACAGGGCATCGATCTCCTGCAGCCGCGCTTCGGTTTCCAGTGCCGCCACCAGCCGGCGCGCGATGCCCTGGCCCTGGTACGCGGGCGCCACGGCGAGCGAGCGCAGCAGGCCTGCCTGGCCGAAGCGCTGCAAGCCGATGACGCCGGCCAATGCACCGTCGCGCTCGTCGACGAGGAACGTCGCCATCGCATCCGCCAGATCCTCCGTCGGCAGCGACGATTGCGTCAGCAGCGCCAGGATGCGCGGCAGGTCGTCGTCGGTCGCGGTGCGGATCGTGGTCATGCGGGTTCCTCGGGCAGGGGCAGGGTCATCGGAGCCGCGGTCGTGCACCGCCGTGCGCAGTGCGCCGGGGCGGAACTCAGGGCGGGGCGCGGCCAAGGCCGCAAGGACGGCGCTCGTTTACATGATGCCGGAACAGGGGAATCATCAGGTCGCTCATGGCTCACGCAGCGGTCGGCGGTTTGGCAAGCGCGCACGGTGGCACTAGGCTGCCCGGCATCTGGGTTCGTAAGAGCGAGAGGCAGTGATCGGTTATCACGAGGCGGTGGCACGGCTGCTGGAGGGCGCCGAGCGGTGCGGCGAAGAGTGCGTCGCGTTGGGCCGTGCGGCCGGGCGCATCCTGGCCGGCGACATCGTCAGTCCGATGGCGCTGCCGGCATTCGACAACGCCGCGATGGACGGAGTAGCGCTGGCCGGCGATGGACCGGCAGCACGCGCCGGCAGCTGCTGGGCGCTGGCGTCGCGGATCGCGGCGGGCGACGTGCCGCCGCAGGACGACGCGCATGCCTGGGAGGTCATGACGGGCGCGGCATTGCCGACGCGGGCGGCCACCGTGGTGCCGCTCGAAGGCATCGAGCGGCTGCCGGACGCGCGTGTCCGCCTGCGGGATGACGCGTCGCCGGGGGCGCATATACGCCGCCGCGGCGAGGACGTGCGGGAAGGCGACGCGTTGCTGGCGTCGGGCACCGTACTCCACGCCGCGCAGCTGATGCTGCTGGCGGGCGTCGGACAGCACGAGGTCGCGGTCGCACGACGTCCGCGCGTGGCCGTGCTGGCGACCGGTCGCGAAGTGATCGCGGCCGGCCAGGCACTGCCGCCCGGCAGCATCCATGACGCGACGTCGCCGTATCTCGCGGCCGCGATCGCGGCCGCAGGCGCGGAGCTGGTCCACCACGCGCGCGTTGGCGATGACGTGGCCACCTTCCAGTCCGCCATCGATGCGGCGCTGGCGCTCGACGTCGACCTGGTGCTCAGCACGGGTGCGGTGTCGAAGGGCTGCTACGACTTCGTGCCCGCCGCGCTGGAGGCGCGCGAGGCCGAACGGTGCTTCCATGGCGTGGCGATGCGGCCCGGCAAGCCGCTGCTGGCGGCGCGGCTGCGCGAAGGTCCGGTGGTCGTCGGCCTGCCCGGCAATCCGCTGTCGACGGCGGTGGGCTTCCGCTTCCTGGTCGAGCCGCTGCTTCGCGCATGGCTGGGGATGCGGCCGGAACCGGAGCGCCGCCTGCCGTTGGCGGCCGCCTGCGACAAGCGCGCCGGGCTGCACGCCATGTTCCACGGCCACCTGCGTTGCGACGGGGAAGGCCGGCTGCACGCCCATGTCGCCGAGGCGCAGGCCTCGTTCCGCCTGCTGCCGTTCGCGCAGTCGTCGGTGTGGATCAGCGTGCCTGCCGACGCCGCCCGCATCGACGCGGGGACACGCGTGCAGGTGCATGGCCACGGCCATCTGCATCCGCCCGGGTGGCTTCCGGCATGACGCGCGAATGGCGTGCGGTATTGCTCGCAGGCGGGCGCTCCTCGCGCATGGGCACGGAAAAGGCTGCGCTGCCCTGGGGCGACGGCACGCTGCTGAAGCACATGCGCACGTTGCTGCTCGCTGCGGGCGCGAACGACGTGGTCGTCAGCGGGAATCACCCGCAGTTCGACGGCATACCGGACGGCATGCCCGACACCGGGCCGATGGGCGCACTGGCGCAACTCGCGCCGCGTCTGCAGGACGGTACATGGATGGTGGTGCCGGTCGACATGCCACTACTGTCCGCCGACCTGCTGCAGGCTTTGCTGGCGACCGACGCCGCCTGCGCCTGCGTGGAGGATCACCCGCTGCCGATGGTGCTGCGGATCGATGCGCGGGTGCGTGCGGTGATGGACGAAATCGGCGCATGTGAGGAGCGCGCACGGTCGTTGCGTGCGCTGCAGGCGCGCTTGCAGGCGAGATGCATGCCCGCACCGCCGTGGCGGGCGGCGCTACGCAACTGCAACACGCCGGAAGCGTGGTCCGCGCTGCGGGCGATGCGCTGACAGGCGGAGGCTTCGGCGGTCAGCCGTGCAGCCTGATCGCCGTCTCGGCCACCACGCGGCCCTGGTAGCGGGCGCCTTTCAGTTCGTTTTCCGAGGGCTGGCGTGAGCCGTCGCCGCCGGCGATGGTACTGGCGCCGTAGGGCGAGCCGCCGGTGATCTCGTCCAGCGTCATCTGCCCGGCGTGGCCGTAGTCCAGGCCCACGATCACCATGCCGAAATGCAGCAGGTTGGTGATGATCGAGAACAGCGTGGTCTCCTGGCCACCGTGCTGGGTGGCGGTGGAGGTGAACGCCGCGCCGACCTTGCCATGCAGGGCGCCGCGCGCCCACAGGCCGCCGGCCTGGTCTAGGAAGTTGGCCATCTGCGAACTCATGCGCCCGAACCGCGTGCCGGTGCCGACGATGATCGCGTCGTAGTCGGCCAGTTCCGCGATCGTGGCGATCGGCGCGGGCTGGTCCAGCTTGTAGTGCGAGGCGCGCGCCACGTCCTCGGGCACCAGTTCGGGCACGCGCTTGATGTCGACCTGCGCGCCGGCGCCGGTCGCGCCCTCGGCGATCGCCTGCGCCATCGTTTCGATATGCCCGTAGGCGGAGTAGTACAGTACCAGGATCCTGGCCATCGTCATTGCTCCTCAGGGATGTGCGTGCGCGTAGGACGGTTCCGACGGGGCCAGTGTGCGCACCGCCCCCGTGGTACCGGCGTGATGGTGCTGGCGCGAGAACGTGCGCGGCGAGACGCCGATCGCGCGGCGGAAGGTGCGGGTGAAGTGGCTCTGGTCGTAGAAACCCAGGGCGGCCGCGGTATCGGCGATGCGCTGGTCGCCGCGCGCGAGCATTTCCTTCGCGCGCTCCAGGCGCAGCCGCATCACGTAGGCCATCGGACTGCAGCCGGTGCGCTGGCGGAACTGGCGGGCGAAATGGAAGCGGCTGATGCAGGCGGCCGAGGCGATGTCGGCGAGCGTGAAGTTCCGGCCGAGGTTGTGCAGGATGAAGGTGTCCGCACGGCGGAAGGCGCGCTCGTTCAGGCCGGCGGCAGGGCGTGGATCGGAAGCGTGGAGATCCTGGCAGGCTGGCGTCATGGTGTGTGGTCGGCTATGTGGCGTGCGCTGTGCGCATCGCGTGGTCCCCTTCGTCTAAGGTGCGGGGACGCGCGCAGCACCGGAACCCCAATCGGCGTAGTCGACCGCTCCCCCAATCGGGGGAGGCTGCGGCGTCGCCGATCCCCGGCGGGCGCCGGGCAGCCGCAAGCACGTGCCGGCCATGCGCGGGTCCCCCGTATTGGGGCTTCGCGCCGGACCGGATGGCGCGCTATGGTGGCGCGCACTCCGGCCTGAGCCCGCACCCTTGGCCTCTCCTTCTTCCGTAAGTCCTTCCGCATCCGATGGCACGATCCGGGTGCTGGTCGTGGACGACCATCCGCTGTTGCGCGAAGGCATCGCTGCGGTGCTCGCCACGCAGCCGGACATGCGCGTGCAGGCCGAGGCGAGCGAAGGCGCCGAGGCGGTCGCACTGTATGCAAGGCTGCGCCCGGACGTGGTGCTGATGGACCTGCAGATGCCGGGCATGGATGGCATCAGCGCGATCCGCGCGATCCGCGAACAGGATCCGGCCGCGCGGATCGTGGTGCTGACCACTTACCAGGGCGATGTGCAGGCGCTGCGTGCGCTGCGCGCCGGTGCGCATGGCTACCTGCTGAAGAGCATGTTGCGCCGCGAACTGGTGGACACCATCCGCACCGTGCATGCCGGCGGCCGGCGCGTGCCGGCGGAAGTCGCCGACAGCCTGGCGGCGCACGTGGCCGATGACGGCCTGAGCGGACGCGAGATCGACGTGCTGCGGCAGGTGGCCGAAGGCAATGCCAACAAGCGCGTGGCGCGCAACCTGGGCATCTCGGAAGAGACGGTCAAGGCGCACATGAAGAGCATCCTCTCCAAGCTGGGCGCCAACGACCGCACCCATGCCGTCACCATCGCGATCAAGCGCGGCATCATGCCGCTCTGACCGCGGCGCGGGTTCGCGCACGGATGTGCAATCGCGCCGTCATGGCGGGCGTGCACGCTGACACGGTCTCCACACCCGCAAGGCGACCCTCAGCATGCGCGATCACGACGCCACGCCCGCCGACCCGCAACGACGCCGCGTACTGGTCGCCGGCGCGGCGGCCACCGCGCTCGCCGCGCTTCCCGCCCTGTCGCTGACGGCAGCGGGCACCCGCTCTCCCACCATCCCCCACGAGGAACGACGCATGGCGACCTTCACCACCAAAGACGGCACGACGATCTGGTACAAGGACTGGGGCAAGGGGCCCGTGGTCTCCTTCAGCCACGGCTGGCCGCTCAGCGCCGACGCCTGGGATCCGCAGATCTTCCACCTGGCCAGCAACGGCTTCCGCTGCATCGCCCACGACCGCCGCGGGCATGGCCGCTCCAGCCAGCCCTGGCAGGGCAACGAGATGGACACCTACGCCGACGACCTGGAGCAGCTGTTCGAGCACCTGGGCGTCAAGGACGTGGTGATGATCGGTCATTCGACCGGTGGCGGCGAAGTCGCGCGCTACATCGGCCGGCATGGGACCCAGCGGGTGAAGAAAGCCGTGCTGATGGGCGCGGTGCCGCCGATCATGCTGAAGACCGACGCCAACCCGGGCGGTCTGCCGATGTCGGTGTTCGACGGCTTCCGCCAGGCGTATCTCGCCGACCGTGCGCAGTTCTTCCTCGACGTCGCCAGCGGTCCGTTCTTCGGCTACAACCGGCCCGGCGCGAAGGTGTCGGAGGGCAACATCCGCGCCTGGTGGACGCAGGGCATGCAGTCCGGCTTCCAGAACGCCTACGACTGCATCAAGGCCTTCTCGGAAACCGACTTCACCGAGGACCTGAAGAAGTTCGACGTCCCCACGCTGATCATCCACGGCGACGACGACCAGATCGTGCCGATCGATGCCTCGGCCAGGCTGTCGGCCAAGCTGGTACCGGGTGCGACGCTGAAGATCTATCCCGGCGGCTCGCACTCGCTGGGCGACACCAGCCGCGAACAGCTCAACGCCGACCTGCTGGCGTTCGCTGCGGCCTGATGCCATCGCCGCGGCCAGGGAGGGCCGCGACCAGCGAAGCCGCCGGCCGCGCAGGCGGGCGTCACTACGCGCCCGCCCATCACCTGCATCCGGACCGGATGCACTGCCACCACCCCAGGTGTCCTGCGGCGATGAGCCGCCGGGCACGCTCGCGTGCGTCCGTTGCGGCGAGTGCGTCCAGACCGGCCGCGCCGGATGACGCTCGGACGGGGAATCCGACACGCGAGGCGGGCTCGGTTAAAGTGAGCTGACGCGTCGCGCGCGGAGGGGCGTGCCGGTGCGGACGGACGGGGTCGGCGGTTCATCAAGGGGGCAGGTTGGCCAGCGCGTGCAGCAGGCAGGACGGGCGTGCCGGGAGCCGGTGCGGGCCACGCGCGTGGCTGGCCGGCCTGTGCCTGTTGCTGTGCGCGCAGTTCGCGCATGCGCTGGATCCGCAGCGCCAGATCGCCCAGTTCCACCACACCGCGTGGACCGTCAAGCAGGGTGCGCCGGGGCAGGTGACCGCGCTGGCGCAGACCACCGATGGCTATCTGTGGCTGGCCACGCAGGTGGGCCTGTTCCGCTTCGACGGTGTGCAGTTCGAGCGCTACGCGCCCGACGATGGGCAAGGGTTTCCCGCCACCAGCATTTCCACCCTGTACGCCACCGCCGACGGCGGTCTGTGGATCGGTTTCCGCTACGGCGCGGTCAGTTTCCTGCAGGCGAACCGCCTGACCCATTACGGCGAAGCGCAGGGACTGCCCACCAGCACGGTGTTTCGCTTCGCGCAGGGCGCCGATGGCCGCCTGTGGGCGGCGACCTTCAGCGGGCTGGTGTACCTGCACGAGGGGCGCTGGTATCGCGTCGATCGCGACTGGCGCGTGCCCGGCACGCAGGCGCGCACGGTGTTCACCGATCGCGACGGCACGCTGTGGGTGGCGACCGACGCCGGCATCGCGCGGTTGCGGAAAGGTGCGCAGGTGTTCGAGACGCTCGACATCGCCGTGGGCCGCATCAGCCAGATCGCGCAGGCGCCCGATGGCGGTCTGTGGATCGCCGAGAACGAAGGCGGTGTGCGCCAGCTGCCGCTCGAACGTGCGGTGACCACGCATTCCCTGCCGACGCCGTCCGCCGGCCTGCTGTTCGATCGCGACGGCACGCTGTGGGCCACCACGATGGGCGAGGGCGTGCACCGGCTGGCGCAGCCGCTGCGGCCGGTCGCGACGAGCGACGACGCGGCATTCGAGCGCTTCCGCCAGGACGACGGCCTGAGCGCCGACTACCTGCTGCCGGTGCTGGAAGATCGGGAAGGCACGGTGTGGGTGGGCAGCAGCCGCGGGCTGGACCGCTTCCGCCACACCAACGTCGTGCCCGCGACGCTGCCTGATGGCGCGCAGGATTTCGCCCTCGTCACCGATGCCGACGGCACGTTGCTGGTCGGCAGCCGCAATCGTCCGTTGCTGGAACGGGATGGTGCGCACTGGCGTGAGGCCGACCTGCCGCCGCCCTTGACCGCCGCGCACCGCGACCGCGACGGCACCGTGTGGCTGGGCGGTCCGGGCGGACTCTGGCGCTGGCGTGATGGACGCGCCACGCCGGTGACGCCGCTGCCGGTGTCCGGCTACTCGGGCGTACAGGCGATCGCCCACGATGCGGACGGCGTGCTGTGGGTGTCGTTGAACACGCCCGGCATCCACCGCCTGGCGGACGGTCGCTGGCAGCAGGTGCGCGGTCGCACCGGCCTGCCGCCCGGCTCATCGCCGCTGGTGCTGCTGTCGGCTGCCGACGGCGCGCTGTGGATGGGCTATGCGCGCGGCCAGATCGCGGTGATGCGGGGCGAGGCCGTGCAGGCGATCGGGGCTGCGCAGGGCTTGCGGGTGGGCAACGTCACCGCGCTGGTGGAAGGGCGCGACGGCATCTGGATCGGCGGCGAGCGTGGCCTGGCCCGCTACGCGGACGGCAGGCTGCACGCCCTGCGTCCGCTGCCCGACAGTCCGTTCCGCGGCATCAGCGGGATCATCGAGACGCGTGCGGGCGACCTGTGGTTGAACGGTGCGCAGGGGGTGCTGCACATCAAGGCGACCGACGTTCCGCGGCTGTTCGACGCGCGCGCCGATGCGCCCGCCTACGAGCGCTTCGACTTCCTCGATGGCCTGCCGGGCGTGCCCGCGCAGTTCCGCCCGATCCCCACAGCCACCGAGGGACGCGACGGAAAACTGTGGTTCGCCACCACCAGTGGTGTGGTGTCGATCGATCCGGTCGCGATCCGCCGCAATCCCCTTCCGCCGCCGGTCACGGTGTTGTCGCTCACTGTCGACGATCACCTGCATCGCGTGCAGGGCGGTGCGATGCAGCTGCCGCCGGGAACGCGCAACCTGCAGATCGCCTACACCGCGCTCAGCCTGTCCATCCCGGAGCGGGTGCGCTTCCGTTACCGGCTGGTCGGCTACGACGAGGGCTGGCAGGACGCCGGCACGCGGCGCACCGCCTTCTACAACGATCCGGGCCCCGGCCGTTATGTCTTCCAGGTGATCGCCGCCAACGACGATGGCGTATGGAACAGCGTCGGCGCCTCGCTGCCCATCGTCATCGCGCCGCGTTACTACCAGACCCCGTGGTTCGTGGTGCTGTGCGTGGTGGCCGGCGTCTCCCTGCTCTGGATCGCCTACCTGCTGCGCCTTCGCCACTTGTCGGCGCAGATCCGCGAACGCCTGCAGGAACGCCACCGCGAGCGCGAGCGGATCGCGCGTGAGCTGCACGACACCCTGCTGCAGAGCGTGCAGGGGCTGATCCTGCGCTTCCACGCGGTGGCCGAATCGCTGGGCCGCGACGCGCCGACCCATGCGGCGATGGAGCGCGTGCTGCAACGCGCGGACGACGTGATGGGCGAAGCGCGCGGGCGCGTGCTGGACCTGCGCGCGCACCCGCCGGGCGAGCTGCCGGACATGCTGGCCGCGCTGGGCGAGGAGCTGGTGCCCGATTACGCGATCGACTTCCGCATGATCGTGGACGGCGCCCCGCGCACGCTGGATCCGCTCGTCTGCGACGAGGTGTACCGCATCGCGCGCGAGGCCGTGCTCAACGCCTTCCAGCACGCGCACGCCGCCCACGTGGTTGTCGAGCTGGCCTACGACACCGATGGGCTGACCGTGCGCGTCCGCGACGACGGCTTGGGCTTGCCGCGGGAAGTGCTGCAGGCCGGCGGACGCCACGGGCACTGGGGCCTGTCCGGCATGCGCGAACGCGCCGAGCGCATCGGCGCGATGCTGGAGCTGCAGTCCAGCGGCGGCAAGGGCACCGATGTCGCCCTGCGCGTCCCTGCGGAGGTGGCGTATCGCGGGAAGCCGCCTGCGGCACGTTGGTGGCGGCGGTTGTTGAGGCGGAGACGCGCCGCTCGGTGACGACGAGGTGTGCGCTGGCGAAGGACCTCGATGGAGCGATGGGTCGGGTGTGGTCGTTTGGCTTCTGACCCATAGCGGACCGTTGAATCAACGAGTCTGATGTCGGTCAGAAGCGGACATCGTCCCTAGCCTGATCAGGATGAGATATCCCGCAAGCCACTACTGGAGCCGACTCTCGGGGGAAGGGCATCGCTGCTCTCCAGGTTACCGCGCGGCCTCTCTACGTCGCGTCCGCCATGCCGATGAGCAGATGGTGGGGTACGCTGGCGTGGGAGCCGCGCGATAACGTATGGTTGGCTTACGGCGACGCGAGCGGCGTGTTGCTGCTGCTGTAACGCACCGAACGGAACACCTGTCCAGTCGCCTTGCAATCGCCCGGCTCCCAAGCACGCTCGGGCGCCAAGCCGTAGTTGGATTGGCAGCTCCACCCGGCATCTGTCATGAAGCACATGCGCACGTCCACATGGGCGGTGCAACTGTTGACGATGCGTCCAATCAATCCGCTGCTGCTGGGGCACACGTGTGTCTTCGTGACCGGTTGGCCAACGCACGTGTCGGCGCGATCTTGGGTTGACGCGCTGCCTACACCGGCCGCCCTGACTCTGGAAGTATCCGGCGCGGCGCTGAGCGCCGCAGCAGCGGCACGACGGTCAGCATATTCCGCCGCGATCGCCTCCTGACGCTCCGTAGCGGCACGCGCGTTCGCGAGCTCGCGCGCGTACTGGTCCGATCCGGCCGCACTGCCTTGACGTTCGGACGTGGCCTGACGTGCCGCCTGGTCGAGAGTGGCGTCCAGACGCGCGCGCGATTGGGCTTCGCTTTCAACCGCAGCTGCGGTGGCCTGCACGAGGCTGTTGTACGCCGCTGTGGCCAAGCGCTGCTGCTGATCGGCGCGGTCCCGTTCCTCTTCGCGACGCGCCTCGGCCTGGCGTTGCTGCTCGGCCGCTGCGTACGCCCGCACGTTGTCGACCGCGTCTTGGGTTGCGGGGGAGAACCATGCGGTCCCCACGTAGTCGAGATCGCCGATGGCCCGTCTGATGCCAAAGCTGCGCTTGCCGCCATTCTGATGGTACGTCAGGCCTCCGGTCGTGTCGTTGGGATGGAACACGAGCACCACGTAACCGCCCCGGATGTCGTAACCGATGACCAAGTCGCCCGGTTCGCGCGGGTCTGCATAGTAGCCATCCAAAGGATCGGTGGCAGGTGCACCGGGAGTGCCAGCAATATAGGCCACGCTGTTCGCAGTGGCGGCGCCATGCCAGTTCTCCAGCAGTTCGAACCGCCCCGGCGTGGCGGTCGGGCGAATCAACATACGGCCGGTGCGTGCACCGCCGAGGCTGCCATGGTGCAGCGCCAAGGACGCGCCGTCGCGGTAGACATCGAGCGTGTACGTGGCGCCCCACGGATTGGTGCCGACGAACGACCGGCCGATGCGTGCATCCAGCCAACCGAAGCTCGTGTTCGTGGGGGTTTGTACAGGCGCAGCGACGACCGGCGCCGCGGGCCCCTCGTTGGCGGGCGCAGTGCGGGTGACAGGCTTGGTGGTCGCGACGATCACATCCTCAGCAGGGGCCAGCGACCCTATCTGTGGTGAATAGGTCCAGGTCCTGTTCACCTTGGCGACTTGGTTGTCGCTACCCAGCTTGACCGACTCGGCCACCAGCCGTCCGTCGACCAGCGACATGCGGTAGGGCAGCTTGATGATGCCGCGGCGTATCCACAAGATGGAACCGTCCGCGCCGATACTTCCATCGTAAACGTGCGAGCGGCTGTGTTCCTGCACTAGCGTGCCGGGCACCGCGCCGGGACGGATCGTAGCCGATTGTTGGGTGATACCGGTTTCAACCAGCGTGTCGTTTGGCCCCCACGCCCACGTCATGCTGCCGTTCTCGCCTTGCCATGTCCTGCCGGCAAGCTGAGCGTACACGCCCCAGTGGTTTGCGTCGCGCGGCGCAACGCTGGGTCCGTCCGTGGGTGACGCAGCGCGGACGTTGCCGGCCGCACACACGAGCAGCACGAACAACAGCTGTCGGACATGATGAAGCATGGCCTTCCCCCTTGAGTACGGATGCATTCTAATCAACAACAGACCGCCTGGATGACAAGCTGTCGACACGCGATTCATGCCTGCGACGTAAAAACTCTATGCCTTCTGACGACAGGCTTGAGGTGGCATTCCGCCTTCTCCAGCCGCTCAGCCAGGCCTAGCCGCGTAGGACCCTAGCCACACGGCATCCGAACAGGCTTGCGGCTGGGACCAACGCGCCTGCGGGCAGGACTCTCGCTGCTCAACCCATCCCCCTGACCACCATAGTCAGGTTAGCCAAGGGCATGGGATCTGGATCGGCCTACTCCTGATTCTTGCCCAGCACTTGATTATTGGCCGTGATCGGAGCGGCCAATTCTTCTTAGATGGAGGCCTATCCATCACTCGAATCTGACCCGAAGCGATGTCCGCTCTGGGTCGCTAGCTGACCTGCTCAATCGTCTCGGTCTCGGTCTCGGACTCGCCTGCGGATCGCACGCTTGCCATGGATCCTACGATCCTCGAACGACACCATCATGTCTCCGTGAGATCGGGGGCTTACTCGTGGTTCGGTGTGGACGCAAAGAAGGTCCAGCGCAGAGAGGACACCCTCGACGCTAATCTTCCAGAGCGGATGCGGCAGCCGAACCAGACCGTGGTAATGCCCACAAACGGCAAGCCCGTACAGCAATGTGGAAACGGCGTGAGGAGCGCTGAAAGGGCGCTTACGTACTGCATCCCGTTGAATCCGTTTCCACCACTCTCGCGTAGATCACCTGCCTACATTGGGTAGGCGTTACCCGCTCCGAGGGGAGAGGACCATGCAGATCAAATTTCTTGGCGCTGCCTTGCTGATGGCGGCAGGGCCGGCATTCGCGGCAGGCCCCGAGCAGGGAAAATTTTCGATGTCGGTGTTGGGCGGCGTCGACTTTCCGGTCAGTGGCGACGTCCACTCAGGCGCCGTGGCGCCGGTGCCGGATCTCGGTCCGTTGAATCCCGCACTGGCAGGCGTCAGCGCGGAGTTGCGCATCCGCTCCCGTAGCCACGACCAGATCTACGGCAACGCCATGTCCTGGGGCCTGGAAGTGGGCTATGGACTGAGTGACCGGAGCGAAGTCTTCCTCCAGGCCAGGGAGACCAGCGCCGATGACGGTCGCGTGCGCGTCGGTGCCGCCTACGTGCCGGCGCTCGATACCGAGCTGGATGTCTTCGGCCGGTTCTCCGGCTATGACGCGTACACGTGGGAGGCGGGTTACCGGCACTTCTTCCGCGACGCTGGCCGGGTCAGGCCGTTCGTCGCGGCGCGGCTGGGCGCGACCGAAACCGATGCCATCCGCGCCACCTTCGAGATTCCCGACGCCGCCATCACGATTCCCAATGCGCCGTTCTACGAGAAGGCCTGGGCGCTGAGCGGCGGAATCGAAGCCGGCGTGCAGATCCCGTTCACCGAGCGCTTCAGCATGAAGGTCGCCGCAGGGTTGAACTACATCGACGATCTTTCCGACGACGATTCGGCGATCGCCGGGCTCGGCCTGGCGCGCATCAACGATACCGGCAGCCGTGTCTCGGTTCCGCTCAGCATCACCGGCCGCTGGGACTTCTGAGCACGACCAACGGTGGGCACGGCAACGTGCCCGCCGCCCACGCAAGACGTTCGGCAACGAAACACCAGCAGAGCGATATCGGCCGACCGTCGCGTCGGTCGGTTGAACTCAAGCCAAGAGGCTGAGATTGCAGCCACTGTGAATGTGTTTCGACGGGCGCGTTGCCCCGCAAGCAGACCTCAGCTTCCCGTCCGCTGCCCGATCCATAGCCGATTGCCGTCGGGATCCTCGATGCGGAACTCGCTCATGCCGTAGAAGGGGTGGCTGATCGAAGGCACGTCCAGGCCGCGCCGCCGCAGGTCGCGGTGGTAGGCGAAGATGTCGTCGGGGTACAGGTAGATCACCGACGTGCGTGGTGCATCCGGCGGCTGGTTGATCGATTCGTCCACCATCAGCCGGCACTCGTCCAGCACCAGCATCGCCCAACGCCATTCGTCGTTGCGCTTTTCCACCGCAAAGCCCAGCTTTGCGTAGAACCCGACGCTCGTCGGCATGTGGCGGACGGGAAGCATCGGAATCGCGCGCTGCATCTTCATTCACTTCTCCTTGTCTGGTCGTCGGCGGGGGCGCCGGTCTGCAGTGCGCGCGTGGCCGCTGCCGTGGACAGCTGCAACGCCACGGCCAGTTCCTGCGCACTACACTTGGCCTCGCCCAGCAACCAGGCCACCACCGGCGAGAACAGGCCGTCGGCAAGCCCATGTGCGGCGAGACGCGCGGGAATGCGCAGGCGACTGCGTTGCGCAGGAGATAGCGTGTTCTCCACATGCACGACCAAGGTGCTGCGGACAATGCGTAGCGCAGCGCCCTGGAACAGGCTGCGTGCGAGCGCGCGGTTCTGCCAGAAGTGCTCGAGGATCGCGCACACCTTGTTGACGTCCGCCCGCTCGCCCACCAGATGGGCCAGCGTCTGGAACGGTCCTTCCAGGCTGGCGGCGAGCAGTTCGTCCTTGTTGCGGAAGTGCTCGTAGAACGTCGAGCGGCTGACGCCCGATCGCGCCAGCACATCGCCGACGCGGATCTCGTGGTAGCGCTGACTGAGCACCAGCGAGAAGAACGCCGCCATCAAGTCCTGGCGCGTGCGCCGCCTGCGGGGATCTTCGTTGGGCTCAAGCGGGGTCATGGGCCGGATCATCCCACGAACCCTGCCGGACATTGGGTCGCGATTGTCCGGAAACCGGCGGTGATCGCACCGCTAGCCTGTGTGTTCTTCCTCGCAGGGGCATCGCATGAACACCACGTCATCCCGCGCGCCCGATGTCCTGCCGTGCGGCCTGCTGCTGATCGCAAGCGGCGTGCTGGCACCGCTCATCATGATCTTCCATCCCACCGCACAAGGCGCCGACATGGCGGCGCGGCTTGTCAGCCTCACGGAGATATCGTCGCTCAGCCGGCACGTGCACCTGGCGATGATCGCGTGCATCGTCGCGCTCTGGTTGTCGCTGACCCACCTCGCGCGGTGCTGGCCGGGGAGTGGCGGGGTAGGGGCTGCGGCGCGCCTGTACGCGCTCGGCGCCGTCGCGATGCTGGGTGCGGCGCTGATCAGCGGCTTCCTCATCGGCGACTACCTGCAGCGGGTCATGCCGCTGATCCCGCACGCCGAGGACGCACTGCCGTCGGTGCTGCTGGCCTTCTCCGCCAACCAGGTGCTGGCGGGATTCGGCATGCTCGGCATGTCGGCGGGCATCGCGCTGTGGTCGGTCGCCATGCTGCGCCAATCCGGGCCGCTGGCGATCGCATGCGGCGCCTACGGCGTGATCGCGGGCCTGCTGTGCCTGATCGGCTATGCCGCGGGATGGATCGCGCTCGACGTCACCGGCATGACCTTCGTCGTCGTGGCACAGAGTCTCTGGTACTGCCTGCTGGGCCTGTGGGTCGTCCGGGCTTCACAGCGCCTCATGCCAACGACATTTTCCGGAGACGGCCCTCGCGATTGACGCCAGGCCCACCTTCGCCCGACCCCAGGAACCCACCATGCTCGTTCCCTATTCGCCCACCTGGCCGCTGATCTTCCAGGACCTCTGCCAGGAACTGCTGCCGGCGTTCACCGGTGTGCCGATCGAGATCCTGCATATCGGCAGCACCGCGGTCCCCGGCCTGGCGGCCAAACCGGTCATCGACCTCCTGCTGGGTGCGCCCACGCTCACCACGATCGAAGCCCGCATCGCGGACCTCGTGCAGCTGGACTACACCTACCGGCCGCACTATGAAGCCGCGATCCCGCAGCGCCGCTACTTCGTCAAGGACATCGCCGGCGACCTGCGCATCCACCTGCATGGCGTCGAACATGGTGGGCGACTCTGGAGGGAACATCTCCGCTTCCGCGACCTGCTGCGCGCCGACGACGCACGTCGATGCGAGTACGAAGCCCTGAAGCGACGGCTCGCCATTACGCATGCGGGCGACAAGACGGCGTACACCCTGGCGAAGGGTGCCTACATTCGATCCCTGTTGTCCGCCATGGAGGAATGATCTTCCGGCAATGCCGCGCCGCAGGGAGCCCGCTCGCGACACGCTGTCCGGGTTCGACCTTCAAGCGCCATGCTCACGTCTGCTGACTCGGAAGCGGACTGCGTTCTCCCATCCAGTCAAGCGCTTCCGCATGCACCCGAAGCATCGCCTCCAGCCTCGCCTGCACGTGCGCGAGATCGTCCGCGCCAGCCTCCTTCACGATCGCGTCCGCCAGCGCATCGAACTGCGGCCAGAACTGGGCTTCGTGGCGGAGATGCTGCAGCCAGGGTGGCAGCATCTCCGCCAGTCGATCCAGTTCCGCTTCGAGCTGGGCGCGCGATTTCACGGCGCGGCGCGGGGCCAGCGTGCCTCCACCCGATGCACGCTGCCATCGTCCACCAGCGGGAAGCGCATGCCTGCCTGTTCCGTGCCATCCAGTTGCAGCATGGGTGTGCCGTCATCGCCTTGTTCCACCGCGATGACGTAGAGCGTGGAACCGAAGCGGTAGCGCAGTTCGTACTGTGTCCATTCGCGCGGCAGGCAGGGATGCAGGGCCAGCTCGTCGCCGAGGCGCTGCAGGCCCAGCAGCGATTCGGTCAGCAAGCGGTACATCCAGCCGGCCGAGCCGGTGTACCAGGTCCAGCCGCCACGGCCGACATGGGGTGCCACGCCATACACGTCGGCGGCCAGTACGTAGGGCTCCACCTTGTAGACGGCGGTCGCATCCGGATCCTGCGCGTGGTGGATCGGGTTGATCATGCGCGCCAGTTCCCACGCCCGCTCCGCATCGCCCTGGTGCGCGAAGGCCATCGCGGCCCAGACCGCCGCATGGGTGTACTGGCCGCCGTTCTCGCGCACGCCGGGCACGTAGCCGCGGATGTAGCCGGGGTCCTTCGGCGTGGTGTCGAACGGCGGATCGAGCAACTGGATCAGGCCCGCTTCGCGCTTCACCAGATGGCGGTCCAGCGACGCCATCGCCTGCCGCGCACGTGCGGGATCGGCGGCACCCGACAGCACCGACCAGCTCTGCGAAATCGAGTCGATCCTGCATTCGTCGCTGGTCGAAGAGCCCAACGGCGTGCCGTCGTCGAACCATGCGCGCCGGTACCACTGGCCGTCCCAGGCGTGGGCTTCCAGGTTCGCGCGCAGGCGCTCGGCATGTTCGACGCATTCGTCGGCGAACGCGTCATCGCCGCGCACGCGTGCGACCTCGATGAAGCGCTGCAGCGTGTCGTAGAGGAAGAAGCCCAGCCACACGCTCTCGCCACGCCCGGCCTCGCCGACGCGGTTCATGCCGTCGTTCCAGTCGCCGGTGCCGATCAGCGGCAGGCCGCGTTCGCCCAGCAGGCTGCAGCCGCGCCGCAAGGCCAGCACGCAATGCTGGTAGAACGACTGCCGTAGGTGCGACGTGGCGGGCATGTCGTAGTACGACTCCTCGTCGGCGTTGACCGGTCGCCCATCGACGAAGCCCACCTGTTCGTCCAGCACGCTGGCATCGCCGGTCACCTGCAGGTAGCGCGCGGCCGCCAGCGGCAGCCACAGGTAGTCGTCCGAGCAGCGCGTGCGCACCCCGCGCCCCTGCGGCGGATGCCACCAGTGCAGCACGTCGCCCTGCGGGAACTGATGCGCCGCGCACAGCAGCAGGTGCGAGCGGGTCAACGCCGGCCGGGCATGCAGCGTCGCCATGGTGTCCTGCAGCTGGTCGCGGAAGCCGAACGCGCCGCCGGACTGGTAGTAGCCGCTGCGCGCCACGTAGCGGCAGGCGAGGGTCTGGTACATCAGCCAGCCGTTCACCAGCGCGTCGACAGCGGGATCGGGCGTGCTGACCTGCACGGACGTCAGCAGTCCGCGCCAGTGGATGCGCACGGCGTCCAGCGCATCGTGCGCGCGCTGCGTGCCCTGCACGCGACGGGCGAGGTACAGCGCGTCGTCTTCGTCCTTGCCCATGCCGAGCCGGAACACCGTCTCCGACGCCTCGCCATCGGGCAGCGACAGCGGCACCTGGATGGCCGCGCACGGATCCAGTCCCACGCCCAGGCGGCCGGACAGGCGTTCGCGTTGCAGTGCCGCCGGATCGGCCATGCTGCCGTTGCGGCCGAGGAACTCCGTGCGGTCGCCGGTGAAGCTGCAGCCGCTGGCATCGGTGTCGAAGAACGCGACCCGGCCGCCGAACTCGGTGTTGTACGGATTGCGCGCGGTCAGCACGCCGCTGGCGGCATCCTGCGCGGTGACGATGTGCATCTGCGACCTGACGCGCAGGTCGCCCAGTACCCATTCCACGTAAGCGGTGGCCGAGAGGCGGCGTGCGCGCCCGGACAGGTTGCGCAGCTTCAGCACCGAGTACTTGACTGCATCGTCGACGGCCACGTACACCCACAGCTCGCTGGCGATGCCGTCCTCGACGTGCTCGTACACGCTGTAGCCGAAGCCGTGGCGCGTGCGGTACGCCCCGCGGCCGCGGCGTGGCAACGGCAGCGGCGACCACACGTGGCCGCTGTCTTCGTCGCGCAGGTAGAAGGCTTCGCCGCCGCTGTCGGCGACCGGGTCGTTGTGCCAGGGCGTGAGGCGGAACTCGTGCGCGTTCTCGAACCAGGTGTAGCCGGCCATGCTTTCGCTGACCACCGTGCCCAGCCGCTCGTTGGCCATCACGTTGCACCAGGGCGCGGGCGTCGGGCCGTCTTCGCGGGTGACGATGACGTACTCGCGGCCGTCGGCAGCGAACGCGCCAGTGCCGTTGTCGTGGACGAACGTGTCGGCCACCGGCTCGAACGGCCAGGTGTCGTCCTCTTCGTCGATGACGACGGGCGGCGGCAGCCCGGTGGATGCTGTGGGTGCCGGACGTTCAGCATGTTCCTCGCGCGGCCCTTCGCCGAGCAGCGACGGCATGATCCGCTCGGCAGGCTCGCGGCGGCCGATCTGCGCGGCCAGCGAGCCCTGCTGGTCGCTGATGATCACCCGCGCCACCGATTGCAGCAGGATGCGGTCCTCCTGCGACATCTGCTGGCCGGGGCGCACGAAGATGCCGCCCGGACGATCCAGCACGTTGGCCTCGGGATCGGCCGAGATCATGCCCAGGATCAGATCCTGCAGCTGCTGCCGGTAACCGGCCTGGCTCTCGTTCCAGATCACCAGGTCCGCACGCAGGCCCTTGAGGCGCCAGTACGCGTGCGCCTGCACCATCTGCCGCACCAGTTCGATGTTGTCGGCATCGGCGACCTGCAGCAGCACGATCGGCAGGTCGCCTGAGATCGCATGGCCCCACAGGCCCGACTGGCCGCGCTGGTTCTGCAGCAGCACGTCGGCGTCCGCGCGCAGCAGCGGGTGCGCGTAGACGATCAGTCCTGCCAGCCGCTCGTAGAGTTGCGCATCCGCCTGCGAGGCGTTGATCTGCCGGCGCACGACCTGGCTGTGCGTCCACGCCAGGTCGAAGACGCGGTCGGCCAGCCGGCGGTCGCGGTACTTGTCGATCAGGCCGGCACAGGCGTCGCGATCCCGGCCCACGCCATGCACCATGTCGATCATCGCCGTCTGCCCCGGTGCCAGTTCGATCCGGCAACGGATGGCGACGATCGGATCCAGCACCGAACCCTCGCTGTCGGACAGCGCGTCCTGCGCCGACAGGGCCACCGGCGTGCGCGGGGTGTTGCCGCGGCCGAGGAAGCGGGCGCGGTCGGTCTCGTACGAGATCGCGGTGATGTCGGCATCGTGCACGGCCACCAGATGGAACATCCACGGCGGCACTTCGTCGTGCGCGCGCGGCCGTCGCGTGCACAGCAGCGCCTGTTTCTCGCGCACGATCTCCGACTGCACGAACAGGTTGCTGAAGGCCGGGTGCAGTTCGTCCGCGATGGCCGGCGCCAGCACCACTTCGGCGTAGGTGGTGATCTCGATGGTGCGCGTGCGCCGGCTGCGGTTGCCCAGCCGCAGCCGGCGCAGTTCGATGTCGTCCTCGGCGGAGATGGCGATCTCAAGATGGCTTTCGTAGCCGCGCTTGCGGCCGCGGAACTCGGCCTTGGCATCGGAGAAGATCGCTTCGTACTGGTCCACCGGCACGCATGCCGGCTGCAATGACGTGGACCAGAACTCGCCGCTCTCCACGTCGCGCAGGTAGCAGAAGTTGCCCCAGTGGTCGCGCGTGCCGTCCTCGCGCCAGCGCGTGACCGCCATGTCGCGGTGACGGCTGTAGCCGCCGCCGGCGCTGGTGACCAGGCCGTGGTAGCGGCCGTTGGAGAGCAGCTGTACCGCCGGCCGCGACGTCCCCGGGTTGCGGAAGATGCGCAGCTGGGTCTCGGTTTCGGTGGGCGCGGCGCGGGTGCCCAGCGTCTCGGCCTCGTGCGGGTGGAACACGCCGGTATGCGGAATGCGTTCCTGCAGCAACAGCAGCGTCGCCTGGAACTCGGCATCGGCCACGAAGCGCTGCTGCATCGGCTGCTGCCGCAGCAGGTGGACGAGCGCGAGGAAGCCCATGCCCTGGTGGTGGGCCATGAACGACCGCACCACCACGCAGTCCTGTCCGGGCGGCACCCGCGCCGGCGTGTAGTCGATAGCCTCGTACATGCCGAAATGACCACCGAAACCCAGCGCGGCCTGCCGCTGCAGGTTCTCGCAGGCGGCTTCCGGCGCCACCATCAACGCCATCATGCTGGCGTAGGGCGCGATGACCAGGTCCTGGCCCAGGCCGCGCTTCAGGCCCAGTCCGGGCACGCCGAAGGCGCGGTACTGGTAGTTCATGCGGGCGTCGACAGTGTTGTAGCCCGACTCCGAGATGCCCCACGGCACGCCATGGTGTTCGCCATGCTGGATCTGCGCTTCCACCGCATGCCGGGACGTCTGGTCCAGCAGCGTATCCGGGTAGCTGGGCATGACCAGCGGCGGCATCAGGTACTCGAACATCGAGCCGCTCCACGACAGCAGCGTGGCATCGCCGTTGACCTCGGTCAGCAGGCGGCCCAGCGCGAACCAGCTCTCCTGCGGCAACTGCCCCTGCGCGATCGCCACGAAACTGCACAGCCGCGCTTCCGACGCCAGCAGGTCGTAAAGCCCGCTGTCCAGGCGGTGCTCGTCGACGTTGTAGCCGATCGCCAGCAGGTGGCGCGCGCGGTCGTAGAGGAATTCGTATTCCATCAGCGAGAACTGCCCGGCGATGTGCGCCAGCCGTTCGAGCTGGTGGATGCGTTCGCGCGCACGGCGGGTGGCCAGCGGATGGGCCGAGGCGTCCTGCAGTTCGCGCAACGTGGGAATGCGTTCGCCGGTCCAGGCGCTGGCGTCGGGCAACAGGAACTGCAGCTCCGCATGCGCCGAACGACAGCTTTCGACCAGCGCGGTGGGCCAGTGGTGCGGATGCAGAGGCATCGGACTCGCGGCAGGCCAGGCCGCTGCGATGCCGTCCGCGTGCACCACCAGGCGCGCCAGCATGCGTTCGGCATCGATGACGGTCGCCGGCGGCTCCCGCTGCGCCTGTGCCAGTACCGCACCGAATTCGATCAGCGCACGCGACAGGGCTTCGTCGTCGGAGCCCGCGTCCGCGGCCACGTCTTCCAGAACGGCCAGCGTATCGCCCAGTCCGCCGAAGGTGGCGGGCGCCAGCACCGGCGCATCGGCCAGCGCCAGCAGGCCCTGGCGCAGGGTCAGCAGGTGCCCGGCCAGGTTGCCGCTGTCCACGGTGGAGATGTAGGCCGGCGGCAGCGGCTGCAGGGTTTCGGTGTCGTACCAGTTGTAGAAGTGGCCGCGATGGCGCGGCAGCGCCTCCAGCGTGTCGAACACCAGGCGGGTGCGCTCCATCACGCCACCGGCCTGCAGGTAACCGAAATCGTATGCGGCCAGGTTGGCCAGCAGCGACAGGCCGATATTGGTCGGCGACGTGCGTCGCGCCACCACCAGCGCCGGATGCTCCTGCACGTTGTCGGGCGGCAGCCAGTGGTCCTCGGCGCGCACGTAGGTCTCGAAGAACGCCCAGGTACGCCGCGACAGCGTGCCGAGGAAGGCGAGCTGCGGTACGGACAGCTTCTCCGTCCGCTGACCGGTGGGACGGCCCAGCCAGGCCATGACGGCAGGCGACACCAGCCAGAGCAGCAGCAACGGTGCGGCCACCCACAGCGCCGCGGGTTGCCGCATCGCCAGCAGGGCGGCGATGGAGGTCGCGATCAGCGGTGCGGGCGCCATGCCGAGCAGTTCGGCGCGCATGCCGCCGCCGAGGCTGCGTTCCACTTCGCTGGAGGGATTCCACTGCAGCAGATGCCGGCGCGTGACCAGCAGGCGCCAGAGCGTACGCAGGATCGCGTCCACGCTGAAGAAGGCTTCGTACGGCAGGCAGGCCACATTGACCACCGCGCGCTGGAGTTGCCGCAGGCTCGACCGGCCCACCTGCACCAGATGCGTCTCCAGCGGCATGTCGACCGGCCAGGCGAATACGTCGCGCAACGCCGGCAGCAGCACCGGCAGCGCCCACAGGCTCAGCAGCCAGGCGGTCCAGGCGAGCGGGGCCGGCGAGAACAGCCAGCCCAGCACCAGCAACGCCACCGTGGCCGCCGGCACCAGGCTGCGGCGCAGGTTGTCGAGCAGCTTGCCGCGCGAGAGCCAGGACAACGGGTTGCGCTCGAACCCGCCATCGCGGCGCGGCACCCACGGCAGCAGCCAGGGCAGCAACTGCCAGTCGCCGCGGATCCAGCGATAGCGGCGCTTCACGTCTGCCGCATAGCGCGCGGGATACTCCTCGAACAGCCGCACGTCGCTGACCAGACCGGCGCGCGCGTAGCAGCCTTCCAGCAGGTCGTGGCTGAGGATGCGGTTGTCGGGGAAGCGGTCGGCCAGCGCGTGCTCGAATGCATCCACGTCGTAGATGCCCTTGCCGACGAACGAGCCTTCGCCGAACAGATCCTGGTACACATCCGACACGGTGCGCGTATACGGATCGATGCCCGGTTCGCTGCCGAACATGCGCGCATAACGCGAACTGGGCCGTCCGCTCAGGCTGGTGCCGACGCTGGGCTGCAGGATGCCGTAGCCGCGGACCACGCGACGCCGGCGTGCATCGAACACGGCCTGGTTGAGCGGGTGCGCCAGCGTGCCGGCGAACTCGCGCGCGGCGTCGCGCGGCAGGCGCGTGTCGGTATCCAGCGTGATCACGTAGCGCACCTGCGCCAGCATGCCGAGGTTCCCGGTCACCTGCAGGAAGTCGTCGCCGGTCCCGCCGCGCAACAACCGGTTCAGTGCCGCCAGCTTGCCGCGCTTGCGCTCGTACCCCATCCAGCGGCGTTCGCGCGGATTCCACAGGCGCGGGCGGTGGAACAGGAAGAACAGATCGCCGCCGTCCTCGCCGGCGCGCTCCGGCGCATAGCGACGGTTGAGCTGTTCGATCCGCTGCGCGGCGTGGGCGACCAGGGCGGCATCGCCCGGCATCGACGACTCGTCGGCGTCCAGGAAATCGGTGAGCAGGGCGAAGTGCAGGTGGCGGTCACGGTTGGCCAGGAAGCGCACTTCCAGCGCTTCGACCAGGGCGTCCACGCCTTCCGTGCTTCCCAGCATGCTGGGCACTGCCACCAGAGTGCGTGCCGTTGCCGGAATGCCCTTGGAGAAATCCATCCGCGGCAGCGGCCGGGGCGCCACCCACAGGGTCGCCACCCAGTTGACCAGGGCGATGCCCAGTTCGCTGAACGCCAGCAGCGCCAGCGCCGCCAGCAACCAGAGGGGCACGCCCTGCGTGGGCGCTGCCGCGGTCAGCAGGCCATGGGTGAACAGGCCGATGATGGCGGCGATGGGAAGCAGATAACCCATCAGCGGAACGCGATGCGGGCGCAGGCGGACCGGGCGTGCATCCGGCAGCGAGGCGACCGCCGCCTGCGTCTGGCCGACGCCGTCATCCACCAGGTAGAAGCCGACGTGCGCTTCCGGATGCGTCGGCGCCGCTGCGGCGGCGGCCTGTGCACGCTGCAGCGCGATCTCCGCGACGGTGTTCTCGTCGACACCGGCCAGGCGCGCGATCTTCTCCACCACGTGGCGGTAGTCGTCGCGCGTGCTGAAGTCCATCAGCGCATAGGTACGCGCCGGGTCGGCGCGCAGCGTGCGCTCGACCACACTCATGTCCTCGACGAATTCCCGCCAGTCCATGTTGGCCAGGAAGCGCAGGCTGCCGATGCTGTTGCTGATCGACACCTGGTCCGCCGCCTGCTGCTGGCTTTCCAGGTGCACCAGTTCCTCGATGCGCAGGCCGCCGTCGGCGGCCCACTGTTCCAGCCAGGTGACCGGCATGGAGAACACGCCGCCGCGTCCTTGCAATCCACGCATCAGTTCGGACACGAAGGCGCCACTGAGCGGCGGGCCGGAGCGCGCCATGTCGGCGATGACCAGCACCACGTCCTTGGGATCTTCCGCCGCGGTGCGATTGAGCTGCGCGGCCCACTCGCTGGCCAGGCGGTGGTCGTCGCCGTCGCGCATCACGCGTACCGCCATCCGGCGCAGGTTGTCGATCAGCGCCAGCCGCAACATGATCGGGATCGCCCACAGCTCGCCCAGTTTCAGTGGCGTGATGGACTGGTAGGCGGCGAAGAAGCGGCGCAAGGTCTCGGCGTCAATGCGGCCGTCGCCGTGCGCGATGGCTTCCAGCGACAGGTCGTACACGCGCGGCAGGCCGGCGGACCCGCCCTGGCTCAATGACGGCAGCTGGCGGCTGTAGCCTTTCGGCAGGTGCCGGCGTGCGGTGACGATCTGCTCTTCCAGCAGGTACGAGTTGTCCAGCAACCACTCGCCGGCAGGGGTGATGCGCATGTCGTCCTGCACCATCCGCGTGAGCAGCGCGCAGACATCCTGTAGCAGGCCTTCGTTCTCGGCCAGGCGGTCCAGCAGGCGCTCCGGCCCCGCATGCGCGCGCACGCGGTGCGCCCGCGCCAATGCACGCCCATGCCGTTCCATCTGTTCGACGTTGAACAGCTGGGCGCGCAGCGGTGCTTCAGCGCTCAGCGGTTTCTGGATCGCGGCACGGCGCCAGCGCCACAGGCGACGACGCAGGCGCAACCAGCGGCTGAAAACCCTCCAGACCTGGGGCATCGGAAATCCTGTGGGGAGCGGCTGACCGACGTGGAACCCATTCTTGCACGCACCCCGGGAGGTGGGCGTGAAGGGGTGGGTGATGCGCGCGCGTTCGCCGCTAGATGGGCATCGGCGTCAGCGTGAAGAGATAGCCGCGCGCATCCAGCATCGCGCGCAGGCGCTCCTCGGCGGCAACCCGGTTGAAGGTGCGGCGCACCCACAGGCCGTAGCAGGGACGCGTTCCGTCCACGCTGCTCTGCTGCACCCGACGGCTCACGTGGACATCGCCGGATTCGCAGGCGGTCGCCCAGATGACGCGCAGATCGTCCGGCCCGATCGACTGGCGGCTGCCCAGGTGCAGCAGGAAGACCTGTTTCTGTTCGCGTCGCATGCGTGGGTGCCCGTCGGTTACTGCGAGATGGCCGGCCTAGTGCCTGAAGCCCGGCCAGTCCGGATGCCGCGAGGTCTCGTACCACTGCTGCGCGCGCGCCATCGCTTCGGGTTTCGACAGGTCGGCCTTGGCGAAGAAGAACCAGCGCACGTCACTACCGGGCCCCTGCTGTTCGTGGACCAGTCGATACGCGTTGACGCGCGAATCCCGCTCCGGATCCAGACGCGCGTCGATGGACTCGACGCCGAACGGGGAGATGAGCAGCGAGATGCTGCTCATGGCGAGGCGCCCGCGGCAGGCAGCGGAACGAACGGGCGCACCCTGATGCGTCGCTGGATGTCGCGCTTGCCCGACCAGAAGTGCCATTCCTTCCTGACATATCGACGGAACAGCACCGCGACGCGTTGCACGAAGCCGGAACGCGCGACCACGCGGGGCGGTTCCCGCGCATCGGCCGGAATCGGCCAGCCCTCGTTCTCCGCGCACTCCACGGCACGGTCCTCCAGCAGAACAGCGATCCGGCGGAATGCGTGTGCGCCCAGAACGACGCGATGCGGCTTGCTGCTCATGGCGGCTCCCGATCTTGTGCGAGCCGGCACACTGCGGGCGCGGAAGTTAGCCAGCCTCGGAATTCCGCGTGGACCCACGGTAGCACGTCGCGGCGACGCGCCCCGTGTGTTTCCGCGCGCGAAGCCTCACGTGGCAGTCACGGCGACAGGCGCACAGTGTGCGGATCGCGGCGCAGGACCCCATCGGCTGCACAGCCGCGCGTCATCCTCGTTTCCTCTCTGCCGCATTGTGCGTGCCTCTGGCCTGGTGCCAGGTCGATGCTGCGGCCGCGACCGTTCGCCACGACCCACGCCGGGTCCCTCCCGCAGGAAACGCCATGGACATGCTGCAGAAGCCCGGTCTCTTCCAGCAGGATCTGCTGGGGACGTTGAGGAGCCGGCATTCGTTCCGCACCTTCATGCAGGCGATCGACAGGGCCGGCCTGACCGCCTCGCTCAACGGAGCGGGTCCCTACACCGTGTTCGCCCCCACGGACGAGGCATTCCGGCAGTTGCCGCATGGCACGCTGGATCGCCTGCTCAACCCCGGCAACCGGGACGAACTCGCCGCGATGGTGAACCGCCACGTGGTTGCCGGCCGCCAGACAGCCGCAGATGTCTGCACGCCGAGCGGGCACGTGAGCATCGGCGATGCGCAGATCACGCGTCCCGACATCATGGCCAGGAACGGCGTAATCCATGGCATCGACAAGGTCAACCTGCCCGAACCCAGGCCTCGCTGAGGTGAGGCAGCAAGGGAATGCACGCGGCAGGGCGTAATCCCTGCCGTTTTCTTTTGCGTCAGCCGTGGCCCGCGGCGACGTTGCGTGGGTGCGTACCTGTCCGGGTCAGCCCCTGCGCATTAGGATCATCTTTTCCTGCGTCATGTCGCGCATGGTGTACGGGATGCCGCCCGTGCCGTATCCGGATTCGCGGCGACCGGCGAACGGCATCCAGTCGGTGCGGAAGGCGGTGGGGTCGTTGATCATCACCGCCGACGCATCCAGACGGTTGGCCGCGCGCAGCGCGACATCGATGTCCTGGGCGAAGATGCTGGCCTGGAAGGCGGTAGGCAGGGCGTTCGCGCGCGCGATCGCCTCGTCGAGATCGCCGTAGCGATAGACCGCGACCACCGGACCGAAGACCTCCTGCAGGGAGATCCGCGCGTCGGCCGCGGGGTCGAGCAGCACCGTCGGTTGCAGCGTGGTCTCCGACTGGCGTGCCCCCCCGGTGGCGAGCGTGGCGCCGCCCTCGACTGCGTCCTTGATCCATTCCGCAACGCGGTCGGCTTCGCGTGGCAGGATCAGCGGACCGACCTCGGTGTCCTTCAGCGTGGGGTCGCCGGTACGCAGGCGTTCGACACGCGCGATCAGCCGCTGCGTGAAGTCGTCGGCGATGTCGCGGTGCACATAGACGCGCTGCGTCGACACGCAGACCTGGCCGGCATGGTAATACCCGCCTTTCACGATCGGCTCGATGATCCGGTCGAGGTCGGCGCTGCGGTCGACGATGGCCGGCGCCGCGCCGCCATGTTCCAGCGCCGAGCGCGCCCCGTGGGCGAGCTTGGCGTGCAGCGACCAGCCGACCCGGGCCGAGCCGATGAAACTGAGGAAAGCGACGCGGCGATCGGTCGCCAGCTGTTCGGCCAGGTCATTGCCTTCCGGCACGAAGCTCTGGCACCAGGGCTCGGGCAGGCCGGCCTCATGGACCAGCGCAACGAACTCCAGGCAGGAGAGCGGCGTCGTGCTCGCCGGCTTGACGATCACCGGGCAACCGACCGCGATGGCGGGCGCGACCTGGTGGACGATCAGGTTCAGCGGATGATTGAACGCCGAGATCGCCGCCACGAGGCCGATTGGCTCCTTGGTGGTGAACGCCCAGCGATTCTCCGCAGCGGCGGACAGACCCATCGGGATTTCCCGGCCCGCGAAGTTGCGCAGTTCGTCGGCGGCATTGTGGACGCCGTCGATGGCGCGCGTGGTCTCGACGATGGCATCGGCCAGCGGCTTGCCGCCTTCGCGCGCGATCTGCAGGGCCAGGTGGTCGCGCCGGTCCTCCATCAACGCGGCCAGCCTGCGCAGGATGGCCACGCGCTGATGCGGTTTCAGCCAGCCGTCGCGATCCTTGAATACGCGTTCGGCAACTTGCAGCTTGCGTTCCAGGGCCGCGGCATCGTCAACGCCGATCTCTGCGATGGGCGTGCGGTCGAAGGCCTGTACGACGGTCAACATCTTGGATTCCTTGCTTGGGTACGGGAAGAACGCGCGCGGCCGTGTCCGCCTACGAGCACTCCACGTCGGGCGTCCGGTTGCGCAACTCGTCGACCAGCACGCGGGTGTTCTCGGAATAGTCGATGGGTACATCGACCAGATGGACTCCGCCGCCGGTGAAGGCGGCTTCGAGCGTCGGCACGAGATCTTCGACCGCCGTCACCCGCGATCCCTTCGCGCCATAGGCCTGGGCATAGCGCACGAAGTCCGGATTGCCGAAGCGCATGCCGAAGTCCTCGAAGCCGTCGACCGCCTGCTTCCAGCGGATCATGCCGTAGGCACCGTCGTTGAGGATCACCACGACCAGGTTCAGTCCGAGCCGCACCGCCGTTTCCATCTCCTGCGAATTCATCATGAAGCCGCCATCGCCGCAGACGGCCATGACCCGGCGCTGCGGATGGAGCATCGCCGCCATCATCGCCGAGGGCAGGCCGGCGCCCATCGTGGCGAGCGCGTTGTCGAGCAGCAGCGTATTGGCTACATGCGTGCGGTAGTTGCGGGCGAACCAGATCTTGTACATGCCGTTGTCGAGGCAGACGATGCCGTCGTCCGGCATGACCGTGCGCACATCGTGGACCAGGCGCTGCGGCGTGACCGGGAAGCGATCCTCCTCGGCGCGGTCGTTGAGGCGGGCGAGGATCTTCTGGCGCAGTTCGATCATCCCTTCATCGGCGGACAGGCGGCCGTCGAGCCGCTCGGCGAGCGCTTCGACCGAGCTGCCGATATCGCCGATCACCTCGATGTCCGGGTGGTAGACCTGTTCGACCGTGGCGGACTGGTAGCCGACGTGGATGACGTGCGGTACGCCGCTGCGCTTCATCAGGAAGGGCGGCTTCTCGACCGTGTCATGGCCGATGGCGATGATCAGGTCGGCGCGCGCAACCGCTTCGTGGACATAGTCGCCTTCCGACAGGGCGGCGGTGCCCATGTACAGGTTGGAACCGCCGGTCACCGCACCCTTGCCCATCTGCGTGTTGAAGAAGGGCAGGCGGGTACGCGTGACGAAGGTCGACAGCGCTTCGGTCAGCCACGGCCGACTGCCGGCCGCGCCGATCATCACCAGCGGTCGCTTCGCGTCGAGAATCGCCTGCGCGGCCCGGTCGAGCGCGGCAGGCGCGGCGAGCGGACGCTCGATCGGATGGACCGGAATCACCGGCGCGTGCTCGACCTCTTCGGCAGCGACGTCCTCCGGCAGCTCGAGATGCACCGGGCCCGGCCTCTCTTCCATGGCCACGCGGAACGCGTCACGCACGGTGGCGGGAATGGAGGCCGCGCTGACGATCTGGCGCGTCATCTTGGTCAGCGGCTTCATCGACGCGACGATGTCGACGATCTGGAAGCGGGCCTGCTTGGCGCTCATCACGGCCTTCTGGCCGGTGATCAGGATCAACGGCATGGCGCCCAGATGCGCGTACGCCGCACCAGTGGAGAAGTTCAGCGCGCCCGGACCCAGCGTGGCCAGGCAAACGCCGGGCCGGCCAGTGAGCCGTCCATGCGTCGCGGCCATGAAGGCCGCGGCCTGCTCATGACGCGTCAGCACCAGCTCGATGCGCGAATTCCGCAGCGATTCCAGGAAATCGAGATTCTCCTCGCCCGGCACGCCGAAGATGCGGTCCACGCCTTCGTTCTCCAGCGCGTCGACCAACAACGTAGAGCCCTTGCGCATCGTTCGGATCCTCATGGCAGTGAAAGGGACAGAGCTGCATGAATGTCGTGCGTCGCCGAGTCTAGCAAGCGTTGCGTTAAACGCGCGGGGCGTTGCGCTACCGGAAGACATGTGTCCGCGAGGATCGCGATGTTCTTCGTTCTGGAACGCTAGCCCTCCCTTCTGACTGACCCACTCCAGGCGCAGTACATACCTCGACTCGTTCCAGGTCGCTGCATGTCGGAAGTCGCTACGCGCAGAGTGGCGAGCGAGCGTCTACGGAAAGCTAGTCGGTCGCTCAGAGGTTCTTATAGTTACCGCGACACGTTGCGGTCGAGGAACTCCATCATGCGGACCGCGATCTCGCCGCCGTGGGTCTCGATGGCGAAGTGGCCGGTATCCAGGAACCGCACCTCTGCCCTGGGGTTGTCGCGCTTGAAGGCGTCCGCACCGGCAGGGAGGAAGAACGGATCGTTCTTGCCCCAGATCGCGAGCGTCGGCGGCTGGTACTGGCGGAAGAAGGCATGCAACTGCGGGTATTGCCGAACATTGCTGCCGTAGTCCAGAAGCAGGTCCATCTGCGGTTCGACCCCGATGCGCGCGATCGCGGCGGACGCCAGTTGATAGCTCTCGGGTGCGATCAGTGAGGTGTCGCGAACGCCTTCGGTGTACTGCCACTTGATCATGTCGGGCGTGTTGAAACGACGTAGCGCTTCGCGGTTTTCCGCGGTGGGCTCGGCCCATGCCTTGCGCATGTCGGCCCAGCCAGCGCTCAGGCCTTCTTCGTAGGCATTGCCATTCTGGCTGACGATGGCGGTGATCTTGGTCGGGTTGGCCACCGCCAGGCGCCAGCCGACCGGTGCGCCGTAGTCGAACACGTAGATCGCATAGCGATCCAGGCCCTTTGCGACCGTGAAGGCATCGATGACGGAAGCCACGTTGTCGAACGTGTAGTCGAATGCGACGCCCGGCTCGACCGTCGTCTGCCCGAAGCCCGGCAGGTCGGGGGCGATCACGCGGTAGCGCTGCGCCAGGACCGGGATCAGGTCCCGGAACATGTGTGAGGAGGCACCAAACCCATGGAGCAGGAGGACCGCAGGGGCGTCCGCCGGTCCGGCTTCGCGATAGAAGACGTTGACGCCCCGGATGTCGGCGGTGCGGTAGTGGATCTCGCTGTCGGGCTCGGCCGCGGCCGCGGGTAGGGCAGTGCCGAGCGTGGCGGCAACCAGAAGCAAGCTTTTGAGGCTCATGACGGTTCTCTCGAGGGAAGTAGGCTGAATGGAGGTAACCTATATAAACTAAATTTATAGGTTACTTGGGCATAGCCTGCGCTTGTCGTGGTAACCTGTCAATAGGCATTTAAGAGGTTATTCTCATGGAGACAGTTGAGTCAGGCGAGGCGGATGGCGCGGCCGAAGCCCCCCAGCTGGGCGACCATCTGGCGTTGGATCTGCTCAACACGGAGGCAAGAAGCCAGGGCCATGTGGTCGACCATTGGGCGACCTCCGAGGATGTCCACCGCTGGCTGGTGCGCCAGGGCGTCACGTCGGCGAATGCGACCGGCCAGGTTTTTCCGGACCTGCTGATGCATGGCCGCACGCTGAGGGCGGCGGTGCGGGAAGCGGTCGTTGCGCGCAAGCAAGGCGAAAAGGTCGGCATCGACGACCTCAACGCGTACCTGCAGGCGTACGTGACGTCTCCGTTTCTGCAGCGGGACGAGGCGGGTGGGATGGCCTTGCGCCGTGTCGCACGTGGGGACGGCGCCGCCTCACTGCTCGGCCCGGTCGCCGAAGCGGCGGCCCAGCTGCTCGCGGAAGGCGACTTCGCCCTGGTCAGGCAGTGCGAGCACCCGGATTGCATCCTGTGGTTCTACGACCGCACCAAGTCGCACAAGCGGCGCTGGTGCAGCATGGCCCAGTGCGGTAACCGCCAGAAGGCGGCGCGCTTCAGGAATCGGAGCGCCACGCAATCGCCGCAGGCCTCGCCACGCCACAAGCTGCGCCAGGGTTCCTGACGGAATCGTAGGGGTGCGAAGACGCCTTGGTATCAATGACAGCAGTCGGTGCATGCACCATGAAAGATCGAGCGAGCCCGTCCATGCAGAACGTCTCCCCCATTCTGGAAAACTTGGTGAGCGTCCACAGCATCGCTCGCAGCTGGAGCGGTGTGAATGCGCTCCTGACAGACTTCACCTGCTCGGGTCGCGTCATGTACGAGGTTCCTCACCAGGAGAATGCCCGGGTCGGCATGATCCTCGAGGAAGTGGGCGAGCATCGTTCAGAGCCCAGGTTGAAACGCTCCACGGCGTGCACGGTCGATTACAGGCCGAAGCAGTTGAACTTCGTCCCGGCGGGCATGGACATCTGGGGCTTCAGCAAGGACATCCGCTATGCAAGGGACATACGCGTCTCGTTCGACGCGAAAGAGCTCGCCGAACGCTGCCATATCAAGCACACGGATGCTGCGTCCGTACCGGATCTCCGATTCTCGGACGAGAAACTTTCGACGTTGATGCAACTCATCGCAGACGCCGTATCTGATCAGGATGCCGGCGACCAGCTCTACGGCGATGGGCTGATCACCGCGTTCGCGGCGAGATTCTTCTCCCGCAGCAAGGTCGTGGCACGGGGACCGTCAAGACTCTCTCCCGTGCAGTTGCGAAACGCCATCAGCTATCTGGAGGCCAGTATGCCGCGCCGGATCGAACTCGCTACCCTGGCTTCTCATGCAGGGCTCTCGCCGTATCACTACAGCCGCGCATTCAAGGCGTCTACGGGACTGGCGCCCTATCAATGGCAACTCCGATCCAGGATCCAGCGCGCACAACGCCTGCTCCTGACCACGAGCGCCTCACTGGAGAGCGTAGCCGAGGCGACAGGATTTGCGGACGCTGTGCATTTCGGCCGGACATTCCGAAAACTCACTGGCGCCACACCCGCAGCATGGCGCCGGGATCGACGCTCCTGACAGTGCGGCATCGGACGCCCGCGCGGCGGCATGATGCTCCTGAGATCCGACAGCAATTTCGAACTGTTCCCGGCAAGAACGGCCAGTGTCGAACGCGTCGGCAGGCGTGATACTGGTGACGCATCTTGGCATGGCCAAGCAGTCCACCTGGTTCCGTGCGCGCCTTTCGCAAGGCGCGTCCCGGTGCCTCTCATCGACAGGGTCGACATGATCAACTTGATTGGAAAACGCGCATTGGTGACCGGCGGCGCTCGTGGCATCGGCGCGGCAATTGTGAAAGCTCTGGCAGAAGGTGGCGCCGACGTAGCGTTTACCTATCGCGCTTCGGGCGACAAGGCGCGGGCGTTGGCCACCTCGATGCAAGGCACCGGACGGCGTGCCATCGCCCTCCACGCCGACAGCGCCGAGCCTGCCGCCATCCCACGCTCGGTGAGCGAGGCCATCGAATTCCTGGGCGGGCTCGACATTCTCGTGAACAGTGCGGCGATCGCCCATAGCGGGACGATCGAAGATCTTGATATGGACGAGTATCAGCGTCTCATGGATACGAATGTGCGGGGCCCGGTCTTGTTCTCCAAGGCAGTGATACCGCACCTGGCCGAGGGTGGGCGAATCATCACGATCGGCTCTGGCTTGTCCGAGCGCGTCCCGTTTCCTGGCGTGACCGCCTATGCGATGACGAAAGCGGCGCTGGTCGCGTTCACCCGCGGTCTGTCACGAGAACTCGGTCCCAAGGGGATCACCGTGAACCTGGTGAACCCCGGCTCCACCGACACGGATGCCAATCCGGCGGATGGCCCTGCGGGCGATTTCCAACGCAGCATGACGTCGCTCGGCCGTTTCGCGCGACCAGAGGAGATTGCCTATGCGGTCGCCTTCCTCGCGAGTCCCGCGGCAGGCGTGATCACCGGAGCGACCCTCACGGCGGATGCGGGAGCGCTCGCGTAGCCCAGGCTCGCACCACCCGCTACTCGTGCGCCGCTGCAGTGACCCGAACCCCGACGTCGGCCATTGGCAGCATCACGACCTTGGCAGTGTGGATCTCTGCATGCGCGCGCCGCACACGCACCGATGTTCCCCAGCCGCGCAAGAGGAACCGCCTGCGGATGCGCAAGTCTTCCGGTGAGTCACCCTTGATACGGCAGGAGCCCGTGCTGGGTCGGCGCGCCCGGTCGAGGTTCCGCTGCGTGATGCTGGCGCTGATCTACATAGAGGCCCGCTTCCGCGATCCTATTTCTCTGGAAGACATCGCAAGGGCGTCGCACGTCAGCAGGTTTCATTTCGCTCGGGCATTCCGCGCGGAGACGGGCATGAGTACCATGCAGTACGTTCGCTGGCGACGCGTCCATGAGGCCAAACGCCTGCTTCGAACCGGTGGCATTCCGTTGGCGACCATCGCTACGGATCTCGGATACTTCGATCAGAGTCACTTCACGCGCGCGTTCCGCTCGGTAACCGGTTTGCGACCGCACGAGTATCTCAATGGAGTGGCGCGCCCTGAACTGATCAATTGCAGTGCCAAGCTGTTGTCGTGGCGAATCGAGTCGAACTCTCGAATAGCCCAGGCGCACATAGTGCGTGAGGTGGCGCTCGGTCTCATCTTGGTTGAACCCGAGTGTGTTGAGTAATGTGGATGCCATGTGGCGAAATCCGTGCCCAACCATAGTGTCTCCGTCGTAGCCAAGGTTTCTCAGGGCGGCGTCGATAGTGTTTTCGGAAGGACAGCGCTTTGGGTTGCGCACTCCAGGAAAAACATACTCTTGGTGTCCAGTGAGCTTCCCTAGGCTCTAGCTCTAAGCCTTCTCTAAATCGGCACCCCCGCTCCCGTAAGCCCAAATCACGCCCAACAAAAAACCCGCCATGAGGCGGGTTCTTTTTAACGCGTTGAATTTCAAAGAAATTCTGGTGGCTATGGGTGGACTCGAACCACCGACCCCAGCATTATGAGTGCTGTGCTCTAACCGGCTGAGCTACATAGCCGCGTGAACCGCGTATTCTTCATTTCGACCCCCTGCCTGTCAAGCCGGTGCGGCGCGCTTGTCGCTTGCGGCGGCTCGTGGCAGAGTCGGTGACAGTAGATTTCAGGAGTCCGCATCGTGATCGATCCGGACGGCTACCGACCCAATGTCGGTATCGTGTTGATGCGGCCGGATGGTCGGGTGTTCTGGGCGCGACGGGTGCGCCGGGACGGCTGGCAGTTCCCGCAGGGCGGCATGAACACGGACGAGACGCCGGTCGAGGCCATGTATCGCGAGTTGCGCGAAGAAACCGGCCTGTTGCCCGAACATGTCGAAGTGCTGGGCGTCACCCCCGGCTGGCTGCGCTATCGATTGCCGCCGCGCGCGATCCGGCGCAACGAACGGCAGGTCTGCATCGGCCAGAAGCAGGTCTGGTTCCTGCTGCGCCTGGTCGGCGACGAGGCGCATCTGCGCCTGGACCTCACGGAGAGTCCCGAGTTCGACCACTGGCGCTGGGTCGATTTCTGGTACCCGCTCGACCATGTGGTCATCTTCAAGCGCCGGGTGTACGCCAGCGCGCTGGAGCATTTGGCTACCTTCGCGCGCACCGTCGCCGGTCCGCAGGCGATTCCCCCGCAGATGCCCGCCCCGCGGGCGCCTGACCTGGCCCGCCGCCGCGGGCGCGACCAACCGCCGCGTAAACGGGGCGGCGCCGGCGAGTCCATCAAGAATTGACAATCATTCTCATTGCGGGTGAAATGTTCCCGGGCCGTTCCGTGCCCGCCGCCTTGCCCCGCCATCGTGTACGTCTGCATCTGCAACGGCATCACCGACCACCAGATCCGTGAAGCGGCCGCCGCCGGTTGCGCCACGGTGGCCGAGCTGACGATGCGCACCGGCGCCGGCGCCAATTGCGGCAGCTGCCTGGAGATGGCGATGGACGTGCTGCAGGCCGCGCAACCGGTCCCACGCGAGTCCCTGTTCCCGATCCTCACGCTGTCGCACGCCGCCTGAGCGCGCGACAGCCGTCCGTCGACAGCGGCATCCCTCCAGAATGATCACGATTCGCGTTCCGACACGGTGCGCGTGTGCCGGCTAACCTTTGCCATCCTTCCGCCCACGGAGCATGGCCATGAAAGGCGACGCCAAGGTCATCGAGTACCTCAACAAGGCGCTCTACAACGAGCTCACCGCGATCAACCAGTACTTCCTGCACGCCAAGATGCTGAAGAACTGGGGCTTCAAGGAACTGGCCGAGCACGAGTACAAGGAATCCATCGACGAGATGAAGCATGCCGACGCGCTGTCGGAACGCATCCTTTTCCTCGATGGCCTGCCGAACTTCCAGGCGTTGGGCAAGCTGCGCATCGGCGAGACGCCGCGCGAGATCCTCGAGTGCGATCTGGCGCTGGAACAGGAGGCGCTGCCGCTGCTGCGTGACGCGATCGCCTACTGCGAGTCGGTGGCTGACTACGTCAGCCGCCAGCTGTTCGCCAAGATCCTGGATTCCGAGGAAGAGCACATCGACTGGCTGGAAACGCAGCTGTCGGTGATCGACCGGATCGGCGAGCCGAACTACCTGCTGACCAAGCTCGACGGCGACGACTGAGCGTTCGTAACGGATGAGGGCTGGGCCAGCAGGGGGCGACCCAGCTGCTGCGCTGCGTAGCCCTGCAGCGCCATGCGCGCACGCGCGTATTCGGCGATGACCAGTGCGACGGCCACGGCGGGGCGCTCCAGCTTGCGTGCGCGTGCGCCCAGTTCCACTCGCTTGGCGGCAGCCGACAGGGCCATGGCGCCCACGTTGGCGCTGGAGGACTTGAGCGTATGCGCGGCATCGCGCATCGCGTCCAAGTCCGGCACGGCGGCCGCCTTTTCCAGCGTGCCGATCAGGCGCGGTGCGTCTTCCAGGAAGATGCTGATGATGCGCGTGGTTTCATCGCCGGCGATCTCGCGCAGTTCCTCCAGCATGGTCTGGTCCAGCACCGGGAAACTGGGCGATGGCGCGCGCGCGGTGGCGACGGCCGGCGTGGGCAGAGGCGGTTCCGCCGGCGTGACCAGCGCGGCGTTGCGCAGCACGAAGTTCATGCGGTCCGGCAACCAGCGGTGCAGGCAGCTTTCCAGTTGCTCGCGCGATACCGGCTTGGCCAGGTAGTCGTCCATGCCGGCATCGAGGCAGCGCTGGCGGTCGCCGGCCATGGCGTTGGCGGTCATCGCCACGATCGGCAGGCGGCCGGCATCGGCGCGCTGCGCCTCCAGTTCGCGCCAGCGGCGGGTCGCCGCGTAGCCGTCCAGCACCGGCATCTGGCAATCCATCAGGATCAGGTCGAAGTGCTCCACCTGCATGCGCTTGAGGGCGATGTCGCCGTTGGCCGCGGTCTCGCAGGTGAAGCCGAGGGCGGACAGCAGCTTCTGCGCCACCAGCAGGTTGACCGGGTTGTCCTCCACCAGCAGCAGGCGTGGTTCGGTACGCATGGCGCTGACCACGGCCGGTTCCGGTTCTGTCGCCGCCGGCGCCAGGCTCGCCGCGAGGGGCGGCGCGACGGGCTGGTCCCGTACCTCGGGCATGGCGGGAAGCATGCCGTCGTCGCCCGGCTCCGGCATGCCGGTCGGTTCGGGAAAAATCTCTTCCATGTCGACCGTGGCCGCGGCGGAATCCGGCTCCGGTGCCGCACCTGTCAGCGCGGCGCGCAGGTCCGCATCGGGCGATTGCCGCGACAGCAGCGTGCTGCGGGGATGCAGCTCGGTAGGCACCGTGTCGTCGCCGTACAGCCATACCAGCCGCAGCGCGTCGGGTGACGGGCGCCGCGTGATCGCGCGGTGCAGTGCCAGCGCGGTGCTGCGGATGCTGCCGATGTCGGCCAGGACGGCCAGATAGTCCTGCTGGCCCTGTTCGCCCACCAGCCGCAGGCGGTCCAGCGCTTCCTGCGTGGTCTCGACCGCGACCGGCTGCATGCCCCAGTTGGTGGCCAGCAGCGTGAGGCGCTGGCGCAGGCGGGCCTCGGCCGACACGATCAGCACGCGGCCATGGTCCAGGACGCCGTTGTCGCGCTGGCGCAGGTCGCCGATGACCTTCATCAGCGGCACTTCGAACCAGAACGTCGACCCGCGCCCGACTTCAGAAACGACGTCGATGCGGCCGCCCATCAGGTCGACGATGCGCCGGCAGATCGCCAGTCCCAGGCCGGTGCCGCCATACAGGCGGGTGGTGGAAGCGTCGGCCTGGCTGAAGGAATGGAACAGGCGGTGGCGGGCGTCTTCTTCGATGCCGATGCCGGTGTCGCGTACCTCGAACCGCAGCAGGTGTTGCGCGGCCGTTTCGCCCAGCCGCCGCACCACCAGCGTGATCGAGCCGCGCTCGGTGAACTTGATGGCGTTGCCGACCAGGTTGCTGAGCACCTGGCGCAGGCGCACAGGGTCGCCGCGCACCGGCAGGCGGACCGCGGGATCGAGCTGCAGGCTCAGCCGCAAGCCCTTGTTCTCCGCCGGACGGTGCATCAGCTGCAGCACGCCGTCGAGCAGCTCGCGCAGGTTGAAGCCGGTGATCTCCAGGTCGAGCTTGTTGGCCTCGAGCTTGGAGTAGTCGAGGATGTCATCGACGATCCGCAGCAACTGGTGCGACGACGCCGTGGCGGTGCTCAGCATCTCGCGCTGGTCCGGCGCCAGCGGCGCGCGCGACAGCATTTCCAGCATCGGCACGATGCCGTTGAGCGGCGTGCGGATTTCGTGGCTCATGGTGGCCAGGAACTCGCCCTTCGCCATTGCGGCCGACTCGGCGGCCTGTTTGGCGCGCATCAGTTCCTGCTCGAGGCGATCGTGGCGCTGCAGATCACGCTGCAGGCTGTCGCGCTCGGACTCGGCCATGGCGGCGCGCGCGTGGATGCCGGCATGACGGTGGACTTCTGCGCGCAGATGCAGGGCCGACAGGATCGCCGCCACGACGCTCGCGCCGCCGGCGCCTGCGGCCACCTGCAGCCACGGGCCGGGTTGACCCGCCCAATGCAGGCCCAGCGAGACGATCGACGCGGTGGCGCAAACCACCGTTACCCAGGGCATCACCGGCATGCGACCGGCCGTGGGCATCGTTACAGCACCGCGTTATGGAAGTCGAAGCCGAGTTCGCTGCCGACGGCCTGCACCAAGTTGCCCTGGATGAAATCGACGCCGCCCATCCACATGGCGGCAGCGGCCTGCGGGTCCTCGATCTGCTGGCCGATCACCTGCAGTCCCTGGCGATGGGCGTTGTCGATGATGCCGCGCAACTGGTCGCGCAGCACCGGGTCGGCGTGCGCGCTGGCGTACTTGCTGGAGACGCGGACGAACCCCAGCGGCAGCTGCGTGAGCAGGGCATCGGCTTCCGCACCCGGTTCGAACTGGCTGAGGCAGAACTGCACGCCGGCCGGCATCAGCTGCTGGCAGAACTGGCGCAGCGTCACCGTGTGGATCAGGGCGTCGGCCAGGCGCAGATCGATGACCAGCGAGGTGCCTTCGATGCCGCGCGCACGCAGCGCATCGAGCAGCCACGATGCGTGCGATTCGCGCGCCAGCGAGCGCGGCGACTGCGACACGAACAGGCGCAGCGACGGTCCCGCCGCCTGCCGCTCGGCCAGCACGAACAGCGCGTGCTCCAGCACCCAATGGTCGATCTGGGCGATGCCGCCGGCCAGCTCCGCCGCCGGGATGACCTGCGACGCCGGCAGCAGCGAACCGTCCGGTTGCCGCATCCGCAGCAGCACCTGGTACTGCGCCTGGTCGCTGCCCGCGACGGCGACGATGGGCTGGTAGGCGAGCTCGAACTGCCCGTCCTCCAGCGAGATGCGTGGCGCTTCGTCATCGACTTCAGCGGGCACGTACTCGGCCAGGCTGTCGGATTTCAGGCGGGCCTGGAGTACGGCGCGTTCGATCGCCTCCAGCGCGCTGCCGGCATCGGCGAAACCGAGCGACAGGGCGGTGTAGCCGACTGAGCCGCGCAGCTTGAGGTTTTCGTTGGGGCGGGTCTGGAAGTCATGGCCGGCCAGTCCGTCGCGCAACTGCTGCGCCAGCGCTGCCAGGGTGGTTTCGTCGACGCTGTCGGCCAGCATCAGGAAGCTGTTGTCGTTGAGGCGGGCGACCGGATTCGGCGACGCCGCGGCCGCCAACTGCCGGCCGGCCTGGCTCATCAAATGCTCGAACACCGCGTAGCCATAGCGCTCGCGCAGACTCAGCGCGCTGTTGACCTCCACGAAGAACACACCGCCGCGCGATTGCCGCTGCAGCGTGTCGGTCAGCTGCTGCAGCACGAAGGTGCGTGTCGGCAGGCCGGTGTCGGTGTTCATCGACGGACGCGGCGACTGCAGCGCCTGGTTGCGCTGGCGCGCGCGCTGGATGCGGTTGGACACCGCCGCGATCAGGTGGCGTGGCCGGATCGGCTTGTTGAGGAAGTCGTCGGCACCGCTTTCGAGCACCTCGAACTGGCGCTCCGGATCCGGATCGCCGGTCAGGAACACGATCGGCAGGTGCAGGTATTCCGGCTGCTGCCGCAACAGCATGGTCAGCGACATGCCGTCCTTGCCGGGCATGTGCAGGTCCATCAGCACCAGGTCGGGGCGGAAGCGGCGCATCGTGTCGAGCAGCCCGTCGGACTGCATCTGCACCTCGGCCTGCATGCCGGCGCCATGCAGCACACTCTGGGCGAACAGCGCCTGGCCGCGGTCGTCCTCGACGATCAGCACCCGGTACGGGGATTCCGGATCGACCGGTTCCGGCGGCATGGCCGGCGTCGCAGCGGCTGGCACGGTTGGCGGCGGGCTTGCCGGCGGCGTCGCGGACGGTGGGGGGGGCGGTGGGGTCATCTCGGTGGGCTCTCCGGCGGCGGGCGTATCCGCCGCGTCCGCAGGGGCGGCGTCGTCCACCCAACGGCGCCAGTAGTGCGCCGGTGGAGTTTCTGCGCGCAGGCGCGAGCGTGAAGGCTCATCCTGCGGGCGGGACGTGGAATCGACGGTGGACATCAGGCTTCCCCAAGCTGAGCCCCATTATGCGATGAAGTTCACGGCCGAGGCAGAGCCATGATCCCCGATGCACGCGCGCCTGTCACGGGCCGGAAGCCGGCGGTGGTGCGTGCACCGGAGGCGTGGTCTGCAGCAGCCGCTTCAATCCGCGCGTCACCTTGCGCCAGACCCACCACACCGCGACGGCGATCAGCAGCGACGCGCCGATCACCAGACACAACGCAATCCAGGGGTGCGCAAAGGCCAACGCCAGCCCGCCCACCACCACGGCGTCCTCGGTGATCGAGGCGGCCCAGTTGCTGACCGGCTCCGGGGAGGTGTTCATCAGGGCGCGGGTGCCGCTCTTCAATACATGGCTGGTCAGTGCCACGCCGGCGCCGGCCGCCAGCACGCCGCCGCTGAGCTGGCCGTCCGGCGAGAGGGTGGCTGCGGCGAGGAAGGCGCCGGCCGGTACGCGCGCCAGCGTCTGCAGCAGGTCCCAGCCCGAGTCCACGCCCGGAATCTTGTCGGCGAAGAACTCGGTCAGTGCCAGCGCCCCGGACGTACCCAGCACCCACCAGGATTCCGTCGCCTGCAGGGCCGGCGGCAGGTCGAGCCAGCCCAGCGCGCCGGCCAGGCCGACGCCGAAGACCGTAAGGTAGACGCGGATCCCGGCCATCCATGCCAACAGGATCCCAATTACGAACAGATGCGCTTCGGACATCCCGGCCACTCCCGTTAAACTCTGGGGCTCGCGCCACTGCGGCGAGTATAGGGGTCCCGTCTGGCTGCCGGCTGAGCGCCGTCCGCCGCTTGTCCGTCATGGCTGCGCCTGTTTCTTCCCGCTTCCGGATCGTGCCGCGCGATGCGGCCGTCCGCCGTCGCGGCACCTCGCTCCTGTTCGGGCTGGCCTGGGTGCTCAGCGTGGCCGGCGTGTGGTGGGCGGCCACCCATACGGCCGCGCCGCGGCTGGCGCAGGCCGACGCCGCACGTGAGCGTGCCGAGCGCGGCATCAAGGCGGTACAGGCGGAGTTGAACACCCTGCGCCAGCGCGAATCCACGCTCGCCCGCTCCGACCAGATTAGCCGTGCCGCCAACGCCGAAGTGCAGGAGGCGCTGGCCGAGCGCGACGAGGAAATCGCCGCGCTGCGCGCCGACATCGCCTTCTACGAGCGCCTGGTCGGTTCGACCGGCCAGCGCAAGGGCCTGACCGTGCACGTGGCCGAGTTCGTGCCCGAGGCCGGCGGCACCTGGCGTTACCAGATCATGCTGACCCAGACGATGAACCGGGGAGCGATCAGCGAGGGCCAGATGCGGTTCACCGTCGAAGGCGTGCGTGCGGGCAAGCTGGCCGCCGTGCAGTGGGACGAACTGCACCAGCAGCGCAGCGCGCCGGCGCAGGCGTATTCCTTCCGATATTTCCAGCAGTTGGATGGCAACGTGATGCTACCGCCCGATTTCACCCCGCAGCGCGTCAAGGTGTCCCTGCACGGCGAAGATGCCGCGGTAGAGCAGGCCCTCGACTGGAAGACCGCCACAGCCGCAGGAGGCAAGTGACATGTTCAAGACCAAGCCCATCCGTCCCGACGTGGGCGCCATCGACACCCTGATCGGCCCGCAGGTCACCATCCGCGGCGATGTGGTGTTCAGTGGTGGCCTGTACGTGGAAGGCCATATCCAGGGCAAGGTGATCGCCGAAGCCGGCGAGCGCGCCGTGCTGACGCTCGCCGAGCAGGGCAGCATCGAAGGCGAGGTGCAGGTGCCGGTGGTGGTGATCAACGGCCGCATGACCGGCGACGTCCACGCGCTCGAACGTATCGAACTGGCTCCCAAGGCCCGCGTGCAGGGCAACCTGCATTACAAGGTCGTCGAGATGAGCGCCGGCGCGCAGCTGACCGGCCGCCTGGTGCATGCGGACGCAGTGTCCGCGGGCCACGGCGAGCATCAGGCGACAGCGCCCGAGGCCTGGGCCACCGCCGACGCCTGACGGCGCCATTCAGAGCCCGCTGGGAACGGCCGCGCTATCCTGCGGCCATGAACGCTAGGCCCCTCCCGCCGACCGTCCCACCGCCCCGCTTCAAGCGGGGGCCGGTCATCGCCATCGTGGTGGTGGTCGTGGTGCTGGCGTTGGCTGGCTGGGCCCTGTGGCATGCCGTGGCGGGAGCGGCCGACGAGGGGCCTACGCCGGCGCAGATGCGCAGCCAGCAGCAACGCATCGAATCGCTTGAACAGCAGGTCGCCACGCTGTCGCGCTCCGACCAGATCAGTCGTGATGCCAACCGCGACCTGCAGGCCGCGCTGTCCGAGCGTGATGAGGAGATCGCCGGCCTGCGTGCCGATGTCGCCTTCTACGAGCGCTTCGTCGGCGCCACCGGGCAGCGCCGCGGCCTGTCCGTGCACGAACTGACCCTGCAGCCGCAGGACGAACAGGCCTGGCACTTCACCGCCACCCTCACCCAGAACCTCAATCGCGGCGCGGTGAACGCCGGTCGCCTGCTGGTGTCGGTGGAAGGCACCGAAGCCGGCAAGCTGCGCCGGCTGGGCTGGGCAGACCTGCGCCAGCAGCCGAATGCGCCGGGCGTGCCGTACTCCTTCAAATACTTCCAGCAGGTCGAAGGCGACCTGCTGCTGCCGCCGGGCTTCAAGCCGGTCCGCGTCATCGCCCGCGTGGTGCCGCAGAGCGGTGCCGCCGTGGAACAGTCGTTTCCCTGGGCGCAGGCCACGGCCAAGGAAGGCGCCGGCGAGGGCGCCGCGACGCGTTGAGCTTGAACTGCCTTCCGCCAGCCCCCATCCTTGCCCCATGACCACCGTTGTTTCCCTGCCCACCGCGGCGGCCGCGCCCGACTACCAGTCCATCGACCGCCCGCTGAACTTCACGCCCGCCGCGGCGGCGAAGGTGCGCGAGCTGATCCAGGAAGAAGGCAGCGACGCCCTGGCCCTGCGTGTCTACATCCAGGGCGGCGGCTGCTCCGGCTTCCAGTACGGCTTCGAATTCGACGAGAACCGCGCCGATGACGACGTCGCCGTCGACACCGATGGCGTCTCCCTGCTGGTCGATCCGCTGAGCCTGCAGTACCTGATGGGAGCGGAAGTGGATTACAGCGAGAGCCTGCAGGGCGCGCAGTTCGTCATCCGCAACCCGAACGCCAAGACCACCTGCGGCTGCGGCAGCAGTTTCAGCATGTGACGTCCGGCCTGCCGCGTTCCGTGACAGGTCCCGATTCCCTCGCCATGCCGTTGTCCGGCTTCGCCTTCGCAGGCGATACGCTGGACCGCGCCGACGCGATTCGCGATGACGCCGAGGCGCTCGCGCGCCTGTGGCCGTCCGCGCGGGTGATGGTGCTCGACGACGAAGGACGTGCGCTCACGCATGCCGACGGTGCATTGCAGGCCGTTGAAGGCGCGTCGCTGGGGGGCGGCCCCGGTGCCAGCCTGTTCCTCGGACTGCGGGATGGCGTGGCGTGGTTTGCCGCGCATGCCCGGCATCATGCCCTTGATGCGCTCGGCTGGCGCGACCTGCGCCGCGCCGCCGCCACCTGGCCTGCGTTCGAGTCCGGCGTCTTCGCGATGGCGCGCGCGCTGCTGCACTGGCAGTCGTCCACCCGCTTCTGCAGCGCCTGCGGTGGCGACATCACCTTCCGCCGCGCCGGCTACACCGCGCACTGCACGCAATGCGGCAAGGACCACTATCCGCGCGTCGACCCGGCCGTCATCGTCGCCGTCAGCGATGGCGAGCGCCTGCTGCTGGGCCGACAGGCCTCCTGGCCCGCAAGACGGTATTCGGTGGTGGCCGGTTTCGTGGAGCCGGGCGAGACGCTGGAGCAGACCGTTGCGCGCGAAGTGCTCGAGGAGACGCAGGTACGCGTACGCGCGTGCCGCTACCTCGGCTCGCAGCCGTGGCCGTTCCCCGGTGCCTTGATGCTCGGTTTCTGCGCGGACGCTGAACCCGATGCTCCCCAGGTCGATGGCGAACTCGAGGACGCACGCTGGTTCACGTTCGACGAGATCGATGCCGCACTCGCCCGCGAAGGCGACGACGGGGAAGGTCTGCTGCTGTCACCGACCCTCTCGATCGCGCGCGCGCTGATCGAGCACTGGCATGCCGGCATGCACGCACGCCGCGGATCCGTGCCCGCCGGGACCGGGCGTTAACAGGTCGCCGCGCTAGAATCCGGCTCCGGAGGAACCGCATGTCGATCACGCTCGTTGCCGTCGTGCTTGCGCTGGTGCTTGGCCACGTCGCGCCCACGCTGGTCGCCGCGTGGCGCCATTACCACTGGTATAGCGCCTGGCTGCATTGGCTGGGCGAGTCCGCGGGCGATGTCTGGCGGGGGCGCTACGGCATCGCGCTGGCGCTGGTGCCGGTGCTGCTGGTGGTCGCGCTGCTGCAATGGCTGCTGGATGGCCTGGTCTACGGGCTGGTCGGCCTGCTGTTCGATATCGCGATCCTGGTCTACGCATGGGGTCCCCGCGATCTCGATCTCGACGTCGAAGCCGTCATCGATGCACACGACGCACCGACCCGCCGTGCGGCGATCGCGCGCCTCGGACTCACAGGGGAAGGCGCGGCACTGGACGGTCCCGCCCTGGTCGAGGCCGTGTTCGCCAACGCACTGCAACGCTGGTTCGGCGTGCTGTTCTGGTTCCTGCTGCTCGGCCCGGTGGGGGCGCTCCTCTACCGGCTTGCCGCGCAGAGTGCCGCCGCGACGGACCTGCCCGAACAGAACCGTACCGGCGCGCGCGCGTTGAAGACCGCGCTGGACTGGCCGGTCGCGCAACTGATGACGCTGGCGATGGCGCTGGTGGGTAACTTCGATACCGTGTTCTCCGCCTGGCGCGAGGCCGGCGGCACGCGCTTCCGCCTGGATACCGGATTCCTTGCCCACGTCGCCCGCGCCAGCGTGCGCGTCGAACTGGCGGAAGAAGCCGAGGAGTATGCGGAAGAAGGCATGGTGCAAACCATGCGCGACCTGCCCGAGCTACGCGATGCGATGAGCCTGGTCTGGCGCATCCTGCTGCTGTGGATGGCGGTACTGGCGCTGTTCGTGATCGGGGGCTGGGTCAGCTGAGTCGCCAGCCGTCGCGCCGTCAGCCTGGTGCGAGCAGCGTAAAAGGGAACCACGGCAGGTTCCGTGCGATCCAGTACGCCGGCAGCAGCACCAGCCAGAATTTCGGCGCGAGCAATACGCGCATCACCGGCGCCAGCACGCGAGGCCGCCATCCCTGGCCATGCGCGATCATCATCGGCACGACCGGCAGCAGCAGGACGGCGAGCGGGTTCATAGCGAACGCGCGCGGCAGGTCGCCATGGACCAGGGCATGCAGGGCGCGCGTCAGGCCGCAGCCCACGCAGAAATACCCGGTCAGTGCGCGGAACATGCAGCCCGGAAAGGGGCTGTCTGCCGCGTTGGGATCGAAGTTCAGCAGTAGCCAGACGCCGACGGCGGCCACCAGGGCCGCCGCCGTCATTGCGACATAGTGCAGGGGACGCAGTGCGATCACTGCATCTGCTGCATCTGCTGCATCATCTCCATGTACTGCTCCATGCCGCCGGTGGCGAGCACCACGATGTTGAGCAGCAGGCCGATGATGGCGAACGCGGTGGCCACCCAGCACCAGGTCTTGGCGTTGGCGGACGCGCGGCGCGCGCCTTCCAGGTCGCCCTGGTTGAGCTTGCCGTTGACCTGCGACGAGAACACGATCGCGACGATGCCGATCAGGCCGAGCGGGCAGCACAGGCAGGTGGCCAGCACGGTGGACACGATGGCCCATGCCAGATGGTTGGGGACGCTGCCCGGTGCGGCGGATGACGGGGGCATGGGAGGTACGGCGCTCATGCAGGCTTTCCTTGTGCAGGGATGGAGAGTGGGCGAGTCGGCCTACATGCCGCTCAGGCTGCCCAATAGTGCCAGACCGCCGAACAAAAAGAACCACAGCGCGATCAGGATCGGGGCGATCAGCGCGGACACGATCGCCCAGTTCAGTGCCTTGCGCGATGCCTCCTGTGCGCCGGCCAGATCGCCCGCCGCGCGCTTGCCGTCGACCTGCGCGGCGAACACGATGGAGACGATGCCCAGCGGCAGGCAGCAGAACAGCGTGGCGAGGATCGCCCACACCAGATGGTTGGGAACGTACGGGCCTTGCGGGGAGGGCGGGAGCGTGCTCATGCGGTTCTCGCGGAAACGGGCGACAGGGTGGGGCCACCGACGCCTGCGGCAGTGCGAGAAGTGAGGGCCCCTGCGGTCAGCCTAGCCGGTAACGCGACGGGGCGGAAGCATCAGGCCGCATCGCCACGCAGCGCACGCACCTTCGCTTCCAGCACATCCGCATCCACGGCCGCGCCGTCCATCGGTTCGCCCGCCACCACCTCCACGTGCGCACGGAACCGGCGCGGTACGCGCATGCGCCCCATCCGGTTGTCGCGATGGCTCCACATGCTGGTCCACATGCCCTTCAGCGCCATCGGCACCACCGGCACCGGACGTCGTTCCAGGATCTTTTCCACGCCGGATTTGAAGGCGGCGATCTCGCCATCCTTGGTCAACGCGCCCTCGGGGAAGATGCCGACGATCTCGCCCGCCGCCAGTGCCGCATCGATCTCATCGAACGCGCGCTGCATCAGTTCCGGATTCTCCCGCGCGCCGGCGATCGGGATGGCTTTGGCGGTGCGGAAGATCCAGCTCATCACCGGGATCTGGAAGATCTTGTAGTACATGACGAAGCGCACGGGCCGTGGAATGGTCGCGGCCAGGATCAGGGCGTCCATGTAGCTGACATGGTTGCAGACGATCAGCGCCGGGCCTTCGTCCGGCACGTGCTTCTCGATGCCGTGCAGGCGCAGCCGGTACAGCGCACGCACCAGCAGCCAGCTGAGGAAGCGCATCAGGAACTCGGGCACGATCGTGAAGATCCAGATCGCGACCAGCGCATTGGCGATGGCCAGCGCCAGGAAGATCTGCGGCCCGCTCCAGCCCAGCGCATGCAGCCCCAGTCCCACCAGCGCCGCCAGCACGATGAAGCCGGAGTTCTGGATGTTGAGCGCGGCGAATACGCGCGCCATCCGCGAATTCTCCGTGCGGCTCTGGATCAGTGCGAACAGCGGCACCACGAAGATGCCGGCGAACATGCCGATGCCGATCAGGTCGATCATGATCCGCACGCTGCCGGCCTGGCGCACGAACTCGGCCACGCCCAGGCCGGTGGCCGGCGCCGCGCCCGGCCTGGCGAAATAGAGATCCAGCAGGAACGCGGTCATGCCCAGTGCGCCCACCGGCACCAGGCCGATCTCGACGGTGCGCCCCGACAGCCGTTCGCACAGCAGCGACCCGACGCCGGTGCCGATCGAGAACAGCGCCAGCGCGAACACGTACAGCGTCGACGAGCCGTCGGCCGCACCCAGATGAAGCTTCGCGTACGCCGGCAGCTGCGAGGTCAGCAGCGTGCCGAAGAACCAGAACCACGACACGCCGAGGATGGCGTTGCGCACGGCCAACTGCTGCTTGGCCATGCGCAGCACGGCCAGCGATTCGGGAATGGGATTCCAGCGGATCTTCAGGTCGGGCGCGCCGGCGTCCATGCGCGGGATCATCCGCGACACCACGTTCCCCAGCACCGCGAGCAGCACGATGGCGATGGCCGCCGCCTGCGGACCATGCGCGCCGGCGATCTGGAAGATCATGCCGCCGGCGATCATGCCGCACAGGATCGAGATCGACGTGCCCATCTCGACCAGGCCGTTGCCGCCGGTCAGTTCCTCGGGCTTGAGGATCGAGGGCAGCACCGAGTACTTCACCGGCCCGAACAGCGTGGACTGCACGCCGGTGCAGAACAGCGCGACCAGCAGCAGCGGCATGTTCTGCAGCAGGAAGCCCACGGCCGCCAGCGACATGATCACGATCTCCATCGTCGTGGTGATCACGATCAGCCGGTGCTTCTCCAGCTTCTCGGCGAACTGGCCGGCGATGGCGGAGAACAGGAAGTACGGCAGGATGAAGATCGCCGGCGCCAGCGTGGCGTACAGCGAGAGCTGGCCGTCGCTGGCGCCCAGGAAAAACAGCAGCGCGATGATCGCCTGCCGGTAGACGTTGTCGTTGAAGGCGCCCAGCGCCTGGACGGTGAAATACGGCAGGAATCGCCGTTGTGTCAGCAGCGAGAACTGGCTGTGGCTGGACATGCGCCCTCCGTGGGTTGCGCGAAGCCTAGCAAATCGCGATGGCGGTGCGTGCCGGCGTGCCCGACAGTGTTCCGTCGATGGCATTGATGGCGCGTGGTGGCGGGCGGATAGTGGCGCTCCCCACGTTGTCCGGTGTCATCTTCTCCATGAGTCGCCTGTTCTCTCCCCTTGCACTGGGGCCGCTTGTGCTGTCCAACCGCATCGTCATCGCGCCGATGTGCCAGTACTCCGCCGAAGAAGGCCGCGCCACCGACTGGCACGCCTTCCATTGGCCGAACCTCGCCCAATCGGGCGCGGGCTTGGCCATCATCGAAGCCACCGCCGTGCAGGCTCAGGGCCGCATCAGCTGGGCCGACCTTGGTTTGTGGGACGACACCACCGAGGCCGCCTTCGCGCGGGCGCTGGCGGCGACGCGCCGCCATTCGACGATGCCGATCGGCGTGCAACTGGCGCACGCCGGACGCAAGGCGTCCACGCAGCGTCCGTGGGAACATCACGGCGCACAGATCGCGCCCGATGCACCGCACGGATGGCAGACGGTGTCGGCATCGTCGCTCGCCTACGGCGAAGACCAGCATCCGCCACAGGCGCTAGACCAGGCCGGTATCGCCGCCGTCGTCGCGGCCTTCGCCGAGAGTGCGCGCCGCGCGGTACGCCTGGGCCTGGACCTGATCGAGATCCACGCCGCGCACGGTTACCTGCTGCACCAGTTCCTGTCGCCGCTCAGCAACCATCGCGACGACGCGTACGGCGGCTCGCTGGAGAACCGGATGCGGCTGGTGCTGCAGGTGTTCGATGCGGTCAAGGCGACCGTGCCGGCATCGATGGCGGTCGGCGTGCGCATCTCCGCCACCGACTGGGTCGAGGGCGGCTGGGACCTGGCGCAGAGCCTCGCACTGGCGAAGGCGCTCGACGCACGCGGCTGCCATTTCATCCACGTCTCCAGCGGCGGCCTGCACCCGGCGCAGAAGATCGCACTGGGACCGGCCTACCAGGTGCCGTTCGCCGAGGCCATCAGGCGCAATGTGGCGATGCCGGTGATCGCGGTGGGCCTGATCACCGAACCGCAGCAGGCCGAGGACATCCTGCTCCAGGAACAGGCCGACGCCATCGCCTTGGCGCGCGGCATCCTCTATGACCCGCGCTGGCCCTGGCATGCCGCCGTGGCGCTGGGCGAACGCATCGCCATCGCGCCGCAGTACCTGCGCAGCGCGCCGCGCGAACACGCGGCGAACTTCGCGCAGGCGACGTGATCGGTCAGGCGCCGGTGCGCTCGCGCGCGATCGCGCGCCAGCCGATGTCGGTGCGGTGGAATTCGTTCGTCCAGCGCACCTTGTCCACGCCGGCATACGCATTGCGCTGCGCGTCGGATACCGAGTCGCCCAGCGCCGCGACGCACAGCACGCGGCCGCCGGCACTGATGACGCGGCCATCGGCGTCGAGCGCCGTGCCGGCATGGAACACCTTCGCCGTCGCGGGGACGTCATCCAGCCCGGCGATCACGTCGCCGGTCACCGGCGTGTCCGGATACGGCGCCGCGGCCATCACCACGCCGAGCGAGGGGCGCGGGTCCCACTGCGCCTCGATGGCATCGAGACGGCCGTCGATGGCGGCTTCGACCAGATCCACCAGGTCGGACTGCAGGCGCAGCATCACCGGCTGCGTTTCCGGATCGCCGAAGCGGACATTGAACTCGATGACCTTCGGTGCGCCGCCGTCGTCGATCATCAGTCCGGCGTAGAGAAAGCCCGTGAACGGCACGCCGTCGGCGATCATGCCCTGCACGGTGGGGTTCACCACCTCGCGCATCACGCGGGCATGCACCGCGGACGTGACCACCGGCGCGGGCGAGTACGCGCCCATGCCGCCGGTGTTCGGACCGGTGTCGCCGTCGCCGACGCGCTTGTGGTCCTGGCTGGTGGCCATCGGCAGCGCGGTGGTGCCGTCGACCATCGAGATGAAGCTGGCCTCTTCGCCTTCCAGGAACTCCTCGATCACCACGCGCGCGCCGGCATCGCCGAACGCGTTGCCCGACAGCATGTCGCGTACGGCGTCTTCCGCTTCCTGCAATGTCATCGCCACGATCACGCCCTTGCCGGCGGCCAGGCCATCGGCCTTGATGACGATCGGGGCGCCCTTCTCGCGCACGTAGGCCAGCGCGGCATCGACGTCGGTGTGCACAGCGTAGAACGCGGTCGGGATGCCGTGCCGGGCCAGGAAGTCCTTGGCGAAGGCCTTGCTGCCTTCCAGCTGCGCGGCGGCAGCGGTGGGGCCGAAGATGCGCAGTCCCGCCAGGCGGAACCGGTCCACCACGCCCGCCACCAGCGGCACCTCGGGGCCGACCACGGTCAGGCCCACGCCTTCGGCTTGCGCGAGCGCCAGCAGGCCCTCGATATCGGTGACCTTCACCACGGCATTGCGGCACTTGGCTTCCGTCGCGGTACCGGCGTTGCCGGGCGCCACGATCACTTCGTCCACGCGCGGCGACTGCGCCAGCTTCCACGACAGCGCGTGCTCGCGACCGCCGGCACCGATGACCAGGACTTTCAAGGGGCTTTCCTCATGGCTGTGCCGGCGCGTCGGCCGGTGGAGTCGCGCAGTCGCGCGCGGGGAGCTGGACTTCGAAGAACGGCGCGTCCTTCGGGTCGACGAAGCGCCTGACCAGGACGGCATCGGTGTCGAGTAGCGGCGCGATGTCCGGCAGCGCGCACAGCTCGTACAGCGCGCGCTGCTCGCTCTGCTTCAGCATGTCGAAGCCGACCGCCTCGCGGGTCCTGGCGGCATCGCCGGCCGGACTGCGGATGCGCATCACCAGGCGATTGCCCTCGACCTCCACCGCTTCGGTCACCAGGTCCTCGTAATAAGGTGCGGGCAACGTGGCCGCGATCTTCGCCTGCACCTGCTGGAGGCGTGACGTCGTATCCGTGCAGCCGGCAACGATCAGCGCGATGCCCGTCGCGAAGAGGATGGAGGCAGTACGAAGGACGTTCATCATGCGGTCGTGCTCCGAGGAGGTGCAGACAACGACGAGGGCCGGAGCCCTCAGTGGCGGAAGTGACGCACCCCGGTGAACACCATCGCGATGCCGTGCTCGTCTGCGGCCGCGATCACCTCGCCGTCGCGCATCGAGCCGCCCGGCTGGATCACCGCCTTGATGCCGGCCGCGGCCGCGGCATCGATGCCGTCGCGGAACGGGAAGAACGCGTCGCTGGCCATCACCGATCCTTCGACCACCAGGTTCGCATCGGCGGCCTTGATGCCGGCGATGCGCGCCGAGTACACGCGGCTCATCTGGCCGGCGCCCACGCCGATGGTGCGATGGTCCTTGGCGTAGACGATGGCGTTGGACTTCACGAACTTGGCCACCTTCCAGGCGAACAGCAGATCGGTGAACTGCGCGTCGGTCGGCGCCCGCTGTGTCACGACCTTGAGTTCGTCGCGCGTGACCACGCGGTCATCGGCGGTCTGCAGCAACAGGCCCGAGCCGATGCGCTTGGTGTCGATGAAGCCCGGCGAAACCGGCGCCATCGGAATGCGCAGCACGCGCACGTTGGCCCTCTTGGTGGCGTAGTCGAGCGCGGCCGGCTCGTAGTCCGGCGCGATCAGTACTTCCACGAACTGGCGGTCCAGGATGACCTTCGCCGTCGCCGCATCCAGTGTGCGGTTGAAGGCGATGATGCCGCCGAAGGCGCTGGTCGGATCCGTCGCGTAGGCCAGTTCGTACGCATCCCCGCAGGCCACGCCGACGGCCACGCCACAGGGATTCGCATGCTTGACGATCACGCAGGCCGGCGCATCGAACTGGCGCACGCATTCCCATGCCGCATCGCTGTCGGCGATGTTGTTGTAGCTCAGTTCCTTGCCCTGCAACTGCTCGAACGTCGCCAGCGAACCGGGCGCGGGATACAGGTCGCGGTAGAACGCGGCCTGCTGGTGCGGATTCTCGCCGTAGCGCAGGTCCATGACCTTGATGAAGCTGCCGTTGGCCTGCGCGGCGAAGGCACTGCGCACGGGCACGTCCGACGAGGTATCGGTGACGGTGGAGAGATAGTTGCTGATCGCGGCGTCGTACTGCGCCACGCGGTTGAACGCGGCCACCGACAGCGCGAAACGCGTTTTTGCCGACAGCGCGCCATCGTTCGCCTCGAGTTCGGCGACCAGTGCGGCGTACTGCGAGGGATCGGTGGCGACCGCGACGCGGGCGAAGTTCTTCGCCGCCGAACGCAGCATCGCCGGACCGCCGATGTCGATGTTCTCCACCGCATCGGCCAGCGTGCAGTCGGCCTTGGCGGTGACGGACTCGAACGGATATAGGTTCAGCACCAGCAGGTCGATGGCGCCGATGCCGTGCTCGACCATCACCGCGTCGTCGGTACCTGCGCGGCCCAGCAGGCCGCCGTGTACCTTCGGATGCAGGGTCTTGACGCGGCCGTCCATCATTTCCGGGAAGCCGGTGACGTCGGCGACATCGCGCACGGACAGGCCGGCGTCACGCAATGTCTTCGCGGTGCCGCCGGTGGACAGCAGCTCGACATCGCGGGCAGCCAGTGCGCGGGCCAGGTCGAGCAGGCCGGTCTTGTCGGAAACGGACAACAGCGCCCGACGCACGGGCTGGAGATCGAGGGTCATGGAGGACGGCGGGACGGAGCGGGGCGCGAATTATAACGCGCTGCACCACGGCGTCCGGGACGGCTCAGGCCAGTCCGTAGTCCTTGAGCTTCTTGCGCAGCGTGGCGCGGTGGATGCCGAGCATGGCGGCGGCGCGGCTCTGGTTGCCTTCGCAGTGGTTGAGCACTTCCACGAACAGCGGGATTTCCATTTCGCGCAGCACGATCTCGTAGACATCGTCGGCTTCGCAGCCGTCCAGGTCGCGCAGGTAGCGGCGCACGGAATGCGCGACATGTTCGCGCAACGGCGGACGCGATGCGGCGCGTGGCGTGTCCTGGCGTGTGGAGGCGGCGTTCAATCGGATCCCCTGGGCGCTACGGATGCAGATGCCCGCCTTGTGCTTGTGGGTATTCGGCGGGCGGACGAGTCTAGCGCCTGATCGCGGCGCGTGCATCCGCTTTTTGATGAACCGGCGGACTTAACGGAAGTCGAAGGAAAACGCGACGACGCTGGCGCTGGGTTCGCGTATCCGCACCGCCATCTGCGCGCTCTGGCCCGGCCCGATGGCGGTCGTCGTCTCACCCTCCGGCAGGTAATCCTCGGGCTGCAGGGCGCGGGCGCCGAGCGTGCGGCCATCGGCATCCTTCAACGTCAGCAGGATCACAGGCCAACCCTGCGCCCAGCGCGCTTCGTTGCGGAACGTGGCCTGCGCCTGCAGGGTGCCCGGCGCGCCAAGGACGGGACGCACATCACGGCTGAGCATGGTGAAGGCCGCGGGTTCGCGCCAGGTCGGGACCTCGCAGCGGAACACGCCGCACAACGCCACGACCACCGGTCGCCATCCGGCCTGCATCGCCAGCCGAGCGCGATCGGCGATCACGACCTGCAGGCAGAGCAGCAGCGACAGCGCGACGACGACCGCCCACAGTGCGCGCGCACGCTGCGCATGCACCGGCGTGGTGCGTGCGCGGTGCAGGAAACGCGGCCCCGTCGCCTCGCGTGCGGCAACCGGAGTCGCGATCGCTGCATCGGGCGTGCGGGCCGGTGCGGTGTCGGGCGACGGGATGGGGTTGGGTGCTGATGCGTCGTGGTGCGGGGATGCATCGTCGCGCGGAACGGCTTCGTGTTCGGCATCTTCCGGCGGTGACGATGCATCCATCGGCGCTGCCGTCAGCGGCGTCTCCATCTCGACGGATGGCACCTCTGCCGCTGCGTTGGCGATGGCATCGGCGGTGATGACGTCCGCGTCCGGCGCCTGCGGTTCGGCCTTCGTCGGCGTCGCATGCAGCAGCGTGGCCAGGCTTGGCGCCGGCGATATCGCATCACCTGCCGTCGCCAGCGGCTTTCCGCAGCGCGGACATGCCGCCGGCACGGCACCCGAGTGCGGGTCGCGGGCGACAAGGAACTGGCAGTGCGGGCAGGCGGTGAACATGGCCGCTATTCAACCACGCTCGTCTGCGGGCGTGTTGTGACCGGCAACGTCAGCGGCGGATGCCGTCGATGCGCATCCAGTCGCCGTCCTGCGTGGCGGACAGTGCGTCGAACCACGCGGCATAACGGACGAGCAGGTCGTCTTCCTGCCCCTTGAGGATGCCGGACAGTGCGATGCGGCCGCCCGACGCCACGCGCGCGGCGAGGATCTCGGCCAGCGCATCCAGCGCCGAGGCCAGGATGTTCGCCACCACGACCGGATACGTGGTCACCGGTTCGTCGTCAGGCAGGTAGACGCTGAAGTCCGCGCCCACGTCGTTGCGTTGCGCATTGTCGGTACTGGCCAGCAGCGCCTGCGGGTCGTTGTCGACACCGACGGCCTGCGCGGCGCCCAGCTTCAGTGCGGCCAGCGCGAGGATGCCGGAGCCGCAGCCGAAATCGAGCACGCGCTGCCCCTGCAGCACGCCGTCGCTGGCCAGGGCGTCGAGCCAGCGCAGGCACAGGGCGGTGGTGGGATGCGTGCCGGAGCCGAACGCCAGGCCGGGATCGAGGCGCACGACGGCCGCGTCGTCGCCCGCGTCATCGGGCACGGCGTGATTCCACGGCACGATGAAGGTGCGTGCGCCGAAGCGCATCGGCGTGAACTGGTCCAGCCACGCGCGTTCCCAGTCCTCGTCCTCGACCTTGCGGAAGCCGACCTGCGTCCAGTCCAGGCCGGGATCGAAAGAGTCCAGGGCGGCCAGCAGGGTCAGCGCATCGGTGTCCGCATCGAACAGCGCGGTCAGCACCAGCGCCTTCCACAACGGGGTTTCGCCGACGCGCGGCTCGAGGATGGCGCGTTCGTTGCCGGTATCGGCATCGGCGTCCAGCAGGGTGACCGACAACGCGCCCACGTCATCCAATGCGTTCTCGTAGCGCGGCTGCTCGGCTTCGGTGCAGCGCAGGGAGAGTTCCAGATAAGGCATGGCCGGACGCGGTGAAAATGAACGGGCCGGGATTGTCTCACGCGTGTCGCGGCGACGGACCGCAGCGGCACGACGAAAGGCGCCACCGGCTGCGTGAACGCGCGCGCATTGCATTGAAAGCCCCGGTAAGCGCCGGGATAATGGCTGCGTGCCCCGGAAGCTGCTGATGCCGATGATGCTGGTGGGCCTGCTGGGGGCGCTGGCGTGGATGCCGCTGCGCCAGGCGGGTTGGCTGCCGCATGCGCTGCCCACGGCCGTCGATGCCGGCGCCGCGCCAGCCGTTCGATCTTTCTCCCCGTCTTCCGCAACGCCCGTGCTGCGCCCGGCATCCGTGCGTGCTGTGCCCGCGTTGTCGCCGTTGCGGCGCGGCTTCGAGGACAGCACCGACCTGTTCGCCTATTCGCGCCAGCTGGTGGCGCTGGCGGCGGCAGGCGATGCCGATGCCATGTGGCTGCTGAGCCTGGTGCAGGACCATTGCGCGGGCTACGCGGCCGATCCGGTCGGTTATGTGCAGGACACCCGCGTCATCGCCGGCCTGGGATTGTCCGGCGGCAGCGCGATGATCGCCGCCCGCCAGCGCGTGCAGCAGCGCTGCGGCCGCTTCGTGCCGCAGGACGGTTTCTCGTTGCCGACCCTCATCACCCAGCGCACGCAGGCCGCGCGTGCAGGCAGCCTGGCGGCGGAAGCCGCCCTGCTGGCGATGGATCAGCCGCTCCAGCAGGGCGACGACTACCGGCGCGACCTGGTGCGGCGCGTCCTCGAATCGGAAGACCCCTTCGCCTATCTCGCCATCGCGCCGGTGATGGGCACCACCGGCAGCGGACAGCGCGACACGCTGGGCGAGGTGTCGGGCAGCGAACTGAGCGAGATCGCCTGGCGCATCGCCTCATGCCAGTTGGGCATGGACTGCAGCCCTGACGGTTCGATGATGACCAATTACTGCGTCAACGGCGGCATCTGCTCGCAGGACGCATCGCAGGATTTCACCACCTTCGCACGGGATGCCGGTGTCCCGCGACAGGGTGCGGACAATGTGGACGAGATGGTGGGCACCTTGCTGGCCCCCCAGGGAGTAGACGGATGAAATACAAGCGCACGCGGCCGGGAATCAATCTCCTGGTGTGGGGCCTGGTGGTGGTGGCGTATGCCGCTGCGGCCGCCACGATCGTCATCGAGACGCGCGACCCCGGCTTCCGGGACCTCTCGCGGGTGGGGCACATGACCATCCACGCCCCCGACGATGCGCGCCGCCTGGGTGCGGCGCAGGTCGCGGCGCTGTACCGCGCGCGCAGCGGCACGCCCTTCTCGACATTGTCTCCGGGCAGCACCATCCGGGTGGTGTGGGCCGATGGTTCGTCCGAAGTGGTGCGGATCACCGATCCCTCCTCGCCGCTCGGCGCCACCCCGGTGCCGGGTACGCAGCAGGCGCCGGCGCGGTAACGCGATACGTCTTCGCGCATCGCAAACCGGAAGGGCCGGGATGGCGACATCCCGGCCCTTCGGTTTTTCGGCGATGCGGATCCGCGTCAGACCAGCGAGATCGCCTTGTTCTTGCGTTCGGCCAGGCGCTTTTCCAGGTAGTGGATGTTCTGACCGCCGGCCTGGAAGCCCTGGTCGCGCATGATGCGCTGCTGCAGGGGGATATTCGTCTTGATGCCGTCGATGACCATCTCGCTGAGCGCCACGCGCATGCGGGCGATGGCGGTGTCTCGGTCCGGACCATGCACGATGAGCTTGGCGATCATCGAGTCGTAGTTCGGCGGCACGCGGTAGCCTTCGTAGATGTGCGTGTCCACGCGCACGCCAGGACCACCGGGCGGATGGAAGTGCTGGATCAGGCCCGGATGCGGCATGAACGTATCGGGATCTTCCGCATTGATGCGGCACTCGATGGCGTGGCCGCGCAGCACGATGTCGCTCTGCTTGATGCTCAGCTTGTGGCCGGCGGCGATGCGCAGCTGTTCGCAGACCAGGTCGATGCCGGTGATGCGCTCGGTCACCGGATGCTCCACCTGGATGCGGGTGTTCATCTCGATGAAGTAGAAGCGGCCATCCTCGAACAGGAACTCGAACGTACCCGCGCCGCGGTAGCCGATGCGGATGCAGGCTTCCACGCAGACCTTGCCGATCTCGTTGCGCAGTTCCTCGCTGATGCCCGGTGCCGGCGCTTCCTCCACGACCTTCTGGTGGCGGCGCTGCATCGAGCAGTCGCGCTCGCCCAGGTGGATGGCGTTGCCCTGGCCGTCGGCCAGCACCTGGATCTCCACGTGGCGCGGATTCTCCAGGAACTTCTCCATGTAGACCTCGCCGTTGCCGAAGGCCGCCTTGGCCTCCGACTTGGTGGTCTCGATGGCCGCCTTCAGTGCGCCCTCGACATGCACCACGCGCATGCCGCGACCGCCACCGCCACCCGCCGCCTTGATGATGACCGGATAGCCGATCTCGCGCGCGATCTTGGTGTTCGCCACGATGTCGTCGCCCAGCGGACCGCCGCTGCCCGGCACGCACGGCACGCCGGCGGCCTGCATGGCGCGGATGGCTTCCACCTTGTCGCCCATCATGCGGATGGTGTCGGCCTTGGGGCCGATGAAGATGAAGCCGGACTGCTCCACCCGCTCGGCGAAGTCGGCGTTCTCCGACAGGAAGCCGTAGCCCGGATGGATGGCCTGCGCGTCGGTCACTTCGGCCGCGGCGATGATCGCCGGGATGTTGAGGTAACTGTCCTTCGATGCGGCCGGGCCGATGCAGACGGATTCATCCGCCATGGCCACGTGCTTGAGGTTGCGGTCGACGGTGGAATGCACCGCGACCGTGCGGATGCCGAGGGTGTGGCAGGCGCGCAGGATGCGCAGCGCGATCTCACCCCGGTTGGCGATGACGACTTTGTCCAGCATGGTGCGGACCTCAGCCGATCACGAACAGCGGCTGGTCGAATTCGATCGGCTGGCCGCTCTCGGCCAGGATCGACAGCACGGTGCCGGACACATCGGCTTCGATGGGGTTGAACATCTTCATGGCTTCGATGATCGCCAGCGTCTCGCCGGCTTTCACCGCCTGGCCGATGCTGACGAACGAAGGCTTGTCCGGCGACGGCGAGGCGTAAAACGTACCTACCATCGGAGCGCGCACCACGTGGCCGTCCGGCAGGGCGTTGCCGGCCTTGGCGGTGCCGCCGGTGGAGGCCTCGGTGGGCGAGCTCATCGGCATGGGTGCGGCGGGGCGCGGTTCGGCGTAGGCGACGGGCGCAGGCGCTGCCGGCGCCGCATAGCCGCCCTTGGGCGTGCGCGCCAGGCGCACGGACTCTTCGCCTTCCTTGATCTCGATTTCGGCCAGGTTCGACTCTTCCAGCAGGTCGATCAGTTTCTTGATTTTGCGGAGATCCATGGGAGCCTCGTGGTTGAACGCGGTTCCCCGCAGGGAACCAGAGAAAGGTCAGGCGGGCAGCCGCTGCAGGGCGGCGTCCAGCGCGTAGCGGTAGCTGTCGGCGCCGAACCCGCAGACCACGCCCACCGCCTTGTCGCTGAGATAGCTGGTGTGGCGGAAGGGTTCGCGGCTGTGCGGGTTGGACAGGTGGATTTCGATGAAGGGCAGGGCCACCGCCGCCAGCGCGTCGCGGATCGCGACCGAGGTGTGGGTGAAGGCGGCCGGGTTGATCAGGAGAAAGGCGGTGCCGTCGCCGCGGGCGGCCTGGATGCGGTCGACCAAGGCGTGTTCGGCGTTGGACTGGAAGCTTTCCAGCTGGTGTCCCGCCGCCTGCGCCTGCGCCGTCAGCGCCAGGTCGATGTCCGCCAGTGTCGCGTGGCCATAGACCTCCGGCTCGCGGGTGCCGAGCAGGTTGAGGTTGGGGCCATGCAGGACCAGCAGCTTCGCCATTCGGCTCTCCAGCGGAAGGGCGGCAGTCTGCTTGAACCCGGCAATGCTGTCCAGTTCGCCGAAGTTTGCTTCGTTTTAAGCGATTGTTTGATTTTTCGCCGTTACGTGATGGATCAGGCAGGTGCGCGTCGTCGTGGGATGTCGGGCGGGCGGACAGGTGAAGGCTGATAGCGGGCGATGGGCGCGACTTCGGCGACGTTGCCAGCCGAAGCCTAATCGGCCCAGCCGCTGATCTCGCCATGCTCGAACGGCCCGATCTTCTGTCGCTCGATCCGTCCGTCGGCGCCCACCAGCACCGTGTAGGGCAGCACGCCCTTGGTGTTGCCCAGCCAGACGCTGGCATCGGCCGGGCCCGGTGTGTCCAGCACGATCGGGTAGCTGACCGGTACGCGGTTGAGGAAATCGGTCACCCCGTCGTGGGTGTCCAGTGCAAGGCCTACCACCTGGACGCCTTCGGTGCCCTGCGAGGTGGCGAAGCGCTGCAGTTCCGGCATCTCCTCGATGCACGGCCCGCACCAGCTGGCCCAGACATTGATCAGCAGGCGTTTGCCACGGTAGTTGGCGGCGAGATCGACGATCTTGCCATCCAGTCCCGGCAGCGCGATCGCCGGCATGCGATCGCCGATGCCGGCGGGCGTGACGCCTTCCGGGGGCGCGGGGGCAGTCGCGTTGACCGCGGCGTGCAGCGCGCGCTCGCCGGGTCCGGTCCGCCACAGCGGATTGCCGTTGAACCACAGGCTGGCCAGCAGGCCCAGGCCACCGGCGACCAGGGCGACCGCCAGGATGCGCGGCGTGGTGACCTTCATCGCGCCGCCCGTTCGAAGGCCTGGCGCATCGTCTCGTGGGTCAGCACGGTCGGCAGCACTTCGCCTTCGCCGCCGCCACGCGGATAGAGCACGTACAGCGGCACGCCGACGGCCTTGTGCTGCTCAAGGAAGGCGGTGATGGCCGGGTCCACGTTGGTCCAGTCCCCGGTCAGCATCACCGCATCGTGCGCGGCCAGCAGGTCGCGGAAGGTGTCGGTGTCCAGCACGGCCTTCTCGTTGGCCTTGCAGGTGACGCACCAGTCCGCCGTCATGTCGACGAAGACCATGCGCCCTTCGCTACGCAACGCCGCCAGCCGTTCCGCCGACCAGGCCAGATGGCCTTCCGCCGTGGGTGCGACGCTGCAGGGCGCCGGCAACCGGTGCACCATCCCCAGCGGCACCAGCGCAGCGGTGGCGAGCACCAGCGCCAGCACCCGCTGCAGCGGCGAGGCGGCGAAGCGCACGCGCTGGAACCACCATAGCCCCAGCGCCAGCAGCACCAGGCCGACCAGCGCCAGGCCCACCGCGTCGATGCCGCGCTGGTTGCCCAGCACCCACAGCAGCCACACGGCCGTCAGGTACATCGGGAAGGCCAGCACCTGCTTCAGCGTGTCCATCCACGCGCCGGGCCGCGGCAGCCGGTTCGCCAACGCCGGCACGAAACCGATCAGCAGGAACGGCAGGGCCAGGCCCAGGCCGAGCATCGCGAACACCAGCAGCGCCAGCGGCGTCGGCGCGGTGAACGCGTAAGCGAGCGCCACGCCCATGAACGGCGCGGTGCACGGGCTGGCCACCACCACCGCCAGCACGCCGGTGAAGAAGTCGCCGACGGGACCACGACGCGAGGCCAGCCCCTGCCCGGCACCGGCCAGCCGATGGCCGACCGCGAACACGCCCGACAGGCTCAGGCCGACGGCGAACATCACGTAGGCCAGCAGCCCCACCACCCACGGCTGCTGCAGCTGGAAACCCCAGCCCAGCGCCTGGCCGGCGGCCCGCAGCGCGATGGCCAGCGCGCCGACCGCGACGAAGCTGACCAGCACCCCGGCCGTGTACCAGAGCGCACGCCGGCGGGCATCGCCGTCGCCGCGTCCGCTCTCGGCCAGCGACAGCGCCTTCAGCGACAGGATCGGCAGCACGCAGGGCATCAGGTTGAGGATCAGGCCGCCGAGCAGCGCCAAAGCGAGCGCGGCGAGCAACGAGGTGGCGCCGCGCGGGTTGCGCGCCAGCACGTCTTCGGGCGGGCGCGTGCGTTCGACATCGGTCGCGGCGGGCGTGGTCGCCGCTGCAGCATCCTCGGTACCGGTGGTCGTGCCATCCGGTGCAGTCGCTGTCGTCGGCAGCGGCGCGACGGCGGTCGGGGCAGGGACGTCGGGCGTGCTGGCCGGTGTAACAGGGCCGGCGGGGATCGACAGCTTCACCCGCCGCGTCATCGGCGGATAGCAGATGCCGTCCTTCTGGCAGCCCTGGAACGTCACCCGCAGCGTCGCGGCCACCGCGTCGGCGCGGTCGCGCGTGAGCGGCACCGGCACCTCGGCCTGGTCGAAGTAGACGATGACATCACCGAAGTGTTCGTCGCGGTGGGCGACGCCCTTCGGCCACCGCGGCGCCTGCAGGGAGACCCCCGATGCGCCTTCCAGCGCCATCGAAGTACGGTCGCGATACACGTAATAGCCGCGCGCCGGGGTGAAGCGCAGCAGCAGTTCGTTACCGTTAAAGGCGATCGCCTCGAAAGCGAACGCCTGTTCCGCCGGCAGCGGCAGCGCGTCCATGCCGGTCTGCGGTTTCTGGCCCAGCAGGGCACCGGTCACGGCGCTGGCGCCGAGCGGGACGAAGGCCTCGCCTGCGCCCGCCGGCAACGCCACCTTCAGCGTGCGGGTCTGCGGCGGGTAACAGATGCCGGCATCGGCGCAGCCCTGGTACTTGATCTTCAGCGTGACGCTGTCGGCGCCCGCCGTCGGCCGGCCGGGCAGGGTGGCCACCAGTTCGCCACGATAGGTCTCGACGTCGCCGAAGAATTCGTCGCGGTAGGCCTTGCCCTTCGGCAGCTGCAGTGGCTGCGCGGCGAAGCCGGCGTCGGCTTCCACGCCCGTGCGGTGCCGGTACAGGTAGTAGCCGTCGGTGATCTGCCAGCGGATCTCGATGCGGTCGCGCGCCGGCGCGGTGGCCGTCAGCACGAACGCCTCGTCCACCGGCAGCAGGTCGTCCTGGGTGATCGCGGCGGACGCCGCCGGCGCGATCAGCGAGGCGAGGGGCAGCAGGCAGGCGAGCAGGGTGCGGATCAGCGTCATCGGGTCACTCGGGGGCGCGGGCGTCGGCCCGGGTTTCGGCCACGACCCAGTCCCGATACGCAGGAAGGCCGGCGGCGGTTTCGACCGCCAGGATCTCCGGCAGTTCATACGGGTGCAGTTCCGCCAGTCGCGCCATCAAGGCGTCGCGCCGGTCGGCGCTGGTCTTGGCCAGCAGCTGGACTTCGGTGGCCTGTTCCACCTGCCCCTGCCATCGGTAGGTCGACACCGCGCCGGGCAGCAGGCTGACGCAGGCCGCCAGCCGTTCCTCCACCAGCGTCCGCGCCAGCCGCTGGGCGGTGTCGGCGTCCGGGCAGGCGGACAGGATGAGGAAGACAGGCATGGGCCGGCGATTATCGCAGACCGCCCGGCCCGGCCCGGCGGCGAAAAAATTTGCCACCCGCCCCCTTGAAAGCGGGATCGACCCGCCCAACATCGGTCGGCATCCGGCGTTGCCGGGTTTTTGCGTCCGCGACGTTGGCAGTCCCTCGAGGCGAGTGCTAACATCGCCGCCCCTTTCCTAGTCCAATCAATCACTTAAGAGGATTGACATGAGCAACATCAAGCCGCTGTACGACCGTCTGGTGGTCAAGCCGATCGAAGCCGAAGAAACCTCCCTCGGCGGCATCATCATTCCCGACGCCGCTAAGGAAAAGCCCACCAAGGGTGAAGTCATCGCCGTCGGCGAAGGCAAGTTCGTCGACGCCACCGGCGGCGTTCGCGCCCCGAAGGTCAAGGTCGGCGACAAGGTCATCTACGGCCAGTACTCGGGTTCGGCCTACAAGCAGGACGGCGTCGAGTACAAGATCATCAAGGAAGACGACGTTCTCGCGATCCTCGGCTGAAGCCGAGGCGGGATCGGTGATTGGGGATTCGCAGTAGCGCAACCGCGTTGACGATCCCGCTCCATCCGATTTCCCGCCGCCCGACGTTTCTCGAATCACTCATCACGAATTACGAATCACGGAGTTTTTCCAATGGCTGCCAAAGATATCCGTTTCGGTGAAGACGCCCGTACGCGCATGGTGCGCGGCGTGAACATCCTCGCCAATGCCGTCAAGGCCACCCTCGGCCCGAAGGGCCGCAACGTCGTGCTCGAGAAGAGCTTCGGCGCCCCCACCATCACCAAGGACGGCGTCTCCGTCGCCAAGGAAATCGAACTGGCCGACAAGTTCGAGAACATGGGCGCGCAGATGGTCAAGGAAGTCGCTTCCAAGACCTCCGACAACGCCGGTGACGGCACCACCACCGCCACCGTGCTGGCACAGGCGTTCATCCGCGAAGGCTCCAAGGCCGTCGCCGCGGGCATGAACCCGATGGACCTCAAGCGCGGCATCGACCAGGCCGTGAAGGCCGCCGTCGAAGAGCTGAAGAAGCTCTCCAAGCCCACCGCCGACGACAAGGCGATCGCCCAGGTCGGCACCATTTCGGCCAACTCCGACAGCAACATCGGCGACATCATCGCCGAGGCCATGAAGAAGGTCGGCAAGGAAGGCGTGATCACGGTTGAAGAGGGCTCGGGCCTGGAGAACGAACTCGACGTCGTCGAGGGCATGCAGTTCGACCGCGGCTACCTGTCGCCGTACTTCATCAACAACCAGCAGTCGCAGCAGGTCGAATTCGACGACCCCTTCATCCTGATCCACGACAAGAAGGTCTCCAACGTCCGCGAACTGCTGCCGGTGCTGGAAGGCGTCGCCAAGGCCGGCAAGCCGCTGCTGATCGTGGCCGAAGAAGTCGAGGGCGAAGCCCTGGCTACGCTGGTGGTCAACACCATCCGCGGCATCGTCAAGGTCGCCGCTGTCAAGGCGCCGGGCTTCGGTGACCGCCGCAAGGCCATCCTGGAAGACATCGCCACGCTGACCAACGGCACGGTGATCTCCGAGGAAGTCGGCCTGCAGCTCGAGAAGGCCACCATCAACGACCTGGGTCGTGCGAAGAAGGTCGTGATCTCGAAGGAGAACACCACCATCATCGACGGCGCCGGCGATGCCGAGCGCATCCAGTCGCGCATCAAGCAGATCAAGGCGCAGATCGAAGAGACCTCGTCGGACTACGACCGCGAGAAGCTGCAGGAACGCGTGGCCAAGCTGGCCGGCGGCGTGGCCGTGATCAAGGTCGGTGCCTCGACCGAGATCGAGATGAAGGAAAAGAAGGCCCGCGTCGAAGACGCCCTGCACGCCACGCGTGCGGCGGTGGAAGAAGGCGTGGTCCCGGGCGGCGGCGTCGCGCTGATCCGCGCGCTGCAGACCATCGGCACCCTGAAGGGCGCCAACGAAGACCAGAACCACGGCATCCAGATCGCCCTGCGCGCAATGGAAGCCCCGCTGCGTGAGATCGTCACCAACGCCGGCGAAGAGCCGTCGGTGATCGTCAACCGCGTCAAGGACGGTTCGGGCAACTTCGGCTACAACGCCGCCAACGGCGAGTTCGGCGACATGATCGAGTTCGGCATCCTGGACCCGACCAAGGTCACGCGCTCCGCGCTGCAGAACGCCGCTTCGATCGCCGGCCTGATGATCACCACCGAAGCGATGGTGGCCGAGGCCCCGAAGAAGGATGAGCCGGCGATGCCGGCCGGCGGTGGCATGGGCGGCATGGGCGGCATGGACTTCTAAGTCCCGCGTCCTGTTCCACCCGCACGACAAGAACCCCGCCGAGAGGCGGGGTTCTTTTTTGCCTTGTGGTCGGCGCACGGGCTCGCTAGCCTGCGCGCCATGCACACCTCCCTCATCGTCGTCGACGACTTCCTTGGCCCGCAAGACGCGTGGTCGCTGCGCCAAGCCGCGCTGAAGCTGACCTACCCCGATCTGCGCGGGCCGTTCCCGGGCCGCAATTCGCTGGAGCGCATCGAGATCGAGGGCCTGTCCGAGATTGCCTCGCATCTCACCGGCGAGCGCCTGAAGCCGATCGATCCGCTGCAGTCGCACGGCAAGTTCCGCATCACGCTGGCGTCGGATGTCGGCAGTGCGAAGGTGCACATCGACCAGGCGTACTGGTCGGGCATCCTCTATCTCAGCAAGCCGGAGGACTGCCGCGGCGGCACTGAGTTCTTCCGTCATCGCCCATCGAACCGCGACCGTGCCCCGCTCAACGATGCGGAGTTGGCGGAGATGGGGTTCTCCTCGCATGCGCAGATGCATCAGGAAATCATCGAGAAGCACAGCAACGACGACAGCGTGTGGGAGCCCACCCAGCAGGTGCCGATGCGCTTCAACCGACTGCTGCTGCTGCGTCCCTGGTTATGGCATACCGCCGGCCCGGCATTCGGCACCACGATGGAGGACGGGCGGCTGGTCTACCTGATGTTCTTCACCGCGGCCTGATCGCGCGGGTTTCCGTTGCCGATGAAACAGTCGACAACGGCCGCAGTGCATGGCCCAATGCGTCGCATGAATCCGCTCCGCGCCCGCTATTGGTTTCGCTACTACGGCTTTCCGATGCCGACGGCGGAAGCGAGGACGTGTTCATTCTAGGTAAGACACCAGAAGAATCCCCTTGAAGCCGCCAGCGAACCTGGCGGCTTTTTTGTTGACCCGGAGAACCCCCATGGCCCCCCATACCGACGACCTGCGCATCCGCCGACTCGATGAGCTGGTGACGCCCGCCGCCGTGATCGCCGAACTGCCCTGCGATGACGCCGTCTCGCAGACCGTGTCCGATGCGCGCGGCGCGTTGCACGACATCCTGCATGGCCGCGACGACCGGCTGATCGTGGTGGTCGGGCCCTGCTCGATCCACGATCCCGCCTCCGCCATCGACTACGCCCGGCGCCTGAAACCGCTGCGCGATGCGCTGGCTGGCGAACTGGAGATCGTCATGCGGGTCTACTTCGAGAAGCCGCGCACGACGGTGGGCTGGAAAGGCCTGATCAACGATCCCGCGCTGGACGGCAGCTTCGACATCAACCGCGGGTTGCGGCTCGCGCGCCGCCTGCTGCGCGACATCAACGCGCTCGGTTTGCCGGCGGGCTGCGAATACCTCGACACCATCTCGCCGCAGTACATCAGCGACTTGGTGGCGTGGGGCGCGATCGGCGCGCGCACCACCGAAAGCCAGGTGCACCGCGAGATGGCCAGCGGCCTGTCGTGCCCGGTCGGCTTCAAGAACGGCACCGACGGCAACGTCAGGATCGCGGTGGATGCGGTGGGCGCGGCGTCGCACCCGCATCATTTCCTGGCGGTGACGAAGGACGGGCGCTCGGCCATCGCCGCCACCGCCGGCAATCCCGATTGCCACGTCATCCTGCGCGGCGGCAAGACGCCCAACTACGACGCCGCCAGCATCGAGGCCGCCAGCCAGGTGCTGGCGAAGGCCGGACTGCCGGCGCGCCTGATGATCGATGCCAGCCATGCCAACAGCGGCAAGAACCCGGACAACCAGCCGGCCGTCGTCGATGCCATTGCCACGCAGCTGCGCGCGGGCGAGCACCGCATCGTCGGCGTGATGGTGGAAAGCCACCTGGAAGGCGGGCGCCAGGACCTGGTGGCGGGGCAGCCGCTGCGTTACGGGCAGAGCATCACCGATGGCTGTCTGGCGTGGGAGGGATCGGTGCAGGTGCTGCACCGGTTGGCCGACGCGGTCCGGATCCGGCGCCTGGCCCGCGCGGCGTAAACGGCCTGCGGCGATGTCCGCTCCGGCACGAACGTAGCGAAGGGGAGGGTGTCGATCAGGCGCGCCCTCCTGACGCCGGCTCCACGGCGTCCACCGGCGCGGCTCGCCGGCCGAGGGAATGCCGATGCCGTGGAAGGCGCTACGCCAATGCTGGGCCCTGCCGCATGCGGACGCGGCGACGCGCGCGGTATTGCTGGACAGGCAGCTGCGCAACCTGTTTCGGGTCATCCCCTGGTACGTCGCCTCGAACCTGCTGACGGCCCTGGGCGTCTTCCAGGTCATGGCGCCCTTCCTGCAGGGCCATCGCTGGCAGCCCTGGGCCGTGGTCTTCGTCGTCGTGCACGTGGGCTGGGCTGCGCACGCGATCGGCCGGTGGCGGGTTGCCCGGCGGCCGCACCCGCAAGAGTTGCGCTTGGTCGACCTGTGGGTGTCGGCGTGCTGGTGCAGTTTGGCCGCGACGGCCTGCGGCATCGGCCTGTATCTCGGCGCCCCCTTGGCCGCGAGCGACGGCAGCCGACTGCTGCTGGCCGCCTACACCCCGGGACTGATCGCTACCGGCGTGCTGGTGGGCATCACCGCCCCGCTGCTGTCGTTCCTGTGGCTGGTGATCCTGACCGTGGCCGCGTGCGTCATGGTGGCGCGGCTGGACTTCCTGGCGCAGGGCATGACGATCGTGCAGCTGTGCTGCTATGCCGTGATGCTGACCATCGCCCTGCTGTTCGTATCGCGCATGCTGGTGAAGCGGATCGAGGCCGAGACGTCGGCGGCGCGACAGAAGCAGATCGTGGGGCTGCTGCTGCGCGAGTTCGAGAGCAATGCCAACGACTGGCTGTGGGAAAGCGACTGCAGGGGCAGCCTGACCCGGGTAGGGCCTTCCCTGGCGCGGATGCTCGGGCGCGACGATACGACCCTGGTCGGCAGGCGCCTGGACACGCTGTTCGCGCGGCAGCGCCTGATCGAGGTGGCCAGTGACCGGGAGGTCGGCGCCGACGCGCTGCAGCGGCGCCTGGCGACCCCGCTGCCGTTCACCGGCCTGGTGGTGGAAGCGGCGACCCCCGAGACCTGCAGCTGGAAGATCAGTGCCCGTCCCCTGCATGTGCCGTCCGGCGCGTGGACGGGCTGGCGCGGAGTAGGGTGCGATGTGTCCGACGCCCGTCTGCGCGAAGCGGACGCGCTGCAGCGTGAGCGCAACCTGCACCATCTCGCCCACCACGATGCGCTGACCGGGCTGCCGAACCGCCGCAGTTTTCTCCAGCAATCGCACGAGGGCACGACATCCGGGACACCGGCGGCGATGGCGCTGCTCGATCTGGACCATTTCAAGAACGTCAACGACAGCCTCGGCCACCCGGTCGGCGACGCAGTGTTGTGCGTGGTCGCGCGACGCTTGCAGCGCGTCTGCCGCGCGGGCGACGCGCTGGCGCGCCTGGGCGGCGACGAGTTCGCCCTGTTGCTGCGCGACCTGCGTGTGGATGCGCCGGAAGACGATGTCCTGCACCGCCTCCAGGATGTGCTGCTGGTGTTGCGCGAGCCGGAGTGGGTCAACGGCTTCCGCGTCGATGTCCGTGCCAGCGTCGGCGCGGCGCTGATTCCGGAGCCGCCCGTGACCCACGACGAACTGCTGCGGCGTGCCGATACCGCGCTGTACGCCGCCAAGAGCGGGGGCCGCGACACGGTGCGTCTCTACGACCCTGCGATGAGCGCACACCTGCGCGAGCGGCTGGCGCTGGTCAGCGACCTGGCCATGGCGGCGGACGGCGACCAGCTCGAGATCGACTACATGGCGCTGTACGCGGCCGACACGCTGGAAGTGCGTGGCTACGAGGCGTTGTTGCGGTGGCGGCATCCCCTGCACGGACGCATCAGTCCGGCGGATTTCATTCCGGCAGCGGAGGAGTCCGGCCTGGTCCTGCAGATCGGCTTGTGGGTGCTCGAACATGCCTGCCGGGATGCGCTGTGCTGGCCCTCATCCACGTTGCTGGCCGTCAACGTGTCGGTGGTGCAGCTGGCATGGCCACCGTTCGTCGATACGGTCCTGGACGTTCTGCACCGTGTCGGCCTGCCGCCTTCGCGGCTCGAGCTGGAGGTGACCGAGTCGGCGCTGGCGCGCGACCCGGCTGCCGCGCGTGCCGTGCTTGCGCGGCTGCGGAGCCGCGGTGTGCGCATCGCGATCGACGACTTCGGCGTGGGCTATTCGTCGATGGCGCAATTGCGGGAACTGCCCTTCGATCACATCAAGCTCGACCAATCCTTCGCCGCAGGCCTGCTGCAGGACGAGCGCGCCACGACCGAGGCGATTATCGCCGCCATCCTCCAGCTCGCCCGCGCGCTGGGCGTGCCGGTCACCGCAGAGGGCGTGGAACGGCAGGCGCAACTGGATCTGCTGCGCGCGCTGGGATGCCGGTCGGTGCAGGGCTTCCTGCTGGGTCGGCCGTTACCTGCTTGCGGGCTGGGCTACGGCGGCCTGCCCGCGAGGTGACTTCCGGCAGGTCGGATCGATGACGGTTGGCAACTGACCCGGCCTGCGGAGGCCGAGGAGACTGGCGGCACGTTCCCGCCATCCATTCCCGGAGTCCGTCATGCACCGATTCGCCCGCCGCGCTTTCCTCCTGTCCTCTCTGCTGGCCACCACCACGGTAGGGGCGCAGGCTGCCGAACTGACCGTGGTACTGCACGACGTCCGGGCCCAGGCCGGTCTGATCAAGATCGCTCTGGTCGATTCGCAGGAGGGATGGGAAGGAAAGGCCGCGCCGGTGCAGGCCACGGGCGCGCCGCCGAGCGGCGGGCAGGCCACGTTCGTATTCGAGGACCTCAAGCCGGGTGCCTATGCCGTGCTGGTGACGCACGATGAGAACGGCAACGGCAAGCTCGACAGCAACATGATCGGCATGCCCATCGAGGCCTACGGCTTCAGCAACAATCCGCGCGTGATGCGCAAGCCGACCTGGGACGAAGCGCGCATCGAGGTTGGCGCTGACGACGCCGCCATCGACATCACCCTGCGTTGAGGTGCGCCGCCATGGACCGTCGCCGCTTCCTGCGCACCCTGCTTTCCGGCGCCACCGCGCTGGCCGTCGCCCCCACGCTGCTGCGCAGTGAGCCCGCCTTCGCCGGCGATCCTGCGCGGTTCGCCGCCGGCCTGCGCGCGCAACCGTGGCTGGAGGGCTGGTCATCCGTCCAGACCGAGACGCTGGGCCCGTCCACCGTGCAGATCGAGGGCCGGTTGCCGGTAGGCTTTGCCGGCACGCTGTACCGCAACGGTCCTGCCTGGACCGAGCGCGCCGGCTTCCGCTACGAGCACTGGTTCGACGGCGACGGCATGGTGCATGGCTGGCGCTTCAACGGCGACGGCACCGTGGGCCACCACGCCCGCATGGTCGCCACGCCGAAATTCACCCGCGAGCAGAAGGCGGGCTGTTTCCTGTATCCGGTCGCCGGCACCTCCATCCCGGACATGCAGCCGATCCGCAACAACGATGACGCCAATACGGCCAACACCTCCGTCACCATGATCAACGGGCGCCTGTTCGCACTGTCCGAAGCGGGTTCGGCGTTCGAGCTGGATCCGGACGAACTGACCACGCTCGGTCCCGTGACCTGGCGCCCTGACCTCGCCGCGATCCCGTTCTCCGCCCATCCGCTGGTGGACCGCGATGGCTCGTCATGGAACTTCGGCTCCATCTCGATGATGGGCGGCAACGGCCTGGTGGTGTGGCACATCGGCCGCGACGGCACGCTGGCCTCGGCCGACGTGCTGGAGACGCCGGTGCCCGGCTATCTGCACAGTTTCGCCATGACCGACCGTCATCTGGTCTTCGCCTTGATCCCGTTCCGCTACCGCGAGGGCCATGGTGCGTTCTTCGAGCGCCTGCGGTTCCAGCAGGATCAGCCGCTGCGCATCGCCGTGGTCGACAAGGCGACGCCCGCGCAGGCGCGCTGGTTCGAGGCCGACTTCGCCGCCATTTACCATTTCGGCGACGCGCACGAGCGCGATGGACGCATTACCGTGCGCGCCGTGCAGCACGTGGATGTGGAGGAGGCGCGTTCGCCGATGAAGGCGGCGATGAATGGCGACGTGCACGGCGACGCGCACAGTGGCACGGGGACGTTGCGTGAGCTGGTGCTGGACCTGCGCAGCGGCAAGGCGCGTTGGCAGGAGACCGGCATCGCAGGGGTCGAATTCCCGATGTTCGATGCGCGCACCGCGTCGTCGTCGCCCGCGCGCCTGTATGCGCCGATCCATGCCGAGGGCTCGACCGCGCCGTACTTCAGCCGGATCGGTGCGTTCGACCTCGTGCGCGATCGCCGCCAGGTGCACGACTACGGCCGCGACGTGTTGGTGGAGGAACACTTGTTCGTCCCGCGCCCCGGCGGTACGCGGCCCGACGAGGGCTGGCTGGTCGGCACCCTGCTCGATGCGGCGCGCGGCCGCAGCGGCATCGCGGTGCTCGATGCGCAGCGGGTGGACGATGGCCCGCTGGCGCAGGCCTGGCTGCCTTACACCGTGCCGCTGGGTTTCCACGGGCACTTCGCCGCACGCTGAGCCACCCTGCCTGCGCCGGATGCGGCATCCTGTGCGGATGGAACGGACATCCTTTCGCCATAACGCCCTGCGCTGGCTGTGTCGGGGTCTGATCGCCCTCGTCGCGACGTATGCGCTTTACCTGGTCGCCGGTAACGTGTTTCTCAACACGGCCCTGGGCGAGAAGGCCTTGAACCGCAAGCCGGATCGTTTCCAGATGCAGTGGGCGTCCGGCCAGACCTGGTGGCCCGGACGCGTCAGCCTGCGCGACGTGAGGCTGCAGGGCCAGTCGCGACGCATCGCATGGGAGGCGACAGCGGGGCGGGTGGAGGGACGCATCGCGCTGTGGCCGCTGCTGTCGCGGCGTCTGCACGTGCCCGACGTGCGCGCCGACGACGTCCAGGGTGGCATCCGTCGCGTCACCAAAGAACGCGTGCCGCCGCCGCCGCGCGAGGGCGGCTGGGAACTGCAGTTCGACAGCATCCGCAGCGACTCGATCCGTCGCGGCTATTTCGATGGCCTGGACCTGCGCGGCGTGGGGCGCGGTGATGTCGGCTTCTACAAGCAACTGCGCGGCGGGCCGATGGAGCTGATGCCCTCGCGCGTGGCCTTCGCCGAGGCGCGGCTGCTGCGGGACGGCGCGGAGGTGTTGCGCGAGGCCACGCTGGAGGCGCGCTTCGCGATCGACCGGCATCGGCGCGAGGACGCGGCCGGTATCGACAAGCTGCTTAAGACGCAGATCGACCTGATGCTGGCCGGACGTACCGCCGGCCTGGACGTGGCGGTCGGTCCGCAGGGCGCGGTGACGGTGAAGCCGGTGGCCGGCGAAGGTCGTGCCGACATCGCGCTGGGCTTCGATCGGGGCGCGCTCAAGCCGGGCGGACGCGCGCAATGGACCATGGCGGTGGCGGGCAACGACATCGCCGGCGCGGTGCGCAATGACATCCTCGGCATCGACGTGGCGGTGGACGAGGACATCGCGATCAAGGCGACGGTGCCACCGCAGGCCGACGGCCGGCTGGCGGTGGAGGCCGACCTGCGCCTGCGCGGCCGGCAGGTGCCGCTGCGCGATTTCGCTCGGGTGCTGCCGCGCGTGTCCGGCCATCTCGTCGGTACCTGGCACTTCGACTCGCTGCGCTGGCTGTCAGGCCTGTTCCCGCAGGCGCCCTGGCTGACGCTCGACGGCGCCGGCGCGGTCAGCGCCGATGTGCAGGTGGTCGAGGGCCGGCTGGCGGCGGGCAGTCGCATCACCGTGCCCGAGGTCGACGCGGTGGCCGAGGTGATGGACAACCGCATCCGCGGCCGCGCGCGCGCCGACATCCGGCTGGACGCCGGCAAGGACGGCGCACTGGTGCCGCGCCTGCAGGCCACGCTGGATCGCTTCGACGTGGCGCCGCTGAAGACGCCCGATACGCCGTATGTGCAGGGACGGCAGCTGACCCTGACGATCAATGCGGACGGCCCGTTGGCGCAGCTGCGCGATGCCCTGCAGGCGAGGGTCGTGTTCAAGGACGCGCGCGTGCCCGACCTGCGCGTCTACAACCCGTTCCTGCCGCGCCGGCAGATGCGCTTCGAAGGCGGTGCCGGCGTGCTCAGTGGCGACCTGTCGCTGGACGCGGCGGGCGAAGTGGGACACGGCACGGTCCGCATTGCCGGCCGTGGCACCCGCATGCACCTGGCCGGCATCCAGCTGCGCGGCGACATCGACCTGGACCTGGAACTCCGCCGCGCCGACCTGAAGCGGCGGCTGTTCGTCGCCGACGGCAGCACCGTGCGTGTGCGCAATGTCGGCTTCGCCGAACCCGGCGGCGAGTCGCGCCGCGGCTGGTGGGCGCAGGTGACGCTGGACCGGGCGCGCCTGGACGTCGACAGGCCGATCAGCGCCGGCGGCGGTGCCGACGTGACCATGAAGGATGTCGGCTTCCTGTTGGCGCTGTTCTCCCGGCAGAAGGAGTACCCGGCGTGGGTGTACCGGCTGGTCGATGCCGGCCAGGCGCGAGTGCAGGGTCGCGTGCAGTGGCGTGACGACGTGCTGATCCTGGACCGGATGCAAGCCAGCAACGACCGCTACGACATGCTGGCGCGGCTGCGCCTGCAGGGCGATCAGCGACAGGGCGATCTTTACGCCCGGTGGCGCGCGCTGAGTGTCGGCATGGAAGTGCGGGGCCCGCAGCGCACGCTGCATCTGGTGCGTGCCAAGGCCTGGTACGACGGACGCCCGCACTACCTCAAATAGCCGCGCGGGCCGGGATGGTCGCGCGCGGTATCGGCGGTTCGCCTGTTCAGGTAAACGCAGTGAAGAACGTAACCGGCGTTCTGACGAACGGTCGGGAATTGGTCTGATATCGGTAACACCCAGCAGTGACGCGGGTTTGGCTGGTGTTCATATTCGTGACATCACAGCAAGGGTCGGTGAACCGCCCGGTTTTGTTTTGCAGTGCAGCGTGCAACACCTGTAATCCACCCTTCACGATGGCCCCGCATCCCGACGTGGGGGAGGGAGCAAGCCCGCAATGACCTGGTCATTGCGGGCTTTTTTATGCCTGTGTGGCGGGGAACAAACCGCCGTTATCCGTGTGCCGCTTGGTGCCATGCCCGTGCCATGCCGGGGGCCATCTGTCCCGTAGGCCAGCCCGACGGTACCGGCCGAGCGTGCCGATCGCTTCCGGTTCGGCGGCTTGCCGCCTCGGGCGCATGTGCGGGACGTCTCGTCGATCACGCGTCGGCCCGGTGTTCCAGGTCCAGGCGTGCGGGTAAGGGGCTAGAATTGCCGCCATGGCCGATACCCCCGCACGCGTGATCCCCCTCCAGGTCGTCAGTTCCGCGCCCGCGTCGCTGGAAACCGGCGCCAAGCAGCTCGGCGGCGACAAGATTGCCCGCTCGCCGGTGCAGTTCGCCGATGCCCCGGTCCTGCGCAAACCGTCGTGGATCCGCGTGCGCATCCCGTCCGACGGTTCGGTGGCCAGGCTCAAGGCCAAGCTGCGCGAGAACCGCCTGGTCACGGTCTGCGAGGAAGCCAGCTGCCCCAACATCCACGAGTGCTTCGGGCACGGCACCGCCACCTTCATGATTCTGGGCGAGGTCTGCACGCGCCGCTGTTCGTTCTGCGACGTCGCCCACGGCCGGCCCAAGCCGCCGGATGCTTCCGAGCCGTTGAGCCTGGCGAATACGGTCGCAGACATGGGCCTGAAGTACGTGGTGGTGACCAGCGTCGACCGTGACGACCTGCGCGACGGAGGTGCCCAGCATTTCGTCGACTGCATCGCCGCCATCCGCGAGCACTCGCCGTCCACCCGCATCGAGATCCTGACGCCCGATTTCCGCGGCAAGGGCCGCATGGACCGTGCGCTGGAGATCCTGGCGGCCAATCCGCCGGACGTGTTCAACCACAACATCGAGACCGTTCCGGACCTGTACCCCAACGTCCGCCCCGGCGCCGACTACCAGTGGTCGCTGACCCTGCTGCAGCGGTTCAAGCAGCAGCATCCGCACCTGCCCACCAAGTCCGGGATCATGCTGGGCCTGGGCGAGACGATGGAACAGGTGCAGGGCACGCTGCGCGACCTGCGCGCGCACGATGTCGACATGGTCACCATCGGCCAGTACCTGCAGCCCACCGCGCACCACCATCCGGTGCTGCGCTACTGGACGCCCGACGAATTCAAGGCGCTGGAGGAATACGGCATGGCGCTCGGCTTCAGCCACGTCGCCTCCGGCCCGCTGGTGCGTTCGTCGTACCACGCCGATCAGCAGGCCGCGCAGGCGGCCGCCACCAGCCGCCAGGCCGGCTGAGCCGTCCACCGGAGCGCGCGACCCGGGCGACCGTCCGGGCGCAGTGGCGTGCATGGCGCGGGATCGCGGCAGGGCCGCGGTTCACCTTTTCCTACGCCCCGGCCCTTAGGCTGCCGAAAGGCAGATGACAAGGCACGCAACTTTGTGCACTGTCATCGTGTCGCATCCGCTGTCCGTTCCAGCCTGACGGCCCCCTGGGCCATGAGTACGCAATGACCTTGAAGAAAGCCCCCCTCCTGCTGCTGGCCCTGGCCCTCTCGACCCCGCTGGCGCTGCTCGCGCGCGGCGAGGGCGACGCGATCACCGTGGCGCCCACCGCCGACCAGGCCAACACGTCCAAACTGGTCTACGGCCTGCTGTCGGACAGCCGCTACGCCTACCGGCCGCGCCCGCTGGACGACACGCTCTCGCAGGACATCTTCAAGCGCTATTTCGAGGCGCTCGACGGCGGCAAGCAGTTCTTCACCGAAGCCGATGTGGCGCGTTTCGCGCCCTACCGCACCAAGATGGACGATGCCATCCGCAGCGGCGACCTCGCGCCGGCCTACGAGATCTTCACCGTCTACAAGCAGCGCGTCGGCCAGCGCGTGGCCTATGCCCGCGCGCTGCTGAAGCAGGACTTCGATTTCAACGGCAACGAGCGCTGGGAATACGACCGCGAAGACGCGCCGTGGGCCGCCGACGGCAAGGCGCTGGATGCGATCTGGAAGAAGTCGGTGATGAACGACTGGCTGCGCCTGAAGCTGGCCGGCAAGAAGCCCGACGACATCCGCAAGACGCTGGACAAGCGTTACGCCAACCTGCAGCGGAGCATCAACGAGCTGAAGACCGAAGACGTCTTCCAGACGTTCCTCAATTCCTACACCGGCGCGATCGATCCGCATACCGACTATTTCACCCCGCGCACCGCCGAAAATTTCAACCAGTCGATGTCGCTGTCGCTGGAAGGCATCGGCGCCGTGCTGCAACGGCAGGACGATCTGGTGGCGATCCGCGAGATCGTGCCGGGCGGCCCGGCCGACCTGAGCGGCAAGCTGAAGATCGGCGACCGCATCGTCGCGGTCGGGCAGGGCAAGTCGGGACCGCTGACCGATGTGATCGGCTGGCGCATCGACGATGTCGTCGCGCAGATCCGCGGCAAGAAGGACACGCAGGTCCGCATCGAATACATCCCGGTCGAAGCCGGCATCGACGGCAAGCATGCGCAGGTCACCATCACCCGGCAGAAGGTCAAGCTGGAAGAGCAGGCCGCCAAGTCCGAGATCATTTCGCTGCCGGCCGCCGGCGGCGAGCCCGCGCGTCGCATCGGTGTGATCAAGCTGCCGGCGTTCTACCAGGACTTTGAAGGCCGCCGGCGCAACCCGAACGACTTCAATTCCGCCACCCGCGACATCGCCAAGCTGCTGGCCCAGTTCAAGACCCAGGGCGTGGACGGCGTGGTGATGGACCTGCGCAACAACGGCGGTGGCTCGCTGGACGAGGCGGTGGAGCTGACCGGCCTGTTCGTTGACAAGGGGCCGGTGGTGCAGGTGCGCGAATCCGGTGGCCGGGTGACGGTCAACAGCGACCGCAAGCCCGGCGTGTCGTGGGACGGCCCGCTGGCCGTGCTGATCAATCGCGCCTCGGCGTCCGCATCCGAGATCTTCGCCGGCGCCATCCAGGACTACGGTCGTGGCCTGGTGATCGGCGAGACCAGCTTCGGCAAGGGCACCGTGCAGAACATGGTCGACCTGGACCGCTGGCCGGCCAATGAAGCGCCGCGCTTCGGTTCGGTGAAGCTGACCATCGCGCAGTTCTTCCGCGTGGCCGGCGGCAGTACCCAGCACAAGGGCGTGGTGCCGGACATCGCGTTCCCGGTGAGCGTCGATGCCAGCGAGTACGGCGAGAGCACGTACGACAACGCCCTGCCGTGGACGCGTATCGCCGCGGTCCCGCACACGCAGTACGGCAACTTTGCGCCGCTGCTGCCGCGCCTGGAGGCGCTGCACGCGGCGCGCTCGGCCAAGGACAAGGAATTCCAGTGGTGGTCCGAGGACGTGGCGCAGTTCCGCGCAGAGGCGGCGAAGAAGTACGTGTCGCTCAACGAAGCCGAACGTCGCGCCGAGCGCGACCGCCAGGACCAGCAGCGCAAACAGCGCCAGGCCGAACGCAAGGCGCTGGGGCTCGCGCTGGATCCGCTGGCCGAGGACCTGGCCGATGACGGCCTGGGTGCGTCCGAGCGCGACATCGTCAAGGACGCGCAGCGCGAGAAGCTGGCCGACAAGCGCCCCGATCCGCTGCTGCGCGAGTCCGCGGCCATCCTGTCCGACGCCATCGGCATCCTCGGCCAGGACCGCAAGCTGTCGGCGCAGGTGCTGCCCGATTCGCCGGGTCCGGGTCGCTGGGCTGAGTGAGGCAGTGTTGAGTGGTGAGGAGTGAGGAGTGAGCGTACGCAATGCGCTCTTCCTCGTTACTCACTCCTCCGCGCTCACGCCTCGGATGAAGCGCAAGATCCGGATAGTCGGGCTGGCGCACTCGCCCTAGTCTGGGCGCATGGACACCATGTCGCGCCGATCGCTTCCCACCTCTAACGTGCCTGTCGCCGATCCGCTCGATCAGGCGCTCCGCCTGCTCGACGAGGGCGAACCCTCGTTGTCTGAACTCGCTTCGCAGACCGGCCTGAGCGCCTCCCATCTGCAGCGCCGTTTCCGTGCGCGCTTCGGACTGAGTCCGGCCGAATATCTGGCACGCAAGAAGCTGGGGACGCTGAAGAGCGCGTTGCGCGAAGGACGCGACGTCACCACGGCGCTGTACGACGCCGGCTACGGTTCGCCGTCGCGGCTGTACGAACAGGGAGCGGCGAAACTGGGCATGACCCCGGCCACCTACCGCGCCGGCGGCCGCGGCGTGGCGATCCGCTGGACGCTGGTCGACACCGTGCTCGGTCGCGCGCTGGTGGCGGCCACCGAGCGCGGCATCTGCGCGGTCGAACTGGGCGATGACGATGCCGCGCTGGAGCGGCGGCTGCGCGAGGAGTTTCCGCTGGCGCAGACCGAGCGGGTCGATGCCGGTCGCGACGACTACCTGGCCCCCCGCTTGCGTGCCGTCGCCGAGCGGCTGGCGGGTCGCGAGGCCGAGGTGCCGGTGGACCTGCTGGGCACCGGTTTCCAGCAACGGGTCTGGGAGGCGCTGATGAAGATTCCGGCGGGAGACACCGTCAGCTATGCAGGACTGGCGCAGTCGCTGGGCGCACCGCGCGCGGCCCGGGCGGTGGCCAGCGCCTGCGCGCACAACCGCATCGCCGTGGTCGTGCCCTGCCATCGCGTGATCCGGGGAGACGGCTCACCCGGTGGCTATCGGTGGGGCCTGCCGCGCAAGGAGCAGTTGCTGGCGCGCGAACGCGGCTGATCGACGCGTCCGTGTGGGAGCGATGGGTGTGCCGGGTGGCTGCATCGTGTCGGTGGATCCCGCAGGTGGGGGCAACGCCGTGATGCGCGCGCGCATGATGTCCAGAGCGCTCCATCGCGACTTACGTCGCTCCCACACTTCGCAGCCTGGACCCGAAGCCGTCTTGAAGGCGATTCAAGCCTGCCCGGAAAGGTTTCAAGCAGCCGAGGGCATCCGTGTCATGCCGCGGGTCCGTGGCTGGCCTAGAATTGCGCCTTGCCGCACTCCCCACGGTCCCCATGAACGCTCCCGTTTCCGCCGCGCCCGCGCGTGGCGGGCTTGCCGTCGCTGCCGCCCTGGCCATCGTCTACGTGGTCTGGGGTTCGACCTATCTCGGCATCCGCATTGCACTGGAAGGCGGCTTTCCGCCGTTGCTGATGGTGTCGGGCAGCCGCTTCGTCGCGGCCGGCGTGGTGATGTTCCTGTTCCTGCGCTGGCGCGGGGTCGCACCGCCCACGCGGGCGCAGTGGAAGAACGTGCTGGTGATGGGCGCGCTGCTGCTGTTGATGGGCAACGGCATGGTGGTGCTGGCCGAACAGACGGTCTCGTCCGGCCTGGCCGCGGTCGCGGTGGCGTCGATGCCGCTGTGGATGGGCCTGTTCGGCGCGCTGCGCGGCCAGCATGCGACGAAGGCCGAGTGGCTGGGCATCGTCATCGGCTTCGCCGGCGTGGTGTGGCTCAACGCCGGCAGTTCGCTCACCGGTTCGCCGGTCGGCCTGGTGTTGCTGCTGATCGCGCCGATCGCATGGGCCTACGGGTCGGTGTGGTCGCGCGGCCGCGATCTGCCCTCGCCGTTCATGACGGCGGCGGCGCAGATGCTGGCGGCCGGCGTGATGCTGGTGGTCGCCGGCCTGTTGCACGGCGAACGCTTCAACACGGCGGAGTGGACGCTCACCGGCGGACTGGCGGTGGCCTACCTGGCGGTGTTCGGCTCGATCATCGCCTTCACCGCCTACGTGTGGCTGCTGCACCATGCGCGCCCGGTGCTGGTCGGCAGCTATGCCTACGTCAATCCGGTGATCGCGGTGGCGTTGGGCGCTTTCATCGCCGGTGAAACCTTCACGCGCCACGATCTCGGCGCGATGGCGGTGATCCTGGCGGGCGTGGTGTTCATCACGCTGGCACGGGCGCGCCAGGCGAAATGAGCGCGCCCATCGACCGCAAGGGGCTGGCGATCACCGCCGGCACGTTCCTGATCTGGGGCGTGGTGCCGCTCTACTGGCATCTGCTGAAAGCGGTGCCGTCGTTCCACATCATCGCGCACCGCATCGTGTGGAGCGCGGTGCTGGTGCTCGGCTGGCTGCTGCTGAAGCACGGACGCAGCTGGTGGCGGCAGGTCCGTGCGCAGCCGCGCGCCGTGCCGCTGCTCGGCGTGAGCAGCCTGCTGATCGCGTTCAACTGGGGCCTGTACATCTGGGCGGTCAATGCGGGCCACGTGGTCGAGACCAGCCTGGGTTACTTCATCAATCCGTTGATCAACGTGGTGCTGGGCGTGCTGGTGCTGCGTGAACGGCTGTCGCCCGCGCAATGGGTCGCGGTGGGCTTCGCCCTGCTCGGCGTGGCCTGGCTGACGCTGCAGGCCGGCGCGCCGCCGTGGATCGCGTTGGGTCTGGCATTCTCGTTCGGCCTGTACGGACTGGTGCGCAAACTGGTCGCGGTGGATCCGGTGGCCGGGCTGGGTGTCGAGAGCCTGTATCTGTTCCTGCCGGCGCTGGCCTATGTGGTCTGGGGCGAATTCGGCCACGGTGGCGGCTTCGTCAGCGGCTACGGCTGGAAGAACGACCTGCTGCTGGTGTTCGGCGGCGCGGTCACCGCGGTGCCGCTGATCGGCTTCGCTTACGGCGTGCGTCGCATCCCGCTGTCGGTGGTGGGCCTGTTGCAGTACATCGCACCGAGCATCCAGCTGCTGATCGGCGTGCTGGTGTTCCGCGAAGCCTTCGGCATCGAACGCGCGATCGGCTTCGCCGCCATCTGGACCGGGCTGCTGATCTTCGCCACGGACGGCCTGTGGCGTGCACGCCGTCGCGACATGGCGGCGGCGTAGCGCGGCGCTCGCTTCGCTGCTTGTCGGTCCGAGGCCGTTAGCGGGGCATGCCCGGCGCTTGCGTCAGCCTTGCGCAGCGGGCGCGGGGCAGGGGCCGCCGGCGTCGGCCCAGGTCTTGAACGCGGCGACGAACTGGTCGTGCGGCACCGGCACCGGGGCGCGTTCGCCGCCGGGATTCCAGCCCCACAACACCAGCTTGTCTTCCGCCACGTGCTTGAGCAGGGCGTCGAAGTCGCGGTCGCCGTTGCGCTTCTTGTCCTGGATCATCGCGCACAGCTGGTCGGCCGGCAGGCCGATCCAGGCCATCTTCTGGTCAGGCGGCGGCAGCTGCCAGTGCGGTGCGCCCGGCGGTGCGTGCGGGCCGTAGCTGGCAGGCGCGTTCTGTTCGGCATGGCAGGTGGAACAGGGCAGGCCGGGCGCGCCCTTGCCGTCCGGCCCGCGCGCCACGTTCATCGCGTGCGGTGTCTGCGCATCGAACTGCAGCGGGGCATCGCCCGGGATATGGCAGTTGCTGCAGCGCGGGTGCTGGAACACCTTCTCCACGGTGGCGAAGGCGGTCAGCGCCTGTGCTTTCTGTTCCTCGCTGATGCGGGGGCCGCAGGCGGTCAGCAGGAGTACGGTCAGGGACATCAGGGCGATGCGCATGGCGGTCTCCTCAGGCGGTCGGCGTGGGGGTGGCGGAGGCGACCGGCAGCCGCAACGGCAGCTCGCGCAGGCGCTGCCCGGTCAGGGCGAACACCGCATTGGCCACGGCCGGTGCGATCGGCGGCGTGCCGGGTTCGCCCACGCCGCCCATCTTCTCGGTGCTGGGCACAATGTGGACCTCGATCTTCGGCATCTCGTGCATGCGCAGCACGCGGTAGTCGTGGTAGTTGGATTCCTGCACCTGACCTTCCTTCAGCGTGAGCGTGCCATGCAGGGTGGCGCCCAGGCCGAACACGATGCCGGACTCCATCTGCGCCTCCACGGCGGACGGATTGACCGCCACGCCGCAGTCGATCGCGCAGACCACGCGGTGCACGCGGATCTGACCGTCCTCGACCGAGACCTCGGCCACCTGCGCGACGTAGCTGCCGAACGACTCGTGCACGGCGATGCCGCGTCCGCGTCCTTCCGGGGACGGCGACGACCAGCCGGCCTTCTCCGCCGCCAGATTCAGCGCGGCAAGGTGGCGCGGATGGTCCTTCAGCAGGGTGCGACGGTACTCCACCGGGTCCTTGCCAGCCGCGTGCGCCAGTTCGTCGACGAAACCTTCCATGACGAAGCCGTTGGCGCTGTGGCCCACCGAGCGCCACCACAACACGGGAATGCCGGTCTTCGGCGAATGCAGGTCGACGCGGTGCGCCGGCGTGCCCAGCACGTACGGTGAATTGGCGACACCTTCGGTCGAGGTGGCATCGATGCCGTCCTTGACCATCATCGCCTCCATGAAGGTGCCGGCCATGATCGACTGGCCCACCATCACCTGGTGCCACGCCTTAGGCAGGCCGTCCTCGCCCAGGCCGACCTTGATCTTCTCGACGAAGGCCGAACGGTAGTAGCCGCCACGCGTGTCGTCCTCGCGCGTCCACACGGTCTTGACCGGGGCCTTCGCCGCCTTGGCGACGTGGACCGCCTCGGACACCACGTCGGAATCGGGCGTGGCGCGGCGACCGAAGCCGCCGCCGAGGAACGGCGTGTGGATGCGGATGTTCTCCGGCGGAATGCCGAGGATCCTGGCGGTGCTGTTCTGGTCCAGCGTCGGGAACTGCGTGCCGCACCAGATGTCGCACTCGCCGTCGGCGATCTTGACGGTGCAGTTCAGCGGTTCCATCGCCGCGTGGGCGAGGTAGGGCACGGCGTACTCGGCATCGACGGTCTTGGCGGCCTTGCTGAGCTCGGCGACGACATCGCCGGCGCGTATGGCGGTGGGGCCGTCCTCGGTGGCGAGTTGCGAGAACTGCTGCCGCAGCGTCGCGCTGTCCAGCGTGGCGCCTTCGCCGGCTTCCCACACCACCTGCAGCGCATCGCGTCCGAGCTTGGCCGCCCAGAAGTGTTCGGCCACCACGGCAACGCCGCTGGGCACCTGCACCACATCGCGTACGCCGGGCACGGCACGCGCTGCGGTGGCATCGAACGATTTCACCGTGCCGCCGAACACCGGCGAGCGCAGCACCACGGCGGTCAGCAGGCCCTCGAACTGCACGTCCATGCCGAACACGGCCTTGCCGGTGATCTTCTCCGGCGTATCCAGGCGCTTGGTCGCCTTGCCGATGAGCTTCCAGTCCTTGGGGTCGCGCAGCGTCAGTGTCTTCGGATCGGGCGGCGGCAGCTTGCCGGCGGCATCGGCAAGCTCGCCGTAGCGCAGGCGCTGCGTGCCGGACACCACGGCGCCGTTCTCGGTGCGCAGGTCGGCGAGCGGCACGTTGAGGCGCGCCGCGGCGGCCTGCAGCAGCAGGTTGCGCGCGACGGCGCCGGCCTGGCGGTAGCGGTCGAACTCGGACCACGTGGTGGTCGAGCCGCCGGTGCCCTGCATGCCGAACACCGGGCTGGTATAGGCCTTGTCGGCCGGGCCGTGTTCGACCCGGATCTTCGACCAGTCGGCATCCAATTCTTCGGCGATCAGCATCGGCAGCGTGGTCCAGATGCCCTGGCCCATCTCGGCATGCGCGAGCAGCACGGTGATCGAGTCGTCGGCGGCGATGCGCAGGAAGGCATTCGGTGCGAATGCGGCGGCGCTCGCCGGCTGCGCCTCCTGGGCCCAGGCGAAGCGGCGGGCGCCGGGAACGGCGATGGCTACGACCAGTCCGCCGCCGACCAGGGCGGTCGAACGCAGGAAGCCACGGCGCGAGGATTTCAGTTCAAGGTTCACGGACACAACCTCCGTCGAACATCGGATCGGAGCCGCGGCAGCACATGCCGCAGCGAAGTGGAATCAGGCTTTGCCGATTTCCGCGGCGCGGTGCACGGCAGCGCGGATGCGCTGGTAGGTGCCGCAGCGGCAGAGGTTGCCGGAGAGGGCGTGGTCGATGTCGTTGTCGGTCGGCGCAGGCACCACGGCCAGCAACGCGGCGGCCGACATGATCTGCCCGGACTGGCAGTAGCCGCACTGCACCACGTCCAGCTCGGCCCATGCCTTCTGCACGGGATGCGAGCCGTCGGCCGACAGGCCTTCGATGGTGGTGATCTTCTTGCCGGCGACGGCGGAGGCGGGCGTCACGCAGGCGCGCAACGGCGAGCCATCGACGTGCACGGTGCAGGCGCCGCACTGCGCGATGCCGCAGCCGAACTTGGTGCCGGTGAGGCCCATCAGGTCGCGCAGGACCCAGAGCAGCGGCATGTCGTCGGGCGCGTCGACGTCGCGCTCCGATCCATTGACGTTCAACTTCATGGGGTCTCCTGGCGGCGGCGTGGGACCTGGCGACGATACTCCGTGGCCGCGTGGCCTGCCAGTGAAACCGTGCGCGGCGGCTTGCATGATCCTGCGCGATGCTTGCCCGATGCCCCGACGCGCAAGCGAGGCGTTGCCTTCGGCCCCGTGCTTGCGCCATCGTGGTGCGCATGTCGGTCCATCGCCATCCACTGGAAGTTTCCGCGCGCGCCAGCGAGGCCGGCGACGGCGCCGCGCTGGTCGTCGTCGTCGCCACCGAGGGCTCGACGTACGTGCGGCAGGGCGCGATGGCCGTGTTCGCCGCCGACGATACGCAGACCGGCTGGCTCAGCGGCGGTTGCCTGGAGCCGGAGATCGCGCGCCGCGCACGGCACGCGGTGGCGGCCGGGCATCTGGATGCGATGGACATCGACACGCGCGATGACGAAGACCTGCTGGCCGGTTCGGCGGTCGGCTGTCGCGGCCGCCTGCACCTGGCGCTGCTGCCGCTGGATCGGCTGCCCGGCTGGTCGCAGGTGGTGCAGGCGTGGTGGCGGGGTGCCGGTCCGCTGTCGCTGCGGCTGTCGGCCGACGGTGGTGTGGCGGCGCGTGCGGGCGAGGTCGACCATGCATGGACACTGCCCGTCGCGGCGTCGGCCATGGTCGACGTGGCGGGCGAGGTGACGGTGCCGCCACCGCCGCGCGTCGCGATCTTCGGCGGCGGTCCCGAGACCCGCATGCTGGTGGCGTCGCTGCGCCAGCTCGGCTGGCATGTCACCGTGGTGGAACGGCGTGCGCGCTGGATTCCTGCCGAGGAGGTGGCCGATGTGTGGCTGATGCAGGCGCCCGAGGACGCATTGCGCAGCCTTCATCCTGCGCCGGATGCCGCGCTGGTGATGCACCACCATTTCGAATACGACCGCGAAGCCCTGGTGGCGCTGACGCCGTCGGCCATCCCCTTCATCGGCCTGCTCGGTCCGGTGCGGCGGCGCGAAGACCTGCTGCGGGTGATTCCTTCCGCGCTGCACGGCGCATTGCTGCCGCGGCTGCGTTCGCCGATCGGCTTGAAGCTGGGCGGGCAGGGACCGGAAGCCATCGCGCTGAGCATCGCTGCGCAGCTGCAGGCCTGGCATCACGGCGAGCCGGCGTGAGTAGTTCGCACGCGGCGGTCGTGCTGGCGGCCGGTGGCAGCACGCGGTTGGGACGTCCGAAGCAACTGCTGACGCGCGAGGATGAAACACTGGTGCATCGCGCGGCGCGACTGGCGTTGGCGTCCGGTGCTGCGCGCGTGCTGGTGGTCGTCGGGGCGCAGGCGGATGACGTCACCCGTGCAGTGAATGACCTGCCCGTGGAATGCGTGGTCAACGCGCAATGGCGCGCGGGTCTGGCCGGGAGCGTGCGCGTCGCCGCCGAGGCGCTTGCCACGCACGCAGAGGCGACCCTGCTGCTGACCTGCGATCAACCCGCGCTGGAGGTCGCCCATCTTCTGGCGTTGCTGGAGGCCTCCCGTCGGGCATCGTCGGGATCCGCGGCGACGCGTCTCGGTGATCGCGTCGGTATTCCCGCCGTCGTCGCTGCGACGATGCTGCGCGCGGCACTGGCCGTGCAGGGAGATCGTGGACTGCGCGATGCACTCAACGCGGCTGGCGCGGACGTCATCGCCTGCGAAGCGCCCGACCTGGCGCACGATATCGATGTGCTGGACGATATCGCGGCGGCCATCGCGAAGGGATGGCTGGATCCTTGAACGCGACAAGGCGCCGGCATCCGCCGGCGCCTCGTTGATCCATCTCAGATCGCGCGCAGTGCCTGCGTGATCGGCAACCGCGCCGCCCGCAATGCCGGGAACAGGCCACCGACCAGGCCGATGCCGAGCGCCCACTTCAGGCCGCTCCACAACAGCTCCGGCGTGACCTTGAACTGGAACACCACCTGGCTGAAGTTGCTGCCCAGCGTGGCCACGCTGTAGCCGTTGAACACCACCCAGGCGATCAGTCCGCCCAGCACCCCGCCGAGCAGGGCCAGCAGCATCGTCTCCAGCATCACCGCCATCACCACCGGCAGGCCGCGGAAGCCGATGGCGCGCATGGTGGCGATCTCGCGCGCACGCCCCGCGACGGCCGCATACATGGTGTTGAGCGCGCCGAACACCGCGCCGATCGCCATGATGGTGCCGATGACGGTCCCGAGCACCTTGATCAGCGTGTTCAGGCCGGTGGACTGCTTGGTGTAGTAGTCGCGCGTGGTCAGCACGTCCAGCTTCAGACGCGGGTCGTTCTCCATCGCCTGCTTGAACTGGTCGAAGCCCGCCTTGCCTTCGGTACGCACGGTCACCGACTGGTAGGCGCGGCGGTCGTAGGCGGACGACAGCGTGTCGATGTCCGTCCACAGCTCCGAGTCGTGCGCGTCGCCGGAGGCGAACACGCCGACCACCGTCCATTCCTGGTTGCCGAGCCGCAGCGTCTTGCCGATGTCGAGGCCGCGGTACTGCCCCTTCGCGCCCTGGCCGACCACGATCTCGCGCACGCCGACGTTGAACTTGCGTCCTTCGACCAGTTTCACCTGCGGACGGATCGCCCACGCCGCCTCGCTGACGCCACGGAACTGCGCGTTGGCATCCTCGCCGGTGCTGGCGGTCGGCAGGTTGACGATCTGCGAGAGCTCCGGCGACAGCAGGGCCCGGCCGTCCGGACCCTTGGCCACGCCGGCCAGGGTGGAGATCAGCGGTACCTGGTCGCGACTGATGACGGAATTCGTCTCCGCCTGCGAACCGCCGCGCAACACGATGGCGGTGTCTTCGCCGCCGGTCTGCTTGAGGGTGGCGGAAAAGCCTTCGCCCATCGCCAGCATCGCCACCAGCACGCCGACAACGCCGGCGATGCCGACCACGATGACCGACGACGCACCCCACCGCTGCGGCAGGCTGGCGATGCCGATCTTTGCGGCCTCCAGCGACAGGCGCCCACTGCGGGTGAGGAGCAGCCACAGCACCAGCGCCACCGCGATACCCAGCACCGCGAACCACGGCAGCACGATCCACACGCCGAGTCCGACGACCAGCGCGACGATGGAGATGAGATTGCCCAACCATTGCTTCTTCATGTCATGTCTCCTGTCAGCGGCCGGCCAATGCATCGACGATCTTCAATCGCATCGCGCGGGTCGCCGGCAGCGCGCCGACGATCAGTCCGATCGCGACCATCAGTCCCAACCCCACGCCCCAGGTCTGCGCCGGGATGGACGGCAGCGCGATCATGCCGTTGCTGGCGCCGCTGACCACCGGGATGAGTGCCGACGCGATCAGCATGCCGAGCACGCCGCCGAGTACGATCAGCAGCACCGATTCGACCAGCACGAGCACCAGCACGGTGCCGTTGGTGAAGCCCAGCGTCTTCAACACGGCGAGCTCCGGGACGCGCTCGCGTACCGCCTGCGCCATGGTGTTGCCGGTCAGAAGCAGCAGGGTGAAGAACACCGCCGCCATGATCGCGGTAACGATCAGGCCGATGTCGGCGAACTGCTTGGCGAAGGACTGGTTGAAGGCCTGCTCGGTCTGGGTTTTGGTCTCGTGCGCGGAGTTGGCCGAGATCGCATCGATGGCGTTGGCCACGCGGGTGGCGTGGTTCACGTTGTCCAGCTTCACCATGTACCAGCCGATCTGGCCGTTGACGTACTGGTTGGCCTCGTCGAAGTACTTCCAGTGGAACAGCAGCTGGTTCTCCTCGCCCTTGCGCTTGCTGTCGGCCAGCTTGAAGGTGCCGCGCAGCGTCAGTGGCCAGGCGTTGCTGCCATCCTTCTGCGGGAAGATGGTCGCCTGCAACGGGATGGTGTCGCCGATCTTCCAGCCGAAGCGCCTGGCCAGGTTCTCGCCGACGATGGCGCCGGTGCGGTCGGCTTCCCAGGCCTTCAGCTGCGCCGGATCGATGATGTATTCCGGGTACATCTCCATGTAGCCGGGACCGACCGAGAAGTTGGGGAAGAAGTTCTTCGGATCCTTGTAGATGCCGCCGAACCACGCGGCGTACGCACTCTTCTTGACTCCCGGCGTGGCGTCGATGCGGGCCGACAGGCTGTACGGCAGCATCTGCGTGATCGACAGCCGCGACGCGACCACCAGGCGGTCCGCACCGGCCACGCTGCCGCCGGAGTTGAACGCCACGCGTACCGAGTCGAGCAGGCCGAACAGCAGGAAGGCCGCCACCACCGAGAGCAGGGTCAGCAGTGTCCGCGTCTTGCTGCGGAACAGCGCCGACCATATCAGCGAGAAATATTTCATGGTCGCCTCCGGTCAGTGCGCGCCGGCCGGGGCATCGGCCAGTTCGCCCTTGTCCAGGTGGATGGTGTGGGTGGCGTATTCGGCCGCTTTCGGATCGTGCGTGACCATGATGATGGTCTTGCCATGTTCCTTGTTGAGCATCTGCAGCAGGTTGAGGATCTCCTCGGCCGAATGCCGGTCGAGGTCGCCGGTCGGTTCGTCGCAGATCAGGAAGGTCGGGTCGGAGACGATGGCGCGGGCGATGGCCACGCGCTGCTGCTGGCCACCGGAGAGTTCATTGGGACGGTGCGACTTGCGGTCGGCCAGGCCCACCAGCTGCAGCGCGATCTCCGCGTTGCGCTTGCGCTGCGCGCCGCCGAGCTTGGTCAGCAGCAGCGGCAGTTCGACATTGCGCTGCGCGGTCAGCGTGGGCATCAGGTTGTAGAACTGGAACACGAAGCCGACATGCGAGCTGCGCCAGTGCGCCAGCTGGCCATCGTTCATCTGGTCGATGCGCTGGCCCTCGATCTCGATCTCGCCGCCGCTGGGCGTGTCCAGCCCGCCGATCAGGTTGAGCAGCGTGGTCTTGCCCGATCCGGACGGCCCCATCAGCGCGACGAAGTCGCCGTGCGGGATGTCCAGGTCGATGCCGTGCAGCACCTGCACCTTCTCGGGGCCGCGCTGGTAGGTCTTGGTGAGGTTGCGGATGGAAACCAGGGAGGACATGGGCGTGTTCCTTCGTTGCGAGTCGGGAGGTGGCGCAGGCGGGGCGGTGAGCATTGCGGACGATCGGCACGGGGTCTGGCCTGATCGATGGATCTTGCGAAGTCTTTCGTGCGACGAAGCGGGAAACAGGCTTTCGACACGGTGGTGGTTCGCTGGACGTGGTTGGTGCGTACTGCTGTCTTGCCGATACGGCGAGTCGTCTTGGTGCCGCCCGCCGCGGAGGCCTTACTTTCTTTGCTTGTGCAAAGAAAGTAAGCAAAGAAAGCACACCCCGGCGGTCCGCCCGCCACACGTGGCGGGTTCGCAGTCCCGGCAGGAATTTCCGGAAGACACGTCCTGTGTCATCCGGAAACGGCGCACTTCCTGTGAGCCGCCCCTGCGGGGTTTGACCTGCCGTGCCAGCCGGACCTCAAGGGGCCCCGTCAAGCAAGAGCGAAAGCGACCAGCCACTCCCCGGTGATTCGTCGCAGCGTGGGTTTTCTCACGCGCGCCGTTTCGGCGGGGCTTACTCGGCGTCGTCGGCCAGCACGACCTTGGCGCCGTCCTTCAGTTCGGTAGGCGGATCCAGCACGACGGTTTCGCCGGCCTGCAGTCCGTCAGTGACCTGCATGTCGTCGCCCAGCTTGCCGGCCACCGTCAGGCGGCGCTGCTGCACGGTGTCGTCGTCGCCGACCACGAAGGCCACCTGCGCGCCCTCGCGTTCGACCACGGCGGCACCCGGTGCGCGCACGCCCTTGGGCTGCTCGGCCTGCTGCGGTTTGGCGGCTTCCAGGAAGCTCACCCGCACGCCCATGTCCGGCACGATGCGCGGGTCCTTCTGGCCCAGCGCCACGCGTACCTTCACCGTCGCCTTGCTGCGGTCGGCGGTGGGGATGATGGCGATGACTTCGCCGGGGATCTGCCAGTCGGGATAGGCGTTGAGCGTGGCCTGGATCGGCATCTTCGGCTGCACGCGGCCGATGAAGGACTCGTTGACCTCCACTTCTACTTCCAGCGATTCCATGTCGACGATGGTGCCGATGCCGGTGCGGGTGAAGCCGCCGGTCGCCAGCGGCGACACGATCTCGCCCGGCTGCGCGGCCTTGGCGATCACCACGCCGGCGAACGGCGCACGCACGATGGTGTTGTCCACGCCGTTGTCGGAGATGTCCAGGCTGCGACTGGCGACGGTGACGTTGCGCTGCGCGGCCTGCAGCTGCGCGCGCAGGGCATCGCGGCCGGCGATCGCCTGGTCGTACTGCGAGCGCGCCACCAGCTGCTGCTCCACCAGCGTGGACAGCCGACGTGCGTTGGCCTCGGCATCGGTCAGCTGCGCCTGTACGTTGGCCACCTGCGAGCGCGCCGATTCGACCTGCGCCTGCGACAGCGCACGGCTGGCGTCGGCGTCGACCGGGTCCAGCGTGGCCATCACCTGTCCCGCTTCGACCTTCATGCCTTCCTCGATCAGCACCTCGCGCACCTTGCCGGTGATCTTGGCCGACACCGTGGCCATGCGTCGGGCGACCACATAGCCGGAAGCGTCCAGCACCGAGGCCGCGGCACCGCCGTTGCCCAGCGCCACCGTCGGCGCGGTGCGGACTTCCAGCGGCTTCTCGCGGCCGAGCAGTGCCCACGCGGCGGCCGCCAGCGCCAGCAGCACGACCACCACGCCCAGCGTGATCCACAGGCCACGACGCGATGGCGGCGCGGGCGGCGGCGCCTTGCGGTCGATGCGGAGTTCCTTCAGCAGGTCGGCAGACGTGTTCATGCGTATCCAGACGGTGAATGCGGGGAAGTGTGACCAGCAAGAGTAACGGAAGCCTAGTTGCCGGAAGTCACTTCGTGCGGCGATGGCCGGCCGCGGCCTGCCATGGGACGCATCCTGGGCCAACGGCGGTCCGCAGCCCAGTGACACCTGTCACCTGATTCGCCTGAGAGGCCGCACTCATCACGCCACGCGGGGAGGGGCAGGATGGCGGCACCCTCCGGCGAGAGCCTCGCATGAACACCTCACTTCCTTCCTCCACACCGCTGGCCCGCCTGCGCGGCGTCCGCCACCACTACGGCAAGACGCTGGCGCTGGATGGCCTGGACCTGGTGCTGCCTGCCGGCCAGGTGCTGGCACTGCTCGGCCCGAACGGCGCCGGCAAGTCCACGGCCATCAGCCTGCTGCTCGGCCTGCAGCGCGCCGATGCCGGCACCGCCGAACTGTTCGGCCTGCCGCCGCAATCGCTGCCGGCACGTCGCCGCGCCGGGGTGATGCTGCAGAGCGCCGCCATCCCGGACACGCTGAAGGTGCGCGAGCTGATCGACCTGACGCGCAGCTACTACCCGCAGCCGCGCAGTGTGGCGGATCTGGTGGCCTTGGCCGGGCTCGATGGCCTGATGGCGCGTCGCTACGGTCAGCTCTCCGGTGGCCAGCAGCGACGGGTGCAGTTCGCGATGGCCGTCTGCGGCCGGCCCGAGCTGCTGTTCCTCGACGAACCCACCACCGGGCTCGACATCGATGCGCGGCAGACGTTGTGGAAGGCGATCCGCGAACTGCGTGCGCAGGGCTGCGCGGTGCTGTTGACCACCCACTATCTGGAAGAAGCCGAAGCGCTGGCCGACCGCGTGGTGGTGGTCAACCACGGGCGCGTGATCGCGGAAGGCTCGGTGGCGCAGATCCGCGCGACCGTCGCGCAACGCCGCATCCGCTGCACCAGCGCACTGCCCGCGGCCCTGGTGCAGGGCTGGCCGGGCGTACAGCTCGCACAACGCGACGGTGAGCGGCTGGAGATCGTGGCCGAGGCCGCCGAGCCTGTCGTACGCCGCCTGCTGGCCGAAGACGCCGCGTTGTCCGATCTGGAAGTGCAGCGCGCCGGCCTGGCCGATGCCTTCCTCGCCCTCACCCGTGATGCCACGCAGAAGGAAGCCGCCTGATGGACGCCGTCTCCCCCGTTCCGTTCTCCTCCACGCGCGCCTACCTGCTGGAAGCGCGTTATGAGTTCCTGCGCCTGCTGCGCACGCCCTCGTTCTCGGTGCCATGCCTGCTGTTTCCGCCGGTGTTCTACCTGCTATTCGGCGTGCTGCTGGGCGGCAAGGGCGGGCCTGCCGCAGCGACCTATCTGCTGGCCGGCTACAGCGTGTTCGGCGTGATGGGCGTGGCGCTGTTCGGCTTCGGCGTGACCGTGGCGCTGGACCGCGAACAGGGCCTGCTGACGCTGAAGCGCGCGCAGCCGATGCCGCCGGGCGCGTACCTCGTGGCGAAGATGGCGATGGCGGTGCTGTTCGGCGCCATCATCCTGTTGCTGCTCGGCGCGCTGGCGATCGGCGTGGCCGGCGTGCGGCTGTCGGCACTGCAGTGGCTGGCGCTGGTGGCGAGCTGCCTGGTGGGCGTGCTGCCCTTCAGTGCGCTCGGCCTGTGGCTGGGCACGCGGGTGAGCGGACGCGGTGCGCCGGCCGTGATCAACCTGATCTACCTGCCGATGGCCTTCCTGTCGGGGCTGTGGGTGCCGCTGCACATGCTGCCGTCGTTCCTGCAGTCGATGGCGCCTGCATGGCCGGCGTATCATCTGGCGCAGATCGCGCAGGCCATCGTCGGCGTCGACGTCGACGGTCCGTTGTGGGTCCACCTCGCTGTCCTGCTCGTGGTCACGGCGGTGTTCTTCCTGCTGGCCCGCCGTCGGCTGGTGCAATGAACCGGCCTGCCGCTACAAGGAGTCCTCGATGAGCCTGTCTTCTTCCCCGCTGCTGCGCACGGCCACCCGCCTGCGCGATGCCCTGGTGCCGGAGGCGCTGGGCCTGGGCTGGATGCCGGTGCTGCTGCTGGGCTACCTGCTGTTCCTGTTCATGCCGGTGCTGGTGCCGTCCGGGGGCGACTGGGGTGGCCGCCTGCAGTGGCGCCTGTGGCCGACGCTGGCGTCGATCGTGGTGTTCCTGCCGATGTACTTCCTCGCCTACCGCGGCAGCGCGATGACCCGGGTGCTGTGCACGTTCGGCATCGCCGCGCTCGGCTACGGCCTGATGGCGTCCAATGCGTTCTCCAACACCTACATCATCTATGCGGCTGCGTTCGTCGCGCTGCTGCCGGGCGCGCTGTGGACGCGGCTGTTGGCGCTGGCGGCATTGCTGGGCGCCTACTACGCGCTGTCGTCGTGGCTGGCGTTTCCGGTGTTCGTACCGGTGCTGACCGCGATCATCTCGGTGGCGGTGTTCACCGGCAACTACTTCCAGTCCGAAACCGTGCGCAAGCGCGCCGAGCTGAAGCTCTCGCACGAGGAAGTCCGGCGGCTGGCCGCCCTGGCCGAGCGCGAGCGCATCGGCCGCGACCTGCACGACCTGCTCGGCCACACGCTGTCGCTGGTGGCGTTGAAGTCCGATCTGGCGGGCCGGTTGATCGAGCGCGATCCGCAGGCCGCCCGCAACGAGATCGTCGACGTCAGTCGCGTCGCCCGCGATGCGCTGGCGCAGGTGCGCCGTGCGGTCACCGGCATCCGCGCCGCCGGGCTGGCGGCCGAACTGGCGTCGGCGAAGCTGCTGCTTGAGTCCGACGGCGTCACCCTGCGCTACGACGCGCACGAAGTGGTCGTGCCCCCTGATCTGGAAACCGTGCTCGCCCTGGCCTTGCGCGAAGCGGTCACCAACATCCAGCGCCATGCCCGCGCCACGCTGGCGGAGGTGTCGCTGACATCGACCGGTGACCACGTGCAGCTGCGCATCCGCGACAACGGCGTCGGCAGCGCGGCGGTGCCCGGCAATGGCCTGTCCGGCATGCGCGAGCGGGTCGAGTCGCGCGGCGGCCGCCTGCGCATCGACTCCACGCTGCGGCAGGGTACCTGCGTGGAGATCACGCTTCCGTTGCCGTCGCGGGAGGAGGCGTCCCTCGATCCGCAGACGACAACTGCGGAAAACGGTGTGGGAGCGACGTAAGTCGCGATGGCAGCATTCCGGATGGTTCTGATGCGTCGATACGTGGCGAAGTGCAAGGACGCCGACGTCATGTGTCGCGACTCACGTCGCTCCCACATCGGTACTCGCCCGCTTCGTTGCGGGGCATGGGCGAGACGTCTCCCACGAGCCGGCATGATTTGCTAGCGTGTCACCCGATCCTTCCTTTCCGGCCTTCCGATGATCCGCGTGCTGCTTGCCGAAGACCAGGCCATGGTGCGTGGCGCGCTCACCGCGCTGCTGGGCATGGAGAGCGACATCGAGGTGGTCGGCAGCGCGCCCGATGGCGAAACCGCGTGGCGCGAGCTGCAGCGCCTGAAGCCCGACCTGCTGGTGACCGACATCGAGATGCCCGGTCTCAGCGGGCTGGAGCTGGCGCAGCGCATCCAGCGGCATGAACTGCCTTGCAAGGTCGTCATCGTCACCACGTTCGCGCGCGGCGGCTTCCTGCGCCGCGCGCTCGATGCCGGCGTGGCCGGCTACCTGTTGAAGGACGCGCCGGCCGAAGACCTGGCCGAGGCGCTGCGCAAGGTGCATCGCGGCGGCCGCGCCATCGATCCCCAACTCGCCCTGGAAGCCTGGTCCGACGCCGACCCGCTCAACGACCGCGAACGCCAGGTGCTGCGATTGGCCGGCGAGGGCCAGTCGGCCGGCGACATCGCCAGGCAGCTGAACCTCTCGCAGGGCACGGTGCGAAATTACCTGTCCGAAGCGATCGGCAAGCTGGGCGTGGCCAATCGCATCGAGGCGTACCGGATGGCGCGGCAGCGGGGGTGGTTGTAGCCAGGCGTGGTGACTGCGGAAGGTCGACTGTGGGAGCGACGTAAGTCGCGAACGGTCGGCGCACGATGCCTGGAAGTTGCACGCTTACGTCAGGACATCCGGGGCCGGATGACGTGCGATCGCGACTTACGTCGCTCCCACAGGCGAAGACACGGCAACCTCAACCGCCGTAGCGCGCCTTCAGCATCGCGTAGGCGCTACGCAGGGCCAGCGCCTCGCCGCCGGCGGGACGGCCGGCGCGGTCGCTGTCGTTCCACGCGTACACGTCCAGGTGCGCCCACGGCATGCCGTCCGGGACGAAGCGTTCGAGATACAGCGCGGCGGTGACGGCACCGGCCATGCGCGAGCCGGCGTTGGCCAGGTCGGCGATGCCGCTGGTGAGGTAGCGCAGGTACGGCCGCCACAGCGGCATGCGCCAGACCGGGTCGCGCACGCGCTCGCCGGCGGCGATCCAGTCGTTGGCCACGGCGTCGTCGTTGGCGAACAGCGCCGGCAGGTCAGGGCCCAGCGCGATGCGTGCGGCGCCGGTCAGCGTGGCGAAATCCAGCAGCAGGTCGGGCGCCTGTTCGCCGGCATAGGTCAGCGCATCGCACAGGATCACCCGGCCTTCGGCATCGGTGTTGTCGATCTCGACGCTGACGCCCTTGCGCGTGGCGATCACTTCGCCGGGGCGGAACGCGTTGGGACCGATCGCGTTCTCCACCGCCGGCACCAGCAGCGTCAACCGCACCGGCAGCGCGCGCGCCATCACCAGCTGCGCCAGCGCGATGGCATGCGCGGCGCCGCCCATGTCTTTTTTCATGTTGCGCATGCCGTCGGCCGGCTTGATGTCCAGGCCGCCGGTGTCGAAGCACACGCCCTTGCCGACCAGCGCGACATGCGGTTGCGATGCGTCGCCCCAGCGCAGCGCGATCAGTCGCGGCGCACGGTGCGAGGCGCGGCCCACCGCGTGGATGGCGGGGAAGTTCTGCGCCAGCAGCGCGTCGCCGGCGATCACCTCCACGTCTGCGCCGTGCGTGGCGGCCAACGCGCGCACAGCCGCTTCTAGTTCATCCGGCCCCATGTGCTCGGTCGGCGTGTTGACCAGGTCGCGCACTTGCAGGCTGGCGGCGAGCAGGTCCAGTGCTTCGGCATCGGCCTGCGGCAGCACCAGCCGCGCCGGCTTGCGCGGCGGCTGCTTGTAGCGGTCGAAGCGGTAGCTCCCCAGGCCCCAGCCGAGTTGCAGCGCGGTGCGTGCATCGGCGGACAGATCGGTGGCGAGCTGCCAGTCGCCCGCCGGCAGGCCGAACGGCGCATGCGCGTAGGCATACGGATCCAGCGCATCGCCGATCCCGATCACCGCGCCGGCCAGACCATCTTCGCCCGGCAGCGCGAGCAGCGATCCGGGCGAGGCGGTGAAGTTCTGTGCGTCGATCCAGGCGTTGACCGCCGCCGACTGCGTGGTGCGCCATGCGGCCAGCTGCGCGCGTTCCAGTACATGCAGCGGACGCGCATGGGCGGAAGAATCGGTATAGGCGAGGGCAGCGCTCATGCGGTGGCGGGTTCCGTGGCGAAGTCGGGGTGCGCGTCCAGCCAGTCGGCCAGCGCGGTGAGGGTGGCGAATTCCAGATCGGGACGCAGGGCATCGTGCGGCCATGCCCGGGGTGTGCCGTCGTGGTCTTCCGGGCGGTTGATCCAGCAACTGCGCAAGCCGGCGTTCGCCGCGCCCACGATATCCATCTCGATGTGGTCGCCGACATGCAGCACGTCGCCGGGCGGTACGCCCAGCAGGTCGCAGGCCACGTGGAACAGCGCCGGCTCCGGCTTGGCCACGCCGTGCTCGCGCGAATGCACCTGATGGACGAACAGATGGCCCAGCCCGATCCGCTGCAGGTCGGCGTTGCCGTTGGTCACCGCTGCCACCGGCAGGCGCGCGGCGATGCGCTGCAGCGCGTCCAGCGCGTCCGGGTAGTACTCCACCTGGTTGCGTGCGGCATGGAAGGTCTCGTACGCGGGCTCCAGCAGCGCCATGTCGGCGCCGCTCTCGCGCAGCGCGTGTTCCAGCGTCATCCGCCGCAGGCGGCTGAGGTCGTGCTTGTACTGCGGATGGGCGGCGAAGACGTCGTCGCGCACGGCGCGCATGCGTTCGACCGGGAACATCGCAGCGGTGGCGGGGCTGTGCTGGCGCAGCCAGTCGTCGAGGACGCGCTCGATGCGTGCGCCGATGGGGGCGAACGGCCAGAGGGTGTCGTCGAGATCGAGGGTGATGGCGCGGACGGGGAAGCTCATCGTCGCGATTTTACACCCGGGCGGCGGGCAGTCCCGTCACTGGGCGCGGGTCAAGCCCCTCTCCCTGCGGAAGAGAGCTGGGGGTGAGGGTCAACGAACTGGGTGCCTCGAGGCCTCCCGAGTTGCCGCCACATGCAGGATGGCGCTTTGGCCCGAGGGCTTGCGGATGGTTTTTCCTGTCGGACAAGAGGGCGCCCCTTGCTGCGAGGGCGTCCCTTGACCGGCCATTCGGCTGTCGAGCAGCACGTCGTTGCTCGTGCAAAGAGAGGAACCAAAGAAGCATGCGCCATGCGGTACGCCCTGAGCGCTCCGTGTTGAGCCCCTCTCCCTGCGGGAGAGGGGTTGGGGAGAGGGCCAACGGAGCCCATGCCTTCGATTCGCCCGTAGTCGGCAGCACATCCGCCGCAGCTTTTTGCTTCTGATGGCCTTGCGGTAGGGACTTTCTTGTCGGGCATATGGTGCCGCTCGCCGCGGGGGCGTCCCTTTACCAGCCATACGGCTATTGAAAAGCACTTCTTTGCTCGTGCAAAGAGAGGAACCAAAGAAGCATGCGCCATGCGGTACGCCCTGAGCGCTCCGTGTTGAGCCCCTCTCCCTGCGGGAGAGGGGTTGGGGTGAGGGCCAACGAAGTCCATGTCTTCGCTCTCCATGGTGTTTCCGGCATCCGCTATGGATTTGGGTTCCATGGACTTGCGATGGGGACTTTCTTGTCGGGTACATGGCGCCGCTCGCCGCGGAGGCCCTACTTTTCTTTGCTTGTGCAAAGAAAAGTAGGCAAAAGAAAGCACACCCCGGCGGTCCGCCCGCCGCAAGCAGCGGGTACGCAGTCCCGGCGGGAATTTTCGTAAGGGCCATCCTGGCCCATACGAAAACGGCGCACGTCCTGTGCGCCGCCCCTACGGGGTTTTACCCGCCGTGACTGCCGGACCTCAGGGGGCCCAAGAGCCAAAGCCGACGGGTCCGCGCGCGCGACCTGCTGTGCTGTCGCTCCTGTGTTTCGGGGTCCCCATGAGGCACGGCGAGTGGGCCGGGTAAAACCCGAAGGGCGCCGTCCCGGATGGGCGGCGTTTTCGTATGGCACATGGATGTGCCTTACGAAAATTCCCGGCCCGCTCGCGGACCCTGCGCGAAGCGCAGGGCGTGCCGCCTGGGGGGTGTTTCTTTGATTCTTTCTTTGCACAAGCAAAGAAGCGCTTTTCAACAGCCGAATGGCTGGTCAAGTAGGGCCCCCGCGGCGAGCGGCACCATGCTCAAGACATGGAAAGCGCCTCCCGCCAGGCCATCAAAAGCAGAGCCTGTCGCGGATGTGGTGCTGACTGCTTACGGATCGAAGCAGGTGCGGACTTCGTTGGCCCTCACCCCAACCCCTCTCCCGCGGGGAGAGGGGCTTGAGCGCGCGGGGTAAGCGAAACGTCATGGCGGATGTGGTGCCGACTACGGGCGGATCGAAGAAACGGGCTTCGTTGGCCCTCTCCCCAACCCCTCTCCCGCAGGGAGAGGGGCTCAAGACGCCGCGATCACTCCAGCAACCGCGCCCAGCCTTCCATCCCCTCCACCCGCGCCAGCACCAGCTTCACGCATACCAGCAGCGGCACCGCCAGCAGCAGTCCGATGATTCCCCACAGCCAGCCGAACAGCATCAGCGCCAGGATCAGGATCAGCGGCGACAGTGCCATGCGCCGGCCCAGGATGATCGGGGTGACGATCTGGCCTTCGATCGTGTGCAGCACCAGGTAGGCGATCGCCGGCAGCATCGACTGCAGCGGCTGCTCGAAACTGACAAAGCCCACCAGCAGCATCGCCACCATCCCGATCAGCGGCCCCACATAGGGCGCGAAGTTCAGCAGCGCCGCCATCGTGCCCCACAGCAGCGCCTCGGCCAGCGGCAGCCCCAGCAGGTACAGCACGCCGGCGAACACCAGGCCCACCACCGTGTTGATGATGCTGATGGTCAGCACGTAGCGCGACACCTCGCGCTCGATCGAATGCAGGATCTCGACGGTGAACTTCTTCTGCTGCCGCCCGGGCAGCAGTGCGATCGCGTTGCGCTGCAGGTTCTCGCCGTAGACCATGAAGAAGAACGTCAGCAGCACCACCGCCAGCAGCGAGGCCAGCACGCGCGGGGTGGCCAGCAGCTTGCCGTAGGGATCGTCCGGGGTGGCCTGCACCATCTGCGGCTGGCGGCCGGTCTGTCCGCCGGCGGCGGCGCGGGCGAAGTTCTCGGCGGCCTTGTTCGCGTCCTGCACCGGCTTGGTCAGTTCGCGCAGCTTGGGCGCCAGCTGGCGCATCTCGCGCGGCGCCTGCTGCGCCCATTCCATCGCCGAGGGCAGCATCTTCTGCGCCAGCAGGCCGGTGACCGCCATGCCGCCGAGCAGCACGACCAGCGCGCCGAGCGAACGCGGGACGTAGATCCTGCGCAGCACGCGGATGATGGGATTGCCGACCAGCGCGAAGAACATCGCCAGCAGCACCGGCAGCAGCAGGTCCTGCGCGGCCCACAGCGTGTAGCCGACCGCCAGCGTGGCCAGCACCAGCATCGGCGTGGAGGCGCGGGGACGGGATGGCGGTGGAACGGGGGCGGCGGGGGCGTCGGGTGGGGCAGGTGTGCTCATGGGCAGGAGGCCGCCTGGAAGGATGCGCGATTGTGGCGGTATTGCTGTAGGAGCGACGTGAGTCGCGACGGGGCGCCGCTGGCCAAGCACGGGAGGCGTTCACCCGCATACCAGGCGCAGGCCCATCGTGGCGCAGCAAAGAGCTCGCGACTTACGTCGCTCCCACACCCACTTGCGCTGTCAGCGCTCGGACAGCTCGGTCGCCGCTTCGGCCGGGCGAGGCGCGGTGACGACGATCTCGTCCTCGTCGAAGACCTCGTCCACCATCGGTTCGTCGTCGGTGACGCCCTCGGCCTGCTGCTGCACATCCTGCGCGGTGTCGGCGGCCTGCTCGGCGGTCTCCGCTGCGGCCGCCGCCTGCGCGCTGGCCATGAAGCTGGAGACCGCGGTGAACATCTGCATCCAGCGCGCGCCGCTCATCGCGCGCATGGGCTCGGCGCGGCCGGCCAGGAAGCCGCTGACCACCCCGGCGATGACGATGCGGCCGGGTGTCCAGCCTTCACGCCAGGATTGCTTGAGGATGGTCCAGTACAGCGAGGACTGCGCGCTGCGCAGTTCCACCCGCTTCTCGGCCCGGGCCACGTGCTGCCGCAACTGTTCGAAGCGCATCAGGGGCCTCCGTTGCCGGGCGGCGGCGTCGCGGGCGGTGCTTCGTCTTCGTCGCTGTTGCCGTTCTCGTCGAACAGCCCCAGCCGCGACAGCTGCCGGCGCGTGGCATGCATGCCGGTGTAGTCGAAATAGCGGCCCACGCGCCATGCCGCGAACGCGGTCATGGCCAGGCTGATGAAGGCCGCCAGCGACAGCGACTGCAGCCACGAAAACCCGAACCGCTGCATCAGCGCAATCAGCGCGCCGGTGATCAGCAGCCAGGCCGAGGCGCCGAACACGATGGCCACACACGCCCACGCCAGCGCACGCCCGAAGGCGCTGCGCGCCAACGCGAAGTCGGCCGACACCAGCGCGCGCATCGCGCGGCCGGTGTCCCTGGCCGAGCCGTACGCAGCGCGCCCGGCTTCACCGACCTCCTTGAGGCTGTCGATGAAGGCTGGCGGCGGTGGCACGTCGTTGTCGCGGGGCGCGTCGCTCACGCGGCAGGCTTACTTGTCGCCGCCGCCGCTGCGCGCCAGCTTGGCGATGATCCAGCCGGCGGCGAAGGCCACGCCGAACGAGGCGATCGGGCGTTCCCGGATCAGGTCGGCGGCGCTGTCGATCAGGTCGCGGCCCTTGTCCATCAGCGCATCGACCTGCTCGCGCGCGGCGCCGCCACCGGCTTCGGCCGCGGCCAGACCCGACAGCGCGCCGTCGGCCAGTTCGGATTTGACGTGTGCCTTGCCCAGGCGCAGTTCATCGCCGGCGGCGCTGGCGGCGCCCTTGATCGCTTCGCCCGCCGCGGCGGCGGCCGAGGCCAGGTGCGAACCGGCTTCGCCGAGGTTGGACTTCAGGGCATCGGTATTGGTGGGCATGCTCATGGGTGTCTCCTGCAGGCGGGGGATGGGGCCACTGTAATGCACGGCGGTGAACGCGCTGTTAGGTGGCTGGAGCGAGGAGTGAGTGGGGAGGAGTGAGGAGTGAGCGGGACAGCGGGGCAAGGCACTCACTTCTCACTCCTCTCCACTCACTCCTGCTCCACCGTCACTGCATCAACAGCCGCCCCGTGCCGCGTCCACGCAGGATCTGCACCACCAGCTGCGCCGGCTTGCGCTCGAAGCTGGCCCGGAAGCCCGGCAGGTCGCCGAATTCGCCGCTGCTGCTGCCGACGATGATGTCGCCCGGGCGCAGGCCGTTGTTCCAGGCGCGGCTGTCGCGCACCACGTTGTCGACCTGCACGCCGCCCTGTGCACCGCGCAGCAGCCCGCGCAGCTGCTGCCGCGCGGACTCGTCCAGTTCCTTCAGCGTGGCGCCGCTCAGGCGCGGGTCGATCGTGGCGCCCTCGGCGTTGCGCACGCCTTCCTTCAGCGCCACGCTCAGCTGCAGCGGTTTGCCGTCGCGGCGCACGTCCAGCGCCACCCGCGTGCCCACCGGCTGCAGGCCCTCGAAGTTGTGCAGCGCCGCGCGGTTGTCGATGCGCTGGCCGTTGGCCGACAGCACCACGTCGCCCGGCTGCAGGCCGGCGGTGGCCGCGGCCGAGCCCGGATACACGCGCGTCACCAGCGCGCCGCGCGGCAGGTCCAGGCCCAGGGCGCGCGCGGTGCGCTCGTCCAGGTCCTGCGATTCCACCCCTAACGTGCCCCGGCGCACCACGCCGTCGTTGGCGATCAGCTGGTCCATGATCCCGCGCGCCATGTTGATCGGGATGGCGAAACCCAGGCCGATGTTGCCGGCCATGCTGCCGCGCGGGTTGAAGCTGGCGGTGTTGATGCCGACCAGCCGGCCCTGCAGGTCGACCAGCGCGCCGCCGGAGTTGCCCGGATTGATCGACGCGTCGGTCTGGATGAAGTTCTGGTAGCCGGCCACCGGAATGCCGCTGCGGCCCACCGCCGAGACGATGCCCGAGGTCACCGTCTGGCCCAGGCCGTAGGGGTTGCCCATCGCGACGACGAAATCGCCCACCTGCAGCTGGTCGCTGTTGGCCATCGGCACCGCGGTCAGGCCCTGGGTGGGGATGCGGATCAGCGCCACGTCGGTGTCCGGGTCCGAGCCGATGAACTCGGCCTCCACCTGGCGGCCGTCGCTCAGCGTGACCGACACGCCGTCGGCGTTCTCCACCACGTGGTGGTTGGTCAGCACGTAGCCGCGCGTGGCATCGACGATCACGCCCGAGCCCAGCGCGCGCTCCACCCGCTCGCGCGGCATGTCGGGGATGCCCAGGATGCGGCGGAACACCGGATCATCGCCGAACGGACCCAGCGGGCTGGCCACCCGCACGGTCTGCCGGCTGTACACGCTGACCACCGCCGGAGTGACCCGCTTGAGCATCGGCGCCAGCGACGGCAGCGCCTGCCCGTCCACCGTGGTCGGCAGGGCGGCGGCCATCGGCACGGCGGCGGCGCTGGGCGCGGCCTGGGCCGGTTGCTGGAACAGCTCGTTGAGGCCGGTAGCGGCAAAGCCGCCGAAGGCGGCGGCGGCGGTCAGGGCGATCAGGGTGGGGAGCGGGCGCAGCGCGTTCTTCATGGTCGGTCGTCAGCTCGTGGCGTCGAAGGGAACGGGGGCCGGCGGCCTTCCCGCGAACCTGAATGAGTCTGCTGACCGACCCCTAAACCTGCAATGAAGTTCACCGCCTGCGGGTGGGCGATGCCGCCCGCCGCGGTATGACGGACGGTGGGGTGGACGCCATGCAATTGTCATGTCAATCCGGTTGACAGGGGGGAACCCCGGGCGTAGTTTGGCGGCTTCGTGCTGACACAAGATGTTGCGGTCCAGCACGGGGCGGACCCAAGCACTGGTGTTTTTGTCGACAACGCCTGCGGGCTTTGCGCTTGGGAAATCGGGCGCCTTTGGGGATTGGCGCATGAGGGCGAGGGAAGCAGTGGGCACCACGGTAACGGCAGGTCCCACCTCCACAATCCGGCCACCGGTGCGGCGCAGCGAGTGCGGCCGCCCGGCGTGCCGTCCCCGTCGTCCGGGACCGCGATGAAATACCGGGACGGGCCCTGGCCCGTCCGCCACCACAGCCATTAGAAGTTCCAGTCGTTTTCAGGAGAACAACACAACCATGAGTACGGTGCGCCTCGAGGCGATCAAGACGGAACAGCCCACCCTGGTCCCCATGCAACCGGCGTCCCAGGACATCTGGGACAAGAAGTACCGGCTGAAGACCAAGCAGGGCGAGGCCCTCGACGCCGACATCGACGGTACCTACCAGCGCGTGGCCCGTGCCCTGGCCGATGCCGAAGCCACCCCCGAGAAGCGCGCCTACTGGTACGAGCGCTTCGTGTGGGCGCTGCGCCGTGGCGCCATCCCGGCCGGCCGCATCACCTCCAATGCCGGCGCCCAGCAGCACAAGCCGGCCACCAGCACCATCAACTGCACCGTGTCCGGCACCATCGAGGACTCGATGGACGGCATCCTGGACAAGGTCCACGAAGCCGGCCTCACCCTCAAGGCCGGCTGCGGCATCGGCTACGAATTCAGCACGCTGCGCCCGAAGGGCGCTTTCGTCGCCGGCGCCGGCGCCTACACCTCCGGCCCGATGTCCTTCATGGATATCTACGACAAAATGTGCTTCACGGTGTCCTCCGCCGGCGGCCGCCGCGGCGCGCAGATGGGCACGTTCGAAATCTCCCACCCGGACGTCAAGGACTTCATCCGCGCCAAGCGCGAAGACGGCCGCCTGCGCCAGTTCAACCTGTCGCTGCTGATCACCGACGGCTTCATGGAAGCGGTCGACACCGACGCCGACTGGCCGCTGGTGTTCCCGGTGAACATCAAGGAGAAGGGCGACATCGACGTGGAAGACGCCGCCCAGGTCGTCTGGCGCGAGTGGCCCACCCACAAGAACTACATCGTCCGCGACGACGGCCTGGTGGCCTGCAAGATCTACGGCCACATCCGTGCCCGTCATCTGTGGGACATGATCATGGTCTCGACGTACGACTACGCCGAGCCGGGTTTCATCCTGATCGACCGCGTCAACGAGATGAACAACAACTGGTGGTGCGAGACCATCCGCGCCACCAACCCCTGCGGCGAGCAGCCGCTGCCGCCGTACGGCGCCTGCCTGCTGGGCTCGGTCAACCTGACCACCTTCGTGCGCGACCCCTTCACCGACCAGGCCCGCTTCGACTGGGAGGAATACAAGGAAGTCGTGCGCGTGTTCACCCGCATGCTCGACAACGTGGTCGAAGTGAACGGCCTGCCGCTGGAACAGCAGCGCCAGGAGATCCTGCGCAAGCGCCGCCACGGCATGGGCTTCCTGGGCCTGGGCAGCACCCTGACCATGCTCAAGCACAAGTACGGCAGCGCCGAGTCCTGCGAGTTCACCGAAGCCATCGCCCGCGAAATGGCCGTGGCCGGCTGGGAAATGGGCCTGGCCCTGGCGAAGGAGAAGGGCCCGGCCCCGATCATGGAAGAGCGCTTCGCCGTCACCGCCGCCATGCTGCGCCAGCGTCCGGAAATGGCCACCGACGGCTGGAAGGTCGGCCAGGAGATCCCCGGCAAGGTGCTGCACGCCAAGTACAGCCGCTACATGCAGCGCGTGGCCACGGTGGCCCCGGAGCTGGTGGACGAGCTGGCCGAAGTCGGCAGCCGCTTCACCCACCACAGCTCCATCGCCCCCACCGGCACCATCAGCCTGTCGCTGGCCAACAACGCCTCCAACGGCATCGAGCCCTCGTTCGCGCACCACTACAGCCGCAACGTGATCCGCGAAGGCAAGAAGTCGAAGGAAAAGGTCGACGTCTATTCCTACGAGCTGCTGGCTTACCGCGAGCTGGTCAACGGCAAGGCCATGCCGTTCTCCGACGACCCGGAGGCGAAGCTGCCCGACTACTTCATCGCCGCCGACGACATCTCCCCCAAGGAGCACGTCGACGTGCAGGCCGCCGCGCAGAAGTGGGTGGACAGCTCCATCTCCAAGACCGCCAACGTGCCCACGGACTACCCGTACGAGCAGTTCAAGGACATCTACCGCTACGCCCACCAGCAGGGCCTGAAGGGCTGCACCACGTTCCGCTTCAACCCCGCCGCCTTCCAGGGCGTGCTGGTGAAGGAAGCGGACCTGGAGAACACCACCTACCGCTTCGAGCTGGAAGACGGCAGCACCATCGAGGTGAAGGGCAACGAGCAGATCGAGTACGACGGTGAGATGCACACCGCCGCCAACCTGTTCGACGCGTTGAAGGAAGGGTATTACGGCAAGTTCTGAGGAACCTGCTTCTCGCCTCTCCCCGCCTGCGGGGAGAGGATGCCCGGAGGGCAGGTGAGGGGGAGCGAGCGCAGCGAGTTGCTCTTGCTCCTCGCGAAAAGCGGCCCCTCATCCGGCCTTCGGCCACCTTCTCCCCGCTAGCGGGGAGAAGGGAAAGAAAGAACCCCTCCCCGCCCGCGGGGAGAAGGAAAAGCAACAAACGATTCACCGGCTTCACCGTTCCACCCCGCGCTATCGGGTATAGCATCGGCAGCGTCAACCCACTCGCCCACTAGGAGGGCAACATGAGCAACGGTAATGGTGTCACGGCGACGCTCTCCGGCGCCGCCGAGAGCGTGAAAGAAACAGTCACCGGCATCGGCGAAGCGGTGGCCTCCACCGCCAGCGAGACGGTCGCCAAGGCCAAGAAGGCGGCCAAGAAGGCGCGCAAGACGGTCAGTGCCGACATCGCCAAGGCGAAGAAGGCCGTGGCCAAGCGCACCGACAAGGCCACCAAGGCGGTGAAGAAGACCGTCGCCAAGGCCAAGAAGAAGCTGGCCGCCGCCAGCAGCGCCGCCAAGGCCGAAGCCGCCAGCCTGCAGAAGAAGGTGACCGGCAAGAAGACGGCCAAGAAGGCGACCAAGAAGTCGGCCGCCAAGAAGGCCACCAAGAAAGCCGCCACCAAGAAGACCGCCGCCAAGAAGGCGGTGAAGAAGGTCGCCCGCAAGGCCGCCGCCAAGAAGGCGCCGGTCAAGAAGGCCGCCAAGAAGGCAGTGAAGAAGGTCGCCCGCAAGGCGCCCGTGAAGAAAGCGGCGAAGAAAGCCGCGCCGAAGAAGGCGGCCAAGAAAGCCGTCCGCAAGGCAGCCCCGAAGAAAGCGGCGAAAAAAGCCGCCCGTAAGTAAGACCTGATGCTTCACCCCTCCTCCCCCGGGTCCGGGGGAGGGTTGGGGCGGGGGCCGGCCCGGAAGGCCAGGCGCCGCCCATTCACGACACCACACCGAATACGAACAGGATTCCACCGTCATGGCCGTCAAGATCGACAAGAAAATCAAGGGCTACAGCGTGCTCACCCCCGAGGACAAGGCGCGCGAAGCCGCAGCCGCGATCCTGGTGGCGTCGGTGCCGCGCGAGACGGTGGAAAAGGAAGTGCCGCAGGACAACATCATCCAGATGCACGAGCGCATCGAGCGCCCGGAAGTCCTGATCGGCAGCACCTACAAGATCAAGTCGCCGCTGGTGGAGCACGCCATGTACGTGACCATCAATGACATCGTGTTGAACGCGGGCACGGAGCACGAGCTGCGCCGTCCGTTCGAGATCTTCGTCAACAGCAAGTCCATGGAGCATTTCCAGTGGATCGTGGCGCTGACGCGCATCATGTCGGCGGTGTTCCGCAAGGGCGGCGACGTGACGTTCCTGGTGGACGAGATGAAGGCCGTGTTCGATCCGCGCGGTGGCTACTTCAAGGCCGGTGGCGTGTACATGCCGTCGCTGGTGGCCGAGCTGGGCGCCATCGTCGAAGAGCACATGAAGTCGATCGGCCTGATCCACGACCCGGAAATGAGCGCGCACCAGCGCGCCATCCTGGCCGAGAAGCGCAAGCAGTACGAAGACCGCGCAAAAAAAAACTCTGACGTCACCGAAACCGTGACCGTTGCACCGGCCGCGCCCGCGCAGGGCGCCGCCGAGGACATCGCCGTGACCGGCGATGGCGCCAGCTTCCCGCCCTCCGCCACGCTCTGCCACAAGTGCAACACCAAGGCCCTCGTCATCATGGACGGGTGTGCGACGTGCTTGAACTGTGGGTATTCGAAGTGCGGGTGAGATTAAGTTAAAGGATGAAGCGGAAAAAGGGCTCTTCGGAGCCCTTTTTTTCGAGTGATTTGGTGATGGTGCAAAAAGGAGAGGTCTCAGGATGAAACAGTCGCTCTTGCTGGGTCTCGCAGATGATCGCTCACACGAGGGTTATCAGTTCTTCGCTGAGTGCTTGGACGAGATGCTGTTTGAATACACGCTCGATACGTATAAGCCATCTAGTCACAATCCGAGCACGCTCGCGGCTGAGGCTATTGAAGTCGTCGAAGATATCGATGCCGGAATCATCGACAGGGGGAACTTCGAACACATCCGTGATGAGATGAGGTTCATGATCTCGAAGGATGTCATTGCAAAAAGCCTGTTGCCCGTCGACTACGAAAAGCTCCTCAACGAATGCGTGGCTGATAACATTTCTCAGAGCAAGATCAGATTTGAACTGATCTTGGTGTCCCTCGCTGCAGCAAAATACTGCAACACTTGCGTTAGCGCACTTAGGGACCTTGTAAGAATAGGTCGTGAAAAGCACGAAATTCGGTTCATTGCAAGATCGTTTGTTACGAGCTTGCTGAGACTGGGCTACACGAGAAGATTTGTTCGAGAGGTTCTGCGCGAAAAAATTCAGCTGGTAAAAGACAAGTCGCCCGAGCAGAGGCTGGAAGATTTCTTCAGTGCATTTGACGGAAAGGCGAAGAACTACAGGGTCGTGTTTGCCGGGTCTCAATTGTTCAAGAAATTTGCCCAGGCATCTCAGGATATGGGCGCTAGTGTGGCCGAGCTTCCGCCCGCAGAAATTTCCCCTGAAGATCTGGAAAAGCTTTCAGTTCAAGCGGCAGGACGCATATTCATCGCTGTTGAGATTAGAGCGATGGATAAGTTTGCGGCCAGGAGGAGGGCAGAGGAGAAAATCGAGCGTATTACAAACGTCTACTCCCTCTTTCATCACGCAATTCTGCCAGCTTGGAGTGAGTTTGCGTGGGTGATGGAGAAAGGCGAGGCGCAAGGATCTTTGATTCGTCCGCCAATTCCCGCCATGTCGAGAACGCTTGATGCTCGGCCGACAAAGGCGGGCGTACAGATGGCGTTGGCTGTACGAAAATTTGGGCTAGAAGAAGAGTCGATGGAACAGTTTGATCGACTTGTTGGACTCCATGGAGCTGCGGGAAGAACTAGCTCAACAAGCATTCAATTGCTGAATCTCTGGTCTGCACTAGAGTCTTCCGTTCCTAAGGTCGTGCGAGGCGCTCGCGTTAAAAGTGTGTCGGATACGCTGAGGCCTTTAATGAGGCTCCAGTATGTGTGCAACATCTTTGATGACTTGCTGAGCGACATGTTTAGATTCGATTCAAGGCTGGTAAAGAAGGCGCTTCGCGATGTTGGTGATCAAGATGGAAATCTGAGCAGAGTAAATCTCGTTAAGCTGATGTACCTAGACGTTCATCAAGCGACTAGGAATGAAGCCTTGACAGAGCTTTCCAGCTACCCATTGCTGCTCAATCGGTGGAACGACATTCGCGAGCGTTTCAAGTCCCCGGGGGAGGTAAGGAAGGTTCTTGATACTCACGATCAACGTGTAGAGTGGCAGATGAGAAGGATCTACAGAACTCGCAATCTGTACGTCCATTCCGGGCGTAAGGTCGAACTACTAGATATGCTGGTGGAGAATGCGCACGGTTACCTCGACACATTCTTTGATGGAATATTTGCCATGGTGAAGATGGAGTCATCTGTGACGACCATAGATCACGCGTGGCTTGTTGCGTCAGAGCGCGTAAGGCACTGGGACAAGATGCTCTCCGTCAAGGATGCCGTCTACACGAGCGAGAACGTTGTGGGTCTCGTTCTCGGGCCGATGGCGCAGCTCATTCGGCGCTCGTAGCGAGTAGGATGGGTTGAACGAAGCGATACCCATCAGTCGGGACGACAAGGCAAGGGGATGCCATGGAACGTCAGGAGCCTAGGTTCGACAAGGACATGCAGGACGTGGAGTTTCGTCCACGCTCCTATCGCGGCCCGTCACTGTCATCTCCCTCTCATGACAACGACGGCTTCGCCTGGAAGATCGGCGTGGCCGTCGGCATCGGCGTACTCGCCGCACTGCTGATCTTCAACGCCTACGAGCGCTACCAAGCGCGCCGCGATGCCGAACAGGTGCTGCAGGTGCTCAAGCAGGAAACCGCCAAGCTGGAGCGCGAAGCGCAGGCCGCCCCCCGCACAGTCGCCGTTCCTCCTCCCCGTCCCGTCGCTGTCATCTATCCCGTTCCGCCCGGCTACCGCTGCGCCGGCGGAACGCTCCTGTATCGCGATGGCAGTAGCTGGACCCAAATCACCGCGCGATCCAACCACACCTATTGCCCGCTTGACGGGAGATCAGTAGACGACTGTTATCCAGTGACGCCGCGAAGTGTGGGTTGCAAATGAGATGTAGTGGTGTGCACGCGCTTGGTTTGTCTAGAGCATCAAGAGAATCGCAACAATGGATTACGCATTCATCCGTCATAACATCTTCGATAGCGCGCGTGAGGATGAGCTGAGGCGAGAGATTATTCCTTCGCTCTTCAATAGGCGGCTCGTGGCGCTTCGTTACGACGACATCGAGTCCGTCGATCCCAAGGACTACCTCACTCACGAGGGAAAGCCGTGGCGATCAGCGCAAGCCGCCATCGGCAGGCTGCGCAGCTACTGCAATGAAGGGGTCGTCATTGGTGCCGCTTACGGCACCGACATCATGCTCGTGGGGCGTATCAACCCCGGGACAGAGATTCGGCCAGAGGAGTTTCGGCCGGGGGTCATCCTGAAGACGGCGCAGTTGGTGGATGTCCGGGAAGTCCGCTATGTCCATCATCCGATCCTGATGATCCAGCCGCCATACGGCGCACTCAGCCTATGGGCGGCAGGCAAAGGGGTGCTAGAGGCCGTGATGCACGGACGCTCCGTCGCCAGGGAGCCCGGCAACCTTCATCCCGGACAACATGAAGTCCTCTGCTACGAATGGCTGAGAAGCGCCGCCAAGCTTGAGCGCCTGCTGATGCCTCTAGGTCGCGGGCTTCCCGACATCGACATACTTGGCGTCAACGCCGATGGGCGCAAGGTGATCGCGCAGGTCACGTATCAGCGTCAACCCCGAGAGTTGGCACGCAAGCAGGAAGTGCTCATGCGTCACTGGGAAGAAGGCATGAAGGCATTCTTCTTCTTGCCGCGTGGGGCGCGCTTGGAGAAGTTTAGCCAAGTAAGGCAGGTGGAGCTGGAGACAGTGTTGGAAGACTTGTCCAGCGCGGACGACGACGCCACACGTGCCATGCTCAAAGCGATGTTTCCCTGAGGGATACAAAACAGGTTTCAGAGTAAGTTTTTGAAGAAAGTAGGATGAGTTGAGCGAAGCGATACATCATCAGGACGACAAGAGAGAGGGATGTCACAGGAGCTACTGTGTCAAAAGCAAATGTAAGTTTCTGGGAATTTGAGAACTCACACGTCGCTACAAGCGGCGCACATGTGGTGCCAGAGCGGAAAAAGAACGGAAGCCTGCGAAAAGGCTGTCTTGGCGAAGCTCCTGTTGTAGTTAGCACACTCAAGCTGGCGATGGCTCTTGCCAGATCAGGAGCAACGCTTGCGCCGGACCAGAGGACGGGCTTCTGGCGCGCCTTGGCGGCATATGCGCGTGTCCGCGAGGCTTGCTTATGGAGCGGCAGCGAGCTTCATGCTCAGCCTCACCTACTGGATACGCTGCGCGACTCTTCCCGAACCGCACTAGCAGGTGACTTGGGTCAGGCCATGACATGGCTCTATGCGACGGAGGGGCTGAAGATGTCTGCCGTAGTGGACTTCGGTGCTGGATGCGGAATGCTCAAAGCACCGATTCCGGGGCCAAAAGCGTTCAACAAGCGGCCGGACTTCATGGCCGCCAAAGGGACGTTCAAGAATGTCGTTCTGCTTGAGAGTAAGGGCATGATCCTCAAGCAGTCCAGCGATGTAAGTTGGAGAAGCGGCTTGGCACATGGTTTGGAGCAGACTGCTGCAGGTACCAGCTGGCTAAAGTCTCACGGGGCGGCTGCTGTCGTGGCCAACGAGTATGCGGTCACCTTTGGACTTGTGGAAAATGGCCCAAGCTTGGCTGTTGTAGTTGATCCTTCCGAAGAGCCGGGGCTGGAGCTGGGCGACATCGAAAAGCTGGCTCTCCTGCGTCATCACACCGCCAACTGGGCTTTGGCTGCGGGCCAGTTCGAACTAGCAGTTGCATTGGTGGACCCCGAGCAAACTCGTGGCAGCATCCAGCTTGTTGATGCGATGCCCGAGGTAGAGTGGCGCGGCCTAACCGTAAAGCTTGGAGTTCAAGTAAGAAGTCTGCCTTGGCCATGGTATCGGGGGCCGACCCACTTCATCTCCAGCAATCTGATTCGGGCAGTAGCACGCAACAATCTGGATGCGGCACTCGCCGCAATTGCGGCCTTCAACGATAGCTCTAAGCCGAAGATGAAAGCGCTCAGTACGCCCGAAGCTGTCGTTCCCTCGGATGATGATGAAATCGTCACGCTGCCCGACGGCACGGGTGCAGGATGGTGGCTCTTCGACAGCGAGATAGAAGGGCCGGAATAGCGGCGTAGCCCGGGTAGGCGCAGCGCACCCGGGGCGCACTACACGGAGCTGTTCCGATCCCCGGGTGCGGCCTTCGGCCTTACCCGGGCTACCATTCGGCTTCAACATGCGCGCGGGGAAGAAGATGCTGTTCAAGCGCAAGGCAAGCCTCAGCTGGTGGCGCTTCGCGGGAGGAATGGTGTTCGCGCTGCTTCCCCTGGCCCTCATTCTCCTTGTGCTGAAGCGCGAGGATCATACCTTCGGCATCGCCCTGCTGTTCATTGCAGCGTCCGCCGTGGGGTATGTGGCGTTGCGCTGGCATCAGATTAGGACGCAATTCAAGGGCGACGCAGACGCCGCCGCAGCGGCGATCAGGCAGAACCCGTTCGGCTTGGTCTTTGGCTCGCCACGCACGTTCATCGTGTTTGCCCTGGTCATTCCACTGATGATCATGGTCGCGTTGATCGCCTGGACGTTGTGAAACAAGCTTCGCTGAAAATGTCAGCCATTACGCAAGGTGGGCTTCTGCCCACCTTTCCCTCAGCCAATGCAGACGAACCGGTGGGCCAAGGCCCACCCTACGATGTCAATCACGAGGTGTATCAATGAAGGGTGTAGTCATCATCATCGCTGGCCTGCTCAGCATCGCAGCCGCACTTCCGGCCACCGCAAACACGGTCACGGGTCCCCACGATTGGCTAGTCGGTGACTGGGTGCTCTGCAAAAACCCCGACAAGAGCCCCAAGGACACCATGCGCTTCAAGACCGACGGCACGGGGCTGGTCATGAGTGCGAAAGGCAGCACCGAGCTCGTCTACCGGATACGCGGTGCGCGGCTGGAAATGTTGGCCAATGCCAAGGGCTACGCCATCCCCATCACGCTGACCATCCAGCCCCGGCATGATGTGCTGGAGAATCACGACGCAGACACCGGCAGTATCACCACGTACGTGCGCAAGGATGGCCCTCGCGTAGCGGAGTGCGATGCTTAGACTGAGGTGCTGTTTTTGCCCTCGAACGTACACGGAACCCCCTGCCGCTGGCGCGCCGTATCCCCGCCGGGGTAGGGTGACCCTGCCGCCCTGATCGAGCCAGCGCATGATCACTGAAGCCCAGTACGCCGCCGCTACCGCACTCTTCTCCAGCATCGCCACACTGCAGCAGAACACAGGCGGCCGCGAAGGCATGTTCGACCTGTACCAGCAGTGTTTGGACGTCGTCTGTGGAAAGCGCGTCCTGCCACCGACGCGTACGTTCAACGTGACGTGCGCGCATTGCGGCGAATCCACCGAAGCGGTAGTGCCGTCGGCCTGACCCGGCCGCCAGGTCAGGGGTCAGGGTACCTTTTCAATGAAGCCCGCTCCGCAGCCGCCCCGCCATGACTGAAGCACCCAACCCCTACGACGCCCCACACGCCGTGCTGGTCGAGACGGATCGCGCCCCCATGCGCATGCCGCCGACGATGATGGCGGCGCTGGCGATCTATCTGGTCATCTATCCACTCGAAGTGGTCCCGCTGATCGGTACGCCCATGTCGAGGTTCGAGCTGTTCGTGCCCAGCATGGCGGCAATGGGCGTCTACACCTTGGTGATGACGTTCGCCCTGTGGCGGCGCTGGCAGTGGGCCAGGCTATGGCTGGTCCTGACCACAGCGGTGACGGCCTTCTTCCTGATCCGCATGCTCTGGCGTGGCCTCTCGCCGGAGCAGTGGCATGCCTGCCTCGCTGCGGTACTGCGCATCGCCGTGACGGTTCTGCTGTTGCTGCCTGCCAGCCGTCGGTGGTTTGCGGCCAAGGCCAGTTAGCCGGGCACCTAGACACGTAGCCCGGGTAAGCGCAGCGCACCCGGGACGCCGTGCACGGATAAGTCCCGAACCCCCGGGTGCGGCCTTCGGCCTTACCCGGGCTACTGGATCAACGACTCGTGCGCCACCACGATGCGCCACCCTTCCGGCAGCTTCCGCCAGACCGACGTGGCGATCACCCGCACGTTGCCCTTCTTGCCATCGGGCATCGTGCTGGCCACCTCCATCGACTGCAGCGTGCTGACCACATCCGGCGCGATCACGGTGATCTCCGGCGCCGAACGGTACCGGTAGACGGCGTCGGACGTGCCGCCGCCCCACCATTCGTCCTGCTGGTCCCGCACCGTCTGCCACCCGCGCAGCGTCTGGTCGTCGAACTGCACGACCAGCGCATCGCCGCGCGCATACAGCGCCATGAACCGGTCCGTATCGTGCGCATTGGCCGCCGCCATCATCTCGTCGAGCAGCGGCATCACCTGCGCCTGCACCGACAGCGGCGCGTCGTCGGCATGGGCGTGGGCCGGCGCGAGCAGCGCCACCATCAACAGCAGTACGTGCAGCGCGTGCTTCATCGGGCCTCTCCGCAGAGCATCTGAATGTCGCAGCCCACCGTCGCACCGATGCACGGCGCCCCGACGAGCCAGCCTTCCCCTGTGGCGCATCGTACACCGCAGGCCGGGCCGACCCGCAGCGGCCGCGCGAGCCCTGCGTATCTCCACACGGTGGGCCAAGGCCCACCCTGCGGTGCTACGACGCTGCGGCATCCGTTCGCCCGTAACCCGCCGGCCGCGTCGCGACCTCCTGCCTTCGCCGCTGCACGAAGAAGTAGCCGATCGTCAGCAGGCCGATCGCCGACGGCGCGATCTGCGACCAGGGCTGTCCCACCCGAATCACGTTGCCCACCAGCGCCGACAGCAGGGCGAACAACGACGCGACCAGCTTGTAGACATGGTCATAGCGCCAGAGCGTGGCGAACCAGCGGCGCGGAAACAGCCACCTCACCGCGTCGTAGGCCAACAGCAGGAAGAGCGTGCCGAGTGACGCATACGCCACGATGTCCGGCCGCCCCGGCGCCGCAACCAGCGTCGGCGTGAGCATCAGCGCCAGGGCCAGCGCCACCAGCGTCCACACCGCATCGATGACCGACGGACCGCGTTCGCGCGTATGGATGGACCGCCAGCCGCTGACCAGTTGATACGGCACCAGCACCGTCAGCACCGCGAACACCGGGATGAAGCGGAAGCACAGCGTGCCGACCGCCGCCGACAGCGACACCACCAGCGCAAGCAGGCAGAACACCTTGCCCCATCGCCGGTGCGCGGCGGTGCCCTTGCGGCGCGCGAGCATCGCGAAGCCGATCAGCAGGGCGAGGGTGCCGGCGCCGACATGGACGGCGATGTTCGCAAGATGCGCGGAGGTCATGCAGGTCCCGGGTCAGATGCCCGGCACGCGGGCGGTGCGGAAGTATCGGAGCGCCACGGCATCGCGCGCGGTCCGCCCGGACGAAGCGCGGCTGGCGACGACGAAGGCACGAAACATCGGTACGAAACCGGCATCCACCCCACGTGAGATGACATTCCAGGCCCCATCACTCTCACATGGAGCCCCATCGACGAGGCTCCGCGCTCCGTCGCCAAGGCGTCAAGCCCCGTCCGCAAGGCTCGGAATGCCAAGCGCGAAGCTCGGAATCCCACGCGCAAGCCACCTTCGCTCCGCTGTCCGGGCGCGGAGCACCGACCCTCGTGCTTTTTGCTTCGTCGATGGCCCCTAGAGCGTCGGCGTTCTCACATTTAGCGTCGTCGACGGTGCGAAAAGCGCGAGGTCTCCGAAGCGCCAAGCATCATGCGCAAGGCGCGATGCTCTGGACCTCACACTCTGAGCTCCAAGCGCAAGGCGCCGCGCTCCGTGCCTCACACTCCGAGCTTCGTCGTTGGCGTTCCGAGCGCCATCGACATATCGAAACGCCCTGCATTTGTGAGAGGCAATGCGCGCGATCACGCGCTAGGCTGCGGTCGTCGGCGCCGAGTCGCCGACGTTTCCTTTCAACGTGATCAACGGAGTGACCATGAGCCAGAACCTCGTTTCCCTGCACCTCGCCGCCGACGACCTGAGCGCCATCGAAGCGGCCCTCGACAGCCTGGAGCAGCGCCTCACCGGCCTGGTCGGCCTGACCCCCGACGAACGCCGCCAACTGACCAAGATGGGCGACAAGTCCGAAGCCTTCTGCCGCCAGGCCGTCGTCACCCTCGGCAAGCATTCCGAAGTGCTGCCGCGCAACTTCGACCTGGACGAATACCGCGCCGACCTGGCCGCCCTCGACGTGCTGCGCCCTATCCTGGCCCGCCTGCAGCGCCTCTATGAACGCATGGTCGATACCGAAACGGCGCTGGGCAGCGACGTGATGGTCGGCTCGCTGGAAGGCTACGCCCACCTGCAGGTGAGCGGCCGCGGCGACGGCCTGGAAGGCCTGCGCGAAGCCCTGGGCGCACGCTTCATCCGCAAGCGGCGCGTGGAGACTGAGCCGGCGGCGTAAGCGCCCGCGGCATGGAAGAGAAAGGCGAGCTTCGGCTCGCCCTTCTCATAAAGTCGCCGTCACACGTAGCTCGGGTAAGCGCGGCGCACCCGGGGCGCGTTACAAAGAGCTGTCCGGCCCGGACCTTGGCCTGACCGTTCGGTACGGAGTTGATAGCGGCATGCGTCTTCAACGAGCGTCGAAAGCAAGCAAGGAGCAGGCGCATGATCTATGGAACACCTCGTGCAGGCCGCCGTCCGCGAAGGGCTCTGGTCCTGGGCTTGTGTGCCGGCATGGTGGCGTGCGCTTCCCGTCCATCTGTCCAAGCGCAGACGCCGGATTTCAATGGCGCCTGGTCAGCCGAGTGGTGCGACCGGAACTCTCCGGGTGACCCGTGTGGCACCTTTGCCCTATATCTGATTCAGCGTGGCGAGCGACTGTGTGGGCAGCACTTCGCCGCCACGCCGCGGATGTCCAAGCTGGAGGAGGGTGAGCCTGGCTCGGTGCTTGGCACAGTCGTTGGCTACACGGCCGTCTTGTTGATCGACAACGCGCGAACGGGAGAAAAGAATATCGCCGTCGTGACGCTCACGCCCAAGGGCCTGCGATGGCGTGTGATCGGTGCGGCTGTACGAGGCAAGTGGCCTGGAGACAGCATCATCGGCGGAACGTGGATGCTGAGCAGAGACACATCGGAGCATGCACGCGTGTCATTGCGTGACTTGGAGGAGGCTCCCTGCCGCTGGCCGGATGAGATCCCGTCAGGCTAGCGACGCATCAAGGCACGGCGCAGCCCCGTTGTCGTGCCAGGATCAATACGAACCCCGTACCGCAGATCACCGTAGCGCTCATTCAACTCTGGCAGACTGCCACCTGTCAGGAAAAGGTCAGGAGGACCCCATGGCAATCCCGAGATTCGCAGTTGGCACACTGGCGAGCTTTCTACTCTTCTCGTGCGCTGGCTTGGCTGCCTGCACCTCTAGCCCCCCGGTGCAAGCTGCTAAGGCCGATTTCAATGGCAACTGGTCAGTGCAGTGGTGCGACAAGACCGATCCGGATGCGGACTGTGGCGGGTTCGACGTCGATCTGACCCATGTAGGCGACAAGATCAGCGGCGAGTACTTTGGGGCGAGAGCGCGGCTTGCCCAGATCGACGAAGGCGGGGTTGTTCGCGGCATTGCCATCGGCAATACGGCCATCCTGAGAATAGAAAGCCTGCGAAGCGGAGGCATCTATCTTGTCGAGGCAACCATCGAGGGTCGCTGCATGCATTGGAAAATGCGGGACACCGTTCGTAAACGCGAACGGGACATCGACATCATTGCAGGAGAAGATGTACTGACAAAGCGGAGTAACGTTCCATCAGGCAGTGAACCCCGGCAGGAAATCGACTGCCGTGGTATCCCGATAAGAACACCGGATTGATGCATGGATGACGACCTTTCAGCCACATCGCTGAGGCAACCGACATGGATTACAGGGAACTTGACCAGGCGGAGTACGACCGAAAGCTTCGCATGGTAATAGCGGGCTCCGAGAGCCTGCATGCGCACGCGCAGGATATCGGTGATGACCGCGCGACAATCGGTTGGGGTTATACCCTCAACCGAGACAACAATGTTGCGATCTGGCGCGAGAGCGGCATCGAACTGACCCAGCAGCAGTGGCAAACATTGGCTGCAGTCGATGCCGCTCCAGCCGGCGACAGGACCAGAGTAGGTCTGACGTTTTCGCGGCAACTTAATGCAACCGAGTCCGACCAATTGCTGCGCGCTTCGATGGCGGAATACGAAGGGCCGGCCAACCGTCTGCAGATGCCATTCTCTGATGAACGGATCGCCCTCGTTTCGCTTGCCTACAATCGCGGCGTGGGAATGCTGAATGGCATGCCGCGAAGCAATGTGCCAGAGCACGCGATCATGGAAGCGGTGCGCGACGGCGATCGCGCAGAGGCGTGGTTCCAGATGCGCTACAACTGCTGGGGAAGCAACAACGACGCAGAAGCTGGCCTTCGGAAGCGCCGCTTTGCCGAAGCGCAAGTGTTCGGCTTGTATGACGATCCAAACAACGTTGCGCCTGACGAAGCCCGCAACGTCTACCGCATGTATCAACTTCATCGCGATGAGATCGATCGCGTGGAGCGTGGTTTCGGGGTCACCGTTGAGGGTGACGCCGCCCAGCGAAATCGTATTGCGCAGGCGAATCGTGATTATCCCGCGCTGGTCGATGAATACGGAAACGTACCGAACATCGCGGATGCGCTCGGGCCGGCTCGTACTGTGCTTCTGCGGGAGCTTCGACAGGAGTATCCGGACTTGGCCGATAGATTGACCGATGCCAGTTTCAACGCCGGGACCATTTACCTCGATCCTGGCAGAGGCTTGCGCGACCGTGATGAAGTCGACCGCCAATATCCGACAGATGCCAACAGTGATCGCGTCAACAACCGCAACATCGCGTTGAGGCGTGAGCAGCACAGCACAACGACAGATGATGTTGACCAGCGTCACGCTGCAACCATCGATTCGCAGCGGGTGTCGCGCGGGCGGAATCCACAGGAGATCGCAAGCAACGACCTGCTGATCGGCGAAGGCGGCAACGACACGCTGCGTGCCCATCGTGGCGACGACATCCTGATCGGTGGACAGGGCCGGGACCGGATGGAAGGCGGTGCGGGCCGCGATACGTACGTGATTGATGCCGGCGACACCGTGAGGGACAGCGACGTGGTGGGCGAGGTGCGCTGGGGCGGGCAGCCGCTGACAGGTGGTGCGCGCGCAGCGAACGATCCTGCCAACACCTACCGCAGCGAAGATGGACGCTTCACCTACGCGCTGGAGAACAACACCCTCTCGGTGACGGACACGTTGGCCCGGGATCAGATGGGACGCGAGCCGGCGGCGATCGAAAATTTCCAGAATGGCCAGCTGGGGATAACCCTGAGCGAAGCAGGCGGCGTCGCACGACCGCAGGCAGCGCCGCCACGCGCGGAAGAACAGGAGCGTGTGAGGGCAAGCGAGGAGGATCGCGGGACCGTCGACGCGGTGCCAGGCATTCCCGCCACAGCCATGGAAACCGACGGTCTCCAAAGCAGCCGCGAGCCTGCACGCGGACCCTTCGACGACCCGTACGCCAACAGCGTTTATGCCGCCCTGCTGGCGGGCGACAGCCATGAGCTTGACCGCATCGCCGGCGCATTCTCCCGGTCTCCCGAGGGACAGCGCATGGCGGAGCTGGGCGAACAGATGCTGATCCAGCAGCAGCGTGAGGGGCAAACGCCGTTGCAGGATCAACACGGGCAGGCGCGTGAGGGGCCGGTCATGCGCATGTGATGCGCCTGACGGAAGCGCCGGAGTCAGAGGATCAACAAGGAGTCCACGTAGCCCGGGTAAGCGCAGCGCACCCGGGGTGCATTGCACGTCACGGTCGCGATCCCCGGGTGCGGCCTTCGGCCTTACCCGGGCTACGTGAAGCCCTTGGGGTTCACGGGCGATAAACTACGGCCCCGACACTTCTGATCCTCACAAGGAACACCCCCATGGCATTCACCACCACCGCCTCCGGCCTGCAGTACGAAGACAGCGTCGTCGGCAGCGGCGTCGAGGCCAAGCCCGGCAGCAACGTCACCGTGCACTACACCGGCTGGCTGTACGAGAACGGCGCGCAGGGCGCCAAGTTCGATTCCAGCAAGGACCGCGACGAACCCTTCATCTTTCCCCTCGGCGGCGGCATGGTCATCAAGGGCTGGGACGAAGGCGTGCAGGGCATGAAGGTGGGCGGCCAGCGCACCCTCATCATCCCCGCCAACCTCGGCTACGGCGCCCGCGGCGCCGGCGGCGTCATCCCGCCCAATGCCACGTTGAAGTTCGACGTGGAACTGCTGGGTACCTGAGGAATCATCTCGCGTAGCCCGGGTAAGCGCAGCGCACCCGGGACGCATGACACGTAACCAATCCGTTCCCCGGGTGCGGCCTTCGGCCTTACCCGGGCTACGGGTTTCCGTTATGGTCGCGGCATGGTCAGGTATCGCCGCAATCGGATTGCAGGCGCAACGTACTTCTTCACCGTCACGTTGCGGGACCGCAGGAGTGATCTTCTCGTTCGCGAGATCGATGCGTTGCGCGCCGCTTGGCGTGTGGCCGCCAGACGCATACCGCATGTGGTGATCGCCGCCGTCGTCCTGCCCGATCATCTGCATGCGGTGATCCGCATGTTGGACGCGACCGCTGACTATCCGCGGCTGTGGCAGGACATCAAGAAAGGGTTCACGCGCCGTGTCGTCCCGGCCGGCGTGCCATCGCCGTGGCAGTCGCGTTATTGGGAACGCACGGTGCGCGACGAGGCCGAGCTGCAGGCGCTGGTCGATTACGTGCACATCAATCCGCTCAAGCATGGGCTGGTGGAAACCGTGGCTGCCTGGCCGCATTCCAGCTTCCATCGGTATGTGTCGCGGGGATGGCTGCCGCGTGGTTGGGCGGTAGATCATGATGTCGCGGGTCGGTGGGGCGAACGGTAAGCGTCCATGTGGATCGGTTGCGAGGTCACGAAGCATGCGTAGCCCGGGTAAGCGCAGCGCACCCGGGGTGCCTTGCCCGGAGCGTGTCCGAGACCCCGGGTGCGGCCGTTGGCCTTACCCGGGCTACGTGGCTCAAGCCCGCCATCGCACGCCATCCGTACCCATCGAACGGCGGGCCTTGGCCCGCCCTACGGTGTGCTGCGCAGCTCGGCGAGCTGCGCCTCCAGCGCCGCAATGCGCCGGTCGCGCTCATCCAGCGCACGCTGCACGTCTTCGGCCTCGAAGCGGATCGGGATGTACTTCGGGCAGTTCCAGTCGAAGGCTTCCACGTGGATGGTCATCGTGCGTTCGGTCCGCTCTTCGCCCGGTGTTTCCTCCACGCTCAGCCGGCCCAGCAGCTTCATCCGTTGCCGGTGCGTGTAGTCCATCAGGATCAACGCCACGCGGTCGTCGTTGGCCACATTGCCCACGCTGACGAACTGGCGGTTGCCGGGCAGGTCGGTGAACGCCAGCGTCTTCGCATCGACCACGCGCAGGAAACCCGGCGCGCCGCCGCGGTGCTGCACGTACGGCCAGCCGGTTTCCGACACGGTGGCCATGTAGAAACTGCGCTGCGCGTGGATGAAGGCCGCCTCGTCGGCCCCGAGTGCGGCATTGCGCACCTCGTCGCCGGACTCGAAGGCGCGGGCGTACTGCGCGCGGCTGCCGTCGCGCGCCTGCACCTCGCGGACCGCAGGGGTGAAGGCGATGTTCGCGAATGCGTGTCTCATGTCGGTCTCCTCGCGCGGCGGGCCGGGTGGGCCCGGGCCCACCTTCGCACATCATCCGGCACGTAGGGCGGGCCTTGGCCCGTCATCGCACGCCATGGGATCTCCTTGAGCGGCGGGCCGAGGCCCGCCCTACGGCGCTTTGCGGACAGGTTGCGATGCAGGCTGCGGCCGTTCGCGTTGCCCGGGGCGACGTCGGCGGCGACCGCGGCCTTGCTGCATGCATCAGACGGTGGGCCAGGGCCCACCCGACGACGCTGGGATCAACGGCATCCGCGAGGGTGCGGATGACCGGCGTTTCGTCCCCTGCCATGCAAGGCTTGCCATGCCCGGGACGCGCTCAACGGACATCCCCCACCGGGGCGGATACCATCGCGCGTCGCGGCGGACGAGGGTGCATGGGTGATCGACACGGAACGGAGGAGGGGTGTGGACGCAGTCGAGATGAGAACAGGGGTGCGTCGCACGACGCGCGCACTGGCCGCGATGGCATTCGCCGTCTTGCCGGGCATGGCATCGGCCAACATGCTGATGCTGCATGCGCAGGGCGATCCCGGCGACCGGGAGCTCTACTTCACCAACCTCATGATGGCCGATCGCACGCCGATGGAGGCGATGCTGGGGACCACGTCGATCCGCGAGATCGAGGTGTTCGGTCTGTACGAGAACGCGGCCAAGCCGGACTGGAGCGTGCTGAAGCTGCAGTTCGAGTGCCCGGTCGAGCCCATCCCGTCGTCGCCGAAGGCCAGGCGCGCGACCGGGCCCGCGGTCGCGGCGCCGCTGCGCTGGCGCATGGGCGAGCGCAGCTATCAGTTCACCCGCGACGCCGACAACGTGCCGCTGCCGCCCACGCCGTGGCAATCCGTGTCGAACCCCGCCTACCGGAAGGCCGGCATGCTCGCCTGCAATGAGCTGCTGACGCAGTCCGCGATGCAGGCCGCAGGAGGATGGCAGGCGATGGACCCCGCCAGGCTCAATGCCGGCCTGGCGCCGCTCGGGATCGGCGAGGTGATCTCGGTCGCCCAGACCACGAGCATCGTCAACGTGGGGAGCTTCGTCTGGCGCGATATCTGGAAGGCGCAGAAGCCGGGCGGCGCGCGGGACCGGCGCCTGTCCGACGCGGAGATCGCCAGCAACCGGCGCGAGCTGGCGGCGGTGGCGGCGAAGATGGAGACGCTGGATGTGCAGGCGCAGGCGTTCGCGCAACCGATCATCGACGCCGACCGCGCCGAGCAAGAGTTCCTGACGATCGCGAAGAAGGTCCAGGCAGGCCGAAAGGTCACCGAGCTGGAGGGATCGATGCTGATGGTGTGGCTGGGCAAGCCCGAGGCGCTGGCGCTGGCCCGGCTGGGCGCGAACCCGCAGGTGACCGAAGCCTCGGGGATGCGCTTCATCAGCCACAGCGACCAGGCGGATACGCGATCGGCGGTGGTGAGCGCGGCCTCGGGTCGCGTGCTGTCGCAGGCGGGCGCCTACACCGCGTGCGACGTCAGCTTCGTGACCGTGCCCGACAGCACCGGCGCCTGGCGCGTGGCGGACATCCGCATCCGCTCCGAAGGCCCGGCGGGCGGCATGTGCCGCTCCCTCCTCAACACCCCGGCGGACTGACGACCGGACCTGATGGCGTCACGTCGATGCGCCGTCGGCGGGTGTGTTCGCCAGCCGCTGCTGGACATCGCTGCGATAGCCGCGCCCGGTCACGATCACCCGGCCGCAGTCCAGCGTCAGGCGGTAGCGGCCGGAGCCCAGGGTCAGGATTTCCGCGACCGCGGCGATGCGCACCACCGAGGACCGGTGCACGCGCAGGAACGCGCGGGCATCGAGTGCCTGGATGAACTCCCCCAGCGGACGCCGGTAGGTGAACGTGCCCAGTTTCGTCTCGATGTCCAGGTAGTTGCCCTGCGCACGCACGACCTGGATGTCGGCCTCATCCACGCGCAGGGTGCGGCGGCCCAGCTGCAGCGACAGCATCCGCCCGCTGGCGGGCGTCGTCCGCGGCGGCGTGTCGGACTGCGTCGTCAGGCGCGACACGGTGTCGCGCAGGCGCTCGGCCGAGACCGGCTTGAGCAGGTAATCCACCGCCCGGTCCTCGAACGCGCGCACGCCGTGCTGGTCGTAGGCGCTGACGAACACCACCCGGGGCGGGGGGCCGTTCCACCGGCGCAGCGCGGTGAAGCCGTTGCCACCGGGCAGTTCGATGTCGAGGAACAGCACGTCCACCTGCGTGCGCTGCGCCAGGCGCATCAGCTCATCCACATCGGTGCATTCGGCCACCACGTGGATGACCGGCCCGGCGACCTTGCCCAGCAGCCGTCGCAAGCGCTGCCGTGCCAGCGGTTCGTCGTCGACGATGACGGCGGTCAGCACGTGGCGTCCCTCGCGGCGGATGCGGCGGGCAGTGGACGCGGAGCGGCCAGCGGCACCTGCAGCGCGACGCGGTAGACGGCCGGGTCGCGGGCGTCCCGGAGCAGCTGGCCACGCTCGCCGTACAGCAGGCGCAGCCGTTCTTCCACCGCGCGTTGTCCCAGGCCGTTGCCGTCCGTGCGGGGGCCTTCGACGGCGCGCGAGTTCTGTACCGACAGGTGCAGCGTCTGCCCGTCCTGCCAGGCCGCGACCTCCACCCAGCCCGGCACGCGCGATCGTGCGATCGCATGGACGATGGCGTTCTCCACCAGCGGCTGCAGGGACAGCGTGGGCACCGGGATATCCAGGCAGGTGTCGTCCACGCGGACGCGGGCGTCGACCCGTTGGCCCAGCCGGATCTGTTCGATCATCAGATAGTTGCGGACATGCGTCAGCTCGTCGCGCAGCGGGCGTTCCTGCAAGGTGTCGGCACGCAGGCCGTCGCGCAGCATGTCGCAGATGGCCACCAGCATGCGGTCGGCCTGGTCCACGTCGGTCTGCATCAGTTCGGCCACCGAGTTCAGGGCGTTGAACAGGAAGTGCGGGTTGAGCTGGGCCCGCACCGCCTCCAGTCGCGCCAGCGCCAGGCTTTTCTCCAGCGCCGTCACCCGGTGCTCGCGGTCTTCCATGTGCTCGAAGTAGACCAGGCCGTGGACCATCGCCACCACCATGATGCCGAGGATCAGGTTGTTGCTGACGCTGGTGCCGAGCACCTCGAGCAGCGGTGGCCGCGTGGGGTACCAGTCGAACAGCGGATTGGACAGCCAGGCGTAGACCGCTTTTGCCACGATGAAACCCACCACCAGACCGGCATTGATCGCGAGATGTTTCCCGACGCGCCCGCCCCCCAACGGAAAACGCGACACCACCAGATACGCCGCGACGGTCATCGGTACCCAGGCCCACGTGCTGCCGATGGCGTACGTCAGGGCACCGGTCCAGCCATACACCTCGCCATCGGCGGACCGCATGTCCACCAGCTGCCGCGCCAGCATCAGCCCGTACAGCGTCCACCAGCCGGTGATGGCCGCGACCAGCACGGCGAAGCGCACGCGCGGGCGGCGGTGCGTCCCGGTTGCGCGCGGAGAGACAGTGTCAGCGTGGTCGTGCATGGCGTGCGTCAGTCCCCGGCCTTCCGACAGGCCGCGGGCATTGTGCGGGACGGGATCGACGCGCGCACCGGTGCCGACCACGGCGCCGGTACCCGCTCCGCATGGAGGCTCAGCGTGCGTTGCAGACGGGCGGGTTGGTCATGCCGAACGAGAACAGGTTGCCGCCATTGACGGTGCAGGCATAGGTCTTGCCGCTGCTCGTCTTGAGCGTCACGTAGGTGTTGACGCCTTCGGTACGGCGTTCGACCAGGGTGAGTTCCGACGGCGACAAGCCCAGCACGCCGCCGGTTTCGGAGAGGATGCGTTCGTCGGACAGGGTGTTGGTCTTGGTGGCCACGGCCGCGCAGCCGGTAAGCGAAGCGACGAACAGGGCGCTGATGAGCAGGTGTCGGGAGTTCATCCGGGTTCCTTTGAAGAGGCGGGGCGCCGGAGCGTCGCCCTGCAAGGCGGCCGAAGGCGCGAGGCCATCATCGGAGCGCGCGTCGAAGCGGCTCAAGCGCACGGGGACGAGCCGCACCGGCGCGGTGATCAACGACACCTTCGCCCGGGATAGCCGGCACGGGCCGCGCCTTCATCCCGCCGTCCGCACGTTCACTGCGCGGGCAACACCTGCGCCGGTCCGCCGGTGACCTTGCCGCGCGTCTTCGCGGTTTCGCCCAGGTAGGCGAGCGCGAACTGGGTGAACTTGACGCTGTGCTGCGCGCTTTCGCCCATCGTCGCCAAAGTGTCGTACGGCGTGTGGATGTAGCGGAAGCTGCCGTTCGGATCGCCGGCCTCGAACATCATCGCCGCCGGATAGCCGGCGTTGGTCCACGACGCATGGTCCGAGCATGCATACCCGCACGCCACGCTGCCGCGGGTCAGGCCCATCGGCGCCAGGTAGGTGTCGAACAGGGTGATGAAGAAGCTCTTCAACTCGGCGTTGGAGTAGTCGCTGATCAGCTTCATGTCGGTCACCGCACCGGCCTTGTAGTTGGTCATGTCCACCTGCAGCACGCTGACCACGTTGACGCCGCTGGCACGGAACGACTGCGCGATGGCGTTCGACCCGCGCAGGCCGACTTCTTCCGCCGCATAGCCCATGAACTTCACCGTGCGCCGCGGCTGCCAGCCGTCGGCCAGGGCGATGCGCAGCGTCTCGGTGAGCGTGGCGATGCCGGAGGCGTCGTCGTCGGCGCCGGGCGCGTGCTGGTTGGGGTCGTAGGGATTGCTGCCGTTGATCGAATCCAGGTGCGCGCCCAGCACCACCACCTCGTTGGGCAGGTCCCAGCCGGGGATGGTGAGGATGACCGACGGCTGCGTGCCGCAATTGCTGCACGCGGTGAACAGTTCGGTGGTGATGTCGCTGCGGCCGGCGGCCAGCGACTGCCAATGCGTGCGGATCCACTCGGCCGAGGTCTTGCCGTGGCTGCTGGCGAAGTAGCGGTTGCGGTAGCCCGACAGGTGGTTGATGGTGTCGTACAGGCGCTGCTCCTGCACCTGCGGCAGCCAGCGGTTCACGGTGGTCCGGTTGTCGAGCGTGTAGCCGGCGAGCATCGACGTCGCCATCGCCTGCTTGGCGCGGTCCGCCTGCACGAAGGCCTCGGCCTGCGCGCGTGTCGGGAAGGCGAAGTAACCGCCGCAGCGGCGTTCGTTGACGTGCACGTGTTCGCTGATCGCCCCCAGGCGATCGGCCCGCGTTTCGGCAATCACCAATGGCTGGCCGGTACTGTCGTGCTGCGTGACCGCCTCGCGGCCCAGGCCACGGATACCCTGCCAGGTGTCGCGTGAGGTCACGATGTAGACCGGGGCGAAGGGGTCGGTGGGTGAGGGTGCGGCGGATTGCGCGGTCGGGGCGCGGGGCGTGGCCGGCGCTGGCGCGACACGTTCGACGGCAGTCGCGTTCCAGCGCAGCGCGAAAGACGACGCCTGCGCGCGCGTGCCGGACGCCTGCACCGCCTGCAGCGCGTCCGAGCGCAGCAGCAACAGGCTGACCAGCAGGGAAAACAGCAGCTTCGCCGGCAAGAACGGTTTCATCGTCGCCTCCCCCGGAGGACGCCTGCAGCCATGGCCGTCACGCTACCACTTTCGTGGTGGGGGCATGGGGGAGGCGGCAGTGGGCTGGGATGAGCGTACGCACCCGTGCGTCGTGCGGCATGCGCGTCCCACCGTTGGCCATCCTCTTGTGTCGCCCCCCCTCACCACCGCCTGACGCCATACCTCATGCATGGCATAGTCCAACCCCATCGGCCCTGGGGAAGCGGCATGACCATTCGTGACCACCTGCGCAAGCGAAAAGCGCGCTACCTCTGGATCGGCGTGGTGTGCCTGGTGACGGCGTTCGTGCTGATCGTCACCCATGAGATTACGGATCGGAATATCTACAGCCACATGGCACTCGCTTTGCTGCTGGCCTACATGGCCTGCATCGTCCTCTCGCGCAGCATCGCCTGCCCGCGCTGCCGGAGCGCGGTCGGCGGCTATACCAGTTGGCTCAACCTGCGCCCGAATGCAGTTGCCCGGCGCATCAACTTCTGCGCGCACTGCGGGGTGGATTTCGACGCGCCTGTCGCGCGCGCCTGATCAGCATGCCGCACGCTGATCCGCGCTCTGTCGGCTGCGTAGCCCGGTCCGCGCAGCGAACCCGGGATGGCTTGCCACGGAAGCCGTCCGAGTCCGCGGGTGCGGCCGTTGGCCGTACCCGGGCTACGTGTCAGTCACTCGCTTCACGCATACCCGGATAGGCTGGAACCCTCTCCCACGAGGCACCGCCATGGAATCCACCGTCCACCCCTTCTCCGACCTGTTCGCCCAGCTCGGCCTGCCCGACGACAACACCAGCATCCAGCAGTTCATCGCCGCCCATTCCCCGCTGCCCAACGACATGCGGCTGGAGGAAGCCCCGTTCTGGTCGCCCGCGCAGGCGCAGTTGCTGCGCGAAGAGCGGCTGGACGATGCCGACTGGGCGATGGTGGTGGATCGTTTGAACGTGGCGCTGCACGCCAGCCCGAACCCCTAGGGCGGGCTCAAGCCCGCCATCGCGGACGATCAAATGCAACACGGTGGCCTAGCGCCCACCTTGCGTCTCAGTCGCGCGTGGCATAGTTCGGCGCATGGGAATACATGCCGAAAAACGCGGTGGCGATGATGTCGTAGGACAACGTCTCGCCATGCGAGCGCCCGAGAATCCGTACCAGCCGCCTTCTGCGGTGATCGAAGCTGGGTCCCCGCGTCCCGCACAGCCCGTTGGTCGCCGGCCGTATTCCCTGTGGGTGGTGCTCGCGTGCTACGTAATCTACAACCTGCTTGAAGCAGTCTCGTGGCTGGCGGTCCTGCCGCGGGACGACGACCTCACCGGCGTGGTGGGGAGTGCCTTCTATTCGCTTGGCATCGCAATCTGCCTGTGGCGGGGCGTGAACTGGGTGCGATGGTGGGTCGTGCTCACCACGCTGCTGACTCTGCTCTTGTTGATGTTCATGGTCACGCGCGGCATCGCAGACAACAACCGCGTTGTGGTGATCGCGTGTCTCCTGCGCATCACCGTAGCCTTCCTGTTGTTCCTGCCGTCAGTGCGCCGATGGTTCGTACCTCGCGGCGCCTGAGTCCGTAGGGCGAGCTCAAGCCCGTCATTGCGCGCGCCCTGCTAGCGTCCGCGTGAGCCTGCTGCCGCAAATGTAAATGGACGCGGACCTCCGCACCGACGCAGACTGCCCGCGTCGGGAGCGTGTGGAATACAACACCCTCCACGGGAAATACACACGACCGTCCTTGACTCCGGTGATCCACTCCCGACACCTCTCGCCGCGCGCCGGCATCGGCGGCCAGACGCAGACCGCCATCTTCATTCCGATGCGATCACGCGCGGTGGGCCAAGGCCCACCCTACGTGGAGGTGGCGTCGTCCACCCAGCCGTTCGCGCGGGCCAGGGCGATGGCGGCGTTCTCGGCGGATTCGCGCGTGGCGTAGCGCGTGCGCGTGACCACGTCGGCGCGGGCGCGGCCATCGGCGATGCGGAACATGGCGCGGCCCTGCCAGTAGGTGACGCCGAGCGGATCGACTTTCTGCAGCGTCTGCACGGTCAGCTGGCGGCCGTCTTCGGTGATCGTCTTGACGCTCATGCCACGACCTTACCTCCAAACGCGGGCAGTTGTCGCCACGGCCGCGGGAGGCGCGCGACGGCGGCCGCATCGGGGGAGGGAAGGCACATGCCCCCGCAGGCACACCGTCGTCGTGGTCGCGCATCCGTTCTACCTGCGTGACGCGTAGCGCTGGAGCCTCCCGCCGAAAAACGGAATCCCGATGCGCCTGTTTCTGATCGCCGCCGCCGCGCTGTCCTTGTCCATGCCCCTGCAGGCCACGTCGCTGGACGGGGCCTGGGTGGTGGACCTGTCCACCCAGCCGGACACGCCCTATACGCAGCCCATGCGACTCACGCTCAACGCCGACGGCACGGTGACGGGCAGCTTCTACAACAGCGTCATCGAGGCCGGCCGGTGGAAGGAAAGCCGCGGCCGCCTGTGCGCCAGTTTCCGCACTACCGATGGCGTGGGGCCGTACCACACCGCGGTCTGCCTGACCGGCGACACCGCCAGTGGACAGACCTGGGCCGAGCACCGCGACTTCCTGTTCAACTGGAACGCCACGCGTGCGCCGGTCGCCAGCGAGCCTGGATCCACGCCCGGGCGTTGACCGCGCCGCACGTTGTCGACAGGCGGCGCATCGTCCGTGCGTGACGTATCAGCGCTTGGCGTAGCCGATCCACGCGAACAGCGGGCGGCCGAACAGCAGGCACAGCAGCGACAGCACGACCACCGCGCCCAGGTGCCACAGCAGCACCATCAGCGCGGTCTCGCCGCCGTGGTACAGGCTGACGCCGGCGGCGGACAGCGCGGCCGCGCTCAGCGCCACCAGCATCGCCGTCGGCGCGGGCCGCACCACGCCGGCGTGGCGCACCATCACCAGCATCAGCAGGCCCAGCGGCACGCTGGTCATGGTGATGGCCACGGCGCATTCCGAACTGACCGCTTCCATCAGGAAGGCATCCGCGCCCATGCGCACGTAGTCGCGCAGGCAGCCCCAGCCCAGCCCGGCCAGCCACAGCAGCAGCGCCGGCAGCGGCAGCCACATCCAGTGCGGTGAGCGCCCCGGTACGCTGATCTGGAACACCGCGTACGCCGCCAGCAGCCCGGTCAGCACACTGGCGATCCATTCCAGCATCAGCGGCGCCTGCGCCAGGTCCGCCCTCAGGCCGGTGCGCAGGCCGTAGACCGAGGCGATCATCGCGATCAGTAGCGTGGCCAGCGCCACCCACACCGCGGTGCGGCGCAGCGGCGAGGACAGCGGGCGCACCGGTTCGGCACGCGCGGCCAACTGGTCGATCAGGCGGCGGGTATCAGTCATGGGGGACGTCCTCTTTGCCCAGGGCGTGCCGGAGCGATTTCAGCGCGCGGTGGCAGGCCACCTTCAGCGCGCTGACGCTCTGTCGGCTTTCCGACGAGGCTTCATTCAACGACAGGTCTTTCAGGTGCACCAGTTCGATGGCCTGCTGCTGGCGCGGCGTCAGGTCCGCCACTGCGCGGCGCACGTGCTGCGCGGCCTGGCCGCGGGCGAGGGCGTCCTCGGGCCCGGGGCTGTCCTCGTCGATGCGGTCGAACGGTTCCTCGGCCAGCACTTCGTGCTCCACGCGCCGCGCGCGCCGGCGCAGCACGTCGATGCAGCGGCGCGTGGCGATGGTGGCCAGCCAGGGCTTGAACGGGCGTCCGGGTTCGTAGGTGTGGCGCACGCCGTGCACGATGATGAGGATGTCCTGCACGGCGTCTTCGGCGTCCTCGCGGTTGCCCAGGTAGCGGCGCGCGATGGCGCGCAGGTACGGCGCGATGGCGTTGAGCAGGGCGTGGTACGCCGCGTTGTCGCCGCCCTGCGCGCGCCCCATCCACGCGCTCCACGCGTCGTCGTCGCCCGCAGGCGTCTGCAGGGCGTCGGCAGGCATCGCATCGGTGCGCTGCGGCTCGACCACGACGGGTGACGGGAAAGCGAGGAGGGTGGCCATCATGCGGCTCGCGTCGGTGGCTGCCAAGTCAACGCGCGGACACGCCGTAGCGGCGTGCGATCAGGGCGTCCAGCGACAGCACGCCCGGTCCGCGCGCCATGACGTACAGCAGCGACACCGCCCACAGGCCGTGCGTCGCGAACGCGGCCGGATATACGAAGACCTGGATCACCAGCGTCATCGCCAGCAGCGCCAGCGCCGACAGCCGGCTGGCCAGGCCGATCACCAGCAGCAGCGGGAACACATGCTCGGCGACGGCCGCGAGATACGTGGCCAGCTCGGGCGGCAGCAGCGGCAGCGCGTACTCGCTGCGGAACAGTTCGATCGCGTTCTCCGATAGGCGCGGCCATCCCAGCTGCACCGTGCCACCGAGCGGGTCCAGCACCAGCCCTTCGATCTTGGTCTGCCCCGACAGCCAGAACGTCACCGCCACCGACACGCGCGCCAGCAATGCGATCAGGCTGTGCGGGATGCGCGCGACGTGCGCCAGCGCGTCGGCCAGGCGCTGCCCGGCGCCGCGACGCGGTTGTGCGGTCATGGGAGAGGTATCGAGGGTGCTCACATCAGGACTCCGGTGGAAGGTCGAAGGCAATGGCCAGGCCATGCGCCAGCAGCAGGGCGAACAGCGCGCCGTCATCGGTGTGCGGCGAGGACGCATGCGCCAGGGCGAAGGCGTCGCCGAGCGTGCGGCCGGCAGCGAGTGCCTCGAGCCAGGCGAGGGCGCCGATGGGCAGTGCGGTCACGCGGACGTCCAAGCGCGGGCGTGCGACCAGGACGTCGTCGGGCACGGTGGTGTCGATGCCATCCAGTCGCGCGTCGGCCGGATCGGACAGTCCCTGGTGCGCCTGCCATACGGTCAGCGCGGCATGTGACGCGCGGAACCACGCGCAAGCCGGATGCAGCACGACGCGCGTGCCGGGCAGGCGCGTCGGTGCCTGCAGCAGGGCGTGGTAGGCGGCGTCGGGCAGCGGCACGGCATCGGCGGCGTGGTAGGCGCGGATGCGCAGCGCTTCGATGCGCGCCACGTCGGCCAGGCCGGCGACCGCGGCGGCCGGCGCGAAGCCGGCGATGAAATCGGGGAAGTCCGACGCATAGTCGGTCAGCACCGGTGATCGCGGCGGATCCGCCAGCACACGCTCGCACGCCATCGCGCGGAAGAACGTCTCGCCCACCAGCGCCTGCGTCACCGGAAACGAGGCAGCCAGCGCATCGACCAGGCTGACGACGAAGGTGTTGCGATGGATCGCCAGGCGGCGTGCGGCGCGCTCGCCGGCGACGCTGGCAGGCAAGGCGGTCTCCGCATGCCGCAGCGCGGTCGCGAAGGCGCCGTGCAGGGTGGCTGCGGCGCTCATGCCGCGGCGCGCCGGGTGGCCGCGTCGTCCAGCCACGCCTGCGCCTGCCGCGCCTGCGCGCGCAGGGTGGCGTAGTCGGGCACGTGCGTGTCCCATTCGATCAGTGTGGGCAGCGGCCCGGTGCGGTCCAGGACGTGCCGGTACAGCGCCCAGACCGTGTCATCGACCGGCGCGCCGTGGTCGTCGATCAGCACCGTCTCGCCGGCGGCATCGACATCGCGCGCATGGCCGGCCAGGTGGATCTCGCACACTGCGTGCAGCGGCAGTGCGGCGAGATACGCGAGCGGATCGTGGCCCTGGTTGTGGCAGGACACGTGCACGTTGTTGACGTCCAGCAGCAGTGCGCAGCCGGTGCGCTGCACGATGGCCGCCAGCAGCTCGGGCTCGCTGTAGGTGCTGCCGGCGATGGGGAAATAGGTGCTGGGATTTTCCAGCAGCAGTTGCAGGCCCAGCTGTTCCTGCACCTGTTCGATATGCCGGCAGACGCGGGCCAGGCAGGCGGCGTCATAGCGCAGCGGCAGAAGGTCGTTGAAGAAGCGGCCGTCGTGCGTGGACCACGCCAGGTGTTCGGAGAACACGGCCGGCCGGTAGCGCGCGAGCAATGCCTGCACGCGGGCAAGATGGACGGTGTCGAGTGGCGCTTCGCCGCCCAGGGACAGGCCGACGCCATGCACGGAGAGCGGCAGCCGTTCGCACAGCGCGGACAGCTGCGCATGCGGAGGGCCACCCGCACCGAGATAGTTTTCCGCATGCACTTCGATGAAGCCGGGCGGCTGCGGGTCGGCGATCAGCCCATCGAAGTGCGCGGGCTTGAAACCGATGCCGGCCTGCGCGGGCAGGCCGGCATCGACCGGGAGACAGTCGGTGCCACGGGGAAGGGTCGCACGGGTCACCGTCGCATCTCCAGCGTTGCGATCAACCGGCCTTGGCAGGCTTGGGCGTGAACGCCGCTAGCTGGCCGAAGCCGGTCGGCGAGGTCTTCGACGCCATCTTGGTGCAGGTGCCGGCCGGCACGTACTTCCACGCGTTGGCCTGGTAATCGGTCTTCGAGGTACCGGCGCAGGTGGTGCCCGGACCGGCGGCGCAGTCGTTCTTGCCGGCCATGGCCACGCCGTAGCAGCGTTCCTTGGCGGCCTTGTCGGCGGCGGAGGCGGGCGTGGCGCCCATGGCCAGGGCCGAACCGAGGGCGGCGGCGAGGGCGAAGGCGGGGACGGCGGTGGTGAAGGGGCTGGACATCGGGAAGTCTCCTGTAGGTGGACCGGAGGGGCCGGCACCGTGCCGGATGTCCCTCTCGCAGGAAGACTTCGTACCGGGAGCGGAAAAGGTTACGTCCGCCGTTGCGCGGACACGCGCTCACTCGGGCAGGGCGATGCGGCCGCTGCGCTCGAAGGTGGCCAGCGTGGCGCGCATCGCGGCGGTGTCGGCATGCGCCGCGCCGGCGGTGGCCTGCGTGTGCGCCAGCGCCTGGTCCAGCCAGGCGCGTGCCTTTACGCGGTCGCCGCGGCGCAGGGCCAGGTGGGCGCGCATCACCAGCGCCTGTCCGCGCATCCTGTGTTGCGCCGCCGTAGCCGGTGGCGTCGGCAGCGTGGCGAGCAGGTCGGACAGGCGGGCGTCGGCGTGGTCCAGGTCGCCGTCGCGCAGCGCCAGCGAGGCGTCCAGTTGCTCGTTGAGCAGGCGCCAGCCGAAGTCGGGCGTGTAGGCGCGCAGCAGTATCCGGTTTTCCTCCAGCAGGCGTCGCGCCTGGGCGAGGTCGCCGGGACGGTCGCGCTCCCTCAGGGCCTCGACCAGGGTGATGCGGTGCGAGGCCGGCACCGGCAGCCCACTACGCCGGCTCTGCGCCAGGGTCGCGTCGAGCCGGCCGATGACGTCTTCCAGTTGCTGCCTGCGGGCCGCGGGGGTCGGCGCCGGGAGGGTCAGCAGGCGCCGCGCCAGCATCGATTCCACCCGCAGCACGTCGGTGTGGTCCGGTGGATAGGCCGTGCGCAGAATGGCATCGGCGCGGCGCAGCAGGGCGGTGCCGTCGACCGTGCTGGCCGGGTCGAACATCGACGCCAGCGCGCGCACGCGCAGCACGTCGGCGTATTCCGGATGCTGCTCGCCGAAGTCGCGGCGGACGATGGCCTCGGCGCGCTCCACGGCGGCGAGGCAGGGAGCGAAGCGGCCCAGCACGCAGTCGCCGTGCGCCAGCAGGCGCCAGCTGCGGCCCACCAGCGGATGCTGATCGCCCAGCAGGCGACGGTACTCGGCCAGCACCTGGCGGGTGGCGGCCTGGCCTTCCTCCATCCGGCCCTGCGCCATCAGCGTGTGGGCGGACAGCAGGCGGGCCGCCTGCGCCACCAGCGGCGCGCCATCGCCGGACAGGCGGATGGCGGCGTGCAGGTCGGCGTCGGCATCGGCGAAGCGCACCTGCCGCAGCGCCCACTCGCCGCGTAGCGTGCGCAGTTCGGCCTGCGCGGTGGTGTCGCCGGTGCGCTCGGCCAGCGCCAGCGCCTGCCGCAGCGTGCGGTAGGCGTCGGCGTGCTGCACGCGGTGCCACTGGCTGCGTGCCTGTTCGGTCAGCAGCTGCAGCGTCACGGCGACGGCGGTGTCCTTGTCCGCGACGGCCAGCGCCTGCTGCGCCACGCGGCCGGCCTCGGCTGGCTTGCCCTGCAGGTTGAGCAGGGCGGCCAGCGTGGCGGCGTTGCGGGTGGGATCGTCGCGCTGCAGGGTGCCGGCCTCGCGGGCCAGGGCGGTGGCGCGGCCGTAGTCGCCGATGGCCATGTAGTTGCGCGCCAGCATCGCCAGCCCGCGGGCCTGCACGTTGGGATGGTCCTGCAGGTCGAGCGCGCGCATGCGCCGTTCGGCGTCGGCGAGCAGCTGCTGCGAGGACATCGGCGTGGCGCCCAGCCCCGACAGCGTAGCGGTGCCGACGGTCTGCTCGAACACCTGCGACAGCGCCTGCGATTCGGCCGCCTCGTGCGCCAGCCGCAGGCTGTGCCAGACCGCCACGCCGGCGCCGGCGACCAGCAGCAGCGCGCAGCCGGCCGACACCGCGGCCACCGTGCGATGGCGGGCGATCGCGCGGCCCAGGCGATAGGCCATGCCGCCGTCGCGGGCTTGCACGGGGCGCAGCTCCAGCCAGGCCTGCAGGTCGGCGCGCAGCGCCGTGATGGAGGCGTAGCGCGCGGCGGGCGAGGGTGCCGTGGCGCGTTGCACGATGGCGTCCAGGTCGCCGGACAACTGCCGCGCCAGTACCGCCGGCGTGCGACAGGCGCGCGCCGTGGCGGTGCCCACGGGTTGCAGCGCGGCCAGCGCGGACATCGGCTCGGCAGCGGCGTCCTGGCCGCCGACGGAGGCCAGCACGGACGGGCTGCGCGGCAGCACACCGGCCAGCAGCACATGCATCAGCCGGCCCATCGACCAGACATCGCCGGTCACCCGCGGCGGCGCGCCGGCCATCGCCTCCGGCGCGGTATAGCCGAACGACGCGGCAAGCCGCGGCAGGCTGCCCGGCGCGGCGAGCGAGGCGGTCAGGCCGAAGTCGAGCAGCTGCACCTGGCCGTCGTCGCTGACCATCAGGTTGGACGGCTTGATGTCCTGGTGCAGCACGCCGTGGTCGTGCGCGTACGCCAGCGCGTCGCAGGCCTGCACCAGCAGCGCCACGCGCCGGCGCAGGTCGGCGCCGCGCGCGTCGCACCAGTCCTCGATGTGGTCGCCCTGCACGTAACGCATCGCGAACCAGGGATGGCCGTCGCCATCCACGCCGCCATCGATCAGGGTGGCGATGCCGGGATGGTCCAGCGCGGCCAGCGCCTCGCGCTCGCGCAGGAAGCCGTCGATCAGTGCGGGCGAGGAGAGCTCGCGACGGATGCACTTCAGCGCCACCCGTTGCTGGTACTGGCCGTCGGCGCGTTGCGCCTCGTAGACGCTGCCCATGCCGCCTTCGCTGATCAGGCGCTCGATCCGCCACGCTCCCAGCCGCTGCTGCAGGCGCGCGTCCTCGCCGGGTTCGGATGCGGTCTGCAGGTCCGACAGGGTGCCGGGCAATTCGTCCAGCAGGTCGGACTGGTGGCCCGCATCCAGCGCCTGGTCGGAGGCCAGCAGCCGGGCCAGCAGCTGGTGCGCGGCCGGGTCGTCCTGCGCCAGCGTCGCCAGCGCGGCGGCACGCCGCGCCGGCGTGAGCGTGATGTAGTCGTCGAACAGCGCCAGTGCGCGCGCGGCGGAGGCACTCATGTCCGCGCCTGCGTCGCGCGCGGACGGCGTCGGGAACCTGGCGTGCGCCGCAGCGGCGGACGGGAAGGGGAGACCTGCATCGCGAGTGCCCTGGGCCCGGGGAGTGCGGGCGGTGTCATGTGAGGTGATCGGGCCGTCGCGGCCGGAGAGGACGCGGGACCGATGGCAGTCGACTCACATTGGTGCTACACAGGCGGCCGCGGGGAGCGCGGCAAGGCAGCGGTTCCGCCGCCCGTCGCGGGGCAGGGGCGACGGCCACCACGAGGGAACGGCATGGCGATCACATGGCGTGTCAGGGTGTTGGCGGGGCTGGTGTGCAGCGCACCGATGCTGGCGCAGGCACAGGCCGCGGATGCGTGGACGTTCCGGCTGACGCCGTATGTCTGGGGCTCGTCGACCGAGGGCTCGTTCGCCCACGCGCGGCTGCCGGTGACGGTATATACCTCCAAGAGCTTCCGCGACTCGCTGGAGGAACTGGACGCCGGCGCGATGGGCGCGTTCGAGGCGCGCAGGGGCCGCCACGGCCTGCTGCTGGACGGCCAGTTCGCCAAGCTCTCCACCACCGTGCAGGTGCCGGTCGCCGGCGCCGCGTTGCCGGTGCGGTTGAAGACGCGCACCACCAGCGGTCTGCTCGCCTGGCGCTACGGCCTGGTCGAACGCGACGCCACCCACCTGGACCTGATAGCCGGCGTGCGCGTGTGGTCGGCGCGCGTGCGCCTGGCGTACGCCGTGCCCGTGCCGACACCGCCGCCGGTGCCACAGCAGTATTCGGGCGAGCAGTCGCACCGCTGGGTCGATGCGCAGGTCGGCGTGAAGGGACGGCACGGCTTCGGCAACGGCGTGTTCGTCGGCGGCTGGGTGCTGGCCGGCACCGGCGAATCCGACCTCTCCACCGACCTGATGCTGCTGGCCGGCTATGACATCAACGAACGCTTCGCGGTGATCGCCGGCTACCGGCGGTTGTCGACCGACTTCGAGACCGGCGGCGGCTTCCGCTTCGACACCACGATGCAGGGCCCCGGCCTGGGGCTGGAATACCGGTTCTGATCGCCCCCACGCACAGGAGTGACGCCATGGAGATCGCACGTACCGCGTTGCACACCGCCGTGTTGCTGCTGGCCACCGCCAGTGTCGGCGCGCAGGCTTGGGCCGCGCAGGCCGACACGGCGCTGCGTGACGCCGCCACGCAGGCGCAGCCGGCGGTGATCGAAACGCTGCGCGAACTGGTGACGACCGAATCCGGTTCCACCGACCACGAAGGCGTCGCCACGCTGATGACGTACCTCGGTACGCGGCTGCGCGCGCTGGATGCGAAGGTCGACCGCATGCCCTCTGCGACCGGCGGCCCGGACCTGGTGCGCGGCGTGTTCAGTGGCAACGGCGCGCTGAAGGTGATGCTGATCGCCCACGCCGACACCGTGTACGACCGCGGCATCCTGGCGCGCGAGCCGTACCAGCAAAAAGGCAGCCTGCTGTACGGCCCCGGCATCGCCGACGACAAGGGCGGCATTGCGGTGATCCTGCATGCCATGGCGTTGTTGAAGGCGCGCGCCTGGAACGATTACGCCACGGTCACGGTGCTGTTCAATCCGGACGAGGAAATCGGCTCGCCCGGTTCCGGCGAGACCATCGCCACGCTCGCCGCCGCGCACGACGTGGTGCTGTCGTTCGAGCCCTCGCCGGCCAAGGCGGTGATCGAACACGAAGGCGTGCTGCTGAGCGCGGCCGGCACCTCGCAGGTGCGCATGAGCGTGCAGGGCCTGTCCGCGCACGCCGGCGCCGCGCCGGAGCAGGGCCGCAACGCGCTACTCGAACTGGCGCACCAGCTGGTGCAGACGAAGGACGTGGCCGCCACCGTCCCTGGCGCGCAACTCAACTGGACCACGGCCAATGCCGGCAACGCGCGCAACCAGATCCCCGAGCGTGCCGAAGCCGGGGGCGACGTGCGGGTGATGCAGGCCGACAGCAACGAGAAGCTGCTCGCGGCGCTGCAGGCGAAGGTGAAGGAACGTCCGCTGATTCCCGACACCACCACGACGGTGACGCTGGAACCGCTGCGCCCGATCTACGTGGCCGGCGACCGCGGCCGCGCGCTGGCCGATCTGGCGCGCGACATCTACGCCGAGCTCGATGGCCGCACGTTGCTGATGCACCCGACCACCAACGGCGGCACCGATGCCGGTTTCGCCGGACGGTCCGGCAAGGCCGCGGTGCTGGAAGGGCTGGGACTGGCGGGCTGGGGCTACCACGCGCGCAACGAATACATCGAGATCGATTCCATTCCGCCGCGCCTGTACCTGGCCGCGCGGATGCTGATCGAACTGGGCAGGCGCGCGCATACCGCATCGCCATGACGCGACGCATACATGGCGCGAACTAGGCTGGGGCCTTTCCTGATGGAGTGCCCCCATGACCGCCTCGACCCGTGAAGACGTCATCCTGCAACTCGACCGCGTGGACACCGCGATGGAAGCCCCCGAGGCCGACAAGCCCGCGATCCTGCAGCAGGCACTGGACTGGCTGGCCGACCACCCGCCGGAGAAGGCCGCCGACTCCCTGTACTACCGCGAACGCCTGCAGGTGATCCGCGAGCGGCATGGTGCGAGGTGATGTCGGTATTGCGGGTTGGCGCCGTGTCCAAGCAATGGCTGGATCATGGCGCCTGCGCCGGTGCAGAGCATCGGAAAAGTGCGACAAGTCCGCTTGCCTGATCCCGTCCCTCGATCCCCGTTCGTGGTGAGCCTGTCGAGCCACGCTTTTCACCGTCATGCAGCAGCGTCATGACTTGTCGATCCATCGCGAAGAGCGTGGTTCGACAGGCTCACCACGAACGGTGCTCACGAAACGGGGTTTCGCCGGCGTGGGTCCCGATGTCGTGATGAGCAGGCTCGTTCCGAGCCGAGCGACACCATGCGGGGCACCGCGCTGCGCTCGGCCTTGACCCGGCGGGGTCGTCTGATCCAACGATGGCCGACCCGCGCAGGCACCTGCGTGTCAGCAGGAGAGATCCCTGCGATCCGTGCGACCGGCCAGGCCGGTCGTTGCGCGGAACCCGTCCGCCTGCCCGACAACCGGAGGCCCACGATGCGCCTTCCACCGCACCTTCGTCCGTGGCCGCGCTTGGCCTTGCTGCTATTCCTCGGCGTGGCGGCCGCCGGCTGCACGACGCGGGGACCGACGCGTGCCGTGCCGGGCGAGGTCGCGGTGAAGCAGGTGCCGAGCCGCATTCCCTCCGATGCGGTCAGCCGTCCGTACTTCCATGACGAGGGCACGTCCGTCGCGATGGCGGAGGATGCCTTTGACCCATCCGCGCTCGCCGGCGATGCCGCGCTCCCACCGCCGGCGACCGAAGACGCGGTCACGACCGCGACGACCGCGCGGGCGTCGACGTCAGCTGCTTCGCACTGTCCCTTCGGCGAACCGGTGCCGCGTCGCGGACTGGATTTTGGTGCGACCGAACGCGTCGTGCGTGCCGGGTACGCGCTGCTGCACAGCGCCGACCTGAAGACGCCGTACTGGGTGTGCGAGACCTACACCACGCGCTCGCTGCAGAAGAACGTCGAGCGTGCCGGGCTGTCGTTCAAGGCCGATCCGTCACTGCAGCAGGCGCGAGCGGTGCCGGCCGATTACGCCGGCTCCTCGCAGCACCGCACGCGCGCCGGCCTGTTCCCCATCGACATCGGCCACATGGCACCGGCGGAGGCGCATTCCAGCAGCGAGCCGCGCATCAGCGACACGTTCTATCTCTCCAATGCGGTGCCGCAGCATCGCGCGATGAACCGCGGCCAGTGGGCGCGACTGGAAGCCTGCGCGCGCACCACCGGCCCGGTGCGCGGGGCCAAGTGGGTGATCAGTGGGCCGATGATCTACACCGAGCGCGATGTGCAGTTCATCACCGTCGATACCCTCGGCGACGGCGTGGTCATTCCCACCCACACCTGGAAGATCCTGGTCTACCGCACGCCGGCCGGCGTGCTGCGTGCCTGGGCCGCGGTGATGCCCAACCAGGGGTTGCCGGAGAACTCCCAGCTCGACGATTTCGTGGCCAGCATCGACGCGATCGAGGACGCGACCGGGTTCGATTTCCTGCCGGACCTCGAGACCCGCGAGCAGTCAGCGCTGGAGCGCGCGACACACCCGATCCAGTGCCAGTGACGACAACGTCCTACGTCGTCAGTCCAAGTTCTCGCGCGGCGGCTGCGGCCTGCGTACGGTTCTCCACCTGCAGCTTGCTGAGGATGTTGGCCACGTGCCAGCGCACGGTGTTGACCGAGATGAACAGCGTCGTGCCAATGTGGGTGTTGGTGGCGCCGTCCGCGAGCAGGCGCAACACCCTGAGCTCGCGCCCGGTCAGCGTTTCGGCCACGCCATTGACCAGGACGGGTACGCGGACGCTGGCCGAGAACGGTGTGGTGGCATCGGTCGGATGCCGGCCGACGGCGGCGCAGATGCGTGCCAGGTAGTCCGCTTCGATCGGCGACAGCACCGAGCTGCCCGCGCGGTCGCGGGCGAAGGCCACGAAGGTGTCGCCGGCCGCCTGGCCCTGGTCGAGGATGCTGCGCAGGAAACCTTCCTCGGCGCCCAGCGCCAGGATCCGGCGGGCGACGGTGAAGGCGGCGTCGTGCCGGTGCGTCTGCACCAGCGCGACGATCAGCAGCGACAGGATCTGGATCTTGCGGGCGCGGCGTTCTGCCGCCTTGGCCAGCAAGGCCAGCGATTGCAGCGGGGCGATCGTCGCCTCCGCATGGCCTTCGGCGATCAGCAGCCGGCACTGGCTGATCGCCTGCAGGCCCGCCGGTCGCGACCACACCGTCGGCAGGGCGATGCCGTCGGCGATGCCGCTGTGGCGCGCGAAACGCCGCGCGCCGGCGACGTCCCCGGCCAGCAGGCGCAGGCGGATGCTTTCGCTGTTGGCCAGCGCGCAGGTGCGCTCGAAGGCCGCTTCGACGTTGATCGTGACGGCCTGGTCCAGGTGGGCGAGGGCGGCATGGATCTGGCCGCGTGCGCCCAACAGGCCGGCCATCGCCACGAAGCCGCCGGTGCGGATGTCGACGTAGGCGCATTCGTCGACCAGCGGCAGGTCGTTCTCGAGGATGGCGTAGGCGTCGTCCAGCTCGTTGGCTTCGTAGTGCAGCGCGGCCAGCAGTACGCGCGGCATCGCGGCGTTGAAGGAGTGCTCGCCGCTGGCGCGGACGGCGACATCGAGCGCGCGCAGAAACTGCACGCGCGCATCGGACAACCGGCCCTGGGCCTGGTAGGTCAGTCCGGTGATGCAATGGCTGTAGCAGATGCCGTAGGAACAGCCGGAATCGGCGTGGAAGCGGGCGGAGCGTGCGGTGGATTCCAGCGCGTGCGCGTACTCGCCGCGGGCCAGCGCGACCAGGCCGGCCACGTTGTTCAGACATCCGGACAGGAAGTGGTAGTCGGGGGCATCCGGAAAGCGCACCGCCGACAGTGCGCGGGTGCGGTCGATGTCGTCGGTCATCAGCGCCACGATGGTGCGCAGGGTGTGGATCTCCCCCTCCAGCACGCGGCGTGCCTCGTCGACGCCATGGCACAGCGTGTCGATGGCCGCTTCCACCCGTTGCAGCAGCGCTTCGGCCAGGTGGACCTGGGCCATGTGCGCCACCGCCCAGCACTGGTACAGCGGCAGCCGCGGATTCTGCTCGAGCACCTGCGGCGGGAAGCGCTGTATCCAGCGCGCGACCTGCGGGATGTGCCCCTGCTTGATCATATCCACGGCGAAGCGCTCCACCAGCATCGCGGCGTGGTCGAAGTCGTCCGCGTCCAGCGCCATGTTGACGGCTTCCTCGTGCAGCCCGGCGTCGGCGAACCAGATGCTGGCGTTGCGGTAGAGCGTGGCCAGCGACTCCGGGTGCCGGCGCCTGAGCTGCGCGCGAAGGAAGTCGCGGAACAGGTGGTGATAGCGATACCAGCGCCGCCGGGCATCCAGCGGAAACAGGAACAACCCCAGCGTCTCGACCTGTTCGATCATCGCCTGCGCATCGTCGAAGCCGAGCAGCGCGTTGCAGACTTCGGCGTTCAGGCGGTCGAGGATCGAGGAATACAGCAGGAACTGCTGGATCTCCGGCGACTGGCGGCGCACCACCTCGGTGGTCAGGTAGTCGGCGATGTCGCGGGTATCGCCGGACAGGCCATGGATCGCGCTGCGTGCATCGTGGCTGTGCTGCAGGAACAGGCGGGTCAGGTGCAGGCCCACGCCCCAGCCTTCGGTATGCCGCAGCAGCAGGTCCAGTTCGCGTGGCGCCAGTTGCAGGCCGCGGGCCTGCGCGAGGAAGGCGTCCGCCTCGCTGCGGTTGAAGGTCAGGTCGCGCACGCCGAGTTCGCGCAGCGCATTGCGGCCGCGGTAGCGGGCGACTGGCAGCGCCGGTGCCACCCGGCTGGCGATCACCACGTGCAGGCGCGGGGACGAGCGTTCTATGAGCTGGTGGACCAGATCGTTGAGGGCGGGATTTTCCGCAACATGGTAGTCGTCCAGGAAAAGCACGCGATCCTCGTCCAGGCCATCGAGGTCGTTGACGATCCTGATGGTCGTTTCGTCGCTGTCGAGCGCGGACACGCGGCCTTCCACGAAGCTCGTCGTCGCCGCCGAGATCACCGCCTGCGTGCGGTTGAAGCCGGCGATCAGGTGGCGCACGAAGATGAAGGGGTCCTGGTCGTTGCGGTCCAGCGACAGCCAGACGGCACGGACGCCCAGATGCTGGTGCCATTGCGTGATGAGCGTGGTCTTGCCGAAGCCGGCCGCGGCGACGACCAGCACGACCTTGGGCAGCGTGTCGACCTGCGGCATCGCCAGCCGCGGGCGCTCGATGGCATCCGCGGGCCGGCTCGGCGGGCGGAGCTTGGTGGACAGGATGTGCGGAGCCGCGGACGACATGGTGTCTCTGATCGCAACGTGCAGCTGGTGCCGACCCGGCACCCGTGGCGGTGGCGTCGTCCTGGGGCCACGACGTACCCGGCGGGTACGTTCCGTTTCCGCGCCGCCGTGTGGTTGCGTGCGCAACGGCAGTGGGGCGGTGCAAGCGGCCTCGGCGGATCGGCGTCGGCGATGAGGCCACTGTACGCCCGATCCTCATGCCGCCTGTCTGGTGTGAGTTCACTTTTCAGAAGTGACAGGACGGGGACACGGCGCACGAATGTGCCGTCCTTTTGGAGGGTGACCTTCCGCCAACCGCGTCGCATCTTGGCATCCAGCGAAATCCGCAGGCCGATGGCTGGAGCGACACCATGGAGCGTCGTGAGCTTCCGCACTCCCGTTCGAAGTCCGATCGTCCCGCCATGGCCGGGTACGACGAGGCGTCGGCTGGCGATCTGTCGCTGCTGGACGAGACTCCCGCAGCGCATGCCTGCACGGCGGCGTGCATCGAACACTACGACGATCCGCCGCCGGCCGGCGACGCCAGCCTGCTCGGCCATGTGGCCGTCGCCGTGGTGGGGCTCGGTTACGTGGGCCTGCGCGTGGCCACGGCGATGGCCGGCACGTTCCCGACGGTCGGCTTCGACGTGGACGAGACCCGCCTGTCGACGCTGCGCAACGGCATCGACTGCAGCGGTGAAGTCGCGCAGGACATCCTGGTGCACAGCCGGCTGAAGCTGCACTCCGACCCGGCGGCGCTGGCCGACAGCAATGTCTTCATCGTGGCGGTCCCCACGCCGCTGACGCCGGGCGGCAAGCCCGACCTGGGCATGCTGGAGGATGCGTGCACGATGATCGGCAAGGTCATGGCGCCGGGGGCGACGGTGGTGATCGAGTCGACGGTGTACCCCGGCACGACGGAAGAGGTCTGCGGTCCGGCGCTGGAGCGCGCCAGCGGACTGCGCTGTGGCGTGGACTTCCAGATCGCCTACAGCCCCGAGCGGCTCAATCCGGGCGATACCCGGCGCGACTTCGCCTCGATCGTCAAACTGGTCGCGGCGCAGGACCGCCGCACGCTCGACCTGGTGGCTGCGGTCTACGGCTCGGTGGTCGGCGCGGGCGTACATCGCGTCGACTCCATCAAGGTGGCCGAAGCGGCCAAGCTGCTGGAGAACACGCAGCGCGACGTCAACATCGCGCTGATCAACGAGATGGCGCAGATCTGCGGCCTGCTCGGCATCCGCGCCGCCGACGTGCTGCGCGCGGCGGGGAGCAAGTGGAACTTCCTGCCGTTCACGCCGGGCCTGGTCGGTGGACATTGCGTCGGCATCGATCCTTACTACCTGGCCGACGCGGCGCAGCGCTCGGGCTACCACCCGCGGGTGATCCTGGCGGCCCGCCAGGTCAACGAGGGCATGCCCGCGTACGTCGCCAGCCGGATCGTGCTGGCGATGGCCGCGCAGGAGACGCGCGTCCGCGGGGCACGGGTCGGCCTGCTCGGCATCACCTTCAAGGAAGGCGTGCCGGACATCCGCAATTCGAAGACGGTCGAACTGGCGCAGGCGCTGGCGCTCTACGGTATCCAGGCGCACATCGCCGATCCGCGCGCCGATGTTTACGAAAGCCGTGCCGCGTTCGGCATCGAGCTGGAGGACGAGACCGACTGGGGCGATCTGGACGTGCTGGTGCTGGCAGTACCGCACGCGGAATTCATGGCCCGCATCTACGACCAGGCTGAGCAGTCGCTGCGTCCGCAGGGCCTGTTCGTGGACCTGAAGGCGGCGCTGGATCCGGCGTTGCTGCCGGAGGATGTTTTCTACATGGCGCTTTAGGGGAGACGTACGCGGGCCGGCGCGGAATGCGTCCGCCGGCGCGCGTCGCCAACGTACGAGGGCGGGTATCAGGCGGTCGCGGCCGGCGCGGCGTCGAGCAGCAGCGCCAGCGCGGTCCGCAGGTCGCTGGCGCCCTCGTTGCCGTCGTCCGGCCGGTCGCGCAGGGCGGCGTGCAACGTGAGCAGTGCGGCTTCGTCCAGGTCGCCACGCAGCACCAGCGCCAGCACGGCGCCGGTGCGCAGGTGCGGCAGCAGGCCGGTCACGAAGGCGATGCCGTGGCGGGCGGCGAGCGCCTGCAGCGCGCGCCTTTGTAGCCACAGGTCGATCGCGCTGAAGGGCGAGGTGGCGCCGGGTGAGGAGAGGGCAAGCGCAGTGAGGCGGGCATCGTCCGGCGCGTCGCGCGCCACGATATCCAGCGCGACCGATACGCGGGGTAACCGTTCGTGCAGCATCGCGTCGTTCCAAGGTGGACCCGGCCGGTCGCGAAGGCCCAGCCAGCCGGCGAGGTAGGCGTCCAGTTCGACGCGCGCCACTTCCAGCGGTGGCAGGACGTCCGGTGCCAGCCGGTCCGCATGCAGACCCGGCCAGGCATGGGGCAGGACGAGCACGGCACGCCACTCCGCCAGGCGGGCGTGCACCGATGGCGTCACCCGTTGTTCGATTGACGCAGGCGGTTCGACGCCGTTGATGACATCTGTCCAGGCACGGCACATCGCCACGATGGCCACGAGAGTGTCCTTGCCTACCGATAGCGCTCCCACGAGCTGGCGCCAGTTATCCGCTTCCTGCAGGTGGACAGGAAGAAGCAGCGGATCGGTCGCAGGCTGCTCGCCGCGGGCCAAAGCCCGGACACGCTCGGCGAGCGCGGCGCGCTCGGTGCAGTGGCCGCACATGTATTCAGTCCCGTCCCACGAGGAGAATCATCACAGCGACACCTTGCCGGTTCGATCGAACATCGTCAGACGCATCGCCGCTTCCTGCGCCATCGAATCCTCTGGTCGGATCGCCACCAGCGCGTCAGCGGAGCGCACCAACCAGTGGCGCGCATCGACGGTCTTACCGGCCCGGGCAAGCAATGCACCGCGCAGCGCGCAGGCCAGCGAAAGCGAGCGACGGTTGTTGTCGGTGGACAGCCCGCTGTGCGTGCCGGCCAGCGCCGGGTCGGCGAGGTAGTCCTCCAGCGCAGGAATGAGTGCGTCGAGGATCCGTTCCGCCGCCGCGTCATCGTCGGCCTGGTACGCCAGTCGTGCACGCTCGAAGTCGTTGCGGAAGTAAACGCTGTAGGTGGGAGGGAAGGCCTTCAGTGTGGCCACGTTCGCCTCCAGCAGCATGCGCGCCCGCTGCAGGTCGTCGGGGGCGCCACGCGCCTCCAGCGCTTCGGCCAGTGAGAGTCGGTCCAGCGGGCGCACTGGCAGCCCGCTGCGGCCGAAGCTGGCCTGGACCGACTCGAACCGGTGGATGGCCTCGGCCAGTTGCTCCATTCGGGACTGCGGCGATGCCTCCGGCCAGTACAGCAGGCGCCGCGCGATCATGAACCGCACGTGCTGCACCGCGTTGTGATCCTCGGGGTATGCGGCGCGCAACAGCGCTTCGGCCTGGCGAAGTAGCGTGATGCTTGCCGCCTTGCGGCCCTGCCCCAAGGCGTACTGCAGCGCGCGCACCTGGAGCAGTTCGGCATACTCCGGGTGTTGCGGGCCGTAGTGCCGCGTGATGATCTGTTCCGCTCGATCCAGCGCGTACCCGCAGGCGTCCAGCTCGCCGCTACTGCACTTGAGCGCGGCGACGATGCGCAGGGTGCGTCCGACCAGCGGATGTTCTTCGCCCAGCAGGGCGCGGTAGTCGGTCAGCGCGCGCTCAATCAACGCGTGTCCCTCGCGGTATCGCTCCTGCATGATCAGGTTCTGGGCCCCCACCCTGCGCGCATCACTGGCCAGAAGCGGGTGCGACCTGCCTGCGAGCGCCACGGCATGCTGCGTATCGCGGGCGGCGTCGGCGAAGCGCTGCAGTCGGATGGCCCACTGTGCACGCTGCGTCAGCAGTTCCGCTTGCGCTGGCGCATCGTCGGCCTGGCGCGCGACCCCGATGGCGGCGTTCAGCATGCTGCGAGCTTGTGCGTGGTTGGCCAGGTGCCAGTGCGCACGCGCCAGCTCGGCCAGCACTTGCTGGCGAACCCGCGGATCAGCGTCCTTCGGCAGCGACCGCAATGTGCCTTCGGCCAAGCGAGCGGCGTCGCGGGGCTGGCCCTGCAGGTTGAGCAAGGCCGCCAGCGTCGCCCGGGTTCGGCTGCCGGTTTCGTCGTCTTCATCCAGCGAAGCGGCTTCGTGCGCGAGTGCGGCGGCGCCCCGGTAGTCGCCCAGCACCGCGTGGTTGCGCGCCAGAATACCCAGACCCTGCGCAAGCACCTGCGGATGCCGGCCCATTGGCAGGCGACGCATGCGTTCTTCGGTCTCCTGGAGCAGCCCGCGCGAGGACATCGGCGTCTCGCCGAGTCCGGACAGCGTGGCGGTGCCCAACGTTTTTTCAAACACCTCGCCCATCATTCGTGCCGCTTCCGCGGCTTCATCTGCACGGCGTTGCTTCCAGGCCAGGGTAGACAGGCTGCCGGCGATGGTGGCGACCAGCACGCACGCGAGTCCGGCGGCCAGCCGGTGGCGCACCAGGAACCGTCCCGCGCGGTAACCCCAGCCGCCCGAGCGCGCCGCGACCGGGCGTGCATCCAGCCATGCGCGCAGATCCGCGCCCAACCGCTGGACGCTGTCGAAGCGATCGGCGGGCTTGTGGGCGAGGCAGCGCAGCGCGATCGCGTCGAGATCGCCGGCCAGACGCTGCGCGAGCATCGTGGAAGTGCGGCAACCGCGACGACGGGCGGCTTCGGCGGAAGCGCCAGCCGCCAGCTGCGACAGGGCAGCGGTGGCGACCTCGTCCACACTGGCGCCGGCCACATTCATCAGGTGCGACCGTGTGCGCGGCAAGGCGCCGGCTAGCAGACGGTACATGACCATGCCGAGCGACCAGATGTCGGCAGCGGCCGCGGGCGTGGCGCTGGTCGTCGCTTCGGGTGCGGCATAGGCATGCGACACGGCCAGGCGCTGCGTGCGGTTCGAGCCGTTCAGATAGACGCCCAGACCGAAATCCACCAACTGCACCTGCCCGGCATCGGTCACCAGCAGGTTCGAGGGCTTGATGTCCTGGTGCACCACACCTTGCGCATGGGCATATTCAAGTGCCTCGCAGGCCTGCAACAGCAGGCCCACACGCTCGCGCACGCTTGCACGTCGGCTGTCGCACCAGGCGTCGATGGGCGTGCCCGCCACGTAGCGCATCGCGAACCAGGGATGCCCGTCGGCGTCGATGCCGCCGTCGAGCAGCGGCACGACGCCGGGGTGGTCCAGGCTGGCCAGGATCTCGCGCTCGCTGCGAAAGCCATCGATCAGCCGCTCGCTGGTCCGGTCCTGGCGGATGCACTTCAGGGCGACCCTCTGCTGGTACTGCCCGTCGGCGCGCTCGGCCTCGTAGACGGCGCCCATGCCGCCGGTGCCGAGCAGGCCGGTAATGCGCCATGGGCCCATGCGCTGACCCAGCCGGGTATCCGGCTCGTCGGGCTCGTGGAACAGCAGTCCGTCGGGGAGGTCGAGGAAGGCGTTGCGCAGTTTGCTGCCGTGGGGCGGCGTGACGTCGGATGCGAGCAGCCGCCGAAGCGCCTGGTGAACCTCAGGTTCCGTGGCGGCGAGCTGGTCGAGGGCTTGCTTGCGGGCAGCGCCGGACAGCGAGACGAAGCGGTCGAACAGGTCCAGCGCGCGAAGCATGGCGGAATTCATGGGGGGTCGTTGAACGGCGGGGCTGCAGACAGGGAGACGCCTTGGCCTGGAACCGGCGCCCGGGTACGCTGAGGGTGAACTGGCTATATCGCGAGCGTCATCACGGACAGGACGCTCGGTCTCGCCACCGGGCGGGGATGCCTGGTGTTCGCCGGAGGGGGGCAATCGTATTCGCCGAAAGCACTCTGTTGACGACGATAGGGTGCCGTGTCCTGATTCCTTCCCGGAACCCGATTAAGTCGGCAGCAAGGTCACATGCCTGCGGCACAGGGTCATAGTTGAAGCCTCCCTGTCGGTCGTTCTTGCCGCAGCCATCATTCGAGTCAGGACGTGGGGAAGCTAATGAAGACGTGTACGGTGCGCCAGGGCATGGCAGCGGCTGTCATGGGGGTCTTGTTGCTGGTCGGGGCAACGGCGCGGGCGCAGACCTGTCCGACGGGTAGCACCAATCCGCTGGCCCCCTACGACAACCAGGGGCCTAGCCAGACCATCATCAATGCCAACAACGTTTACGTCGGCAATTCGCGACTGCAAGTCACGCACGCCGTAGTCGGAGGGGCGGCGGGCATCCTCAATACCAACATCATTGACAACGACCACATCGACGCGGACGTGGGCGTGCGGATTGGCCACAACGGCAACGCGGACTCGGCCACGCGCTACATCCTGTCGACCTATTCGTTCCGCAGTCCAGACCTCGCTCAAGCATTACCGGTTAGCAACTTGACATTCCGGATCCACGATCTCGATGCGGGCGACAATGTGACGGTCAACGCTTACGACCAGAGCGGAGGTCTCATTGCAATCACCACCAGCATGTACAGCTTCAATCCCGGCGGGACCATCATCACCCGGGTCTCGGGCACCAATCGTTTCAGCTCGCCGAACACCAACGTTGATGATCTTCGGGGTACGGTCTATCTCGATTTCTCGGGATTGCAGATCTCCCGGGTCGAGCTGGTCTATTACGACGTCAACGCCACCGGTACTTACACGGTCGCTGACCTGAAGGCCTGCAATCCCACGCTGACACTGCGCAAGACCACGCAATTGCTTGCGGGCGGACCGTTCGGCTTCACGCTGACCAACACCTCGCGCAATACCGGTGCAACGGTCACCACAAGTGCTGCAAATGCGCCGGAGCAGGTGGATGGCAATGCCGGCACGACAGGCGTACAGGTCTTCGGCATCACCGCCCCCAACACCGCGGTGACCATCAACGAGACCGGCCTGCCCACCGGCTGGATGCTAGTCCCGGCGGCAACGACCTGCACCAACGCAGGCGGCGCGACGATCGGTACTCTGTCCGGCACCACCTACACCATCCCGGGTGGCGCGACCGGTCACACCTTCCCCGGTGCCGCGATCACCTGCACGTACACCAACATCGCGCCGCGCTCGGAAGTGCAGGTCACCAAGACCGTCGCGCCGAGTCCGGTGGTCACTGGGCAGGTGGCGACTTACACCATCGTCGTGCGCAACAACGGTCCGCAGGCGGTCTCCAATGCCGTGCTGGCCGACGTGGCCGGCGCCGGACAGAACTGCAGCGTGCCCAGCACCACCGCGACCTGTGTCGCCGCGGGTGGCGCAACGTGCCCCGCCTCGCTGCCCGTGGCTACGCTGCTGGCCGGCGGCGTCACCATACCCAGCCTGCCGCTCAACGGTCAGGTCATAGTGACGCTCCAATGCACGGTGACGGCGACGGGGTTCTGAAGCTCGTGCAGCCCGTTGCCTTAGGGCAACCTGGTGCCCAAGGCTCAACGTGGAAGTTTTCTTCGATGACGGTGCAAGAAGCCCCGTCATCCCACCCATGAGCTGGGGCAGCGGAGCAGAACGCTTCGTCATCTCACGTTAGCGCCCCGCACGTACGCCTTCTTGGTGCGATGTATCACGAAAACACATCGTCGGCCGAGCAAAAAACTGCGTCCTCGCCCCTCCACGCCGCGCGAGCGGACCGCCTTGCCCCGTCGTCCCACGTTAATGCTACGCGCACGCAGAGAGGTGCTCCGGTGAGTTCGCGTGGAACTACGATGCGCGTGTGTCTCAAGGCAGCGAACGTTAGATGTCTGAAACTGTGAGCCATTTTCCCGTGCCATCGCTTTGGATATTCGCGGGTGGCGCGCTAGCCTGCCTGAGGTCGCCATCGGATACGGCGACTTTCCCTGCACATGGAAGAGGACACGCAATGACGCAGACCCTGGTGGATATGATGGTCGGCACCGACAGCCTGGCGCGTATGGACAGCGTCATCACCGAGCTGTAAGCGGCACTGGAGGCTCTGGTCTCGATGACGCCGGAGCACCGGCGCAGCCTGCCCAAGAGAGGTGAGAGATCCGAGGCGTTCTGTCGCACCGCGACCAACGTAGGGATGCAGCACCGTGGCCTGATGGCGCGCGACCTCGGGATGGAGGCATTCCAGCGGGACATGCAGGCGCTGGATCTGCTGCGGCCTCGCGTCCTTCGCATCGCGCATCTCAACCAGCGTGCCTCCGTCACCGAGATTGCGCTCGTTGGCGACTTGATGTCATCGTCGCTGGGGGTGTACGACGTGAAGATGTCCGGCAAGGGCAAGAGCCCGGACGACGCTCGCCGCAACGTGGGCAGCCGCCTCCGCGCGCGCTCAGCGGCGAACCTTCGCCGGCAGACGCTCAGGCCGGGTGATCGGCGACCACCCGCAATGAGACGCTGGAGGTCCCGCACGTAGGGGCCTTCTTTTTCGTGTATCGCCGACGACCGGCATGCGACGTTGGCCCGACCATCCGCGAACTGTCGTCCCGCCTGGGCGGGCGGTGCTCAGGCCTGGTACTGCTTCTCTTCGATGAAGCGCGAGCCGGCCAGGCGGTTGATGGCGTTCTTCACCGTGATGCGCTCACCGTTGCGCTGGGCGACGGCGCGGGCGAGGGTGACGAACTCGTCGTCGAAGGTCTGCGCGGCTTCCTTCGCACGCAATGCATCCTGCACGTCCCACATGCGCTCGTTGATCGCGCGCAGGTCCTGTTTCATCGCCGACAGTTCCGCCTGCGCGAGCACCAGCGGTTCCCACAGCGTGCGCAGGCCCTCCAGTTCGACCTGCACGTGCGCGCGCTTGCCGGCATCGTCGATGCGCTCGGCCTTGATCTCGAGGATGGTCAGCTTGTCGGCCAGTTCGCCGATGGAAACGGGGATCAGGATGGTGTTCATGCCGGCATTCTAGCGCTGCCGCAGTCGGCGACGCGGTGCGTGGCATCATGCCCCCCGTCCTCGATGACCGGAAAACGCCCGCATGCTGCAGCGCCTGTTCGTGTCCATCCTCGCCCTGGCCGCGCCCGCCTGGGCCCTCGCGGCGCCGTCCCAGGTCCGCATCGTGCAGGAAGCGGGTGCGTACGTGATGCGCGTGGATGGCGAGCCGTTCCGGGTGAAAGGGGCCGGCATGAGCGGCGACGGGCAGGAAGCGCTGGCCGCCCGCGGAGGCAATTCGTTCCGCACGTGGCGCACCGGCATGGACGAGGCCAAGGTACGCGCGATGCTCGACCGCGCGCAGCGCAACGGACTGAAGGTGGCGATGGGCATCGAGGTGGGCAACGAGCGCCACGGCTTCGACTACGACGACGCGGCGGCGGTAAAGGCGCAACTCGCCCGCATCCGCGCCGAGGTGAACCTCTACAAGGACCATCCCGCCGTGCTGATGTGGGTGGTCGGCAACGAGCTCAACCTGCACTACAGCAACCCCAAGGTATGGAATGCCGTCGACGGCATCGCCGACATGATCCACCGTGAAGATCCCCACCATCCGGTGATGACCACGCTCGCGGGCTTCGACAAGAAGCTCATTGATCTGCTGAAGACGCGCGCGCCATCGCTCGATCTCATCGGCATCCAGCTGTACGGCGACATCGGTGCGCTGCCGGAGAAGCTGGCGAGCAGTGGCTGGACGGGCGCGTACGTAGTCACCGAATGGGGCCCGACCGGGCACTGGGAGAGCCCGTTGACCACGTGGAAGGCGCCGATCGAGGATGACGCGTCGCGCAAGGCGCTGCTGTTGCAGCAACGCTACGAACAGGTGATCGCCGCCGACACCAAACAGGGGCTCGGTTCGTACGTGTTCCTGTGGGGCAACAAGCAGGAGCGCACGCCCACGTGGTACGGCCTGTTTCTGCCCAGCGGCGAGAGCACGCCGGCGGTGGATGCCATGCAGTACGTGTGGACCGGTGCCTGGCCCGACAATCGCGCGCCGTCGATCCGGCCGCTGCGGCTGGACCGTCGCGTGGCGATAGACAGCATCGTGCTGGCGCCCGGCGCGTCGTATGCGGCACAGGTCGAAGCGAGCGATCCCGAGGGCGATCCGCTGCGCTATCGCTGGACCGTGCTGCACGAGAGCACGGCGACCAGCATCGGCGGCGACCGCGAGGACGTGCCGCCGCAGGTGGCGCTGTCCATGCAGGAAGACGGCCACGGCGGCATGACCTTCACCGCGCCGGCGGCGCCGGGCGACTACCGGCTGTTCGTCGAAGTCCATGACGGCCACGGTCACGCGGCGTACGCCAATCTGCCGTTCCGGGTGGCGCCACGTTGACCCGGCCGCTGCGTTCCACCCGCGGCGTCGACGCTGCTGTTGCGGTGCAGCATAATGGCGCATGGATGTCGCCCCGCCCCCTGTTTCCCTCCCTTCCGTCACCGAGACGCTGACCCCGCGCCAGGTCGGCCTGATCCTGTTCGCGCTGACGCTGGGCGGCTTCGCCATCGGCACCAGCGAGTTCGCCAGCATGGGGCTGATGCCCAACATGGTGGCGTCGCTGGGCGTGACCGAGCCGCAGGTCGGGCACCTGATCAGCGCCTATGCACTAGGCGTGGTGGTCGGCGCGCCGCTGCTGGCCATCCTCGGTGCGGGCTGGAAGCGCAAGACCCTGCTGCTCGCGCTGATGGGCTTCTATGCCGTCGGCAACCTGGCCAGTGCGCTCGGGCCTACCTACGAAAGCCTGCTGGTGTTCCGCTTCATCGCCGGCCTGCCGCACGGCGCGTACTTCGGTGTCGCCGCGCTGACCGCGGTGGCGATCAGTCCCCCGAACAGGCGCGGCCGCGCGATCAGCCTGGTGATGCTGGGCCTGACGCTGGCCATCCTGATCGGCAACCCGCTGGCGACCTGGCTGGGCCAGCTGATCGACTGGCGCTGGGTGTTCGCAGCGGTCGCTCTCGTCGCAATGGGCACAGCGCTGCTCCTGGCGATCTGGCTGCCGGCGGGCATCGATGGCCTCAAACCGAAGCCGCTGGACGAACTACGCGCCTTCAACCGTGTGCCGGTATGGCAGGCACTGGCGATCGGCGCGATCGGCTTTGCCGGCATGTTCTCGGTCTTCAGTTACCTCGCGCCGACGATGCTGGAGGTGACGCGCGTGTCGCCGGCGTGGATCCCGCTGGGTTTGGCGGGCTTTGGCGTGGGCGGGGTGATCGGCAACTTCGTCGGCGGCTGGCTGTCGGACCGCTTCCAGCTGCGCGGCGCGTGGATGGTGCTGGCCTGGGCGATGGCGGCGCTGCTGCTGTTCCCGTTGCTGGCGAACAGCTTGCCGACGATCCTGCTGGCCACGGTGATGATCGGCCTGATGGGCGCACTGGGGCCCATCCTGCAATCGCACCTGATGGACGTGGCCGGCGATGCGCAGACGCTCGCCGCCGCTTCGCACCATGCCGCGTTCAACACTGCCAACGCGCTCGGCCCGTGGCTGGGCGGCATGGCGATCACCGCCGGCTACGGCTGGACGTCGACCGGTTACGTCGGCGCCGCCATGGCCGTGGCTGGCCTGCTGCTCTATGCGTGGGCGCGGCAGACCTTGCGTGCGCACACCAGCGTTGCCGACATCGTCTGCGAACCACAGCGCTGACAGCGTGCCGCGCCGCAGCTGCGGCACTGTCATCAAAATGAAATAAAGAGGCAGCCGTTCCCGAAACGAAGAGCCGCGGCCGCGCTCCGTCAATTTCCGGCGTGGCGCGCCGTTATGACGATGCCTTCTCCTCATCGCTGTGCCATCGCCATGTCTTCGTCATCTGCCTCCCGTTCCCTCAGCCTGCAGACCAAGTTGCTGGGTGCCCTGACCCTGGGACTGACCGTCATCCTGCTGTGCGCGCTGGCGGGACTGGGCTCGGCCTGGCTCAGCCTGTCCACCGACGTGCAGGTGCAGGTGGCGCAGGCCGCCGACGGCGAGCGCCTGAGCCGCGATTTCCGCGTGCAGGTGCAGGAGTGGAAGAACATCCTGATCCGCGGCCACGACGACCAACAGCGGACCAAGTACGTGGCCGCCTTCGATGCCAAGGGCCGCGAGGTCGCCGCGCTGGCGCAGGATCTGTCGAGCGGGATCGCCGATCCGCAGGCGCGCCGTCTGGCGGCGGATTTCGCCGCGCAGCACCGCGAACTGGAAGGCAACTACCGCGCGGCGCTGGCGCAGTTCGCCGCCGCCGGTTACGACACGCAGACCGGCGACAATCTGGTCAAGGGCATGGACCGGCAACTGGGAAAGACGCTGGAAGCGCTGGTGGCGCGGACCAAGACGATCGCCGAGGCAGCTGTGGTCGCGCGCTCGCAGGAAGCACGCCGCACGCTGGTGACCTGCGCCGTGCTGTCGGTGGCGGCGGCCGTCGTGCTGGTGCTGCTGCTGGCATGGTGGATCCGTCGCTCGGTCATCCGCCCGGTGATCGACGCCGCCGCGTCTGCGCGCGCGGTGGCGGCGGGTTGCCTGGACCTGAAAGTGGCATTGCGCAGTGGCGACGAGATCGGCCAGCTCGGCACAGCCATGCAGGTCATGACGACCACCTTGCGCGACGTCATCGCCGAACAGGGCGAGATGGCGAGGCAGCACGACGAAGGCAGGATCAGCTACCGCATGGACGATGCGCGCTTTCCCGGCGAGTACGGCCGCATGGTGCGCGACACCAATGCGCTGGTGGCCTCGCACCTGGCGGTGATGCAGCAGCTGGTGGACCTGATGCAGCGCTACGCGGTGGGCGACCTGTCGACGGACATGGCGGCATTGCCGGGCGAGAAGGCCGCGCTGACCGACGCCATGCGCACCACCAAGCAGAACCTGTCGGCGATCAACGACGAGATCACCGGCCTCGCGCGCGCGGCCGCGGCCGGCGAGTTCGGCCAGCGCGGCCATGCGGAGCGTTACCAGTTCGACTTCCGCGCCATGGTGGAAGGCCTCAACCGCCTGATGGAAACCACCGACGGCAACCTGGCCGAAGTCTCGGAACTGCTCAAGGCCGTCGCCCGCGGCGACCTGACCGCGCGCATGGAAGGCGACTTCCACGGCGTGTTCGCCCGCATGCGCGATGATGCCAACGCCACCGTGCAGCAGCTGACCGGGATCGTGGGCCGGATCCAGCAGGCCTCCGGCACCATCAACACCGCCGCCAGCGAGATCGCCGCCGGCAACAGCGACCTGGCACGCCGCACCGAACAGCAGGCGGCCAACCTGGAGGAAACCGCCGCCTCGATGGAAGAACTGACCTCCACCGTGCGCCACAACGCCGACGCGGCACGCCAGGCCAATCAACTGGCCGTGAGCGCGGCCGCCGTGGCGTCCGACGGGGGCAGCACCGTGGAGCGCGTGGTGGAGACGATGGCGCAGATCGAGCAGTCGTCGCGGAAGATCGCCGAGATCATCTCGGTGATCGACGGCATCGCCTTCCAGACCAACATTTTGGCGTTGAACGCGGCGGTGGAGGCGGCGCGGGCCGGCGAACAGGGCCGTGGCTTTGCCGTGGTCGCCTCGGAAGTCCGCACGCTGGCGCAGCGCAGTGCGAATGCCGCCAAGGAGATCAAGGGCCTGATCGAGAACTCGGTGGAGAAGGTGTCCGATGGTTCGGTGCTGGTGAACCAGGCCGGCGCGACCATGGCCGAGATCGTGGCCAGCGTGCAGCGCGTGACCGACATCATGGCCGAGATTTCGGCGGCCTCGCAGGAACAGAGTGCCGGCATCGAACAGGTCAACAAGACCATCGTGCAGATGGACGAGACCACCCAGCAAAATGCCGCGCTGGTGGAAGAGGCCTCCGCCGCCGCACGTTCGATGGAAGAACAGGCGCAGGCGTTGTCGGCGTCCGTTGCGGTGTTCAGGACGGAGCTGCGGACACCGTCCCGCCCGCTGGCCGCCGCTGCCTGAGCGCGGCAGCGCGCGTTACTCGGGCGAGGACGCCGTCGGCGGCGCGCCCGAGCGCCAGCGCCGCGTGGTGCGCTGGAAGAACTGGCTGTTGGGAATCTGCAGCACGGTGTCGCCGCGCAGGGCATCTTCTTCCAGCAGCGTGGTGTAGAGCAGGTTGATGTCGATCACGCGACCGCGCAGCCCCGGTTTGTCGCCGTTCTCCAGCACTTCGATGTGGTCGTGCACGCGGAACGGCCGCGTGGTCAGGATCAGCACGCTGCAGAAGATGTTGGACAGCACGCTCCACGCCGCGAAGAACGCGACGGCGGCCACGGCGGTAAAGCCGGTGAGCGCGGTCCACAGCACGCTGCCGGACACCCCCAGTTGGCCCAGCGCCGCCATGAATGCCGACACGTAGACCAGCACGCCCAGCAGCCGTCGCGCGCTGACCGCCACTTGCGCCGGAAGCTTGTAATGGTCGCAGATGCGCCGCACCACGATGCGCAGCAGCCGCAGCAGCAGCCAGGCGGCGACCAGGATGGCGAGCGCCTGCGCCACCGGGACGGCCATGACGGCCCATTCCTGCAGCCAGGCGGGCAAGGGATGGCGGCTCATCGGTCGAAGGGCGGAGGCAGGGGCGTTGCCGCGCGGGGCGGGTGTGTCATGCGGAAAGGGTCGCCCGGCGCGCCCGCAGGGTCAACCGGGAATGCGCTTCGCTGCCCTCCATTTGATGGTTGTTTCACGGACATGCGGAATGCTGGGGCACGCGTCGCCCCCTGGAAACCCGTCTGCTCCGTGTCTGGCGAAACGAGACGGCGCTTGTGAGAGGGCGTTCCTGCTTGCCAGAATGGCGCGGGCACGGACGCTGCCAGGCGGGAAGCGCCACGCGAGTAATCCGGGATGCCCGCTATTTCCACTCTGTGAGGACCACATGACCTACAAGCTACTTGCCGCCATCGCGCTCGCCCTGTCGAGCATGGCGCCCGCCGCCATCGCGGGTGAATGCGAGGACAATTTCAGCAAGTCCGGCAGCATCTTCTCCGGCACCGACTTCTCCAGCCGCATCACGGTGCAGGACCTGTCGGTCAAGGACGCGATGGGGCAGCTGCGCGGCGTGATGATCAGCGAGAAGATGGACGTGATCACCGAGGACGCCGACACCGGCACGATGCTGGTCGAGCAGCGCTCCACCGGCGCAACGCGCGCGATTCCCACCCTGATCAACGTCAGCGAAGAAGGCGGCGCCGCCGTCGTACAGATGACGGTGAAGACCGAGAAGGGCCAGATCGCCAAGGCGGACGCGATGCGTCCGTACATGTGCCAGATCCTCGTCAGGATCAAGGGCGGCAAGGAGGGTCGCGCGGCCGCGGCACAGGGCGCGAAGACGCAGAACAATGCCGACGTGACGGTGAAGGACGTCTACGTGTTCTCGCGCGAGATCGCCCGCGAGGCCAAGGGCAACGCGCTGGCGGTGACGGCGCGCCACAAGGGACGCCACTATGCGCTGCGCGGGCGCGTGGACTACATCCAGGAGGACGGTGAGGACTACAACGTCTCGTTCGAGATCCCGCAGCAGGGTGCCGGTCTTCTGCAGGTTCCCGGCGACAACGAGCCGCGCGTGGGCGTGGCGTGCCTGTTCAGGCCCAACCAGCTGGCCAACGTGCTGACCTTCCGCAAGGGCGACAAGGTGACGTTCAAGGGCCAGTTCCTGCGCTACGACGACGCCAAGCGCGTCCTGTGGCTGCAGAACTGCGTGCAGACGCGTTGAGTCGCGGTGGTGCCGGGTGACACCGGCCCGGCAGCGAAACGAAAAGGGCGCCCCGGGGCGCCCTTTTTTTCGCGCCCAAGCGCGTGGGTCAGCTGTCCTGCCGGCGGAACACGCCGACGTTGGTGTAGCTGCGGCCATCGCTGAGGTGGCCACGCATGCGGATGACCAGCGTGTCCGCGTCGATCAGTTCGCGTTCGGACCATTGCACTTCCTGGCCGTCATGCCAGGTGGTGGAGTGCAGCTGCGTGGGTGACACCGACTCGAAGCTCAGGGCGTCGGCGTGCGGCGTGTCGTGGTACGGGTACGGCACGCCGTCGGCGCGGCCATCGAACGCCGCCTGGTGGCGCTTGCCGTTCCTGCCGAACCATTCGGACGCGATCGACAGCGCGCCATCGTCGGCGCAGGCGAGCCGGTAATGCCCACGCCGGGGCGCGTGCCCGAGCTGGTAGTCGCACTGCTCGGGCAACAGCTGCCAGAGGCCGGCGAAAGCGGCGGCGGCGTGGGTCGTCATCTGCACTCCATGGACGGACGGTGGGGGCGGGCCACCATGCTAGCGAGACCGCCGGGGGCGGCGGCTGCTAACGCCGTCGCAGTTCCGTGCGCCGGCGTCACATTCAGCACGGGACAGTGATCGAGTGCCTTCCTGAATGTGATACGGAATGCGATGGCCGGCACAGTGCGGTAGGTGCGGGCAGGCTCGGATGCCGGGCCTGCGCATCCGGTGGCGCCAGCAGGGGCGCCGCTGCAAGGAAGGTCTGAATGACGAACAACAGCCGCGTTGTTCGGAGGGTCCCTGACGCCGGGTCAGCGGCAGCCGTCGTCCGGCGGGGCCGGGGTGTCCTGCGCCGTGTCTTCACCGGCCAGGGCAGGGGTTGCCACACCGAGCCAGGGCGGTACGTCGAGGTCATGTGCCAGCGCGTCGGCGACCAGCAACTGGACCAGGGCGTCATGGACGGTCGGATCGACCGTCTGCAGGGTCGCCAGGGCCGAGGCCTGATCCTCGTCCACCATCTCGGAGTAGGTGTCGAACAGGAACATCGCCAGGGCCCGGGCCTGCTTCATTCGCGCCCCGTGGCCATCGTCCGGCGCCTTCCCCACGCCCGTCGCGGCAAGTCGCCGAAGGCGGGCCGGGGGCATGGGAGGCGGGCGTAGTGTTCGCGCACATCAGGAGCTTTCGGTTCCCGATGGCATTTCCGGACGCGTCATCGCCCGGAAATGGCGGCGCGACTCAGAGCGGGTCGGGCAACTCGCCGTCACCGAGGTGGCTGAACAGGAACGCGCGGGCCTTTCGCCAGTCGCGGCGCACGGTGCGTTCGGTCACCTTGAGCACGCCGGCGATCTCGAGTTCGCTCAGGCCGCCGAAGTAGCGCATCTCCACCACCTGCGCCAGGCGGGCATCCAGGTTGGCCAGATCGTTCAGGGCCTGGTCCAGGATCAGCAGCTGTTCCAGCCGCGGGCTCTGGCCCGGTTCGGTGGTTTCATCCAGCGGCAGCAGGTCCATGCCCTCGCCACGTTTCTCGGCGAGCGCGCGCCGTACCTCGTCCAGCAACACGAAGCGCATGGCGCGCGCGACCAGCGCCACCAGATGCGCGCGGTTTTCCACACTGAAGTCGGCGCTCGCCAGCTTGAGCCAGGTTTCGCTGATCAACGACGTGGGCGAACGCACATGGCCGCGCCGCTGCTGGCGGATCTGCGAGCGGGCGATCTGGTGGAGGTCCCGGTACAGCAGCGCGTAAATGCGGTTCCAGGCGCCGGGCTGCCCCTTCTCGACCTCGCCGAGCAACTGGGTGACGGAGTCCGGATCCGGCGGCGGGATCGCGGCGACATCCAGCGCTCCGGGCATGGGCGTTGCGCCGGGCTGTGCTTCGCCGCTGTCTCGCTGGTCCCTCATGTCCGGAATGTGCCCACTGTCACGATCTCGTTCCTTACATATTCGACCCGTCCGCGACCGTCATGCAAGCCGTAATAGCGGCTTCACGGCGCCGTCGCGGGAACGCAGGAGGCGCACGGGCGAGGTGAACGGACGGCAGTGTATCGAAGAGCAGGATCCACAAGAGGATGTCATGCGGAGTTTGAAGAAGGTCGGTTGTGCGGTGGCTCCGGCGCGGAGGCCGGTGAGAAGCGGAAACATCACGGCGGTCCAGCGGAGGTCGGCACATGGAGCATGAAGGCGCGGCCGATCCCGTACGCGACAAGGACCCTGCGTCCCCTGAAATCCCGGGCATGGAGGGCTTGCCGGCCCAGTGGAACCTGCCGCAGGGGATCGGGCCACGTGCCATCAGCCAGTGGCCGATCATGCAGCGGCTCACCGCCGAGGAATGGAAGCAGCTGATGCATGCGCTGCCCGGCCGCGTGGGCGCCCGCGCCCGCCATGGCGGCAACGCGCGCCGCTTCATCGAGGCCGTGCTGTGGGTCGCACAGACCGGCGCCTACTGGTCGGACCTGCCGCGCGATTTCGGTTCCTGGCATGGCATCTACGTGCGTTTCATCCGCTGGGCACAGGATGGCAACTGGAACCAGGTGCTGGCGCATTTCGACAAGCAGGACCAGCGCGCCCTCGACCTGCATGCGTTGATCCAGCGCTACCTGCACCGCAACAACACCAAGCATCTCAGCCGGGCGATGCGCGCCTCCTGAATGATGTCCTGTATCCCGTATCGCGATGCGAATAGGGATAGGAAGATTTTCGTTGAACACGCGGGGATGATCGGCGGCGGACCACGCTGGCCGCCGCACATTCCCCGCATCTGTCTATCCGTCGGCGTTCCCCCGTCGGCGGCTAGGTGGGCCGCTCCAACCCCATTGGAGCGCACCCATGGCCGTCCATGCCCGACACATGGCCGGCTTCGCGCTATGGCGCCAGAGGGGGAGGTGCAATGCCTCCCCCTCGTTTTTGTGCATACCGCCCCAGCAATCACAGGCGCGCGGCTTGCACACGCTTAACACGCGGAGGCCTATCCTCGTGCGTCCTCTCTTCATACGAGGAACTACTCATGACGACCCATGTCTTCATGGCGCAGGACGCCTCCGGCCGTCGCTGCCGCATCCAGCTCCATCGCGGCGATGACGCCGCTGCTTCCCCTCACGACACCCGACGGGCGCCCGCTTACGTGCTGGAAGACGGCAGCCACGTGCGCCGCATCGACAACGACACCTTCCAGATCATCGCCACCGGCGCCTACGTCACCCGCGTCGCCGAGTGATCCGGCCCACTGGCGCTGCTAGGAAGCGTCAGTAGACCACTGTGGCGTGCAACGGTGCGCCGTGGTCCCAGGCGGCGCGCGCGCCCAGGAAGCCGAGTTCCACCAGCACGCCCGTACCGACGACCACCGCGCCCTGCTGCTCGACCAGCTGCACGGCCGCCTTCAGCGTGCCGCCGGTCGCCAGCACATCGTCCACCACGATGACGCGCGCGCCGGCGCGCATCGCATCGACGTGGATTTCCAGCCGGTCGCGGCCGTATTCCAGTCCGTAGTCCAGCGACAGCGTGGCACCAGGCAGCTTGCCGGGTTTGCGCACCGGCACGAAACCCACGCCGAGCTCACGTGCCAGCGCGGCACCCAGGATGAATCCGCGCGCCTCCACGCCCACCACCGCGTCGATGGACGTGTGTCGCCAGGGTTGCGCCATCGCCGTGATCGCCCCGGCGAAGGCGGAGGCGTCCGCCAGCACCGGCGTGATGTCCTTGAACACGATGCCGGGCCTGGGGAAGTCGGGCACATCACGGAGGAAATCGGTCCAGTCGGGCATGGCGGGCTCCAGGGCGAGGCGACGATGCTAGCGCAGGCGCGCGAAGCGGGCGCGGACCATCACGGCCTGCGGCGGGATGCACTCTCCCGTCGCGGACGGCTAATCAGCGTGCCGGGGCCGGACTATGCTCCTCGTCCCCGAGTCCGGTGATCCTGCCCATGAGCGCTGTTCTATCGATGTACGAAATCTCCGTCCCCGTCTTCCTCCGTGCGTTGCGGAACCTGCGCCATGCGCTCGAGAAGGGAGAAGCGCATGCGCGTGCGCAAGGCTACGAGTCCACCGTGCTGCTGCAGTCGCGCCTGTATCCGGACATGCTGCCGCTGGTGCGGCAGGTGCAGATTGCGACCGACACCGCCAAGTTCGGTGCCGCGCGACTGGCCGGCGTGGAATCCCCCCGTTTCGAGGATGTCGAAACCACCTTCGACGAGTTGTACGCGCGCCTGGAGGCGGTGGCCGCCTACCTTGGCACGTTCGACGACGCGGCGCTCGCCGGCAGCGAGACGCGCGCCGTCACCCTCTCCGCGCGCGCGCGCGGCGACCTGAACTTCGACGGCCGCGGCTACCTGCTCGGTTTCGTGTTGCCCAACCTGTTCTTCCACGCCGCCACGGCGCACGCGATCCTGCGCCACAACGGCGTGCCTCTGGGCAAGCTGGACTATCTGGGCCCGGCCGACTGAGCGGGCGGCGTGCGCGCCGCGGGCGCGTGCCGGATCAGTCGGTAACGCAGTCGCGCGCACGCGCCAGCAGCAGCGCCTGTTCGCGTGCGTTGCGGGTCAGCGCTGCCGCGCGCTCGAACTCGGCACGCGCTTCCTCGCGACGCTCCAGCTTGAACAGCAGGTCGCCGCGCACGCTGGGCAGCAGGTGGTACTGCTTCATCGCCGGCTCGTCGAGCAGGCGATCGACCAGCGGCAGAGCACTGGCCGGGCCGGTGGCCATCGACACCGCGACCGCGCGGTTGAGCTCCACCACCGGCGATGGCGCGATCTGTGCCAGCGCGGCGTACAGCGTCGCGATGCGGGTCCAGTCCGTCGCTTCGGCGGTAGTGGCGCGGGCATGGCAGGCGGCGATGGCGGCCTGCAGGGCATAGGGGCCGAACGCGCCGCCCAGCCGTTCGGCGCGCGACAGCGCCTCCAGTCCGCGCTGGATCAGCAGGCGATCCCAGCGGCTGCGATCCTGCTCCAGCAACAGCACCGGCGCACCGTCCTTGCCCAGACGGGCATGCAGGCGCGAGGCCTGGATTTCCATCAGCGCGATCAGGCCGTGCACTTCCGGTTCGCGCGGGGCCAGCGCGGCCAGCACGCGTCCCAGGCGGAGCGCCTCCTCGCACAGCGCCGGACGTGTCCAGTCATCGCCACTGGTGGCCGAATAGCCTTCGTTGAACACCAGGTAGACCACGCCCAGCACCGACGCCAGGCGCTCCTGCAGTTCGTCGCCGCGCGGGACCTCGAAGGCCACGTCGGCCTCTGCCAGGGTGCGCTTGGCGCGCACGATGCGTTGCGCGACGGTGGGCTCGGAGGTCAGGAACGCGCGCGCGATCTCGTCCGTCGCTAGGCCGCACAGCAGGCGCAGCGTCAACGCGACGCGTGCGTCCATCGACAGCACCGGATGGCACGACACGAACACCAGCCGCAGCAGGTCGTCGTCGATGTCGTGGTCCAGCGCGTCCTCGTCGCGCGCGCGGCGGTCTTCCTGCACGTCCTCCAGTTCCCGTGCCAGTTCCTCGTGCTTGCGGTCGAGCAACTGCAGCCGGCGCAGACGGTCGATCGCGCGGCGCTTGGCGGTGGTCATCAGCCAGGCCCCCGGATTGTCCGGCACGCCGTCACGGGGCCAGGTCTCCAAGGCAGCGACCAGCGCGTCCTGCGCCAGTTCCTCGGCCAGGTCCAGGTCGCGCAGCATGCGTGCCAGGCCGGCGATAACGCGCGCCGATTCGATGCGCCAGACGGCATCGATCGCGCGATGGGTGGGGGACGTCGACATGCCGCGCATCACACCATGGCGCTGCGACCGGTGAAAGTCGCAGCGCAGCGAACAGGGGAGCCCTCGCGTGCACGATGTCTCCGCCCGGGCATCACGCATCCTTCTCGCAGTTGATCATCCACGGCACGCCGAACGTGTCGACCAGCATGCCGAAGCGCACGGCCCAGAACGTCTGCGTCAGCGGCATGGTCACCTGGCCGCCCTCGGACAGCGCGGTGAAGATCCGTTCCGCGTCGGCGATGCTGTCCACCGACAGCGACACCGAGCATCCCTTCACGCCGTCGTAGGGATGCGCCGGATGGTTGTCCGAGCCCATCAGCACCGTCTGCCCGAATATCACGTGCGTATGCATGATCTTCTGCTTGTACTCGGCCGGCATGTCCTCGCAGCCTTCGGTGCCCTCGAAGCGCATCAGCGGCCCCAGCTCGCCGCCGGTGGCCTTGGCATAGAAGGTGAAGGCGGCTTCGCAGTCGCCGTTGAGGATCAGGTAGGGATTGACATTCATGTCGTGCTCCTTGAGTGGGTGATGGTGGAATGCCGCGAAGCGGCGTGCGGGTGCTCTTGCTGCAGGCGACGAGCCGGCAGGGGCGGAATCGACACGGCGTGCGACGGGGTTTCATTCGGCAGCGGGGCGGCTCAGCGGACGGGAACGCCTGCGCCCGATGCCTCGTCCCGGATCGCTGCGCGCTGGCGCCCGGTCAACCGGTTCCAGGCGTAGTCGTAGGACCAGGCGACCAAGGGCTTCAGCTCGACGGCCGGCATCGCCGACACGTCCACCACCGTGACCCAGCGGTGGTGCCCCAGCCAGCGCGCCGGCTTGATGCCGGGCTGGTCGGTCAGCTCCAGGAAACGTTCCGGCGCGACCTTGACGCTGAAACGCCAGCGCTCCGGCTCGCTGGTCTTGAAATAGGCGAAGCGCTTGCCGCCCACGTCGTACACCAGGATGTTGGCGGGCGCGCCATGCAGCGTTTCAGCGCTGCCCGGCAGGGAACGGCAATGGCGTTTGAGCGCGGCGACATCCATGCACCGATGCTAGCGCCGCCACGGCGCCAACGGCGTACCCGCAGGCGATGCCGAGGGCACGGGCTGTCCGCAGGCGCAGACGCCGAAGGTGCCACGGAGCGTAGGCCGGGATGGAGCACCGCAGAATCCCGGCATCGCGGAGCGGGAATGCCCGCCTTGGCGAAAACCAGCCGCTCTTCTGACACTAACGGTCTCGCGAGACCGGAAAAGGTCCGTTCTTCCCACACTGCGGGTGTCGCGAGGCCGAAAAAGGTCCCTTGTCGTTCCGCCGGAGGGCGCGCAGGCAACCCCGTCAGCCGTGCAACAGATCCGCCAGCGCGCTTTCCAGCGTCGGGAAACGGAACGCGAACCCCTCCGCCAGCGCATGCGCCGGCAGCACGCGCTGGCCAGTGAGCAGCAGCTGCGCCATTTCGCCGAAGCCGGCCTTCAGCGCGAACGCGGGCGTCGGCAGCACGGCGGGGCGATGGAGGGCCTTGCCCAGCGTGCGGGCGAAGTCGCGGTTGGTGACGGGGTCGGGCGCGGTGCCGTTGTAGGCGCCGCCGGTACGGTCGCTTTCCAGCAGCCAGGCGATCATCCGTACCAGGTCGTGGCGGTGGATCCAGCTCATCCACTGGTGGCCGTCGCCCATCGGCCCGCCGGCGCCCAGCCGGAACGGCGGCAGCATCTTCGCCAGCGCGCCGCCGTCGGGGTGCAGCACGATGCCGATGCGCACGCGGCAGGTGCGCACGTCCAGGGCTTCGGCCCGCATCGCCTCGGTTTCCCAGTCGCGGCACAGCTGGGCGGCGAAGTCGTCGCCGGGGGCCGCGGATTCGTCCAGCGCCTCGTCGTCGCGCGGCCCGTAGTAGCCGATGGCCGAGCCGGACACCAGCACGCGCGGGCGCACCGACTGCCGGGCCATCCAGGCGATCAGCGCCTGCGTGGTGGCCAACCGGGAGCTGCGGAAGGCCGCCTTGCGCGTTGCATTCCATCGGCCCGCCATCAGGGGTTCGCCGGCCAGGTTCACCACGGCTTCCACATCGCGTGCTTCGTCGAGTGTGGCGAGCGGGCGCACGGAGGACGGCAGGCGCGCGCGGGCCTGGGCGGGATCACGGGTCAGCACCGTCAGCGTGTGGCCGCCCTGCAACAGGTGGTCGCAGAGGGCGTGGCCGATGAAGCCGGTGCCACCGGTGAGCAGGACGTGCATGGGTGCGGTGTGTGGAAGGGGGATGCGCAGCATACGCAGCGAGGTGTGTTGCGGATGTGGAACGGACCGTGGGTGGCGATCGGCGGTCAGTCCGGGGCGCGGCCACTACACTAAGCGCCATGGCATCGCTCCCCCTGCTCCTGCTGCCCGGCCTGCTGTGCGACGAGCGCCTCTGGCGCGAGCCCGCCCACGCGCTGGCCGACCTGGCGCCCATTCACCATGCCGACCTGACCCGCGACGACAGCGTCGCCGGCATGGCCGCGCGCGTGCTGGCGTCGGCGCCGCCGGTGTTCGCGCTGGCGGCGCTGTCGATGGGCGGCTACGTGGCGTTCGAGATCCTGCGCCAGGCCCCGCAGCGGGTGGCGCGGCTGGCGTTGCTGGACACCAGTGCGCGACGCGATCCCCCCAAGCGCCAGCTGGTGCGGCAGGCGGGCCTGATGCTGGCCGAAGCCGGCCGCTTCGTGGGCGTCACCCGCAAGCTGCTGCCGCAACTGGTACACGAGAGCCGCGTGGACGACGTGGTCGGCGAGGACGTGATGGCCATGGCGCAGCGGGTGGGCCTGCCGGCTTTCGTGCGCCAGCAACGCGCCATCATCGATCGCCCGGATTCGGAGCCGCTGCTGCCCACCATCGCCGTCCCCACGCTGCTGGGGGTGGGCGAGGACGACCGCATGACGCTGCCCGAGGAGACCCATCTGATGCACGAACGCATCCCGGGCGCACGGCTGCACGTGTTCGCGCGCTGCGGCCACCTGCCGCCGATGGAAGTGCCGCAGGAAACCGCCGCCGTGTTGCGCGCGTGGCTGACGGCGGCATGACGCATCCTTTTCTTTCTGTTCAACCCACGGAGTACACATGGAACTAGCGATGATCGGACTCGGGCGCATGGGCGCCAACATGGCCGAGCGGTTGGTACGCGGCGGCCATGCCGTGCGCGGTTACGATCCGGGTGAGCCCGCCCGCCAGCAGGCCGAAGCGCGCGGCATCGTGCCACACGCGAGCCTGCAGAACGCCGTGTCCGCCTTGCCGACACCGCGTGTGGTGTGGCTGATGGTGCCGGCCGGGCAGATCGTCGACGACACGCTGGCGCAGCTGCGTCCGCTGCTCACCGCCGGCGACATCGTCATCGACGGCGGCAATTCCAACTACAAGGACAGCCAGCGGCGCGCCACCGCGCTCGGCGACGCCGGTATCCATTACCTCGACTGCGGCACCAGCGGCGGCGTGTGGGGACTGGCCGAGGGCTACAGCCTGATGATCGGCGGCGATGCGGCGGCGGTGGACCTGCTGCGGCCCGTGTTCGCCACGCTCGCGCCCACGCCGGACACCGGCTGGGGACGCGTGGGACCGAGCGGCGCGGGCCACTTCGCCAAGATGATCCACAACGGCATCGAGTACGGAATGATGCAGGCCTATGCCGAGGGCTTCGCGATCCTGCAGAAGAAGACGGCGATGGACTTCGACCTGGGCGCGCTGGCGGAGATCTGGCGGCACGGCAGCGTGGTGCGCTCGTGGCTGCTGGACCTCACCGCGGATGCGCTGAAGAAGAATCCGACGATGGCCGGCATTGCGCCGTACGTGTCCGATTCGGGCGAAGGTCGCTGGACCGTGGCCGAGGCGATCGACCTGGACGTGTCCGCGCCGGTCATCACGCTGTCCCTGCTCGAACGCCTGCGCTCGCGCGAACACGATGCCTACACCGACAAGCTGCTGTCGGCGATGCGCAACGAGTTCGGCGGCCATGCGGTGAAGAAAGCGGACTGATCACCCGGTCTTATCGCCGTCGTCGCTAGGGTGGCGGCTTCCACGAGAGGAAACCCCCATGAAGATCCTGATGGTGCTGACGTCGCATGACCGCCTGGGCGACACCGGGCACAAGACCGGCTTCTGGCTGGAGGAATTCGCCGCGCCGTACTACGTGTTCAGGGACGCGGGCGCGGAGCTGGTGCTGGCCTCGCCGAAGGGCGGGCAGCCCCCGCTGGACCCGAAGAGCGACGCGCCCGATGCGCAGACCGCCGCCACGGTGCGCTTCAACGCGGATGCCGACGCGCTGGCCGCCCTGGCGGCGACGCAGCGGCTGAAGGACGTGGTGGACGACGAGTTCGATGCGGTCTTCTATCCCGGCGGACACGGCCCGATGTGGGATCTGGCCGAGGATGCCGATTCCATCCGGCTGATCGAACAGACCTTCTCCGCCGGCAAGCCGGTGGCGGCGGTCTGCCACGGGCCGGCGGTGTTCCGTCACACCCGCAGTTCGCTCGGCGAGCCATTGGTGAAGGACAAGCGCGTGACCGGCTTTTCCAATGAAGAGGAGGCGGCGGTCGGCCTGACCGATGTGGTGCCGTTCTCGCTGGAAGACGCGCTGAAGAAGAACGGCGCCCATTACGAGCGTGGCGCGCTGTGGCAGTCGCATGTGGTGGTCGATGGGACGCTGGTGACCGGGCAGAATCCGGCCTCGTCCGAGGCGGCGGCCGAGGACGTGCTGCGGCTGTTGCGCTGAATGTTCACGGCCGTTTACTGCGAAGGCGCTACGGTGCGCCACCTATCGCGTGGGAGTGGACCATGACGGAAGCACCCCAGCACCTTTACACGCGGCAGGCCGACATCGCCCGCATGGAGGCCTTGATACAGCAGCTGCCCGACGAGGTGAGCGTGGAGATCCAGCTGGCCGACGGTGGTTCGATCACGGGCACCGTGCCTGCGCGCCCGACCGTGCAGGTGTTCCGGGATGCCGACGGCCACGAAGGCTTCAATGCCGTCGTGCGCATCGACGACAGCAAGCGGCCCAACGTCGTGCATTACCTGTGGCTGGACCGCATCGCCACGGTCACCGTGCTGGGCTCGTCCTGATGCCGCATCTTCCCTCCGCCGACATCGCCTGCCCGTACTGCGGCGAAACCATCACGCTGGTGGTGGACGATTCGGCGGGCGACCAGCAGTACATCGAGGACTGCCATGTCTGCTGCCGGCCGATCGAAGTGCGGGTGAGCGTGGACGACGACGGCACGGTGGACGTGGCGGCGTGGGGCCAGGACGACGCCTGAGCTGCGGCATCGACTGTAACGGCCGTATCGCGGCCGGCGCCGCTATGCTGCCCCCGGTCCACCAACCGGCCCTGGGGAGGGAAGAAGATGACGACAACGACAACGACGGCCAAAGGCTCGCTGGCCTACTGGATCATCGCGGTGTTCGCGCTGGTCTGGAACCTGATCGGCGTGGCGTTCTGGTACCTGCAGGTCAGCATGTCCGCCGAACGGCTGGCCTCGCTGCCCGAGGCGCAACGCGCGGTCTACGAAGGCACGCCGGGCTGGATCAACATCGTGTTCGCGGTCGCGGTGTTCGCCGGCGTGCTGGGCAGCGTGGGACTGCTGGCGAAAAAGCGCTGGGCAACCCCGCTGTTGCTGGTGTCGCTGCTGGCGCTGCTGGTGCAGATCATCGGCGCCTTCGCGCTCACGCCCGCCTGGACCGCCTACGGTCCGGCCGGCCTGGTGATGCCGGCCGTACTGGTGCTGATCGCACTGTTCCTGTGGCAGTACGCGAGCAAGGCGAAGGCGCGCGGCTGGTTGGCGTGAGATTCGCTTGAGCGAAGGAAACTCGTAGGGTGGGCCTCGGCCCACCCTCATCGTGACGCAGGTTGTCCGGTGAAGTTCCGGCATGGCGACGGTGGGCCAAGGCCCACCCTACCTCACCGGTTCGATTCACGCCTCGACGTCCTCCACATCCACCCCGATGAACCCCCCCGACTGCCGGCGCCATAGGGCGGCGTACAGGCCGTCCTGCTGCAGCAGCTGCTCGTGACTGCCGCTTTCGATCACGCGGCCGCCATCCATCACGATCAACCGGTCGAGCACGGCGATGGTGGACAGGCGGTGGGCGATGGCGATGACGGTCTTGCCTTCCATCAGCGCATACAACTGCTCCTGGATGGCGGCTTCGACTTCCGAATCCAGCGCCGAGGTCGCCTCGTCCAGTACCAGGATCGGCGCATCCTTCAACAGCACGCGGGCGATCGCCACGCGTTGGCGCTGCCCGCCGGACAGCTTCACGCCGCGCTCGCCCACCTGGGTGTCGTAGCCGCTGCGGCCCTTGGCATCGGTCAGCCCGCGGATGAACTCGTCCGCATGCGCGCGCTCGGATGCCTGCAGCAGCTCTTCCTCGGTGGCGTCCGGACGGCCGTAGCGGATGTTGTCGCGGATCGAACGGTGCAGCAGCGAGGTGTCCTGGGTGACCATGCCGATGTTCCGGCGCAGCGATTCCTGGGTGACGTGCGCCACGTCCTGGCCGTCGATCAGGATGCGCCCGCCTTCCACGTCGTAGAAGCGCAGCAGCAGGTTCACCAGCGTGGACTTGCCGGCGCCGGAGCGGCCGACGATGCCGAGCTTCTCGCCCGGCTTGATGACCAGCGACAGGTCGTCGATCACCTTGGCCTCGCGGCCATAGTGGAACTTCACGTGGTCGAAGCGGATCTCGCCTTGGGCGACCTCCAGGTCCTTAGCCCCCTTCGCATCGGCGATCGCCAGCGGCTGGGCCAGCGTGCCCATGCCGTCCTCGACCGTGCCGATGTTCTCGAACAGGCCCGCCACTTCCCACAGGATCCAGTCCGACATCGAGCGGATGCGCATCACCAGCGCGATGGCGACGGCGATCGCGCCCATCGAGATCGACGACTGCAGCCATGCCCAGATCGCCACGCCGGCCACGCTGGCCAGCAGGAACGCGTTTAGGGTGTGCAGGCTGACGGTCAGCTGGGTGACCAGCCGCATCTGCGCGTGCACGGTGACCATGAATTCGTCCATGGCGCCACGCGCATAGTCCTGCTCGCGCATGGTATGGGCGAACAGCTTGATGGTCTGGATGTTGGTGTAGCTGTCGACGATGCGCCCGGTCATCTGCGCACGCGCATCCGACTGCGCCATCGAGACCTTCTGCAGGCGCGGCACGAAGTGGAACACCAGCAGCAGGTAGCTGACCAGCCAGACGACCAGCGGCAGCACCAGCCACACGTCGGCCTGCGCCACCAGCACCACGGTGCCGACGAAGTAGACGACGACGTAGACGAACACGTCCATCAGCTTCATCACCGTCTCGCGGATCGACAACGCGGTCTGCATGACCTTCTGCGAGATGCGGCCGGCGAACTCGTCCTGGAAGAAGCCCACGCTCTGCCGCAGCAGGTAACGGTGCGACAGCCAGCGGGCGATCATCGGGTAGTTGCCGAAGATGGTCTGGTGGATGACCAGCGACTGCACCAGCACCAGCAGCGGGTAGGCCACCAGCACCAGCACACCCATCCACAGCAGCTTCTCCCCGTGCACCTGCAGGAAGCTCTCGCGCCCGGTGCTGCCCATCCAGTCGACCAGCTGGCCCATGTAGTCGAAGAAGGTGATCTCCAGCGCGGAGATCACGCCGGTCAGCACCGACATGGCGATCAGCCACGGCAGCAGCGGCCGCGAATAGTGCAGCAGGAACGGCAGCAGCTTGCGGGGCGGCGTGCTGGGCTCGCCTTTCGGGTACGGATTGATGCGGGTTTCGAAGAATCGGAACATCGGGTCGGTCCATCGTGGGCGCGCATCGGCGCGCCGGGGGAAAACGTACCGGCTCAGCCGGCGGGATAGGGCCAGGCCGCGCGCGCCTGGCGGAGCGCGTGGCCGTACCAGGCGAGCTGGTCCAGCATGCGGTGCGCGGCGCGTGCGCTGGCATCGCCTTCACGCGGCCTGCCGGCGACGTCGAACCGGTCCCATGCCTGCGTGAAGTACACGCCATCGCGTACAGGTACCGCATGCAGCCCGGAGAACACCTGCCGCAACTGTTCCGCCGCGCGAACGCCGCCGCTGTGGCCCCCATAGGCGACGAACGCGACCGGTTTGGCCTGCCAGTGGGCCTGGACCGAATCGATCACGAATTTGAGCGCCGCCGGATAGCCGTGATTGTACTCCGGCACCACCACCACGAAGGCGTCGGCGCGCCAGACGCGTTGTTGCAGATTCACCAGGTCAGCGCTCGGTGCGCCGCCATGGCGGGACGGCAGGTCGAGCAGGGCGGGATCGACCGCATCGACGACGAAGTCGCGGCGCAGCTCGAGCTGCGTGCGCAGCCAATCGGCGACGGTGTCGCAGAAGCGGCCTTCGCGGGTGCTGCCGTACAGCAGCGCCAGGTGCAGGGGAGCGGGCATGGGCCGGTCTTGCGGGGAAACGGGAGGGCAGGGTAGAACCTCAAGCATTCTTGAGGTCAACCCGCCATGCCAGGAAAACAGCATCCTCCCATCGAAACAGAGCTCACCGTCGGCCAGGTGGCCGCACGCGCGGGCGTCGCCATCTCCACGCTGCACTTCTACGAGGCCAGGGGGCTGATCCACAGTTGGCGCAACGCCGGCAACCAGCGCCGCTATGCGCGCGACGTGCTGCGCCGTGTCGCCGTCATCAAGGTGGCGCAGCGCACCGGCATTCCGCTGGCGGAAATCCAGTCCGCGCTGTCGTCGCTGCCGGAGAACCGCACGCCCACTGCCGCCGACTGGAAGAAGCTCTCGGCGCGCTGGCACGCCGCGCTCGATGCGCGCATCGCCAGCCTTATCCGCCTGCGCGACCAGCTCGACGGCTGCATCGGCTGCGGTTGCCTGTCATTGAAAGCCTGCCCGCTGCGCAATCCCTGGGACGCACTGGGCGAGGAGGGGCCGGGCGCGCGCCTGCTCGATGGGGAGCGCTGAGGCGGTCGCCGCCATCGGGCGGCAAGGCTAGAATCGGGTCATCGCGCCCGATGGCGCTTGCAGGGAAGCACACGCATGGGCGGCATCAGCCTCTGGCACTGGATCATCCTGTTCCTGTTCTTCGTCCTGCCGGTCCTCGCCATCGGCGGGCTGGCGTGGTTCCTGATTCGCCGTTCGCGCGCAGCCGCGACACCGGCGCCCACCGTGGAAGCCCGCCTGCAGCGCCTGGACACGCTGCTGGCCCAGGGCAGCATCACCACCGCCGAGCATGCGCGCCAGCGCGCCGAGATCCTGCGCAGCCTCTGATCCCCGTGTTCCCTCATTTCCGTTCGCCCTCAAGGAGCATCACATGAAGAAGTGGATGGTGTGCCTGCTGCTCGTCCTCGCGTCGCCGGTCTTCCATGCGGCCGCCGCACCTGCCAGCGAAGCTTCGATCCGCGAACTGCTGGAGGTGACCCGCGCGCGCGCCATGCTCGAGCAGGTCTACGGGCAGATGGAATCGATGTATGCCGGTTCGATGCGGCAGGCCTTCGGTGATGAGATGACGCCGGGGCAGGAAGCCCGCATGCAGCGCTTCAGCACCCGCATGACCGCCCTGATGAAGCAGGAGATGGGCTGGGACGTGATGGCGCCGATGTATGTCGACATCTACGGCAAGTCGTTCAGCGAGGACGAGATCCAGGGCATGCTCGCCTTCTACCGCACGCCGGCCGGCCAGGCCGTCGTCGACAAGATGCCGCTGGTGATGCAGAACACCATGCAGGCGGTGCAGGCGCGGATGGGCGCGATGATGCCCGCCATGCAGAAGATGATCGCCGAGGAAATGGAGCAGGCACCGGCTGCGGCCGAGTGAGCGCGCGCACGTGCCCGACCTCGCGCTGTTCGACTTCGACGGCACGCTGACTACGCACGAGACCTTCCCGGACTTCATGCGCTACGCGGTGCCGCGCTGGCGCCTGCTGGTGGGCGGTGCGTTGCTGGCGCCGGTGGTGTTCGGCTACCGGCGCGGCTGGGTGGCGGGCAATCCGACACGGGCCAGCATCGTGCAGGTGGGATTGCGCGGCGTGCAGGCCACGCGTCTGCGGGCGCAGGGCGACGCCTTCGCGCGCGAGGTGCTGCCGGGCCTGCTGCGGCCCGAGGCGATGGAGAAGCTGGCATGGCATCGCGAACGCGGCGACCGCATCGTCGTGGTGTCCGGCGGGCTGGATGTCTACCTGGCGCCGTGGTGCGCCGCGCAGGGCCTGGAACTCGCGTGTTCGGTACTGGCCGAGCGCGGCGGACGCATTACCGGCTATGCCGGTGCGCAATGCGTGGGCGAGGAGAAGGTGCGCCGCATCCGCGCGTTGTGCGATCCGCAGGCCTATGTCGCCATCCATGCCTACGGCGACACCCACGAAGACATGGCCATGCTGGCGATGGCGCAGTACCGGACGTATCGCGGGCGAGCCATGGCCTGAGGCGGCAGGATCACTGTGGGAGCGACGTAAGTCGCGATGAACCACCGCTGCAGCGTCAACGTGCGGGCACGCCGGAACACGACGTTGCAGGCATGGACGGTGCGTGGAGAAAAGGCTTCGCGACTTACGTCGCTCCCACGCCGGTCTCTACCGTGGTGTTTCACTCCAGCGCAATCTCCCGACGCTCCGCGCTGCTCTGCAGACCGAGCTCGATCAGCTGCATCACGTCGAGCGCCTGCTGCGGCGTGACGGGCGGCGCGGTGCCGTGCAGGATCGCGTCGCGGAGGCCGGCGTAGTAGCGGCGGTAGTCGCCGGCTTCGGCGCTGGCGATCTTGGTGACGAGGCGGCCATCGCGGTCCAGCACCATTTCGCCCGCGCGCGGATCGACGCCCCAGCCGGGCGCGCCCGGTACGACGCCGGCACGCAGCTGGTCTTCCTGCGCATCCAGTCCGTGCTTGAGGTAACTGCCCCGGGTGCCATGCACGGCGAAGCGCAGGCCGTTGCCCGCGACCAGCGTGGACGCATGCAGGACGGCGCGGTGGTGCGGGTAGCGCAGGGTCACGTCGACGTAGTCCGCCGCCCGCGCACTGTCGCGCATTCGCGCGATGTCGGCGTTGATTGCCAGGGGAGCGCCGAAAAGCTGCAGCGCCTGGTCCAGCAGGTGCGGGCCGAGGTCGTACCACAGTCCGCCACCGGGCTCGTCGCGCTCGCGCCAGCGGTCCTGCACGATCGGACGGAATCGATCGAAGTGCGAATGGAATTCCGCGACGCGGCCCAGCGCGCCTTCTTCTATCAACCGGCGGACGGTGAGGAAGTCCGCATCCCAGCGCCGGTTCTGGAACACGCTGACCACGCGTCCGGCCCGTGACGCGGTGGCCACCACCTCGCGCGATTCGCTCAGTGTCAGCGTGAATGGCTTGTCCACCACCACATGCTTGCCCTGGCCCAGCGCGGCGATCGCCAGCGGCGCATGCGTGTCGTTCGGTGATGCGATGACGACCATATCCACGGCCGGATCGGCGAACGCCGCGTGTGCGTCAGGCACGACCGTCACTGTCGGCCAGTCGGCCCGCACCTTGCCGGCATCGCGTGATACCACGGTGTGCAGCGTCAATCCCGGCGTGGCCTGGATCAACGGTGCGTGGAAGACCTTGCCGACGAAGCCGTAGCCGACGAGAGCGACCTTGAGCGGATTATCCATGCGCGAGATGTCCGAGGGCAGGCGTCCATGGTAAGGGAAGCGCCGCGTTGACTCCCTGTGCACATGCATGAATGTCCCGCGACGCCGGGCTGAACGGCGCGGTTTCACTGGCGTGTGTTTTCACGCGTGTTGTACGAAGCGACGCAGACACTCGGCCAACACCACATCAGGAGAACGATCATGACCCATGTACGTACCCGCTCGCTGCTCGCCGCCGCCCTGTCGACCGCGTTGCTGTTCTCCGCCTCGCACGTGATGGCCGCCAACCCGCCGAACGAGCCGGAAGAGAATGCGCAGAACGATTCCAACCAGCCGGTGACCGACACCTGGATCACCACCAAGGTCAAGGCCGATCTGCTGGCCACCGAGAACGTCTCCGGCCTGGACATCAAGGTGGAGACCGTCGATGGCGTGGTGACCCTGTCGGGCGCCGTGGACAACAAAGCGCAGAAGGACAAGGCCGTGATGGTCGCCAAGCAGATCAAGGGCGTGAAGAGCGTCGAGGCCGCTGGCCTGACCCTCACCACCAAGTAAGCCTCAGCCGGAAGTGTGGCACGGAGCGGGTGCATCCCAGCGAAGGATGCATCCGCTTCTTTTTCATTGACGTAGGCGTGCGGCATGCCGCCACCGTAACCGAGTGAACCCATGACACGTCCCTCCCTTGCGATCCGCCTGACGCTCGCCGCCGCGCTGGGTGCCAGCGCGCTCGTGGCCCATGCGGCCGATCCGGTCACGTCCGTGCCCGACCTGGAGCTTTCGCGCTATGCCGGTCAATGGCATGAGATCGCGCACCTGCCGATGTTCTTCCAGCGCCAGTGCGTGGGCGACATCACCGCGCGCTACAGCCTCGATGGTCCCGGCGGCGCCATCGGTGTGCTCAATGCCTGCCGCACCAAGGACGGTAGCCTGGACCAGTCGGAAGGGGTCGCCCGACCGGTCGAAGGCCATCCCGGCCGACTGGAAGTGCGCTTCGCTCCCGACTGGTTGTCGTGGGCGCCGATGGTGTGGGCCGACTACTGGGTAATCGCGCTGGATCCCGATTACCAGTGGGCGATGGTGGGCGAGCCCGGTCGCGACTACCTGTGGATCCTGTCGCGCGAACCGACGATGGACCGTGCCCTGTTCGAGCAGTTGAAGGCGAAGGCCGAGGCCATGGGCTACGACTTGGAGCCGCTGGTGATGGCGGCGCCGCTGCGGTAGCGCTCAACACTGACAGGCCGAAGAGAAGGGGAAGGAAGAGCTGCGCTAACCAACAGGTGCTGGAACAACACGTGTTGGAATAGCAGGTGTGGGAGCGACGTGAGTCGCGATCGACTGCCCAGCCATGCTGCGGGGACACCGATCTAACTTGATCGCGACTTACGTCGCTCCCACATTGAAAACTCCATATTCCACGTCCGACATTCCGCACCCCATCCCACAGGCACGGCTTACAGCCGGTGCGTATAGCGGAACTGCAGGAAATTCTCGCCAGGATTCGGCCGCTTGATGCGGGCGTTGGAGAAGTGCTGGAAGCGCAGCGACCATTCGTGCTGGTCGTCGTTGCCGAAGCGCTTGCCCAGCGCGATGTGGTCGCCGAAGTTGAAGGTGGTGCTGAACTCTTTCTTCCGCGTGTCGTACTTGGGGAAGATCACGTTGACGCCGATCCCGCCCTCGACGAACCAGCCCTCGCTCCAGCCGTTGGGACGCCAGCGCAGCGCGGGCGTCACGCCCAGCTGGGTGCTGTTTTCGCTGTCGCTGTGCCAGCGGCCGACTTCGCCCTGCCACTGGCCGCTGACGTGGCCGTAGCGGTACTGCTTCTCCCAGCGCCAGTCGCGGCTGGCACCGACGGTCAGCGACTGCGCGTCTTCGGCCACGCCGCCCTGCACGTACCACGCGGTGCGCGGTTCGGCGGCGACGGCGGGTGTGCAGGCGATGGCCAGCAGCGCACCCAGCAGCCATCGGGGCGCCGCGCGGGAAAACAGGAAAAGAGAGGAGGCGTGGGTCGGAAGAGGATGTCCAGCAGGCACGGATGACACTCGATCAGGGGATGGGCTGCGCCCGTGGGCGCAGCATGCAAGGGGTTATCGGCAAGACGACGTGATGATGCAGGCTCAGGGCAGCGCCGCCAGGGCGGGCGCCACGTCCTGTTCGCCCCAGCCTCCCAGCGATTTGTAGATCGCCACGACACCGACATTGACACCGGCCTCGGCCTGCGCGAGCGCATCGTCCGCCGCCAGCTGCGTGCGTTGCGCGTCGAGCAGGGTGAGGAAGTCCGAAGAGCCGGCACGATACCGGACTTCGGCCAGCTCTGCCGCGCGGCGCGCGGCAACGGATTGTTCCAGCCGGAGTTTCAGCTGGGCCTGCTGCTTGGCATAGGACAGCAGTGCGTTTTCCGTTTCCTCCAGCGCGCCGAGCACGGCCTGCTCGTATTGCGCGGCCACGCCGTCGGCCTGCGCTTCGCTTGCACGCAGGCGCGCACGCACGCTGCCCATGTCGAACGCGGCCCAGCTGATCGAGGGCGTGACCTGCCAGGCGCGGTTGTCGCCGTTGACCAGATTGCCCCAGCCGCCGGACAGGAAGCCGATGAAGCCGCGCAGACTCACGCGCGGGAACAGGTCCGCGGTCGCCACGCCGACGCGCGCAGTGGCCGCGGCCAGGCGACGCTCGGCCGCGCGCACGTCCGGGCGCTGGCGCAGCAGTTCGGTGGTGTCGCCGATCGGCAGGGCCTTGGCGAAGGCCGGGGCCTCGCGCGGGGCGAGCAGGGTGTCCAGCTCGCCGGGCCGCTGGCCGACCAGCACGGCCAAGCGATGGCGCGACTGGCCTTCGACCGCCTCCAGCAGCGGCACCTCGGCTTCCACCGCGCGTACACGGGCCAGGCTGCTCTGCACGTCCAGCTGGCTGCCGGCGCCCAGGTCGAAGCGCGACTCGGTCAGGCGCTGCGTTTCGCCCAGCGTCTGCAGGATGCGACGCGCCACGTCCAGCCGCTTCTGCGTACCGCGCAACTCGAAATAGTTGCGCGCCACTTCCGCGGCCACCGTCACCTGCATGGCCTGCAGATCGTTGCGCTGCGCCTGCAGGTCGGCGTGTGCGGCTTCGGCATTGCGCCGCACGCGGCCGAACAGGTCCAGCTCCCAAGCGGCGTCGAAGCCGGCGGAATAGCTGTCCGTCTCCACGCGGCCCTGGCCTTCGACCGGCTGCTTGGTGCGCGTGCCTTCCACGCCCATCGTGACGTGCGGCGCCAGGTCCAGCCGGCGTTCGGAGAACACCGCGCGGGCCTCGTTGACGCGCGACACCGCGATGCGCACGTCGTGGTTGGCGAGCAGAGCTTCGCGCACCAGCTGGTCGAGCACCGGATCGTCGAACTGGCTCCACCACGTGGCGACCGGATGGTCGGCCACGTAGTCGACGGCACTGGCCTGCTGCAGCGTGACCGGCGCGGTCTGCGGCGTCGCGTAGTCGGGTCCCACGGTCACGCAGCCGGCAAGCAGCGCGGTCGCCACGCCGATGACGAGCGAACGGATCACCATGGCAGCACCTGGTCGAAGTAGTAGTAGCCGCCGGTGGGGCCGTCGTTGCCGATCAGCGCCAGCTGCACGCTGGTGCGCGCGCCATCCGGCACGGACAGCTCGCCGTTCTGCTGGTCGCCGGCCTTGTTCATGTCGGTCTGCACGTAACCCGGATGGATGGTGTTGACCTTGATACCGGTGTCCTTCAGCTCGTGCGCCAGGTGGATGGTCCACGCGTTGACCGCGCTCTTGGACACGTTGTACGCCGGGATGCCCTTGAACCCGTAGATGAAGGATGCCGGGTTCTGGTGTTCGGACAGCGAGCCCAGCAGGCTGGACACGTTGACGATGCGGCCGGCGTCGGACTTGCGCAGCAGCGGCAGGAAGGCCTGGGTGGTTTCGATCAGGCCGAACACATTGGTATCGAACGTCGTGCGCCAGGTATCGAGCGACTGGCCGGCGACGCCCTTGGTGCCGTCGTCGACCATGATGCCGGCGTTGTTGACCAGGATGTCGAGCCTGCCGTGGCGCTGCTCGACCTCCTTGACCGCGGCGGCGATGCTGGCCGAGTCGGTGACGTCGAGCGCAATGGCCTCGACCGGCAGGCCCTGCGACTGCAGGTCCAGCGCGGCTTCGACGGCCTTCTCGCGGTTGCGGCCGGCGAGCAGCGTGTGCACGCCGGCTTCGGCCAGCTGGCGCACGGTTTCGCGACCGATGCCGCGGGTGGCACCGGTGACCAGGGCGATCTTGGAAGAAACGTTCATGGCATGACCTCGTTGGATTAGGAAAGGGAATTCAATGGTGCGCCTGCGCGGCGTCCGCCGCCGGCGCGTGGGAGACCAGCGGTCGGTTGGCCAGCTTGCGCAGCGCCACGTAGAACACCGGGGTCAGGAACAGGCCGAACAGGGTGACGCCCAGCATGCCGGCGAACACGGTGATGCCCGTGATGGAGCGCACCTCGGCGCCGGCGCCGCTGGACAGCACCAGCGGGACCGTGCCGGCGATGAACGCCACCGACGTCATGATGATCGGACGCAGGCGCAGGCGACAGGATTCCAGTGCTGATTCCACGATGCCCTTGCCCTGCATCTCCAGCTCGCGGGCGAACTCGACGATCAGGATGGCGTTCTTGCACGCCAGGCCCATCAGCACCACCAGGCCCACCTGTACGAACACGTTGTTGTCGCCACCGGCCAGCCACACGCCGAACAGGGCGGACAGCAGCGTCATCGGCACGATCAGGATCACCGCCAGCGGCAGCGTCCAGCTTTCGTACAGTGCGGCCAGCACCAGGAAGGCCAGCAGCACGGCCAGCGGGAACACCACCAGCGCCGCGCCGCCCTGCGTCATCTGCTGGTAGCTGAGATCGCTCCAGCCGATGCCCATGCCGGTGGGCAACACCTGCTGCGCCAGCTCGGTGACCTTCGCCATCGCTTCGCCGGAGGACAGCACGCGCGGATCGGCGTCGCCCAGCAGGTCCGCGGCCGGATACCCGTTGAAGCGGATCACCGGGTCCGGGCCGTAGGTCTGCTTGACGCTGACCATGCTGCCGATCGGCACCATCTCGCCGTTACCGTTGCGGGTACGCAGGTTGGCGATGTCCTCGACGTTGTCGCGGAACGGACCGTCGGCCTGGGCGATCACCTGCCAGGTACGGCCGAACATGTTGAAGTCGTTGACGTAGGCCGAGCCCAGGTAGGTCTGCAGCGTGTCGAACAACTCGGTCAGTGGCACGCCCTGTGCCTTCGCCTTCACCCGGTCGACCTCGGCATCCAGCTGCGGCACGTTGGCCTGGTAACTGCTGATCGGGAAGCCGAGGCCCGGCGTCTGCGATGCCGCGCCCTGGAAGGCCTGCACGGCGTTCTGCAGTTCGCCATAGCCCAGGCGGGTACGGTCCTCGATGAAGAGCGACCAGCCGGAACCATTGCCCAGGCCCTGGATGGGCGGCGGCATGAAGGCGAAGGTGAAGCCTTCCTGGATGGTGGAGAACTTCTGGTTGAGTTCGGCGGTGATTTCCTCGGCCGAGCGCGAGCGCTCACCGAAGGGATCGAGGGTGAAGAAGATCACGCCGTTGTTGGGGGTGTTGGTGAACTGCAGCGGATTGAGGCCCGGGAACGCGATCTCGCTGGCGACGCCGTCCACTTCGTTGGCCAGCGCCGCCATCTTCTTGAGCACGGTATCGGTGCGTTCGATCGAGGCGCCTTCCGGCATCTTCACGCCGGCGATCACGTACAGCTTGTCCTGCACGGGAATGAAGCCTGCCGGTACCGCCTTGAACATCAGGCCCGCGCCGACCAGCAGCACCATGTAGACCACGAACACCGCACCGCGCTTGCCGAGGGCGCGCGACACTGCGCCTTCGTAACGCTGCGAGCTGCGGTTGAAGAAGCGGTTGAACGGGCGGAACAGCCAGCCGAACAGGCGGTCGATCAGCCGCGACGGGCCGTCCTTCGGCGCATGGTGCGACTTCAGCAGCTTGGCCGCCAGCGCCGGCGACAGGGTCAGCGAGTTGATCGCCGAGATCACCGTGGAGATGGCGATGGTGACGGCGAACTGCTTGTAGAACTGGCCGGTGACGCCGGTCAGGAACGCCATCGGCACGAACACCGCACACAGCACCAGTGCGATGGCGATGATCGGACCGGACACTTCCTTCATCGCCAGGTGGGCCGCTTCCAGCGGCGTGGCGCCGAGTTCGATGTGGCGCTCGACGTTCTCCACCACCACGATGGCGTCGTCGACCACGATGCCGATGGCCAGCACCAGGCCGAACAGGGTCAAGGTGTTGATCGAGTAGCCCAGCACGTACAGCACGGCGAACGTGCCGACCACCGAGACGGGCACCGCCAGCAGCGGAATGATCGAGGCGCGCCAGGTCTGCAGGAACAGGATCACCACCAGCACCACCAGCAGCGTGGCTTCCAGCAGCGTCATGACGACGGACTTGATGGAGTCGCGGACGAAGATGGTGGTGTCGTAGATCGACTGGATCTCCACGCCCGGCGGCAACGTCGGGCGGATCTCGTCCATCTTGGCGACCACCGCGTCGCGGATCTCCAGCGCATTGGCGCCGGGCGCCTGGAAGATGCCGATCGCCGACGCGTTCTTGCCGTCCAAACGCGCGCGCAGGGTGTAATCGCCGGCCGCCAGTTCGATGCGGGCCACGTCGGCCAGCCGGACGATTTCGCCGTCGGCGCCGCTCTTCAGCACGATGTTGCCGAATTCCTCGGTGGTTTCGAGCCGGCCCTTGGCGTTGATCGGCAGCAGGAAGTCGCTGCCGTTCGGCATCGGCTCGGCACCGAGCTGGCCGGCCGAGACCTGCACGTTCTGCTCGCGCACGGCGCGCAGTACGTCGCCGGCCGTCATGCCGCGCGCGGCCACCTTGTCGGGGTCCAGCCACAGGCGCATCGCGTAGTCGCCGCCACCGAACTGCTGCGCATCGCCCACGCCCTGGATGCGCGCCAGCTCATCCTTGACGTGCAGGCGCATGTAGTTGCGAAGGTACAGCGAATCGTATTTGCCGTCCTTCGAGGTCAGGTGCACGACCATCAGGAACACCGGCGACTGCTTCTGGGTGGTGACGCCTTGCCGGCGCACGTCCTCGGGCAGGCGCGCCTGCGCCTGCGCCACGCGGTTCTGCACGCGCACGGCGGCTTCGTCGGGATCGGTGCCCGGCTTGAAGGTCACCGTCAGCGACAGCACGCCATCGGAGCCGGCGACGGACTTGACGTACATCATGTCCTCCACGCCGTTGATGGCTTCTTCCAGCGGGGTGGCGACGGTTTCGGCGATCACCTTGGGGTTGGCGCCGGGGTAGACGGTGCGCACGACCACCGAGGGCGGCACCACTTCGGGGTATTCGCCGATCGGCAGCAGCGGGATCGAGATCAGGCCGGCGGCGAAGATCACGATCGACAGCACCGCGGCGAAGATCGGCCGGTCGATGAAGAAACGGGAGAAGTCCATGGGTGGATTTCCTGCAGGAAAGATGCAATGGGCTGACCACCGTCCGGTTGGACCGTGGTGGGAATCGTTGTCTGGCATTGGATGCCGCGGGATGCAGCGATCGAATCGGATCGCGTGCATCCCCTGCCGTCATTCCCGCGAAGGCGGGAACGACGCTGTCTACTTCATGGCGACCGCAGCGGCCGGCGCATCGGCTGCGCCCATCGCCACGGCCTTGGCCTGCACCGGCATGCCGGGGAAGAAGACCTTCTGCACGCCACTGACGATGACCTTGTCGCCGGCCGCCAGGCCCTGCTCGACGATGCGCAGGCCATCGGCCATCCGGCCGACCTTCACGTCGCGACGCTGCGCCTTGCCTTCCTTGTCGACCACGTAGACGTACTTGCGGTCCTGGTCGGTCAGCACGGCCTTGTCGTCGACCAGCGCGGCCTTGAACTCGCCGCTGCCGAGCAGACGCACGCGGGCATAGAGGCCCGGGGTGAATGCGCGGTCGGCGTTGTCGAGCAGGGCGCGCGCACGGATGGTGCCGGTGCTGCGGTCCACCTGGTTGTCGAGGAAGTCGACCACGCCGGTGTGCGGGAAGTCGCTCTCGTCGGCCAGCGCCACCTGCACCGGTACCTTGCCGTCGCGTTCGCTCGGGCGCTCGCCCTTGCGGGCCATTTCGGCGTAGCGCAGGAAGGCGCGTTCGTCGGCGTCGAAGTGCACGTGAACCTTGTCCAGCGACACCACGGTGGTCAGCACGCTGGCGGCATCGCCGGCGCTGACCAGGTTGCCGGCGGTGACCAGCGCGCGGCCGGCGCGGCCGTCGATCGGCGCGCGCACCTGGGTCCATTCCAAGTTGAGGCGGGCGGTTTCCAGGGCGGCCTGTGCGGCGGCGACGTTGGCCTGCGCCTGGTCGGCGTTGGCGCGGCGCTGTTCGTACTCTTCGGTGGACAGGGCCTGCATCTCCGCCAGGCGCTTGGCGCGCGCGGCCTCGCTGCGGCCCAGGTCGGCCTGGGTGCGGGCGCGTGCCAGTTCGGCCTGCGCGCGCGCCAGCTCGGCGCGGTAGCTGCGCGCGTCGATGGTGAACAGCACGTCGCCCTTCTTCACTTCCTGGCCTTCGGTGTAGACGACGCGGTCGATGTAGCCGGACACGCGCGGGCGCAGGTCGACGTGTTCGATGGCTTCGACGCGGCCGCTGAACTCGTCCCACTGGCTGATCGACTTGACCGGCACGGCGGCGACGGAGACCTCCGGCGGCGGCGGCGCGCCGTGTTCGGCGGCCTGGCCGCTGCAACCCGCCAGCACGGCGATGGCGAGGACGCTGAACGCGCCGAGCGCCAGCAGGCGCCGCGAACGCGGAGAAGACGTGGGATGAATGTTCATGGGTGGTGGTCTCTTGGGGGAGAGGAGGAGCGGGCGGGAAGGGTGCGACCTGAAGTCAGGTTGAGGTCAAGCGGAAGGTCGATAGCGGAGCAGGGACGGCGGCATGCGTGAGGGCGTGACAGTCAGGCGGAGGTGCGGCCATTGCGCTTGGCGCCGGCGACGGCCCACAGCGCTTCCTCGAAGTCGCGCGCCAGGGTGTTCTCCGGCGGCTTGGCATCGTGCGCGGACCAGGTGACGATCGACTGCGCCGCCCGGCCGTTGCGCGACAACAGGGCCACCGCGCTGCGTCCGACGGCCAGCGCGTTGGGCCACTCCGCGCAGGCGTTGATCGCGTTCTCCGGCGTGCATACCGGCTTGTCGACCGACAGCAGCTGCACGCGCACGCCCAGCGTCTGTGCTTCCTCGTGCAGCACCTGCGTCAGCATGCGCATGGCGGCGCCGGTGACCGAAGCGTGCCCGTAGCCCGACCAGCCGCGCTCCGCATACGGGCCGCCGATCAGTACATAGTTCGCGGCGGTCTGGCTTTCGGACAGCAGCGGCAGCAGGTGGCGTGCGGCGGCGAGGTGCGGGATGAGGTCCGCTTCCAGCTTTTCCAGCAGGAACGACGCCGGCCGGTCCAGCAGGCGGCCGGCCTGCAGCGGCGTGCCGATGCTGGCGAACACGGCACGCAGGGGGCGTCCGCGCTCGCGCACGTCCTCGGCCAGGCGCGCGGCGTCGCGGTCGTCGTGGATGCACGGCGAGTACAGCAGTTCCAGTCCGGGCTCGTCTTCGAAGTGTTCGGCCAGTGCGCTCATGCGCGGACCGTCGCGACCGACGGCCAGCACCGGGCAGCCGGCTTCCAGCAGTGCACCGACCACGCCGAAGCCGACGTTGCCGCTCGCGCCCAGCACCAGTGCACCGGGGGTCAGCGTGTCCTTCTTCGTGCTCACGGCGTGCCCCGTCTCGGCAGCGAGCCGATGCGCGTGCTGACACCGGCCGACTTCACCCGCAGGCGCAGCGCGCCGCCGTCGGCCAGGTGGCGCGGCAGGGTGAATTCGCGGAAGCCGGCACGCGGAACGGCGAACGGCAGGCGCATGGCGGACCGACCCGTCGCGGGGGAGGAAAGCGACGGATCGGCCGGCCCGCGGAGGCGTTCGGTCAGCGAGCGGGCGGCGGCACGCAGCCAGCGAAGGACGGCATGGGGAAGGGAAGCAGGCATGGGCAGCAGTCTGGCGACCGGCGCGGTGCGCGCGATATCCGGATCCTGCTGGGCGCTTGCCTGATCCTGCGCGCCGTCGGACGTCGGGGCCACGAATGCGCGGCACGTGCCCAGGCGCAGGGCGGGCGCTGCGTGGCGGTCCGGGCCCCCGCCCATGCCGTTTGTCGGAATGCGTCGGGCAAGTGTCCCGCTCATGGGATGAATCCTCCCGTTGTCGGGATAATCCCGGATGTCGACATCAGCTTGCCGATCCGGCGGCCACCGCCCATCACGCCGCCACGCTGCGAGCGCGGCGCAGCGACATGCCCGGAAATGTCCTGTAACAAAAGGCTTTTCTCGCGCCGGAAAGCCCGAGGGTAGGGGGATTCCGAGGTATCTTCGCGATGCTCCAGCGACTGGAAGAGGCGGGCGAACAGCATGGGGGCGGTACCCGGTGGAGGACGATGGGTGTCACGTTACGCCTCCAATGAGGACTTGATTAGTCCTGATTTAGGGGAATAATCATCCCGTCAGCGGGCCAATGTCCCCTTTGCCTACCGGAGTCCCCACGATGAGCCACGATCTCAACGACACCCTGATCTTCGTCAAGGTGGTGGAGCAGGGCAGCTTCATTGCCGCCGCCAACGTGCTGCGCCTGCCCAAGACCACCGTCAGCCGCAAGGTGCAGGAACTGGAGACGCGCCTGGGTGCGCAGTTGCTGCACCGGACCACGCGCAAACTCGGCCTGACCGAGGCCGGCAACGTCTACTACGAACACTGCCAGCGCATCGCGCGCGAGTTGAACGAAGCGGCGAGCGCGGTCAGCCAGCTGCATGCCGGCCCGCGTGGCTGGCTGCGCTTCACCGCGCCGTATTCCATCGGGATCGACAAGATCTCGCCGCTGCTCGGCGAGTTCCATGCCCAATACCCCGAGATCCGCGTGGAGATGCTGCTCGCCAACGACACGCTCGACCTGATCTCCGGCGAGATCGACGTGGCGTTGCGCATCGGCAGCCTGCCGGATTCCAACCTGGTGGCCCGCCGGCTCACCACGCTGCGCACGCAGGTCTACGCCAGCCCGAAATATCTGGCGCGCTACGGCGAGCCCCTGCATCCGGACGACCTGCAGCACCATCGCGTGCTGGCCATGCCGAAGAACCGTCGCGGCAACGCCTGGGCCATGGCATTGAGCGATGCCAGTGGCGAACACGACTATCCGATCAATCCCATCCTGGTCGCCAACGATCCCGCCGCGCTGAAGGGCGCGCTGCTGTGCGGCGAAGGCCTGATGCTGGGCGCCGACGTCATGGTCAAGCCCTACCTGGAGCAGGGACACCTGCAACGCGTGCTCGCCGGCTGGACCGGACCGGAGTACGAGTTCAACGCGGTGTTCCCGCGCGGCCACGTGCAGTCCCCGAAGGTGCGCGCGTTCGTCGATTTCCTGGTCGAGCGGATGACCTTCGACGTCGACTACATGATGGAGCACTGCCCGGTGTACCTGAAGCAGCAGGCCGAGGCGCGCGCGGCCGCCGAGGCGACGCCGGAAGTCGAGGCGGCCGCTGCGGTCGGTCGGAAGGTGTTGGCGGATGTGTTGAGTTGAGTCGATACGAAGGAAATGGCGGCTCCTCAAAAGGCCGTCATCCCGGCGAACGCCGGAACCCAGCGTCTTTCGCGCATACCCACTGATCCGCACACGTCACTGGGTCCCGGCCTGCGCCGGGATGACGATCGTCCCTAACGATTCCCGAACGCAATCGTGCGCCGGGCTGGCTAGGATGGGCCCGCATCGCCGGAGTTGGGTTGTCGCCAGGGAATGGCTGCCGCGCCGCCTCTCCACCTGACCAGGAATCCGCACGATGAAGACACCGATCGCCGCTGTCGCGGTGCTATGGCTTGTGGCCTGCACCCCTGCCGCTCCCGATCCTGCCGCGCCCTCGGCCGGCGCCGCGCCTGTGGAGGCAACGCAGGACGCAGCCGCTGCGCCGGCACCGGCGTCGTCCGTGGCCGAGGCCGTCGATGATCCGCGCGCGGTCAACCAGGCCATCGACGAGGTGCTCGGCGACCATGCCCGCTACGAGGCGGTGATCCGCCAGCTCCAGAAAGCCGTGGTGACGAACGATGCCGCCGCCGTGGCCGCGCTGGTGGACTACCCGTTCGCCACCGTCCGCGACGGACAGCCGCTGAAGGTCGCCGACGCCGATACCTTCGTGCGCGAGTACGACCGCATCATGACGCCGGCCATCGCCGAGGCGATCAAGCGGCAGAAGTACTCGCAGCTGATGGTCAACTACAAGGGCGTGATGTTCGGCAACGGCGAAGCCTGGGTGAACGGCATCTGCAAGGACGAGGCCTGCAAGGACGTCGACGTGCGCGTGGTGGCGCTGCAGCCGACGTCGTGATTCGCAGCGGGGCTGGCTGTGGTGGGAGCGACGTAAGTCGCGAGCTCGACCACCCGATCAGAACGGATCAATGCAGATGGACGCCGATCAAGCGTCTTGCCCTGATCCGTTCTTTTCGCATTGATCCGTGTCGATCGCCGGTCTGAAGCATCTTATGGCGTGCGGTCGCGACTTACGTCGCTCCCACATGGGATAGAAGAAGGGCGGCCACTGGCCGCCCTTCTTCGTTGCGCATCGAGACGAAGGCCTACTCCACCCGCACATCCACGCGCCGCGCCTCGTCGGCGTCGCCGCTGCCGGTGGTCTGCGCCGGCTTGTCCAGCGTGATGCGCTCGATCGCCACGCCGTTGACCACCAGCCATTGCTGGATGGCTTCGGCGCGCTGCTTCGCCAGCGCTTCGTTGGCGGCGGCATCGCCGCTGGCGTCGTGGAAGCCGGAGACGCGGACCTGGGTGGCGGGATCGGTGCCCAGCGTGCCCAGCACGCCGGACAGGCGCACGCTGGTATCAGCCGGCACCACGGCCGAGCCGCTGTCGAACAGGATGCGCGCGCTGCGTCCTGCCACCAGCTCACCGGTCGTCATCGGCGCGGCATGGGCGGCGACGGCGGGTGCTGCGACCCCGCCCAGCCAGCCGTTGACTGGCAGCACCGGCACCAGCAGCAGGGCGACGATGTTGATGATCTTGATCAGCGGGTTGATCGCCGGGCCGGCGGTGTCCTTGTAGGGGTCGCCGACGGTGTCGCCGGTCACCGCGGCCTTGTGCGCCTCGCTGCCCTTGCCGCCATGGTGGCCGTCCTCGATGTACTTCTTGGCGTTGTCCCACGCGCCGCCGCCGGTGGTCATCGAGATGGCGACGAACAGGCCCGTGACGATGGTGCCGATCAGCAGACCCCCCAGCGCCTGCGGCCCGAGCAGCAGGCCGACGACGATCGGCACGACCACCGGCAGCAGCGAGGGCACGATCATTTCCTTGATCGCCGACTTGGTCAGCATGTCGACCGCCCGGCTGTAATCCGGCTTGGCAGTGCCGGCCATGATGCCGGGAATCTCGCGGAACTGGCGGCGCACTTCCTCCACCACGCTGCCCGCCGCGCGGCCCACGGCTTCCATCGCCATCGCGCCGAACAGGTAGGGGATCAGGCCGCCGATCAGCAGGCCGACGATCACCAGGTGGTTGGACAGGTCGAAGGTGAAGATCGTGCCCGGATGCGCGGTCTGCAGGTTGTGCGTGTAGTCGGCGAACAGTACCAGCGCGGCGAGTGCGGCCGACCCGATCGCATAGCCCTTGGTCACCGCCTTGGTGGTGTTGCCGACGGCATCCAGCGGATCGGTGATGGCGCGGATCTCGGGCGGCAGTTCCGCCATCTCCGCGATGCCACCCGCGTTGTCGGTGATCGGGCCGTAGGCATCCAGCGCCACGATCATGCCGGCCATCGACAGCATGGCCGTGGCGGCGATGGCGATGCCGTACAGGCCGCCCAGCGCGTACGCGCCGAGGATCGCGATGCACACCGCGACCACCGGCCACGCCGTGGATCGCATCGACACGCCCAGGCCCGCGATGATGTTGGTGCCGTGGCCGGTCGTGGAGGCGGCGGCGACGTGCTTGACCGGCGCGTACTGGGTGCCGGTGTAGTACTCGGTGATCCACACGATCACGCCGGTCAGCACCAGCCCGACCAGTGCGCAGAAGTACAGGTTCAATGCGCCGTACGACGAGTCCGCCATCAGTTGCGTGGTGATCGGATAGAACGCGATCGCCGCCAGCACCGCCGAGACGATCACGCCCTTGTACAGCGCGCCCATGATCGAGCCGCCGGCCTTCACCTTGACGAACATCGCGCCGACGATCGAGGCGATGATCGACACGCCGCCGAGCACCAGCGGATACAGCACCGCATGTTCGCCGGCCTGCGCGACCATCAGACTGCCCAGCAGCATGGTGGCGATGATGGTGACTGCGTACGTCTCGAACAGGTCGGCCGCCATGCCGGCGCAGTCGCCGACGTTGTCGCCCACGTTGTCGGCGATCACCGCCGGGTTGCGCGGATCGTCCTCGGGAATGCCCGCTTCCACCTTGCCCACCAGGTCGGCGCCGACGTCGGCGCCCTTGGTGAAGATGCCGCCGCCCAGCCGCGCGAAGATCGAGATCAGCGACGAGCCGAACGCCAGGCCGACCAGCGCGTGCAGCGCGTCGGCTTCGGTGTAGCCGAGGTGCAGGTGGAGCACCGCGAAGTAGCCGGCCACGCCCAGCAGGCCCAGGCCGACCACCAGCATGCCGGTGATGGCGCCGCCCTTGAAGGCCACGTCCATCGCCGCGCTCATGCCCTTGCTGGCGGCCTCGGCCGTGCGCACGTTGGCGCGTACCGAGACGTTCATGCCGATGTAGCCGGCGGCGCCGGACAGCACCGCGCCGATCAGGAAGCCGATGGCGCTGGCCCATGAGACGAAGAAGCCGATCAGCACCAGCAGCACCAGGCCGGCGATGCCGATGGTGGTGTACTGGCGGTTGAGGTAGGCGCTGGCGCCTTCCTGCACGGCCGCCGCGATTTCCTGCATGCGGGCGTTGCCCGCGGGCTGTTTCAGGATCCAGCGTGCCGCGACGATGCCGTAGATGATCGCCACGCCGGCGCAGATCAGCGCCAGCGTCAAACCGTGTTGTTCCAGCATGACCCCTCCCAAGGTTGATGGATGTCGTCCAGCAGAACGCTTGAACACGCAACCCAATCCCGGTGGAGCCTGTTGAACGATTGAGCGCACTCGACCGCTGCGATGGACTGCAGCACGAAACCCTTGTTCAGACATCCCTGGAGCTGGCCCGAGTATGACCGGATGCGCTGCATGCCGCCAGCGGTGACGGACCGGTTCAGGCATTCCATGCCAGCCTTGCCGCCCCGATGCTGTTTTCGTATCCGTTTCAAGGAGTTGCCATGCGTCCGACCGTCGCACGTCCATTGCTTGCCGCCTGTCTGGCCATCGCGGCGCCGGCATGGGCCGCCGATCCGAAGCCCGAGATCGCGCGTCCCGCCGCGGCACCACAGGCGGTCGGCGCCGTGCACACGCTGCGGCAGATCCCCGAGGCCTGCGCACGCCTGGAAGGCGCCTTCACGGGTGATGCGGCGCAGCCCTATCGCTACGCACCGGTGCGCACCAGCCCGCAGTGCCAGCCGCGCGCGCGCTTCGTCGACTTCGACAAGGCGAAGCCTTCCGTCGCGGCAGGATGGAAGCTCAACGACGTTATCCGCGTGCCGAACGCGGCGTGTCCTTCTCAGCAGGCCGTCGTGCGCGTGTGGCGCAAACCCGGCAGCGCGACGCCGCCGCCGCTGGATGGCCAGGGCCAGTCGCGCATCTACCTGCAGGACGCGAAGCAGCAGGCGGGAGCCGCTGCGCAGGCGCCGTCGCTGACCCTGTTCGCGGCCAGGCTGGATGTGGAAGGCGAGGCTTGTCGTTAGAGAGCGGCAGGCGTGCCCTGATGATAGGACAGCTGCCAGCCTGCATCCGTGCGTCGCCATACCGATGCACGCAACGCGACGTGGAAGGGCGCGCCATCGCCGCCGAGTTCCTGCGAACGGAAGTGCAGCAAGGCCAGGTCGGGGCCCATCACGTCGATGCGATGGTCGCAGGCGACCACGTTCGGCACCTGCGTGCGTGTTGCCAGGAAGTCGATCACCCCCTGGCGGGTATAGCGCACGCCCGAGCGGCCGACTTCATGGAAATCCGGATGCAGCAAGCGCTCCAGGCGTTCGCGCGTGCAGGGTGAGCCGGGATGGTGGAGTTCGGTTTCGAGCGCGGTGAGCTCGGCAAGCAGGCTGTCCATGCGGCAAGCCTAGCGCTGTCCGCCGCCCTCCGCCCGTATGGCCTCACGCAGGGGTGGACGTCGTTGCGCCGTGGGCATTGTCCTTCTGCGCCAGGTACTGGCCGAAGCGGTAGCCAGCGCCCGCAATGGCAAGGCCGATCGCAGCGGCCAACATGCCGATGAGTACTTTGCGGAACATGGGAGGTTCCCCTTGGCGTGATGATGGATCCACGCTAGCACCGCCGTCGCCACCGCGACGGTGCCTGAAGTCACCCCGCCGCGATTGCCGCGCCACGTTCCGCCAGGACCTCGCGCAGCACCGAACGGTGGCAATGCGCTTCTTCCTCGCAATAGCAGCCCACCGAGAAATCGCTGCCATGCGACAGCGCCGCCAGCAGGTCCAGGGTGCGGCCATTGTCCGGCGTGGCCATCTCGGCGCGGTACTTCTTCGCGAACGCAGCCCACGCCTTGGGCGTGGCGGCTTCCTGCGCCTCCTTCACCAGCGCCGCACTGGGCGCCAGATTGGGATACCACACGTCGTACCAGTCCTGCGACGCGATCTCGGCCTTCGGAACGCCGCGAGGTGGCCGGCGGACCGTGCCGATGCGCAGGCCTTCGTGCCCAACGCGCGGACTGCCGAGGCGGACGATGCGGAGGGTCAAGCGCGCATCATCCTTCCCACGCGGGCAGCTTCTTCTTCACCGCCACGTTTTTCAGCGCCACGTACTTCGGCAGACCGTCGGTACCGTAGGGCGGATAGGCCTCGCCGCGGATCAGCGGCTGCAGGTACGTCCGCGCCTTGTCGGTGATGCCATAGCCGTCCTTGCGGATGAAGCCCGGCGGGAACTTCTTCTCGTGGTTGGCGACCTTCGACAGCGGCGCCGCCTCGATCTTCCAGCGGAACGGTGCATCGGACGTGCGCACGATCACCGGCATCACCGCGTTCTGGCCCTTCAGTGCGTACTGCACCGCCGCCTTGCCGACTGCCTGCGCTTGTTCCCAGTCGGTCTTCGACGCGATATGGCGCGCCGAGCGCTGCAGGTAGTCGGGCAGGGTCCAGTGCACCTTCAGGCCCAACTGGTCCTTCACCCGGCCAGCCAGATACGACGCCACGCCGCCGAGCTGCGTGTGGCCGAACGAATCCTTGCCGCCGCCGGCATCGGCGACGAAACGGCCGTCGGCGTACTGGATGCCTTCGCTGGCCACCACCACGCACCAGCCCACGCGGTCCACCGTCTTCTTCACCTGGGCGAGGAAGTCGGTTTCGTCGTACGGGCGCTCGGGGAACAGGATCAGGTGCGGCGCGTCGTCGCGCGTCTGTCCGGCCAGGCCGGCGGCCGCGGCCAGCCAGCCGGCGTGCCGGCCCATGGCTTCGTAGACGAAGACCTTGGTGGACGTCTCCGCCATCGCGGCCACGTCCAGCGCGGCCTCGCGCACGGAGACGGCCGTGTACTTGGCCGCCGAGCCGAAGCCGGGGCAGGTGTCGGTGACCGCGAGATCGTTGTCCACCGTCTTCGGCACGCCGATGCAGGTCAGCGGGTAGTCGAAGGCCTGCGCCAGCTGCGACACCTTCCACGCGGTGTCGGCCGAATCGTTGCCGCCGTTGTAGAGGAAGTAGCGCACGTCGTGCGCCTTCAGCACCGCCAGCAGGCGCTCGTACTTGGCCCGGTCGGCGTCCAGCGACTTGAGTTTGACGCGGCAGCTGCCGAAGGCGCCGCCCGGCGTGTGGGCGAGCGCGCGGATGGCGGCGGCCGACTCCTTGCTGGTGTCGATCAGCTCCTCGCGCAGCGCGCCGAGGATGCCGTTGCGCGCCGCCAAGACCTTGATTTTGCGGGCACGCGCTTCGGTGATGACCGCCGAGGCGGAGGCGTTGATGACGGCGGTGACACCGCCGGACTGCGCATAAAGTAGGGTGCCAGACGCCATGTGGGGTTCGTTCCGGAGTGCGGGGATGCGGTAAGCTTCACACAGATGACGCGGTGCAGCGCGGCGCCCGGCGCCCGGCGCGGTCCACCGCCCGCAGGATTCCAGTTTCGGGAGTTACAGCATGCGATTGGTTCTACTGGGCCCACCCGGGTCGGGCAAGGGCACTCAGGCGGCGCGCCTGAAGGACTACCTGCAGGTACCGCATATTTCCACCGGCGACCTGTTGCGCGCCGAAGTGGCGGCCGGCAGCCCGCTGGGCCTGCAGGCCAAGGAAGTGATGGCGCGCGGCGAACTGGTCAGCGACGACATCCTGCTGGGCATGCTGGAAGACCGTCTGTCCCGTGACGACACCCGTTCCGGCTTCATCCTCGACGGCTATCCGCGCAACCTGGTGCAGGCCGCCGCGCTGGGCCAGCTGCTGGCCAAGCTGGGCCAGAAGTTCGATTTCGCCGTGCAACTGGACGTGCCCACCGACCTGCTGGTCGAGCGTATCGCCGGTCGCGCCCAGGCCGAAGGCCGTGCCGACGACAATCCGGAATCGGTGCGCAAGCGCCTGCAGGTCTACACCGACCAGACCGCGCCGGTGATCGATTTCTACCGCCAGCAGGGCGAACTGACCGTCGTCGACGGCGTCGGCTCGCTGGGCGAGGTGTTCACCCGCATCACCGAATCGATCGCGCCGGAGAAGGCGGTCGGCTGAGGCCGGCGGCGGTATCCGCACAGGAAAACGCCCCGGCTTGCCGGGGCGTTTTCGTTGGCGCATGCGTTGGCGGTCAGGGCGTGGTCGAGAGCGTCAGCCCGTACGCCTGCAGCAGCGGATTGAGCGGCTGGAAGTAGCTGGTCGCCAGCTTCGCCTGCTTGCCCTTGCAACTGTAGTTGCCGCCGGACAGCACGCCCTGGCCCTGGCCGGCGCTGGTGATGAAGGAGCCGCCGGAGTCGCCACCTTCGGCGCAGACCTTCACCTGGGTCGTGCCGTTCACCGTGCCGTCGGCGCCGTAGCTGACCGAGACGTTCTTAGCCTCGATCACCCCGCACTTCCAGCCCGTGGTGCGGCCGGAGCGGCAGACCGCCGCTCCCACCGGCGCTTCGAGGCTGCCGCGCACGGCAACATCGCCCGCCCCATAGCCGCTGACCGAGGGCAGCAGCGTATGTGCCGCATCCACCTGCACCCAGGCCATGTCGTTGTTGGGGAAGCTGGACGCCTGGAAGGTGCCGATGCGGCTCAGCGAGCGCCTCACCAGGACGGCGGCGCCATCGCCGGCGTCGCCGCAGTGGCCGGCCGTCGCGAAGCCCTTGGCGCCGTTGCGCGTCACCGAGAAGCCGACCGAGCAGTAGTAGGAGCCGCTGGTCGTGGTGGACAGATATTCGCTGCCGCCCTGCAACGTGGCCAGCGGACGCGGCGCATCGGCCATGGTCTGGAAGCGCAGGGTCGACGCATCGGCGCCGCTGCGGGCCACGAAGTCCACCGCCGCCTCGTCCGCCCCCGGTGCCACGTTGACCGTCACGCTGTTGGTCTTCACGTCCACGTACCAGCCGTAGACGCCGGTCGGTGCGCGACCGCCCTGCGCCAGGACGTCGTCGAGCCGCGCCTTGGCGTTGCCCAACGCGTCGAGGCTGTGGCGCACCTGCCGCGTCTCGGCGCCGGCGACGGCGCGACCGCTGGCGGAGGTGGTGGCGACGACCCAGCGGAAATCGCCCGAGGGCGAGCGCTCGATCCAGCTGCCGGCGAACCCGCGGCCCTGGGCCTGCGCCGCGATCCTTTCCTGCTGCGCGGTGAGGCGCTCGACTTTCAGATACTGGCCGAGTTGCTGTTCGGACAGGCCGAGGTCGCGCTTCATCGCCGATGCGAGTGCGGAATCGGGCTCGGAGGCCATCGCCGGGCCGATGGCCAAGGCGAGCGCGGCGGCGAGAGCGAACGGGGCCGAGGCGGGACGTGCGAAGGAAACGATCTGACGCATGCAGGTGCTCCTGGGATGGACGGGTGGCGCGGTTCGCACCTGGGGCTGCCTGGGGACGGCGTGGGGGACACCTCCTTCGGTTCTCGTAACCGCCGCGGAAACCTACCACTTTCCGCACGCGCGGATTGTGAGTTGATGGCGCCCTCTGTAACGTCCGGTACGCGCCTATGTCCGGAGCTGTTTCGATGAAGAGAATCGTCCTCGTGCTGGTGGCGGCACTGCTTGCTTCCCCGGCATGCATGGCCAAGGATTTCCTGCGCACGCAGGGCACGCAGATCGTCGATGGCAGCGGCAAGCCGGTGATCCTGCGCGGCATGGGCCTGGGTGGCTGGATGCTGCAGGAGGGCTACATGCTGGACATCGACGGCGTGGGCACGCAGCGCAGCATCCATGCGCGCATCGCCGACCTGATCGGACCGGAGAAGGCCGACGCCTTCTACCAGGCATGGCGCGACAACCACACCACCAAGGCCGACATCGATGCGATGGCGCGCTGGGGCTTCAACTCGGTGCGCCTGCCGATGCACTACGCGCTGTACACGCTGCCGGTGGAACAGGAGCGGGTGCCCGGTCGGCAGACGTGGGTGGAGGAAGGCTTCCGCCGTACCGACGAACTGCTGGCCTGGGCCAGGGCCAACGATCTCTACCTGATCCTCGACCTGCACGCCGCGCCCGGCGGGCAGGGCAACGACCACAACATCGCCGACCGTGACCCGACCCAGCCGTCGCTGTGGGACGACCCGCGCCACCAGGACAAGATGGTGGCGCTGTGGAAGGAGCTGGCGCAGCGCTACAAGGACGAGCCCTACATCGCGGCCTACGACATCATCAACGAGCCGAACTGGGGCTTCGCCGACAAGGCCGACACCAATGGCTGCAAGGAAGATGGCAACGCGCCGCTGAAGGACCTGCTGGTCCGCACCACGCGCGCGATCCGCGAGGTGGACAAACGCCACATCATCGTCATCGAGGGCAACTGCTGGGGCAACAACTACCGTGGCGTGCTGGACGACGGCCCGTGGGACGACAACCTGATGATCAGCTTCCACAAGTACTGGAACGTCACCACCCGCGACAGCATCGCCGACGTGCTCGCGCTGCGCGACAAGCACCGCATGCCGCTGTGGCTGGGCGAGACGGGCGAAAACTCCAACGACTGGTTCGCCCGCACCGTGGCGCTGGTGGAAGGCGAAGGCATCGGCTGGGCATGGTGGCCGTTGAAGAAGATCCGCTACAACAACCCGCTGCAGGTGGTGCCGAACGACGGCTATCGGCGGGTGCTGGCCTACTGGAAGGGCGAGGGTCCGAAGCCGTCGGCGAAGGACGCCGAGGCCGCGCTGATGCGCTTCGCCCGCGAGGACGTGCGCCACGAGAACAACGTGCCGCATCCGGACGTGATCGATGCGCTGTTCCGCGCACCGCATTCGGACCAGTCGGTGCCGTTCAAGGTGCACGCGATCGGCGAGACGGGCGGTGCCATCGCCGCCATCGATTTCGACATGGGCCGCAATGGCGTGGCCTACCACGACCTGACGCCGGCCAACCACCACATCTCCGACGGCGGCGAGCGGGTGGTGTGGAACCCGGCGATGACCTACCGCAATGACGGTGTCGATCTGGGCAGGGATGCACAAGGCGGCCTGCACGTGGCCGGTCTGCAGCGCGGTGAATGGCTGAAGTACACCTTCGACGCCGGTGCCGGTGGTACTTACCGGCTTGCGCTGGACGGTCGCGGCGCGGGGCGCGTTTCGCTGGTGCTCAACGGGGTGGCGGTGCAGGCGGTCGATCGTGCGCGGGGCTTCCGCGGGCTGGTCCTGGCGCCGGGCCGCAACACGCTGGTCGTCAAGGGCGAAGGCGCCCCGGTCGATCTGGCGACGCTGCGCTTCTCGCGCTGAACCGGCGACAGGCGCAGCGCGTGCCGAACCGGGCGCGCTCGGCTAAAGTTCGCGGACTCCTTCCGGAAGCGCAGTCTTGAAGATCCACATCCTCGGCATCGCCGGCACCTTCATGGGCGGCGTGGCCGCCCTGGCCCGCGAACTCGGCCACGCCGTCGAAGGCAGCGACCAGGCCATCTACCCGCCCATGTCGACCCAACTGGAGACGCTGGGCATTGCGCTGGCGCAGGGTTACCAGCCGCAGAACATCGCGCCGGACTGCGACGAGATCGTCATCGGCAACGCGTTGTCGCGCGGCAACCCGGCCGTCGAGGCGGTGCTGGACCAGGGGCGGCGCTACATCTCCGGCGCGCAGTGGCTGTCCGAACGCGTGCTGCCCGGCCGCGACACGCTGGCCGTCGCGGGCACGCACGGCAAGACCACCACCACCAGCATCCTGACCTACCTGCTGGACGCAGCGGGCCGTTCGCCGGGCTTCCTGATCGGCGGCGTGGCCGAGGACTTCGGTGCGTCCGCGCGCATCGGCGGCGGCCGCGAGTTCGTCGTCGAAGCGGACGAGTACGACACCGCGTTCTTCGACAAGCGCAGCAAGTTCGTCCACTACCGCCCGCTGGTCGCCATCCTCAACAACCTGGAATACGACCACGCCGACATCTTCCCCGACGTGGCCGCGATCCAGCGCCAGTTCCACCACCTGGTGCGTACGGTGCCGCGCCGTGGTCGCCTGATCGTCAACGGCGAGGATGCGCGTCTGACGGACGTGCTGGCGATGGGCTGCTGGACACCGGTCGAGCGGTTCGGCTTCGACGCCTCGCTGGAGTGGAGCGCACGCCTGATCCGCGAGGACGGCAGCGCGTTCGCGGTGCGCCACAACGGCGTCGAGATCGGCGAGGTGCACTGGCCGATGCTCGGCCGCCACAACGTGCTCAACGGTCTGGCCGCGCTGGCCGCCTGCCATGCGGTCGGCGTCGACATCACCACCGTGCTGCCGGCACTGGCGGCGTTCCGCAGCGTGAAGCGGCGGCTGGAAGTGATCGGCCAGCACGATGGCGTCACCGTCTACGACGACTTCGCCCACCACCCCACCGCCATCCATACCACGCTCGAGGGCCTGCGTGCGCGGGTCGGCAAGGCGCGCATCCTGGTGGCCATGGAGCCGCGCAGCAATTCGATGCGCTCCGGCGCACACGCCGAAGCGCTGGCGCCGTCGCTCGACATCGCGGACGGGGTCGTCTTCCTGCACCGTCCGGAACTCGCCTGGGATGCCGGCAGGATCGTCGCCGCCATCCGTGGCGATGCACGCACCGTGCCCGATGTCGATGCGCTCATCGCCGCGTTGAAGACGCAGGTACGCCCGGGCGACCACGTGGTGTTCATGTCGAACGGCGGTTTCGATGGCGCGCCGCGGCGCTTCCTGGCGGCGCTCCAGGGCTAAGGCGGCCGAGATGGCGCACGAATCGCTTCCGCTGTTTCCGCTGCACAAGGTGTTGCTGCCCGGTGCCGCGATGGACCTGCGCATCTTCGAGCGGCGCTATCTGGACTTGGTGCGGGATTGCGGACGTGCCAGCACGGGTTTCGGCGTCTGCCTGATCCTCGACGGCGACGAGGCGGGTGGGCCGGCAACGCCGGCGGCGTATGGCGTCGAGGCGCGGATCGAGAACTTCGACATGGGCGAGGACGGGCTGCTGTCGCTGCGCGTGCGCGGCCACCGGCGTTTCCACGTGATGCGCACGCGCGTGCGCGACAACGGGTTGGTCGTGGCGGACGTGGAATGGCTGCGCGCGGATGAGGATTTCGAGATCCTGCCCGAACACGCGCTGCTGGGCACGCTGCTGCAGACGATGATGGAAAAGGTGGGCACGGATCTGAGCAAACTGCCGCCGCGCGTGTTCGAGCATGCCGGCTGGGTCGGCTGGCGGCTGGCGCAGGTGCTGCCGATCACCCCGCAGCAGCGCGTGTCGCTGCTGCAGGAGGACGATGTGAACGCGCGGCTGCAGCGGCTGCTGGAGTGGATCGACTGACGTTGTCGCCGTAGCGCCGGGCTCGCTCGGCTCCGTCGCCCGCGTTCGCGGATCGCGGACAGGGCAAGCGGCGCAGGCGCCGCTCCACGTCGGCCGCGGCAAGCTCAGGGAGGCGAGACCGCCTGGTCATCGGTTCGCAGCCGCAGCACCGGCAATCCGGAATCCGGATGCGGCGCGATGGCGTGGTCGAGGTCCGAGGTCGCCTGCGTCACCGCATCCAGCGCCGTGCGCGCTTCGCGCAGTGGCCGCCACAGGCGCACCAGGTTGAACGCGCGCTGCTGCTGCAGCACCTGCGCGCTGCCGATCCACAACGGCATGTCGCCGGGCTGCAGGCGCGTGTCGGCCGGCCACAGGCGCAGCACCAGCACCTCGCCGGGCTGCACGCCCTTGCGCAGCATCAGCAGGCTTTCGGCGCGCGTGTCCAGGGTGGCGGGCAGCACGGGTTGTTCGTCGTCGGGCAGGTCGCTGTCCAGCAGGTTCAGCGCCTCTTCCCAGCCGGCCTGCGGCTGCTCGCGCCAGCCGTCGGCAGCCAAGCTGGCTTTCAGCGGGGCCAGCGGACCGGCGACCTGCACGTCCAGCGGCCAGCGCTGTTCGTCGTCGAATTCGTTGCGGCGTCCCGGCAGCGACTGCCAACCGTCGTCCCACCACGCCTGCAGGGTGACGCTGCGTTCGGTCACCGGCGTCTGGAACTGCGCCAGCATGTGCTCCACGTTGCGGGGGGCATGCCACAGTCCCGCCAGCACGAAACTGCCATAGAACAGCCACGCGATCGGCTTGATCCAGAACGAGCGCACCATGCGGCGGCGATAGGCGATGCCCAGCACCAGCAGCCAGACCAGGCCGAACAACATGCCGCCGACCACGTCGCTGAGCCAGTGCGCGCCCAGGTAGAGGCGGGCGAAGCCGATCAGCGCCACCACGATGCCCGACACCAGGTAGGGCCAGACGCGCGTGCGCCCCGGCAGTTCCCGAGCGATCAGCACGGCGAAGAAGCCGAAGGTGATGGTCGACATCGTCACCGCAATGGACGGGAAACCGAACCCGCTGCTGACACTGGGCGGCTTGGGGATGTCCACCGAGGCGCCCAGCCACGCCGTCAGCGCCAGCCCGAAGGCGATCGCCGCCAGCCAGTGGGCGGCCGCCATCCAGCGCTTGCGCCAGCACAGGTAGCCCAGCACCAGCAGCGAGGCCGGCGCCAGCACCTGCTCGTCGCCCAGCGAAGCGAGCGCGGCCAGCGGATGGTCCGCCAGCGGGTTGCGCAGCGCGCGCATCAGGTCGTAGACCCACAGGTCGACCGCCAGCGGTTCGCCGTGGCCGATCACGATGACCAGGAACGCGAACCACACCCAGACGATGGCCAGCAGCAGGATGGCCAGCAGGGCCAGCGGCACGGATTCGCGCCGTGTCGGCTCGAACACCGCGGCCGTGTAGCGACCCAGCACCGGATGCGCGTGCGACCACGCCAGCGCGCGCGCCAGTAGCGCGTCGGCGTGCGCGGCGAACCAGCGGTAGGTGTACAGCACCATCGCCCAGGCCAGCGCGATCACCAGCACCAGCAGCCCCAGCACCAGCGCCAGACGGCCGGCGACGGCGGCCACGGCATCGTAGGCATGGCCCAGCACCCAGCCGGGCAGCAGGAACGCCACTGCCCACGCGATGCACGCGGCGGCACTGGCCACGGCGTAACGCCGCAGCGGCATGCGCGAGATGCCCGCGACGGCCGGCACGAACGGGCGGATCGGTCCCACGAAGCGCGCGATGAAGATGCTCTTCCACGCGTTGCGACGGAACAGCAGCTCGCCGCGGTCCAGCAGTTGCGGATACTTGCGGAACGGCCACACGGTGCGCAGCTGCTGGCCCCAGCGATGGCCGATCCAGTAACTGGTCGCGTCGCCGACCAGCGCGCCGAGCATGGCGCAGGCGACCGCATAGGGTCCGGAGATCTCGCCCAGCCCGATCAGCACGCCGACCGCGAACAGCAGCGGCAGCGCCGGGACGATGGCGCCGATGATGATCACCGCGTCGCAGAACGCGATGGCGAAGATCACCAGTCCCGCGGCCACGGGATGCGCGCTGATCCAGGCCAGCAGGTTGTCGAACCAGGAGGCTTCCATCGCCGGATTATAGGCGGCGGTACATGACCCGCGTCTGCGACCTATGGACGGTAGAATGCCGCGGTGGACCTGCGCTCGCCTTCCGAAATCGCCGCACTCAAGGCCGACAGCTTCGGCCGCATCTCGTTGATGCAGGGGCCACAGGGTCCGTTCGTAAGGCGTGACCTCGCGCACGTTCCGTTATGGCTGCGGTTGCCGGCGTGGTGGCTGGCGCGGCGCGAGGCACTGGCGCTGCGCCAGGTCGCCGGCATGGCCGACGTGCCGCAGCTGCTCGACTGGACCGGCCACCGGCTGGACCGCAGCTACATGGAAGGCGCGGCGATGTACCAGCGCCCGCCGCGCGGCGACCTGGCCTACTTCCGCACCGCGCGCCGGTTGCTGCAGCAGTTGCATCGCCGCGGCATCGCCCACAACGACCTGGCCAAGGAAGCCAACTGGCTGGTGCTGGAAGACGGGCGTCCGGCGATCATCGACTTCCAGCTCGCCACCCGCGGCGATCCGCGCTCGCGCTGGATGCGCCTGCTCGCACGCCAGGACCTGCGTCATCTGCTCAAGCACAAGCGCATGTACTGCGCCGCCTCGCTGACGCCGGTGGAGAAACGCGTGCTCAAGCGCACCTCGTGGTTGCGCGAACTGTGGTTCCGCACCGGCAAGCCGGTCTACCGCTTCATCACCCGACGCCTGCTGAAGTGGGAAGACAACGAAGGGCAGGGGCCCAAACCCTAGCAACGAGGGGAGAGGGAAGAGGAGCGAGTAGAATCCGGCACACGGACTTCACCCGTTTCCTGGATGCGTTCCCCACATGACGACCCTCGCCGGCAAGACCCTCTTCATCACCGGCGCCTCGCGCGGTATCGGCCTGGCCATCGCCCTGCGCGCGGCGCGCGATGGCGCCAACGTGGCCATCGCGGCCAAGTCGTCCGTGCCGAATCCGAAACTGCCCGGCACCATCCACACCGCCGCGCAGGCGGTGAACGAGGCCGGCGGCCGCGGGCTGGCGCTGAAGTGCGACATCCGCGAGGAGGACGAAGTGAAGGCGGCGATGGCCGCCACCGCCGACGCCTTCGGCGGCATCGACATCCTGGTCAACAACGCCAGCGCCATCTGGCTGGCCGGCGCGCTGGACACGCCGATGAAGCGCTTCGACCTGATGCAGCAGGTCAACGCGCGCGGCAGCTTCCTGTGCGCGCAGGCCGTGCTTCCTTACCTCAAGCAGGCGGCCAACCCGCACATCCTGACGCTGGCGCCGCCGCCCACGCTCGACCCAAAGTGGTGGGCGCCGCATACCGGCTACACGCTGGCGAAGATGGGCATGAGCTTCGTCACGCTGGGACTGGCCGGCGAGTTCGGTCCGCAGGGCATCGCAGTCAATGCGCTGTGGCCGCGCACCATCATCGCCACCGATGCGTTGAACATGATTCCAGGCGTCGAGATCCCGCGCTGCCGCACGCCGCAGATCGTCGCCGACGCCGCGCATGCGGTGCTGGTGCGCGAGGCCCGCGGTTTCCACGGGCAGTTCCTGATCGACGAGGACGTGCTGCGCGAGGCGGGCGTCAACGATTTTGCGCCGTATGCCGTCGATCCGTCGCAATCGCTGCTGCCGGACCTGTTCCTGTAGTCGCGGGCAGGGGCGACCCCGCGTGCCGCGCAACCTGCCTTCGATGTCGGTCATGAAGAGGAGCCACCACGATGTCGCCATCTGAAACCGCAGGACGCCAGGCGCTGGCTTTCATCCGCATGACCCTGGCCACGTTGCTGTTCGTGCATGGCATCGCACGCGTGCTGGCCGATGGCGTGGCGCCCTTCGGCGTATTCCTGGAGTCGCGAGGATTTCCGTTCGGACTGGGGATCGCATGGTTCGTGACGGTGTTCGAGCTGGTGGCAGCACCGGTGCTCGCCGCGGGACGCTGGGTCACGCCGATCGCGCTGGTGTTCAGCGCCATCTACGCCTGCGGCATCTGGCTGGTGCACGCCTCTGCGGGCTGGTTCGTCGTGGGCCTGGGCCGCAATGGCGCCGAATACAGCGTGCTGATCATCGCCTGCCTGCTGGCCCATGCGTGGGCGCACCGGAAACCGTCTTCCCTGTCCATCTGAGGTTGCCATGAAATACCTGCACGCGATGATCCGCGTCCATGATCTCGACGCCACCAGCCGTTTCCTCACCGAGGGCCTGGGCCTGACCCAAACCCGTCGCATGGACAGCCCGCAAGGCCGCTTCACGCTGGTGTACTTCGGTGCGCCGGCCAATCCGGAGGCGGAGATCGAGCTGACGTACAACTGGCCGCCGGAAGACGGCAGCCCGCCCGAAACCCATGGCAGTGCGCGCAACTTCGGCCACCTCGCGTTCGAGGTCGACGACATCTATGCGCTGTGCGCGCACCTGCAGTCGCAGGGCGTCACCATAAACCGCCCGCCGCGCGACGGGCGCATGGCGTTCGTGCGCACGCCGGACCTGATCTCCATCGAACTGCTGCAGAAGGGCGCGGCGCTGCCGCCGCAGGAGCCTTGGCTTTCGATGGCGAATACGGGAAGCTGGTAGGCAGCCGAACGAGGAGCCCGCAAGATGAATCTCGCCCTGGTCGTGATCGACGTGCAGCGTGGCCTGTTCGAGCCGCAACCGCCGCCGGCCGATGCCGATGCGGTGATCGCGCGCATCAACGCGCTGGCGGACAAGGCGCGCGAGGCGGCCGCCCCGGTGGTCTTCGTCCAGCACGAGCGGGCCGGCGACCTGGAAGCCGAATCGGCGGGCTGGGCGCTGCACCCGGGCCTGCGGGTCGTCGAGGGCGACCACCGCATCCGCAAGACCACGCCGGATGCCTTCCTGCGCACCGGTCTGGACGAAGTGCTGTCGTTCTGCGGCGTGGAAGGCGTGGTGCTGTGCGGTTACGCCACCGAGTTCTGCGTGGACACCACCACGCGCAGCGCCGCCGCGCACGGCTACCACGTGGTGCTGGCGTCGGATGCGCACACCACCCATGACAAGGCGCACGCCGACGCCGCGCAGATCCGTGCCCACCACAACGCCACGCTGCCTGCCATCCGCAGCTTCGGCGTGGGCATCCGCGCGCTGCCGGCGGCCGAGATCGCCTTCGCCGGCTGAGCGCCGGCGTCAGCCCATCGGGGCGTGCAGCCGCGAACCGCAGTTGCGGCAGTGCAGGGCGTCGGGATCGTGGCCTTCCAGCCCGCATTCCGGGCAACCGCGACGGTCCAGGTGGCCGCGCTCGTGCGAGGCCTCGCGCAGGCTGCTGGCCAGTTCCGCCGTGTAGATGCCGGTGGGGACGGCGATGATGCTGTAACCGATCAGGATCAGCACCGACGTGATCGCGCGGCCGGCGGTGGTCTGCGGCGCGATATCGCCAAAGCCGACGGTCGCCATCGTCACGATGGCCCAGTACATGCTGGTGGGAATGCTGGTGAAGCCGTGCTCGGGGCCCTCGACCACGTACATCAGGGCACCGAAGATGACCACCAGCGTCAGCACCGCGCAGACGAAGACGAAGATCTTGCGCCGGCTGCGCCACAGCGCGCCCACTAGCTGCCCGCTCTCTTCCACGTACTGGGTCAGCTTGAGGATGCGGAACAGCCGCAGGATGCGCAGGATACGCACCACCAGCAGGCTCTGCGCCCCCGGCACCAGCACCGACAGGTACGTGGGCAGGATGGAGAGCAGGTCGATGATGCCCCAGATACTGACCGCGTAACGCAGCGGCCGCCGCACGGTCGCCAGGCGCAGCGCGTATTCGGCGGTGAACAGCAGCGTGAACGCCCATTCCAGCGCGTAAAGCACGCCGGCGTGACGCGCGTGGAAGGACTGCACGCTGTCCAGCATGATGACGATGACGCTGGCGAGGATGGCCAGCACCAGCACCAGGTCGAAATTGCGCGACGGCGGCGTGTCGTGCCGGTAGATGATGTCGAACCAGCGCCGTCGCCAGCCGTCCTCGGTGGCGGGATTGAGCTGGGGGTCCGAGAACAGGCGCGGCTGGAACTTCATGGGGCGCCATGATGCACCAACGCGCCGCCACCTGCCTTGCGACCCGCCTGCGGTGCCTGCCCGCATGCGTCACAATACGTTCCCCCTCCTGCTGCCCGCCTGCTCATGAGCGCCACGACTTCCGATCTGCTGTCGAACGGACAGCGCTACTACCTGCCGGTCTATCGTCCGCGCGAGGTGATCCTGGAGCGCGGCCAGGGCGCACGGGTGTGGGACAGCGAGGGCCGCGAATACCTGGACCTGTCCGCCGGCATCGCCGTCTGCGGCCTGGGCCACAACGATCCTGAACTGGTCGCCGCGCTGACCGAACAGGCCGGCAAGCTGTGGCACACCAGCAACGTCTTCTACAGCGAGCCGCCGCTGCGATTGGCCGAAGAACTGGTCACCGCGTCGCGCTTCGCCGAGCGCGTGTTCCTGTGCAATTCCGGTGCGGAAGCGAATGAGGCGGCGATCAAGCTGGTGCGCAAGTGGGCGTCCTCGCAAGGACGCGCGCCGGACCAGCGTGTCATCGTGACCTTCCGCGGCAGTTTCCACGGTCGCACCCTGGCCGCCGTCACCGCGACCGCGCAGCCCAAGTACCAGGAAGGCTACGAACCGCTGCCGGGCGGTTTCCGCTACGTCGACTTCAACGACCTGACCCAGCTCGAGATCGCCATGTCCTGCGGCGACGTGGCCGCGGTGATGCTGGAACCGGTGCAGGGCGAGGGCGGCGTGATGCCGGCCGCGTCCGGCTTCCTGCGCGGCGTGCGCGAGCTGTGCGACCACCACGGCGCGCTGCTGGTACTGGACGAGATCCAGGCCGGCATGGGCCGCACCGGCACGTTGTTCGCGCACTGGCAGGATGGCGTGGTGCCGGACATCGTGACGCTGGCCAAGGCGCTGGGCGGTGGTTTTCCCATCGGTGCGATGCTGGCCGGTCCCAAGGTGGCCGGGGTGATGCAGTTCGGCGCGCACGGCACCACTTTCGGCGGCAATCCGTTGGCGGCGGCGGTGGCGCGCGTGGCGCTGCGCAAGCTGGCGTCCCCGCAGATCGCCAACAATGTGGCGCGGCAGTCGGCGGCGCTGCGCAAGGGACTGGAGGCGATCAATGCCGAACTCGGCCTGTTCTCCCAGGTGCGCGGCCGTGGCCTGATGCTGGGCGCGGTATTGAACGCGAAGTACGCAGGGCGCGCCGGCGAGGTGCTGGACCTGGCCGCCGCGCAGGGCCTGCTGATGCTGCAGGCCGGCCCCGACGTGCTGCGCTTCGTGCCGTCGCTCAACATCACCGATGCGGAAGTCGCCGACGGGCTGGCCCGCCTGCATGCGGCCTTGCGTGCCTTCGCCGCCTGAGCGGTGATGCGGTCAGGTCGCGGGGAGGGTAAGCCGCGCGACCGTCTGGCCGGACACGCCGTCGATCTGCAGCGCGATGCCGTGCCGTTCGCACAGGCGCCGCACGATCGACAGCCCCAGACCGAAGCCGTTGCTGTCGGCGCCCTTGGCGAAGGGTGCGAAGTCCTCCTCGCGCACGCCGTGGCCGGGATTGGCGATGCGCAGCGTGCGGCCTTCCATGTCGATGACGATGCGCCCCCCACGGGTATGCGCGAAGGCGTTGCCGACCAGGTTCGACAGTAGGATGTTGAGCACGGTCGCCGGCAGCGTGGCGACGACGTCGGCCGGGACCTCGACCTGCACCTCGACGGGCTTGTGCTCCAGCAGCGGCGACTGCTCGACGATGACGCGTTCCAGTAACGGCAGCACCGGGACCGACAACGCCGCTTCGGTGGAGGTCTGCTCCCGCGCCAGCGAGAGCAGCAGTGCCACGGTCTGCTCCAGGTGGAGCGACGACTGCGCGATGTGATCCACGTGGCGGCGCGCGGCGTCGGAGAGTCCGGTCTCCATGCCCAAGCGCTCCGTCGCCGTACGGATCACCGTCAGCGGTGTGCGCAGTTCGTGGCTGGCATCGCGGGTGAATTCCCGCTCGCGCTCGACGAAGTCGCGCACGCGCGCGATCAGGTCGTCGAGCCGGCGCGCAACCACGCCCACCTCGTCGTCCGGGAAACCGGCGGCGAAGCCGGGTGGCAGCCGGTCCGGCGTGGCGTCGCCCACGGCATCGGCCAGCCGCGACAGCGGTGCGGTGGTGCGGCGCGCCAGCCAGCCGCCCAGCAGCAAAGCGAGCACCACCATCGCGACCCCGGACCACGCCAGCACTTGCAGGATCTGCGCGCGCATCGGCCGGACGACGAGCAGCGTGCTGACTTCGGCGACCAGCCACGCGGGCGGTTCGCCCGCAGCGGGCGCGCGCAGCGGGCGCAGATGGTAATGACGGCCGTCGGCGCCAGCGACTTCGCGCCGACGCGGCTCCGCGCGCAGCACGTCGCCGATGCGGTCCGGCAAGGCCGACGTCGTCGCCACCACCGACATGAAGCCGTCGCGCGGCGTGGTCCAGTGACCATGTTCGCGGTGGTAGGCCTGCTGTGCGGCGACTTCGCGGTCCAGCATGGTCTCGAACAGCTGGTCTTCCACCGCGTACACGAACAGCAGCAGGTACAGCGCGAACACGGTGGCGACCAGCACCGTGAAGCCGGCGAACGCGAGCATCAGGCGGTTGCGCAGGCGACGGCGCGGCAGGCGGGATGTCGTCATGCGTCGGTTTCCAGCCGGAAGCCGACGCCGTGCACGGTCTTCAGCATCGACGTGGCGAACGGTTTGTCCAGCACCTGCCGCAGCAGGTAGAGATGGGTGCGCAACGGATCGGACTCCGGCGGCGCGTCGTCCCACAACCGCTGGACCAGGTCGCTGCGCGTCAGCGTGCGCGGCCAGGCTTCGGCCAGCGCCAGCAGGATCTGGTAACTGGTGGCGTGCAGGTCCAGCTCGCGTCCGTCGCGGGTGGCGCGGCCGTGGCGTCGATCGATATGCAGCGTACCGATCTGCAGCACGTGCGTCTGGCCCGCGCGGTGCCGCTGCGACAGGGCGATACAGCGCGCCAGCAGTTCCGCACCGGCGAACGGCTTGACCAGGTAGTCGTCGGCACCGGCGCGGAACCCGTGCAGCTTGTCGTCCAGCGCATCGCGCGCGGTCAGCATCAGCACCGGCACGTGGCGGTCGGCTTCGGCGCGCAGGCGTTCGCACAGGCGCAGGCCATCCAGGCCCGGCAGGCCGAGGTCCAGCACCAGCACATCGGGCGGCGAGGCCAATGCCATCTGCAGCCCGCTCAAGCCGTCGCCGGCGAAGTCGGCCTCGATGCCTTCCGCCGACAGCAGCCCGTGCAGCTGCGCGCGCAGCAGCGGGTTGTCCTCGATCACCAGGAGGCGCAGCGGGGAAGGCGTCACGGTTCAGCCGTCGATGCGTTGCAGGAGGGCCTTAGCTTCCGCCATGTCGGGCGTGGCGGCCAGCACGCGCTGCACCAGGGCCTTGGCCTGCTCCCGCTCGCCCAGCCGCAGGTGGGCCTCGGCAGCGCCCAGTTTCAGCTGCGGCTGCGTCATGTACGGCATCGCCAGTTGCATCAGCTGCAGCGCATGCCGCACGTCGTCGTCGCTGGACGCAGCCTGCGCCTGGTAATACCCCAGCAGGCCGAGCAGGTCGACGTGGTAGCGCGCCGTGTCCTTGGCCAGGGCGTCGGCGACGTCCTGCGCACGCCCCTCGCGCGCCTGGGCCGCGAGCGCCATCGTCAACTCGTCGCGCCACGGCGTACGGGCGACCGGCGTGCGGCCGGTGGCGCGCACGATGGCCTCGGCGACGGCCGGGGTGGAGTAGGGGTTCTGGCCAGTGACCAGGCGTCCGTCGACGACCACCTTCGACATCATCAGCGGCGCTTCGTGCCAGCGTGCGCCGCGCTCGCGCAGCCTGTCTTCCAGCAGCCACGGGAATTCCTTCGCCCATCGCTTGCCGAACAGGGCTTCCTCTTCGTTGGTGAACCCGGTGACGTTCCTGCCGTGCACCAACGAGGCGCCATTGCGCAGGCGCACGTCGGCCAATGCGGCCGGACCATGGCAGACCGCTCCGATCACCGCACCGCCGTCGTACGCATCGGCCAGCAGCGATTGCAGCGCCGGGTCGCGCGGCAGGTCGAACATCGCACCCTTGCCGCCGACCACGTAGACGGCGGTGTAGTCCGTCGCCTTCACGTCGCCGGTCTTGCGCGTGTCGGCCAGCACGCGCATGGCATCGGCGTCGGCGAGCAGGGCCGCATTGAACGGTTCCTGCGGGTTGTACTTGTCGGCTTCCACCGCACCGCCCTGCGGACTGGCGACGTCGACCGCGAAGCCGTTCGCCTTGAAGATCAGCCAGGCCTGCGAGAGTTCGTCGAATTCATAGCCGGGACGGGTCTTGCCCTGCTCGCGGCCTTCGCCACTGACGACGATCAGGAGGCGGCCGGCCTCGGCGGCGTGGAGGGGTGCGATGGCGGCGAGCAGCAGGCCGGCCAGCAGGATGCGTGCGGGGAAGGACATGACGGCAGGTCTCCGGTGAGTGGCCACCAGTGTCCCGTCGCCGCATCAATCAAGCGTCAAACGTTACGGTTCACCAGCCGGTCTGCGGCCCGAACACGTACCGCTTCAGCGCCTTGCCCAGGCTGCGCCCGTCGGTGACGGTCTCCGCATGCAGACCCGCCTCGCGTGCGCCCTGTACGTTGGTGAACAGGTCATCGACGAACAGCGTGCTGGCCGCGTCCCAGCCGAGCAGGTCGAGCGCATGCGCGAACGTGGACGGTGCCGGCTTGCGCCGCTGCATGCCGCCGCTGGTCAGCACGCGGCCTTCGATGCGGGCCGCCAGCGGCGCGACGATGCGCGGAATGGCCTGCGCCATCAGCGCGCCGTTGTTGGTCAGCACGCCCATCGTCACGTCCGCGTGCAGTGCGGCGATGCGCGCCAGTACGTCGTCGAGCGCCGTGCTGGCGGCTATCCGCGAGGCGATCCAGGCGTCTTCGTCGATTGTCGCGCCGAGACCCTCGCCCAGCCGTCGCAGGTAGGTCGCGGTGTCGATGGCACCGCTGTCGTACTCGGCTTCCAGGCCGGAGACGAACAGCGTCGTGCGCACCTGCTCGTGTTCGCAGCCGGCATGCGCCGCGAGGTGCGCGATGCGCACCTCGTGCCGGTAGTGCGCCAGGACGCCGTCGAAATCGAACAGCACCTGGTGGATGCGGGGCTTCATCCCGCGGCGACGACCTGGAAGGCTTCGCGCGCGGCGGCCAGCGTCGCCTCGATCACCTCCGGCGTATGCGCGCTGGACATGAAGCCGGCCTCGAACGCCGACGGCGCCAGGTACACGCCGCGCTCCAGCATGGCGTGGAAGAAGCGGTTGAACGCGGCGGTGTCGCAGGCCACGGCCTGTGCGTAGGTGTCGACCTGCTGGTCGGTGAAGAACAGGCCGAACATCGCGCCGACGCGCGTGGTGGTCAGCGGCACGCCTGCCTCGCGCGCGGCGGCTTCCATGCCTTCGCACAGCGTCGCCGTCGCGGCGGCGAGACCGTCGTGGAAGCCCGGCGCCTGGATCAGCTCCAGCATCGCCAAGCCTGCGGCCATCGCCACCGGATTGCCGCTCAGCGTGCCAGCCTGGTAGATCGGGCCGGCCGGCGCGATCTGCTGCATCAGGTCGCGGCGGCCGCCGTACGCGCCCACCGGCATGCCGCCGCCGATGATCTTGCCGAAGGTGGTGAGGTCGGGCGTGATGCCGTAATGCGCCTGCGCGCCGCCGAGGGCGACGCGGAAGCCGGTCATCACTTCGTCAAAGATCAGCAGCGCGCCATGCTGCGTGCACAGCGCACGCAGGTGCTGCAGATAGCCTTCGCGCGGCGGCAGGCAGTTGGCGTTGCCGACGACGGGTTCGATGATCAGGCAGGCAATCTCGCCGCCGTACTGCTCGAACATCGCGGTGGCGCCGTCGAAATCGTTGTAGCTCAGCGTCAGCGTGAGCTCGCTCAGGCCCGCTGGCACGCCGGGCGACGTCGGCACGCCCAGCGTCAGCATGCCGCTGCCGGCCTTCACCAGGAAGGAGTCGCCGTGGCCGTGGTAGCAACCCTCGAACTTGACGATGCGGTTGCGGCCGGTCGCGCCGCGCGCCAGCCGGATCGCCGACAGCGTGGCTTCGGTGCCGGAGTTGACCATGCGCACCATCTCGCACGACGGCACCAGCCGCGTGAGGGTGTCCGCCATGGTCACTTCGGCTGGGCACGGCGCGCCGTACGACAGGCCGTTCTGGATCGCCGCCTGTACCGCGTCGCGCACCGTCGGATGGTTGTGGCCGACGATCATCGGGCCCCACGAGCCCACGTAGTCGATGTAGCGGTTGCCATCCACGTCATGCAGGTACGCGCCATCGGCGCGCTGCACGAAGAACGGTTCGCCCCCGACCGACTTGAACGCGCGCACCGGCGAATTGACGCCGCCGGGCAGCAGCTGCTGGGCGCGGGCGAAGAGGGCGTGGGACTGGTCGTGGTTCATGGGAGGGTCCAGAAGAAGGGAAATCGTCCTGTGGGAGCGACGTAAGTCGCGATGAACCACCATCGGCCCATCATCGCGACTTACGTCGCTCCCACAGGAGTATCAGGCTCGGTCAAATCCTGCTCGGTAGGCCTGCGCAGCGGCCATCGGATCGGCCGCCTCGAACACGCCGCCGATCACGGCGACCAGGTCGGCGCCGGCAGTGACCAGCGGGCCCATATTGTCCGGCGTTATGCCGCCTATCGCCACCCGCGGAACGTCCAGGGTCGCGGCATTGGTCAGCAGGGCGGGCGTGGCGCGGCGCGTGGTGAGCTTGCTGGTGGTGGGGAAGAAGGCGCCGAAGGCGACGTAGCTGGCGCCTGCGGCCACCGCGCGTTCGGCCAGCATCGCGTCGTCGTAGCACGAGGCGCCGACGATGGCATGCGGGCCCAGGCGGCGGCGTGCGGCGGCGAGGTCGCCGTCGTCTTCGCCCAGATGGACGCCGGCGGCGCCGACGGCCTCGGCCAGTTCGAGATCGTCGTTGATGATCAGTGGCACGTCCGCCTGCGCGCACAGCCGCTGCAGTGCCGTGGCCTGGGCATGGCGGAGGCCGGCGTCCGCGTTTTTCTGCCGGTACTGCAGCCAGGTCGCCTGCGGCAGCACCGCCGCCACGCGGGCCAGCAGGCGCGCGGTGTCGGGTTCTTCCGGGGTGATCAGGTACAGCCCGCGGGCAGGGCGGACGGACGGCGGCAGCGAGGTCATCGGCGAACTTCCGGTGCGTGGGCGGCGATGGGACAATGGCCGCTCCTTCCAGCCGGCATTATCCGATGACCGACGCCACCACCACCATCTTCCGCACCTGGATGTGCGTGGTCTGCGGTTTCATCTACGACGAGGCCGAGGGGCTGCCCGAAGAAGGCATCGCCCCCGGCACGCGCTGGGACGACATCCCGGCCGACTGGACCTGCCCCGATTGCGGCGTGGGCAAGGACGATTTCGAGATGGTGGAGCTGGACTGAGCGGTCGTTGTGGGAGCGACGTAAGTCGCGATGACGCGCCGCGGAGGATCATCGCGACTTACGTCGCTCCCACATCCGTCTCCAGCGGCGCGCATCAATGCATCCGCGACGTACGGACCGCGCTGAGCTCCACCAGTTGCTCCCGCATCGCCGGCGCATCGTTCGCTTCCGGCACCAGGTGCAGGTAACGGGCCAGGTCGCGTTGCGCGCCGGCCTTGTAGTCCATCTTCAGGTAGGCCAGGCCGCGGTCGCGCAGCGCTTCGGGCTGGTCGGGGGTCAGCTTCAGCACGCGATCAGCACTGCGCGCGGCACGATCCCATTCCTCGCGCTCGGCGTAGACGCCGTGCAGGTTGCGCAGGGTGCGTACCAGAATGGCGCGGGGCGAGGCGGGGTTGAGGATATGCAGCAGCGCGTTGTCGTCGGGCACATCGCCGCCCAGGTGAGGCTTGGCGCGTTCGCGCAGTTCGTCCACGCCCAGCGGCCGGCCACCGTTGAACGGGTCCATGACCAGCAGGCCGTCGTCGACCGGCAGGCGGACCAGGAAATGGCCGGGGAAGGACACGCCATCCAGCGGTACGCCAAGCCGGCGCGCGACTTCGATCTGCACCATCGCCAGCGACACCGGATTGCCGAGCCGGCGCTCGAACACCTGGTTCAGATAGCTGTTGCGCGGGTCGTAGTACTCGTCGTGGTTGCCGGTGTAGCCCAGCTCGTCGAACAGATGCCGGTTGATCGCCGCCATTTTCAGCGGCCACGGTTCGATGGTGTCGATCTCGTGGCGCAGGTGCCCGGCATGGCTCTGGACCAGCGTGTCGTACAGGTCGGCGTCGAGATCGGGGTATTCATCGCGCGCGATCAGCAGCGCGGTCTCCAGCAGCGGCACGGTGTCATCCGCCAGGCCGGCCAACGCATTCCATTCCGGCAATGTCAGTCGATCCCCCATGGCCACAGACTGCGGCCATTCGCCGCCACAATCAAGCCTCAGCGGACGGGCGGAATGCCCTTTCCGAAACCCAGTTCAGCACCGTCCTGCAGCTTCAGGCGCTCGGCTTCGCCGGCATTGAGCTCCAGCACGTAGCGGGCCGGCTGGGCGCTGGGGTAGGTCGGGCAGCTGTCGCCGCCGGAGCAGGGCGGCACGTTGCGCTGCTGGCTCACCAGTTTGCGTGCGCTGTCGAAGTACAGGATGTCGAGCGGGATGCGCGTGTTCTTCATCCAGTAGGCCAGCGGTTCTTCGGCGTCGTGGATGAACAGCATGCCGGTGCCGGCCGCCAGCTCATCGCGGAACATCAGCCCGCGCGCGCGCTCGGTATCGTCGTCCGCGATCTCCACCGTGAAGCGCTCGCCACCGACTTCGACCCAGGGGCCCCCATTGGCGCAGGCGCTGAGGAGGAGGGCGAAAGCGACGACGAACACCTGGCAAAGACGCATGTCGAAATCCGACGGCAGGAAGAGGTCCCTAGTGTAGCGCCAGCGTCGCAGGCGGCCGCCGTCAGCGCAGCGGCAACCGCGCCGCCACGCGTTCGGCCACCTGCGGGTTATCGCGGTAGTACGCGGCGTTGTCGGCCAGTGCCTGCCAGCGCTGTTGGTCCTCCACGTGGTGGCGCAGCTGGCGGACGACGCCCGTCAGCAACCGCCGATGGCTGGCTCCTTCCGCGCGCTGGGCGAGGTGCAGCAGGTCGAGCAGCAGCAGGATGCCGTCGTGGTTGCGTTCGGCTTGGCGTCGGGCGGCCAGGAACAGACGGTCGAGGCCTGCGGGCGGCAGGCGCGCGAGGCCGGGGTCGGCGAGGCTGTGGCCGGGGTCTGCCTGCAGCAGGTGCAGCGCATCGTCGAGCGATGGCGGCGGTGCCTCGCGCGGCAGCAGCGGGAGGCCGTCCGCGTCGTCGGGCGGGAGCAGGTCTTGGGTGTCACGATCCTTCGAGGTCATCGGCGTCTTCCTGTGTCCGTGGGTGGCCTTGCATCGTGCGAAGGTCCAGCTGTGCGCACGGTGCGGGGCCACTCTATGAACTCAAAAAGTGCGCGTCAATTAACTTGGATAGTGAATATGTGTGATTTCACGCCGCTAACGTTGCCGACATGGGCAACGAGCGCGAAAAATTCTCGCAACGGCTGGCGAATGCCATGCAGCAGGCGGGCTACGACGTGCGTCCGAAGGTGCTGTTCAATCTGTTCAACAGCCACTATCGCGGCCGTTCGGTCACATTCCAGACGACCTCGCGCTGGTTGTCCGGCAAGGCGATCCCCGCGCAGGACAAACTGCAGGTGATCGCGGACCTGCTGGGCGTGGAACCGCAGGCGTTGCGCTTCGGGACCTCCGCGCGGTCGCGCGTGGCAGAGACGCGTGCCGCATGGCCTGCCGGCGTCGGCAGCCGCGAACGCCACGTCATCGACGCGTATCTGCAGCTGCCTGCGAAGAAGCGCGAGCTGGTCGGCGATCTGGTCAAGGCGCTGTCGGATGGCTGACCTCGCCCGCGGCCGTGCTCAGTCGCCGGCGACGAAGTACTGGATGCGCCAGCGCCCGTCACCCTCGCTCACGAGTGAGAGCCGGTAGTCGAGCGGGCTCCGCAGCAGCGTGCCGGCGACATAACCCTGCTGGCCCGATGCCAGGCGTACATGCACCCAGCCGGGCGTGGACGCGCCGGTGGCGTCATCGAGGGCCGTCAGCACTACGTGGCTGACCCGCGTGACGACCGGCGCCTGCGGACCGGGTTGCGCCCTCACCGCGACATCGCGGCCCAGCACGACTTGTGCGTCGAACACGTCGATGTCGGCGGGATAAGGCAGGCAGAACACGTAGGGCGCGCAGTAGATGTCCTTGCCTTCTTCGCTCCGGGCGACACCCGGTAGCGCAAGCAGGGCGTCCAGCACGCGCCACAGCGCGCGCGTGGCGGCGGCATCGGTGGCCCAGACGGCGTCGAAACCCTGCGGTCCGCTGTCGCCGCCGAAACTCAGCGTGGTGTCCTCGCGCACGTGCGCGCGCAGCGCCTGAAGGTCGCGCGCCGCCACGATCCGTTGCAGCTCGTCGCGCATCGCTTCGGCGGCCGGCGGCAGTGCCTCCGCCGGTGGCGCGAGAACGGGATCGTTCCCCGCCGCGGCGCTGCCGGCCGCCATCAGCAGGGCGAACAGCAGGGCACGTGCAGCGGGCATCGGGTGCATCGTGTCAGCTGAGGACGCGCGGCGGCTCGCCGCCGACGATCACGATGTCCGCCGGACGGCGGGCGAACAGGCCCACCGCGACCACGCCCGGAATCTGGTTGATCTCGCGCTCCATCGCCACCGGATCGGTGATCGACAGGTTGTGGATATCCAGCACCACGTTGCCGTTGTCGGTGGTCACGCCGTCGCGCCACACCGGCTGGCCGCCGGTCAGAGCGAGGATTTCGCGCGCCACCAGGCTGCGCGCCATCGGAATCACTTCCACCGGCAGCGGGAACCTGCCCAGCACGGGCACCTGCTTGCTCGGGTCGATGATGCAGACGAACTGCTTGCTGGCTTCGGCGATGATCTTCTCGCGCGTCAGCGCCGCGCCACCACCCTTGATGAGCCGCTTGTGCGGATCGCACTCGTCGGCGCCGTCCACATATAGCGACAGCGTGCCGGTGTGGTTGAGGTCGAGCACCTCGATGCCGTGCTGCTTCAGGCGCGCCGTGCTCTGTTCGGAACTGGACACCGCGCCCTTGATGCGGTCCTTGATCGCGCCCAGTGCATCGATGAAATACGCCACGGTGGAACCGGTGCCGACGCCGACGATCATGCCGTCCTCGACGAACTCGATGGCCTTCTCGCCGGCCAGGCGCTTTGCTTCGCTCATGGATTGAACACTCGTGTAAAGGAGGAGGGGCGGTGTGGGAGCGACGTCAGTCGCGACCGGGAAGATGGAACATCGGGAATCCGGTGCGGCAGGGAGGAGGCATTCACCGTGCTGCGGCTTTCCTGTCCTCCACGGCACACGGTCGCGACTGGCGTCGCGCCTACGGGGGGTGCGGTTATTCCAGCGCCAGCAGGTACTTCCATTGCGCGGCGGTGACCGGCAGCACGGACAGGCGGCTGCCGCGCTGGATCAGCGCGAAGCCGTCGCCCAGGTCGTCGGCGTGCTGCTTGATCTCGTCCAGCGTGATGGTGCGCGTGAGCTTGCGCTCGAACTTCACGTCCACCAGCGACCAGCGCGGGTCTTCGCGCGTGCTCTTGGGGTCGTAGTAGTCGGACTTCGGATTGAACTGGGTCTCGTCCGGGTACGCCGTGGCGGCCACGGTCGCGGTGCCGACGATGCCCGGCTCCTTGCAGTTGGAGTGGTAGAACAGCACGCCGTCGCCTACCTGCATGGCGCGCATGAAGTTGCGCGCCTGGTAGTTGCGCACGCCGTTCCACGGCTCCGTGCCGACCTTCTTCAGGTCGTCGATGGAGAAGGCGTCCGGTTCGGACTTCATCAGCCAGTAGTGCTTGCGTGCCGTCATGGCGGGGCGTCCTGCAGGGAAGGGGAAAGCAGTGTGGCGCGCTCGGTGCAGACCGCGTCCAGCGGCACGTCCCAAGGCTGCGCGTCGAGGGCGTCGACGCGCTGCGCCTCGAAGCCCACGCCCACCAGCCATGGCGGCGCGGGGCGCTGCAGGCGTGGCGCCAGCGTGCGGTCGTACCAGCCGCCGCCCATGCCGAGACGGTGCCCGGCAAGGTCGAAGCCGACCAGCGGCACCACGATCATGGCCATATCGGCGGCGGAAAGGCCCGAACGCGGGTCCACGTCCGGCTCCGGGATGCCGTAGCGGTTGGTCACCAGCGCATCGCCCGGTCGCCACGGCACGAAGCGCAGCGTGGTGTCGTCCGAGAGCACGGGTAGACAGTAGACCAGCGGCGGCGGCAGCCGCAGCTGCCAGCTGTGCAGGCCGATCTCGCCATCCATCGCCCAGTAGCCGGCCACGTAGCCGCGGGTGGGGAAGAACGGCAGCGCCAGCAGGCGTGCGGCCAGTGCATCGGCGCCGGCGATCCGTTCGGCGGCGGGCAGTGCCCGACGACGGGCACGCAATTCGCGTCGCAGCGCATCGCGCTCGACGGTCATGGCGAAGAAGGGGAAGGAACAGGCATGCGCGAATTTTACGGCATGCGCACCGGCGTTGCCGGTGGGACCGCGGGAGCGGCGTCAGTCACGGCCCTGTGCGTCGGATCCCTTGTGCAATCGGCTTCGTTTCGAAGTCATCCCGCTCAAGGGCGGGTGCGACAGGACCGGCCGGGTCGCGGCTGATGCCGCTGCCGCGGGAAAAAATACGTCCTCCGCCATGCACGATGTTCGCGAAACGACCTTGAACCCGGGGTTCAAGTGGGAAGGTTGGGCAACCATCGGGCTTTCCGCTGCGAGGCAGACTTGCACTCCCGGTAACCGTCACCCTCCCGTGGTCGTAATTAAGGGACAAGGCGAATGTTTGCGCTCACTGTCGAGTACAGCAGAGGACGCGAAGCCAGTATAGCGAGTGGGGATTTTTTGCCTAGCCCGTTCGTCGGCGGATTCAGTGCGCAGTCGGCGACGTGCGCACGGCGTTACGGTGTGCCGAGCACGCTGTCCAGTTTGCGGTGCAGGTCCTGCAGCGTGCGTTCCACGTCGCGGTTGCGCGCGTGCTGCTCATCGCGCAGCTGCTGCAATTCGTGTGCCAGATTGAGCGCGGCCAGCACGGCGATGCGGTCCACCGCCGCCATACGGTTGCTGCCGCGCACTTCGCGCATGCGGCTGTCCAGCAGTTTGGCCGCCGCCATCAGGCTGGAGCGCTCATCGGGCGCGACGCCGACGGTGTATTCGCGGTCCAGCAGGTGGACGCTGACCGGCTCGTTGGCGCTCACGTGTGCTGCTCCAGGGATTTCAGGCGGCTGATCATCGCTTCCACCCGCGAACGCGCCTGTTCGTTCTTGGCCAGCAGCTGCGAACGCTCGCCGATCAGGTGTTCCTGCTGCTGGCGCAGGCTGCGGTTTTCGTCGGCCAGCCGCTGGCAGCGGTCCGCCACCTCCTGGATGCGCGTGCTGAGCGCGCGGAGCTGATCGAGGAGTTCGACGGTATCCATGACGGGCACGATAGGCATGCGGTCGGTGGGCGGTCAAGCGGCCGGGGCTGCGGGAGCGACGTCAGTCGCGATACCGGGCCCCCGATCGCGACTGACGCCGCTCCCACAAGGCAGTTCAGGACGCGACGCGGATCCCCGAGCCGGGGTAGTAATCGCGGATGAAGCGCAGGCACTGGTCGGCGCCCAGCGCCTGCGAGACCCAGTGGCCCTGCACCTCGTCGCAGCCGTGGTTGCGCAGGAACTCGTACTGGTCCCAGGTTTCCACGCCTTCGGCCACCACTTTCAGCGCCAGCGACTGGCCCATGGTGATGATGGTGCTGGTGATCGCTTCGTCGTCGGTGTCGTGGGTCAGGTCGCTGATGAACTCGCGGTCGATCTTCAGCGTGGTCAGCGGCAGCCGCTTCAGGTAGGCCAGCGACGAATAGCCGGTGCCGAAGTCGTCGATCGCCAGCGAGATGCCCAGCCGGCGACAGGCGCGCAGGGTGTCGGCGTTCTGCTCGGGGCTGGCCATCACCACGCTCTCGGTCAGCTCCAGCTCCAGCCGGTTGGCCGGCACGCCGGTTTCCTCCAGCGCACGCGCCACCACCGTCTGCAGGTCGCCGCGCTGCAGCTGGGTGGCGGACACGTTCACCGCCACGCTGAGCTCTTCCAGGCCGGCGTCGTGCCACTCGCGCAGGGTCAGGCAGGCGTTGCGCAGCGCCCAGGCGCCGAGTTCGAGGATCATTCCCGACTCTTCGGCCAGCGGGATGAACTGCGCAGGCGAGACCATGCCGAATTCCTTGCTGTCCCAGCGCAGCAGCGCCTCCACGCCGGTGATCCGCTGGCGCGAGATCGACAGGCGCGGCTGGAACACCAGCGACAGCTCGTTGCGGTCGATCGCGCGGCGCAGCGCGCTGGCGAGGATGGCGCGATGGCGGTTCTTCTCGTCCATCGACTCCGAATACACCTGGTAGGTGTGCCGTCCCATCGCCTTGGCCTGGTACATGGCGGTGTCGGCGTGCTTGAGCAGCTCGGTCGGCACCTGGGCATGCTCGGGATACAGGCTGATGCCGATAGACGGCGACACCGCCAGCTCCAGCCGCTCGCCGAAGTTCAGCGGCGTGCGGAAGGCGTGGATGATGCGCTGGGCCACGTCCTCGGCATCGGGCATGCCGTTGATGTCCTCGAGCACCACGGTGAACTCGTCGCCGCTCAGGCGCGCCACCGTGTGCTGCGTGCCCACGGTCTGCTGCACGCGCGCGGCCGCCGAGCGCAGGATGCGGTCGCCGGTGGCGTGGCCGAGCGAATCGTTGATGTCCTTGAAGCGGTCCAGGTCGATGAACAGCACCGCGACATGCCCGTGCTCGCGGCGTGCCCGCACGATCGCGCGCGACAGGCGCTCGGACAGCAGCGAGCGGTTGGGCAGGCTGGTCAGGGTGTCGTAGTTGGCCAGGTAGCGCAGTTCCTGTTCGGCGCGCTTCTGCTCGGTGATGTCGGTGAGCACCTGCACGTACAGCGGACGCTCGCCGCTGGCATCGGGCACCACGTTGGTCTCGATCCGGCAGAGGATTTCCTCGCCGTCCTTGCGCACCTTCCAGATCTCGCCCGACCAGCGCCCGGTCAGGCGCAGCTCGCGGTGCATGCGCTCGAAGAACGAATCCTCGTGCTGGTCGCTGTCCAGCATGGTCATCGGCTGGCCGATGACTTCCTCTTCCGCATACCCGGTGATGCGGGTGAAGGCCGGGTTGATGGTGATGAACTGGTGCGCCCAGTCCAGCACGGCCACCGCCTCGTTCATGCTGCGCATCACTTCGCCGGCGATGCGGTGCTCGTACTCGGCGTTGCGGCTGGCGGTGATGTCGCGGGCGGTGCCGGCGATGCGGATCGGCTGGCCTTCACCGTCGCGCTCGACCACGCGGCCGCGGGCACGCACCCACACCCAGGTGCCGTTGCCCTGCATGTCCATGCGGTGTTCTGACATGAAGAGCGGCGTCTTGCCCTGCAGGTGCTGGCGCAGGCGTTCCTGCACCAGCGGCAGGTCTTCGTCGTGGATGGTGGGCACTTCGCCCTGGCGCGTGAGCACGGTGATGTCGGCGGTCTGCACGGCGGTTTCGTCCGCGCGCATGCGGTAGAGCCGGCGCTGCACCAGGTCGTAGTCCCAGAACTGCTCGCCCGAGGCCCACAGCGCCAGCTTCAGGCGCTCGTCGCGGTTGCGCAGGGTTTCGCTGCGCAGCGGCTCCTGCGGCGCCTGCCGGCTCGCCAGCCAGGCCTGCCACCAGCGGCGCGTGCCGATCACGATCACGCCCACCAGTACCACGCCCGCCAGTCCCATGGCCAGCCGGGACGACAGCGGGGACGCCGTTGCCAGAATTGCAGCGACAGGAAGGGCGTGCATGGAGGGGGACGATCGTCCGCGGTGTAGGCAATACGCGAGTTTAGGCATGCGCAGACACGCACAACAAGGAGGGCGGCGGGTTTTCGTTGGTACACTTGCACGGGTGTCCGAAACCCTTGGCGGATTGCGTTCTCTTATGCCCGACCTTCCCGAAATCGCCGATGTCGCGGCCGCGTCCCGCCAGCTTGGCCTGGCCATGGACGCATCGGAACTGCATGGCGCGCTGTGCGGCTGGCTGGCCGGCGGCGGCACCGCCGACGACACCTGGCTGGCGCGCGCGCTGGCCGACGACCAGCTGCCGGCACCGGCATCCGGGAGTGCGCTGGACCAGTTGCGCCAGTGCGCCGTCGCCCAACTGGAAGACCGCAGCTTCGCCTTCGATCTGCTGCTGCCTGCCGCGGACCGCCCGCTGGATGAGCGCGCGGAAGCGCTGTTCGCATGGTGCCAGGGATTCCTGGGTGCGTTCGGACTGGCCGCGGGCGCCTCGCCGCCGCTGTCGGAGGAAGGTCAGGAGGCGTTGCAGGATCTCGCACGCCTGGCCCAGGCCTCGCCCGAGAGCAGCGATGACGAGGAAGACGAGGACGCGCTGGCCGAACTGGAAGAATTCGTCCGCGTCGCCGTCCTGCTGCTGCATGGCGACTGCGTGCTCGGGCCCCGGCATCGCCGGAGCCTGAACTGATGAAGGCGGTCGCCGGCATCGGCGCGGCGGAGTTCGCGCGCCGCCGCAGGCAGCTGATGCGCCTGGCCGGCAACGACGCCATCCTGGTGCTGCCCGCCGCCGCCGAGCGCGTGCGCAGCCACGACACCCATTACCCGTACCGGCAGGATTCGGACTTCTGGTACCTCAGCGGCTTTCCCGAACCGGAGGCGGTGCTGGTACTAGTGCCGGGCCGCAAGCATGGCGAGACGATCCTGTTCTGCCGCGAGCGCGATCCCGAGCGCGAAGGCTGGGACGGTCCGCGCGCCGGCCAGGACGGTGCCGTCAACGACTACGGCATGGACGATGCCTACCCGATCGACGACCTGGACGAGATCCTGCCCGGCCTGCTGGAAGGCCGCTCACGCGTCTACTACCACTTCGGCCGCGATGCCGACTTCGACCTCAAGCTGATCGGCTGGGTGCGCCACGTGCGTGCGCACATCAAGCAGGGCGCGCAGCCGCCGCACGAGTTCCTCGAACTCGGCCACCTGCTGCACGACCTGCGGCTGTTCAAGTCGAAGGACGAGATCAAGCTGATGCAGCGCGCCGCCGACATCAGCGTGGACGCGCACCGCGCGGCGATGCGCGCAGCGCGTCCCGGCATCCGCGAGTACGAACTGCAGGCCGACCTGGAGCGCGTGTTCCGCGCCAACGACGCCTGGCCGGCCTACAACAGCATCGTCGGCGCCGGCCGCAACGCCTGCGTACTGCATTACCGCGCCAACACCGCGCAGGCGCGCGACGGCGAGCTGGTGCTGATCGACGCCGGCGCCGAGTACCGCGGCTATGCCGCCGACATCACCCGCACGTTCCCGGTCAACGGCCGCTTCACGCCTGCGCAGCGCGCGCTGCACGACCTGGTCGGCGAGGCGCAGAAAGCCGCACTGGCCTGCGCCCGCGTCGGCGTGCCGTACGAGGCCGGTCACGTGGCGGCGGTCGAAACGCTGACCGAGGGTCTGCTCAAGCTCGGCCTGCTGAAGGGCAAGCTGGAAAAGAACCTGGCCGAAGGCAGCTACCGCCGCTTCTACCGCCACAAGACCGGCCACTGGCTGGGCCTGGACGTGCACGACGTGGGCGACTACCGCATCGACGGCCAGTCGCGGCTGCTGGAAGCCGGCATGGTCTTCACCATCGAGCCCGGCCTGTACGTCGGCCACGACGACGTGACGGTCGACGCCAAGTGGCGCGGCATCGGCATCCGCACCGAGGACGACGTGCTGGTCACTGCCGGCAAGCCGGTGGTGCTGACCGACGCGCTGGCGCGCAGCGCCGACGAGATCGAAGCGGCAATGGCGGGGTGAGAGGGACGCGCCGCGCGAGGCCATTTTCCTCGCCGCCAAGCCTCCGAGCCTCGACGCCGCACCACACAGGTTCGACGCCAAGGCAAAAAGCCCTGCGCCCGGAGCGGAAAAGGTCGACCGCAAGGCAAAAAGCCTCGCCGTCTCACGCGAATCGTCGCCGAGCCGAAGCTTTTTGCCTCGTCGTCTCACCTTCGAGCTTCGCGGGCGAGGTTCAAAGCCATGGCGGCGAAGCAAACTGCCTTGCGGTCGAGGAAAAAAGCCTCGTCATCTCACCTCAATGCCTTGCGCCCGCCCCATCGTGGGGCGGTTTCTCACACAAAAGGCGTGAGAGGCCTGCGTGCCCAGACGCCGGCGTGCCGGTCGCGGCAGGCTACGTCGCTCCATCGGGGTGGCCCGGCGCGCGCGAGGCCGCGGGCAGCGCCAGGGACACGACTGCCGCCAGCAGGATCAGCGACGCGGAGATCGCCAGGCACGCCGTGAGGCCCCACGTCTGGAAGACCCAGCCCGACAGCACGGTGCCCAGCAGGCGGCCCATCGCGTTGGCCATGTAGTAGAACCCGACGTCGAGCGACACGCCGTCCTCGTTGGCGTAGCTGACGATCAGGTAGCTGTGCAGGGCGGAGTTGAGCGCGAACAGCACGCCGAACACCGTCAGCCCGATCACCAGCACCCCGCTGGGCGAGGTGCCGTAGGCAAGCAGCGCCGCCATCACGGCGGGAACCGCGGCCAGGACGAACGCCCACCCGGTCGCCGCACGACCGTCGGGTACCTTGCCCACCTTCCGGCCGGTCAGGTAGGGCGCGAACGACTGCACCACGCCGTAGCCGATGATCCACGCGGCGAGGAAGCCGCCGACCTGCCAGAAATCCCATCCGAGCGTGGCGGCCAGGAATACCGGCAGCGCGACCACGAACCAGACATCGCGCGCACCGAACAGGCACATGCGCGCCGCCGACAGCAGGTTGATGGCGCGGCTCTTGGAAAAGATGTCGCGGAATTTCGGCTTGGCCTTCGCCTTGCCCAGGTCGCGCTTCAGCAGCACCAGACTGAGCATCCATACCAGCAGCAGCGCGCCGGCCATCACGGCCACCGCGGTCGCAAAGCCGAGCGTGGTCAACAGCGCGCCGCCGAGGAAGAAGCCGATGCCCTTCAGCGCGTTCTTCGATCCCGTCAGCGCCGCCACCCACCGGTACAGCGTGCCCTGTTGCTCGCCCGGCACCAGCAGCTTGATGCTGCTCTTGGCGCTCATCTTGTTGAGGTCCTTGGCGACGCCGGACAGCGCCTGCGCCGCCATCACCCACGGCACCGTCAGCCACACCGCCGGCACCAGCAGCATGGACAGCGCGATGACCTGCATGGCCAGCCCGATGTTCATGGTCCGGTTGAGCCCGATCCGGGCGCCCAGCCAGCCGCCGACCAGGTTGGTGATGACGCCGAAGACTTCGTAGAACAGGAACAGCATCGCGATCTGCAGCGGGCTGTAGCCCAGCTGGTGGAAGTGCAGCACCACCAGCATGCGCAGCGCGCCATCGGTCAGGGTGAAGGCCCAGTAGTTGCCGGTGATCAGCAGGTACTGGCGGACATCGGCCGACAGGCGCGCGAGCATCGGGGTCAGCCCGCCTTGCCGACCAGCTGCACGAGTTCGGCGGTACGGTTCACGTAGCCCCACTCGTTGTCGTACCAGGCGTACAGCTTCACCTGCGTGCCGTTGATCACCATGGTGGACAGCGCATCGATGATGCTGGAGCGCGGGTCGGTGCGGTAGTCGATGGACACCAGCGGACGTGCCTCGTAGCCGAGGATGCCGGCCAGTTCGCCCTCGGCCGCGCGCTGCAGCAGCGCGTTCACTTCCTCCACCGTGGTCGCACGTTCCACTTCGAACACGCAGTCGGTCAGCGACGCATTGGTCAGCGGCACGCGCACGGCGTGACCGTTCAAGCGACCCTTCAACTCGGGAAAGATCTCGGCAATGGCGGTGGCCGAGCCGGTCGAGGTCGGGATCAGGCTGCTGCCGCACGCGCGTGCCCGGCGCAGGTCCTTGTGCGGCGCGTCCACGATCACCTGCGTATTGGTCAGGCTGTGGAGGGTGGTGAGGCTGCCGTGGCGGATGCCGATGCCTTCGTGGATCACCTTGACCACCGGCGCGAAGCAGTTGGTCGTGCACGAGGCGGCGGAGACGATGCGATGCTGCGCCGGATCGAAGCGGTGATGGTTCACGCCGACCACCACATCGAGCACGCCGGGCGACTTCACCGGCGCCGTCACGACGACGCGTTTCACGCCCTGGTCCAGATAAGGCTGCAGCACGTCCGGCTTGCGGAACTTGCCGGATGACTCGATGACCACGTCGCAGCCGGACCAGTCGGTGGCCGCGATCTCCGTGTTCCGTGTCACCGGGATGCGTTTGCCCTCGATCACCAGTGCGTCGCCGTCGGCGTGGATGTCGCGGTCCCAGCGGCCGTGGATCGAATCGAATGCCAGCAGGTGCGCCAGCGTGGCGGCGTCGCCTGCGGGGTCGTTGATCTGGACGAACTGGAGGTCGGGATGTTCCCAGGCCGCACGCAGGGTGAGGCGGCCCATGCGGCCGAAGCCGTTGATGCCAACGCGGAGGGTCATGAAGGAGGCTTTCGTTCAGTGGGGAAGAGGAAGAGGGAAGTGGATCCGGATCACGACGCCGTGCCGATCTCGCGGACCCGGGTTTCCAGTGCCAGGCGGTCCAGCGCCTCCGGTTGCAGCGCCATCAGCAACGACAGGCGATGCTGGAGCAACTGGAGCGCCTTGCCGAAGGCCTTGTGCACCTGCTCCTGCGAGCCGGCCACGGAGGCGGGATCTTCGATGCCCCAGTGCGCGGTCACCGGATGGCCGGGCCAGAGCGGACACGCCTCACCGGCGGCCTTGTCGCAGACGGTGATGATCAGGTCCATCGGCGGCGCATCCGGCGTGGCGAATTCGTCCCAGGGCTTGCTGCGCAAGCCGTCCGTCGCGATGCCCGCTTCGTCCAGCACCTGCAATGCCATCGGGTGTACGCGCCCGCGCGGATGGCTGCCCGCGCTGTAGGCGCGGAAGCGGCTCTTGGCCACTTGGTTGGCCAGGGCTTCGGCCAGGATGCTGCGGGCGGAATTTCCCGTGCACAGGAACAGCAGGTTGTAGGGGCGGTCCATGGGATGTCCTGAAGGGTGGGATTAGGCGCGGCGTTCGTACCAGGGCTTCGACGCGTTGACGATGCGCACGACGGACAACATCACCGGCACTTCCACCAGCACACCGACGACGGTGGCCAGTGCCGCACCCGAGTGCACGCCGAAGACGCCTATCGCGGTAGCGACCGCGAGCTCGAAGAAGTTGCTGGCGCCGATCAGCGCCGAGGGGCCGGCCACGCAGTGCGCGACGCCGAGCTTGCGATTGAGCCAGTACGACACGCCTGCGTTGAGATACACCTGGATCAGGATCGGCACCGCCAGCAGGGCGATGATCAGCGGCTGGTCGACGATCTGTCGGCCCTGGAATCCGAACAGCAGCACCAGTGTCACCAGCAGCGCGCCCAGCGACACCGGCCCCAGCCGTTTCAGCAGCGCCTGCAGCGACGCGTCGCCGCCGGTGCGCAGCACCCAGCGCCGCACCAGCAGCGCCACGATCACCGGCACCACGATGTACAGCCCCACCGAGATCAGCAGCGTCGACCAGGGCACCGTGATGGAGGAGATGCCCAGCAACAGCCCCACGATCGGTGCGAACGCCACCACCATGATCGCGTCGTTCAACGCCACCTGGCTCAAGGTGAAGCGCGGCTCGCCGTCGCAGAGGTGGCTCCACACGAACACCATCGCCGTGCACGGCGCCGCCGCCAGCAGGATCAGGCCGGCGACGTAGGAATCGATCTGCGCGGCCGGCAGATGGTCGGCAAAGACATGGCGGATGAAGATCCACGCCAGCAGCGCCATCGAGAACGGTTTGATGGCCCAGTTCACGAACACCGTGACGCCGATGCCCTTCCAGTGCTGCCGGACCTCGCCCATCGCGGCGAAGTCGATCTTCAGCAGCATCGGGATGATCATCAGCCAGATCAGCAGGGCGACCGGCAGATTGACCTTGGCGACTTCGAGCGCGCCCAGCGTTTCGAAGGCCGCCGGAACGAGGTAGCCCAGGCCGGTGCCGACCCCGATGCAGAGCACGACCCACAGCGTCAGGTGGCGCTCGAACGCGCCCATCCGTTGCGACAGGGGCACGGCCCTGGACGACGCGGCGGGCGATGCCGTCATCCGCGCGTCTTCCTGGCCTTGCTCGCGGCGGGCAAGCAGGCCTTGTCGGCCTTGCCGCCACAGCAATTGTGGGTCAGGAATTCGATCAGCTCGTTCATTTGCCCGAAGTCCGCCCGGTAACAGATGTAGCGGCCACGCTGTTCCCCTTCGATGAGACCGGCATTGCTCAGTTCCTTCAGATGGAACGACAGCGTGGCGCCGGGAAGCGACAGCGCTTCGGCGATCTCCCCGACCATCCGGCCCTCGGGCCCTGCCTCGACCAGCAGGCGGAAGACGGAGAGGCGGGTGGTCTGACCCAGGGCGGCCAGGGCGGCGGTTGCGGTCTTTATTTCCATTAAACTAGAATATTGGAATAAACGAAGCGTAGCAATCTTCCATGACAGAAATGCGACTGCCTCATGTGGTGTCGGCGGCCCTCGACGTGCCGGGCGGCGACAGGCTCGGCCTGGCCGGTCCCGGTCATCCGCCGCGCATCCTGATCCTCTACGGCTCGCTGCGGCCGCAGTCCTTCAGCCGCAAGCTGGCGCTGGAAGCCGAGCGCCTGCTGCAGCACTTCGGGGCGGAGACGCGGGTGTTCGATCCCCACGACCTGCCGCTGCTGGACAGCGTGGGCAAGGACCATCCCAAGGTGCAGGAACTGCGCGCGCTTTCCGAATGGTCCGAAGGCCAGGTGTGGGTCAGCCCGGAGCGCCATGGCACGCTCACCGCCGTGTTCAAGAACCAGATCGACTGGCTGCCGCTGGAAGACGGCGGCATGCGTCCCACGCAGGGCCGCACCCTGGCGGTCATGCAGGTCTGCGGCGGCTCCCAGTCATTCAACGTGGTCAACGCCCTGCGTGTGCTGGGCCGCTGGATGCGGATGGTGACGATCCCCAACCAGTCTTCCGTACCAAAGGCCTGGCAGGAGTTCGACGACGAAGGACGGATGAAGCCTTCTTCCTACTACGATCGTGTGGTCGACGTGATGGAAGAGCTGGTGAAGTTCACCCTCATGGTGCGCGGCCACAGCGCCTACCTGACCAGCCGCTACAGCGAGCGGAAGGGCGACCTGGCCGCACGGGAACTGGCGTCCGCATCCGCGGCCGTCGAATGACGCAGCGGTCGTCCCGGGCTCATCCATCGCCGGACATCCCGCGCAACCGCGGCAACGCGCGTCAGTGCTCGCCCTAGCGCCAGGCTGCCGGCGTTTCGTTGGTCACGTCCTGCGCGCGGGCGGGCGCGGCTTCCAGCGGCCGGATTTCCAGGCTCAGCCCGTACGCGAGGCAGGGGTTCTGCGCCGCGATCCGCGCGGCGTCGTCCAGCGACTCCGCGACGATGAACCAGTAGCCACCCACCAGCTCCTTCGCCTCGGCAAACGGACCGTCGGTGATCCCGTTGCGTGAGACCTGTTTGCCGCGATTCTCCAGCCGGCTGCCAGGCTTGAGCACGCCCTCGGCCACGCCCCGCTCGTACCACGTATAGAAACGGTCGATAGCGTCCTGCACGTCTTCTTTCGAAGCGGTCTCGTCCCACTGGCCACGGGAAATGAGGAGGTAGTCGGAAGTCGTCATCAACGTATCTCGCAAATGGATGGCGGGAGGTGGCGGCGTGCGTCAGCGGGTGCGGTCGTGGCGCCATTCCCAGATCAGCCCGGTGATCAGGCCAGTCACACCAATACCCATGCCGAGGATGGTGGCGATGTTCGATTCATTGCCGAGGGTATACACCCCGAAGCCGAGCCCGACGCCGGCGATCAGGCAGACCCAGAAGCGCCAGGACAGGAACAGGTCCAGGAGGTCGAGCAGATCGAGAGCATCGAAGAGCGCCATGCGAGCTTCCGTGGGGTGCGATGTGCGGATTATGCGCGGACCAGCACCGCTCGCAGCAGCAGGCCCCACATTCCGAGTACGGCGACGAAGTTCGCAGTGAACACCAGCCCGCGCAGGCGCACGTTCGTCGTGAGCACCTGCACGCCGCTGTGCAGCAGGCGGCCACCGACAAAGACCCAGGCCAACGCGATGGCGGTCGTGCCGGTACCGAGCAGCATCAGCACGACGCAGGCGATGTGGAAGAACAGTGGCCACTCGAACTGGTTGGACAGGTTGGCGCTGAGGCGTGGCTCGACCTTCACCCACGGGTTGCTGCCGTCCGCGCGACGGCCGATTCCCCAGATCGCTGGCGCACGCGCGATCGTCAGCAGGACGTAGAGGAACGCGGCGAGCGCGACGTGCGCCGTCATCGGCAGCAGCAGGGCGGTATCCAGCGGCGCGAGCGACGTCATGGCAGCGGCGGATTCGCTAGGTAGGCCGCACCGAGGGCGGCGAACAGGCCGAGCAGGATGAAAAAGCCGTACTGCAGGCGGAACGGGATGGCTGGTTTGCCGTAACGCTGCTCGGCCTGCTGCCGGTCCAGTCGCCAGCCGTGATTGCATTCGGGGCAGGCGAGTTGGTAACGCCGGCCGTAGACGAAGCCGAACAGCAGATCGAACTCGCCGTACTTGTAAGCGAGCTGCGGCTCGAAGTCGCGCTCATCGTTGCAGTGCGGGCAATGCTGCGGCTCCGGCTCCCCCACCGGTACCACGCGCTCACCTTGGCCGATCATGAACATCATGGGCGGTATCCCATTGCCGGCATGCACATTCTCCTGCGGATCGGAAGGATTCTGTGGTGGCATCGGGCCAGGGTCAAACCGATGCCGCAGTGCCTGTATCCAAGACGGTGCCGATTCAATCCCCGTCACCGCCGCCGCACTCGCCGATGCCATGCTCGTCCGGCTTTCCGTCCACGGCACACGGGCCGTCAACGAATGCGGTCTTGTCCACCGTCAAGTCTTCGTCACGTGATTGCGACGCCACGAACGTCAGGCAGACAATGGCGCCGACGACGGGAATCAGCCAGACGACGAGCAGTTGCAGGATGCGCTGCGTGCCGTTGAAGCTGGGGCTTCGCAGGACAACGACGGTGCTGACGGTGTTCAGCGTCGCTACGAGCAGCAGCCCGAGGATCACAAGCGATGCCATCGAATCCCCTTCATCACTTCGGTAACCGAAACCGGAAGCTTGAGGAAGCCCTCAAGCCTTCAGTATGTGCAACCCGGGTAAGCGTACCGCACCCGGGACGCTTTGCAGCCGAAGACATGGAACTCCGGGTGTGGCCGATGGCCTCAACCGGGCTACGACATTACGTATCCAGAATGATCGTACCTGTCAGGTCGGCTTGGCGGGGGCGGTAGCCGCGAGCAATCAGTGCGCAGGCCAGTGCCGCCGTGCGTTCCTGCCTACGCGAACCTTGGCCAGCAAAGAGCGCCAAATCCCCCTCCTGCAGGGATTGTGCGATGTCCGGTCCTGCGATGCCGGAGACTAGACGCGAGGCCTCGTCCATTTCCTGTGGCTCGGGGTGCTTCGGCAAATTGGCGAGGGCGGCGGGATGGCTGAAGGCGAATTCGTGCGCGTGGTTCGAAGCGAGCAAGGTGTCGATGTCTGCCCCACTGGCGCGGTCGTTGGGAGAGCTCGCCTCAATGTCCAAGGCACCCCTGAGCAGATTCGCGGTCACGCAGGTATCGCGAGCGCTTCCCTTGGCCGCATCCACCAGTCTGATCTTGACGTAATGAGGCGAGGTGGACGTCGAACGCATGGCGTCGAGGAACGCGTCATGGTCCTGCATGCCAACATCCTGGCACGCGCAAGACGCAACCAGGAAGGCGCACAACCCGAGATTCACGCGATATCCGGCCATGGCTCCCCCTGCTGACGTGCCATTCCTGGCGCTACTTTGCTTCCGCAAACGCCGGCCGCGTCAGGTTGTCGGCATCGCCCTCGGTGCACAGCACTTCGTCCTCGATGCGGATGCCGCCGTAGGGGCGGAAGGCATCGACGCGTGCCCAGTCGACGCTGTCGGCGTGGCCGTTCTTCTTCACCTCGTCCAGCAGCAGGTCGATGAAGTACAGGCCGGGTTCGATGGTGACCACCATGCCGGGTTCCAGCACGCGGGTCATGCGCAGGTAGGGGTGGCCGGCGGGGCGTTCGATGCGGCCGCCGCGGTCGCTGGCGGCGAAACCGGCCACGTCGTGCACCTGCAGGCCGATGGGGTGACCGAGGCCGTGCGGGAAGAAGGCAGCGCTGACGCCGGTGGCCACCGCCGCTTCCGGCGACACGGTGATCACGCCGAAGTCCTTCAGGATGCCCATCAGCGTGTGGTGCGCGTCCACGTGCAGTTGCTTGTAGTCCACGTTCGCGCGCACGCCGGCGCACATGCGCTGCTGCGCGGCGTCGACGGCGTCGATCAGCGCCTGGAACTCGCTGCCGGTGTCGTACGCGTAGGTGCGGGTGATGTCGCTGGCGTAACCATGGAAGCTGGCGCCGGCATCGATCAGGAAACTGCGCAGCGGGTCGGGCGCAACGCGCTGCAGTTCCATGTAGTGGAGGATCGCCGCGTGCTCGTTGAGGCCGATGATGTTGCCGTAGGGAAGGTCGTTGGCGTCCTGGCCGACGGCGGTGCAATAGGCCATGTGGATGCCGAATTCGCTCTGCCCGGCGCGGAAGGCGGCTTCGGCGGCGCGGTGGCCACGCACGGCCAGGCGCTGTGCCTGCCGCATCAACGCGATCTCGTACGGCGTCTTGTACGAGCGCTGGTACTCCAGGTACTGGATCACCGGTTCGGGATTGTTCGGCACATGGTCGCCGAGCGCGCTTTGCGGCTCGCCGAGGATCGCGCTGCGTGCGGCCGGCGGCAGCAGGGCGCTGGCCTCTTCCGGCTTGCGGATGATGTGGACGTCGACGTGGTCCACCCACCAGCCACTCGGTGCATCCGGCACCACATGCCAGTAGTCGAACGGCTGGTAGAAGATCACCTTCGGCCGCTGGCCCGGCGTGTACACCAGCCAGCTGTACGGCAGGCGCGTGAGCGGCAGCCAGGCCTTGAACTGCGGGTTGACCGCATACGGATAGTCGCGGTCGTCGAAGACCTGCCAATGCTGCGTGCCGCTGGGCACGACCAGATGGTCGAAGCCGCCGCGCGCCAGCGCTTCGTCCGCGCGCCGCTTCATCGTCGCCAGGTGGTCGGCGTACAGCGGGACGAGGTCGGTGTCGAAGGAGGCGGGTGCGTTCATGGCGGCGGCTCGTACGAATGAACCGCCATTCTGCCGCAATCGTTCCGCGCGGGCCTTGCGGGGATGGTCGCCTGGCGCGCTATTCGGCCTCGGGACCGGCAGCCACCCACTGGCGCAGGCGTTCCAGCGGCTCGCGGTCGATGGTCAGGAAGCGCAGGCCGGCGAAGGCCTGGCCGGGGGTGTTGGCCGGCGCCGACCAGACCAGGTGCGCGCCCACGTCGATGGGCTGGTCCTGGCCGCGCGCATCCTGCAGGTGGAAGCGCAACTGGTACAGCGCGTCGTCGACCACCGGTTCGGTGGCGACCAGCAGCATGCCCGATTCGGACAGATTCCCCAGCCGGCCGATCACCTGTTCGGTCATCAGGTCGAACACGGCGACCGGCTTGGCCACGGCGCGCCGGCGGGCACGGCGGAACTCGCGCATCATGCGGCGTCTCCTGCGGGTTCGCCGCCGCGGCCGGTGAGGCTGCGCAGCGCGCTGAGGGTGGCGTTCCAGGCACGGTCGATCAGGCGGCCACGATCCTCGGTGACCACCTGCGCCTGGCCCTTGGCCATGAGGTGGGCGAGCGTGTCCAGCGAGTGCTCGCCGACGCGCTGGCCGCGCTGGTTGACGAACAGGGCATTGCCGGTGACTGGGCTGAACCACGACAGGCGCTGGCGCTGCACGTCGCCCTGCTGGTTGCGGGTGAACTCGAACCAGGTGCCGAACGGCAGCGTGCGCAGGTAGTCGTAGCACTCCTGTTCCTGCGGCGTGCGCGGCTGTACCGGCTTCTTCTTCACCTCGCCCTGGCCGCCCAGGCGGGCGCGTGCCTTCAGGCGGGCGGTCAACTCGGTGCGCGAGGTGCTCTCGTCTTCCTCGGCGCTGGACAGCCGACGCGCGATCGCCGCGGCTTCGTCCTCGTGGTAGCCCACCTGGACCAGCGATTTTTCGATCTTGCCCGCCAGCGCCGGGTCGGGCGGCTGCGCGGTGGTGGTGGCCGCGACGATCTCCAGCGTGGTCTGCAGCTGGTCGGCCCATTCGGTGGACGACTCGCCGTTGCGCAACTGGGTGAGCGTCAGTACGTCGGCCCAGGCCTGGCTGAGCAGGGCCTGCACGAACTTCTGCGGCTTGGCCTCGGCCATGGCCGATTCGATGGTATCCACGGCCCGCTGCTTGGCGATCTCCAGCCGGTCCTTGCCGCGCGCGGCCTCGATCTGCCGGCGTTCGGCCAGTTCGGCCTTGCGCGCAGCCGCCTGCAGGTGCTGCTGCACGTCGCGGTTGGCGTCCTCGAAGACCGTCTCGTCGCCTTCGTACGTCTCGACGACGGTTTCGACGGCCTTGTGCAGGCGCTGCACCAGGTGGGGATCGACGTCGTCGTCGCCCAGCCAGGTGGCGCCGGACTCGGCCACCGTATTGAGGAGGTCGCGCGCGGGATGCTGGGCGCGCAGGAAGAAATTGCGGTCGCGCAGCGCGGCCTGCACGACCGGCACCTGCAGCCGCACCAGCATGTCGGCGGCGGGCGCATCGTGCTGCACTTCGCGCTCGATCTCGTTGTACAGCAGGTCGAGCAGCTCGAAGGTGTCCGAATCCGCGCTGGCCAGCGTGGCGCCGGGGCCATGGGTGGCGCGGACCTCGGCGAGCATGACCTGCTGCAGGTCGGCCACGGTACGGCGCGGCTGGTCAGGCGTGCGCGCGGGCAAGGGCGCCTTCTGCAGGGTCTGCAGCGTGCCCAGCACGTCGGGGGTGGGCAGCAGGCGACGCGGAGCGGGCGTGTCGGGCGATCCGCCGCCTTGCGGGCTGCCCGATCCGCCCCCGCCACCTCCGTGACCACTACTGCCACCACCAGCGCCGCCACCGGGCGCTCCGTCACCGTGCCCGGAGCGCCGCGCGCCGCTGCCGGAGTTCCCGCTGGCACGATCGGAGAGAGGGGCAAGCTCGCCTGCCTGGGCCAGTGCATCGGCCTGCAGACCACCGCGACGGATGGAGAGCAGTTTCTGCAGCACCTCGAACGAGCCGGCCATCGCCTGCGCCGGCTCGCCGCTGGCGGCCGCGTCGGCAGGTGCGTCGCCGGTGGCGGCGGTCGCCGAAGACGCGATCTGGCCGTCGCCGTCATGGGTGCCAGTCAGTGCGCCGGCCACCGCGTGCAGCTGTTCGGGCGACAGCGTGGCCCAGTGCGAGCCGCCGGACGGGCTCTGCCAACTGGTCATCGGTCGCGCGCCACCGCGTGCCTCATCGCTCGGTGGACGCACGATCTCGAGGTTGCGCGCGCGTCGCGGCGTGTAGACCAGGCCGGGCAGGATGCCCTCGCGGGTCAGGAACTGGTTCACCGTGTTCGCCCACTCGGTGTAATTCAGCATCACCTTGTGGTCGAAGCTGCGATACAGCACCAGTTGCGCGTCGATGGACAGGTCGAGGCACTGGGCCGCGTCCTTCAGAAGGTGGCACAGGCGGTACGGCCCCAGCGGCAGTGTCTCCGCGTCGTAGGCCGGGCGGCAGGCGAGCACGCCGAACCGCTGGCCCAGCATCATGATCTGCGCATTGCCGCGCTGCTCGTGCCGGCGCGCGACTTCGCGCAGCACGATCTCCTGGTCCATCACCGCGTCCTCGACCAGGGTCAGCGTCTGGTAGTCCAGCTTGGCCTGCGGCTGCTCGCTCGTCGGCCGCGTGCTGCGGATGCCCGCCAGCGTCGCCTCCAGCGCGAACATGTAGTGCGGCACCAGGTCGCCGCGGTTCTTCTGCAGCGAGCGGAGGTCCACGAAGATCTGCGCCTGCGCATTGTTGCTGCGGGCCTGCTCGGCCTGCTTGAACAACTGCTGCTCGAACTCCACCAGCATGCCGTTCAGTGCCGACACGAAATCCGTGGCGATATGGTCCAGCAGGTTCTGCAGTACGCGCCGCACGCGCGGCGGCAGGGCCGACGATGCGATCGTGGTCGGCGCGGCAGCGGACGTAGGCGGTCGTGTCGCGGTCATCGGTGCAGTGGGCTCCCCTGTAGCCGCATCATTATCACACCCTGTGTTGCCTGCGCACCCCTCCCTCGGCGTGCGTGCGGACCGGTGCGGATCAGGGCTCCAGGAACAGTTCGATCACATCGTTGGTGAACCGCCGTCCCAGCGCCGTGGGGCGCACATGGGTCTCGGACAGGTCCAGCCAGCCGCGCTGCAAGGCCTGTTCCAGCGCCGGCGCGATGGCCGTCAGAGGCAAGCCGGTGGTGGCGGTGAAATCGGCCAGCGCGAAGCCTTCCTGCAGCCGCAGCGCGTTGAGCATGAACTCGAACGGCCGGCGATCGGGGCTGATGTCGTCGTCGCCCCCGATGGCCTGGGGAGTGCCGGCGATGGCCAGGTAGGTCGCCGGATGCTTGACCTTCCAGCGCCGCAGGATCTGTTGCGTGGCGCCGAGGGTGATCTTGCCGTGCGCACCGGCGCCGATGCCGATGTAATCACCGTAACGCCAATAGTTGAGGTTGTGCGCGCAGCGCCGACCCGGGCGTGCGTATGCGCTGACCTCGTAGTGCGCGTAGCCCGCATCCGCCAGCAAGGCCTGGCAGTGCTCCTGCATGTCCCAGGCATGGTCGTCGTCGGGGATGCCCTGCGGCGGTCGCGCGAAGAACACCGTGTTCGGCTCCAGCGTCAGCTGGTAGTGCGAAACATGCGCCGGCTGCAGGGCAAAGGCGCGCTGCAGGTCGTGCTCGGCCATCGCCAGCGTCTGCCCGGGCAGGGCGTACATCAAGTCGAGGTTGAGGTTGTCGAAGCCGGCATCCTGCGCCAGTTTGACCGCCTGCTCGGCTTCGCGGCTGTCGTGGATGCGGCCGAGTTTCTCCAGGCTCGCATCGTCGAAACTCTGGATGCCGAAGCTGATGCGGTTCACCCCGGCCGCGCGATAGCTCTCGAAACGGCCATGCTCGGCGGTGCCGGGATTGGTCTCCAGCGTGATCTCCAGCCCCGGTGCGAAGCGAAGCCGGCTGCTGGCGCCCTGCAGGAAGCGGTCGATCGCTTCCGGCGGAAACAGGCTGGGCGTACCCCCGCCGAAGAACACGCTGTGTACGGTGCGCCCCCAGACCAGTGGCAGGTCCTGGTCCAGGTCGCGCAGCAGCGCATCGACGTAATCGTCGAACGGCAGCGCGCCGTTGCCCTGGTGCGAATTGAAGTCGCAGTACGGACATTTGCGCACGCACCACGGCAGGTGCACGTACAGCGACAGGGGCGGCGGGATCAGCATGGGTCAGGGCAGGTCGCGCAGCCGCTGCTTCAGTCCGGCCAGGGCCTTCCCGCGATGGCTGATGCGGTTCTTCTCGTCCAGCGGCATCTCTGCCGCGGTCTGCCCGCGTTGCGGGTCGAAGAACACCGGATCGTAGCCGTGTCCGCCGCTGCCGCGGCGCTCGTGCAGGATGCACCCGCGCCATTCACCTTCGACGATCAGCGGCTGCGGATCGTGCGCGTGGCGCAGCAGCACCAGCACGCAGTAGAAGTGCGCACCGCGCTGCTCGGCGGCGACGTCCTTCAAGGTGTCCAGCAGCTTGTCGATGTTGCGTCCGGCGTTGCCGTGCTCGGCGGCGTAACGCGCCGAATACAGGCCGGGCGCGCCATTGAGCGCATCCACGCAGATGCCGGAGTCGTCCGCCAGCGCGGGCAGTCCGGTCTGCAGGCTGGCGTGGCGGGCCTTGATCAGCGCGTTCTCGACGAAGGTGGTGCCGGTTTCGTCGGCATCCTCCACGCCCAGGTCGGACTGCGCGACGAGTTCGATGCCGGTGTCGGCCAGCAGGCCGCGGAGTTCTTCCAGCTTGCCCTGGTTGGAGGAGGCGAGGACGAGTTTCATGATCGATCAGCCCTTCGGTTGCAGCAGGTCCCAGCGGTTGCCGTAGGCATCGCGGAACACCGCGACGGTGGCGTAGGGCTCCTCACGCGGGGTTTCGAGGAATTCGATGCCGGCGGCGGTCATGCGCGCATGGTCGCGCCAGAAGTCGTCGGTCTGCAGGAAGAATCCCACCCGTCCACCGGTCTGGTCGCCGATGCGCGCACGCTGCTCGTCCGTGCTTGCGACAGCCAGCAACAGGTCGGTGCTGCCGTCGCCCGCGGGCGCCACCCGCACCCAGCGCTTGCCGCCACCCAGATCGGTGTCCTCGCGCAGCGCGAAGCCCAGCGCATCGCGGTAATGCGCGATGGCGCGGTCGTAGTCGTCGACGAGCAGGGTGACCAGGCTGAGGAGCTGTGGCATCGATGGACTCTGATCGTGGAGGGGGTGTGGGAGCGACGTCAGTCGCGATGAGGCTTTACCGACGGGCTATCGCGACTGACGTCGCTCCCACAGGAAAACATCAGCCCGCCAGCGCCGCCCGCTGCGCAGCGAACAGCTCGCCGATGCCCTTCTCGCCCAGCGCGAGCAGCGCATCCAGTTCGTCGCGGCGGAAGGCATGGCCTTCGGCCGTGCCCTGCAGCTCGATGAAGCCGCCGCCGTCGTTCATCACCAGGTTCATGTCGGTGTCGCAGTCGCTGTCCTCGGGGTAATCCAGATCCAGCACCGGCACGCCGCGGTAAATGCCCACCGAGACGGCGGCCACGGCGCCATGCACCACGTCGCGCTTGATGTCATTGCGCGACTTCAGCCAGTTCACCGCATCCACCAGCGCCACGTAGGCGCCAGTGATGGCGGCCGTGCGGGTGCCGCCGTCGGCCTGCAGCACATCGCAATCCAGGGTGATGGTGCGCTCGCCCAGTGCGCCGCGGTCCACGCAGGCGCGCAGGGTGCGGCCGATCAGGCGCTGGATCTCCAGCGTGCGTCCGCTCTGTTTGCCGCGCGAGGCTTCGCGGTCGCTGCGGGTGTGGGTGGAGCGCGGCAACATGCCGTACTCGGCGGTGACCCAGCCTTCGCCCTTGCCGCGCAGGAAGCCCGGCACCTTGTTCTCCACGGTCGCCGTGCACAGCACGCGGGTGTGGCCGAAGCTGACCAGCACCGAGCCCTCCGCGTGGCGGGTGTAGTTGCGCAGGATGCTGACATCGCGCATCTGGTCGGGCTGGCGGCCACTGGGGCGGGAGAAGGACATGGGGACATCCGCAATGAGGGGGTCGAAGTCTACCAGTCCGCCCGTCCGCGCCCGGCCGGCGCCGTGCAGGCTGCTAAGATGCGCCGCTCACTGATCCGATGGGCACCTGCATGATCCGCAGCATGACGGCATTCGCCACCGGCGAACGCGCCACCGAGGGCGGCACGCTGGCGGCCGAACTGCGCGCGGTCAACCACCGCTTCCTGGAACTGGGCGTGCGCCTGCCGGACGAACTGCGCGCGCTGGAGCCGGCCCTGCGCGAGCGCGTGGCGTCCCGCGTCTCCCGCGGCAAGCTGGACCTGACCTTGCGCCTGCGTGCCCCCGAGGGCGAGGGCGCCCTGCAGATCAACCCGCGCGTGATCGCGCAGCTGTCGGAACTGGCGATGGACCTGTCGCTGCGCCTGCCCAACCTGCGCACCGAACTGACCGACCTGCTGCAGTTCCCCGGCGTGCTGCAGAGCAAGGGCGTGGACATGGAGGCGCTGCAGGCCGAGGCGCTGGCACTGCTGGATGCAGTGCTGGACCAGTTCGTCGCCGCGCGCGAGCGCGAGGGCGGCAAGCTGGTGGCGGCCATCCTGGAACGCGTGGACGGCATCGCCGCGCTGGCGGCCGACGTCCGCACACTGATTCCGCAGATCCGCGCCGGCCAGCGGCAGAAGCTGGAAGCGCGCCTGGCCGACGTGGCGCAGAACATGGAACAGGGCCGGCTGGAGCAGGAACTGGTGATGTGGCTGCAGAAGCTCGACGTGGACGAGGAGCTCGACCGCCTCGACAGCCACGTCAAGGAGATCCGCCGCGTGTTCACCCAGAAGGAACCGCAGGGCCGCCGGCTGGACTTCCTGCTGCAGGAATTCAACCGCGAAGCGAACACCCTTGGCTCCAAGTCCGTCGACGTCCGCACCACCAATATCGCGGTGGAGCTGAAGGTGCTGATCGACCAGATCCGCGAACAGGTGCAGAACATTGAGTAGCCGGGATTCGGCATTCGGGATTGGGGATTCGACAACAGCCGGCGTTGCCGCTATCGGGATGCATCCATGAATCAGATTTCCACTTCCACGGGTGCCGATTCGGCGAATCCCGAGTCCCGAATCCCGAATCCCGCCCCCGCGCAGCGGGGGACGCTCTACATCGTCGCGGCCCCATCGGGTGCAGGCAAGAGCAGCATCGTCAACGCGGTGCTGGCGCGCGATGCCGACATCGCGCTGTCCATCTCGTTCACCTCGCGCGGCGCGCGCCCGGGCGAGCGGCATGCGCAGCACTACCACTTCATCACCGCCGACGAATTCAAGGCGATGATCCGGGCCGGCGACTTCTTCGAGTACGCCGAAGTCCACGGCGACTGGAAGGGCACCGCGCGCCAGTCGGTCGAGCCGCAACTGGCGGCCGGCAAGGACGTGCTGCTGGAGATCGACTGGCAAGGCGCGCGGCAGGTGCGCGAGAAGGTGCCGGAGGCGGTCAGCGTGTTCATCCTGCCGCCCTCGCGCGACGCGCTGGAGCAGCGCATGCGCGCCCGCGGGCAGGACAGCGAGGAGGTCATCCAGCGCCGTCTGGCGGCCGCGCGCGAGGAGATGTCGCACTACGCCGAGTTCGACTACGTCATCGTCAACGACGTGTTCGAGGCCGCCGTCGAGCAGATGCACGCCATCTTCACCGCCAGCCGCCTGCGCCGGGAGGCACAGGACATGCGCCACGCCGGACTGATCGCGGCGCTGCTGGCCGAGTAGCGCCCGACTCCGAGCGCTGAAAACCGGCGTGGAGGAGCGGCGGAGCAGGCCCCGCTCTACGGTTGCGCAGTCGACTTCACCTTTAAATCCTTGATTTTGAAGGAAAGGCTTGCATTGTTCCGGCCGGCTGCCTACAATCCCGGCCCCTTTCCGTATTCACTGCGCGGCCTGTCTGGTCGCCGGGAGCCCGCATGGCCCGCATTACCGTCGAAGATTGCCTGGAAGTCGTAGATAACCGTTTCGATCTGGTCACGATGGCCGCCAAGCGCGCCCGCCAGCTGGCGAACGGCGTGGAGCCGACCATCGACAACAGCGAACACCAGGACAAGCCGACCGTGCTGGCGCTGCGCGAGATCGCCGCCCGCAGGATCGACAACGAACTGATCGACCGCGTCGAGAAAGCCGAGCGCGAGCGCGCCGAGCGTGAGGCGCTGGAGTGGGCCGCCGCTGAAGTGGTGGCCGACGACGACCTGTCGAAGGGCGACGACTGATCGCTCTCGACTAACGTTCCGATCGGAACGGATGATCGACGGAAGGCCCGCGCAAGCGGGCTTTCCGCGTTTCAGGGCGCCGCAAGCGCGTTGCCGTGGCGACGTGACTGGCATAGTCTGGCGGCATGAATTCAGGCCGTACCGCCAAGGCACTCCGCAGCCCCGCGTCGTCGCGTGACGAGGGTGTGCCCGAGTACGTCGCCCAGTTCGAGAAAACGGCGTCGTATCTGCCGAAGGAGCAGCTGCCGCTGCTGCGGCGCGCCTGGGAAGTCGGGGCCGCCGCGCACGCCGGACAGACCCGCAAATCCGGCGAGCCCTACATCACCCATCCGGTCGCCGTGGCCGGCGTACTGGCCGAACTGGGCATGGACGCCGAGACGCTGATCGCGGCGATCCTGCACGACACCATCGAGGACACGCCGTTGACCGGTGTCGACATCGCCGCCGAGTTCGGCGAGTCGGTCGCCGAACTGGTGGAAGGCGTCACCAAGCTGGACAAGCTGAAGTTCCGCGACCGCCAGGAGGCGGCCGCCGAGAGCTTCCGCAAGATGCTGCTGGCCATGTCGCGCGACCTGCGCGTGATCATGATCAAGCTGGCCGACCGCCTGCACAACATGCGCACGCTGGGCGCGCAGAGCGCCGAGGCCCGCGGGCGCATCGCCCGTGAGACGTTGGAGATCTACGCGCCCATCGCGCAGCGGCTGGGCATGAACCTGGTCAAGTCGGAGCTGCAGGACCTCGGTTTCCGCGCGCTGCATCCGTGGCGGCACGCGGTGATCGAGAAGCACATCCGCAGCCAGCCGGTGATGCGCCGCGAGTCGATGGCGCAGATCGAAGCGCACCTGTCGCAGCGTCTGGCCAAGGAAGGGATCGAACATCGCCTGGTCAGCCGGGTGAAGACCCCCTGGAGCATCTACAACAAGATGCTCGGCGAGGGCAAAAGCTTCGACCGGGTGATGGACGTGTTCGGCTTCCGCGTGGTGGTCGACTCGGTGCCGGACTGCTACCACGCGCTCGGCGCCGCGCACGCGCAGTACAAGCCGCTGGACGGGCGCTTCCGCGATTTCATCGCCATCCCGAAGGCCAACGGTTACCAGTCGCTGCACACGGTGCTGTTCGGTCCGTACGGGTCGCCGATCGAAGTGCAGATCCGCACCACGGAGATGGACCTGATCGCCGAGCGCGGCATCGCCGCGCACTGGACCTACAAGTTCGGCACCGATTCGCCGAACAGCGCGCAGAACCGCGCGCATGCGTGGATCGTGGAACTGATCGACAACCAGCGCGCCGCCGGTTCGTCGCTGGAGTTCCTGGACAACGTCAAGGTCGACCTGTTCCCGGACGAGGTCTATCTGTTCACGCCGAAGGGCAAGATCCTCTCGCTGCCGCGCAACGCCACCGCGCTGGACTTCGCCTATGCGGTGCACACCGACGTCGGCAACCAGGCGGTCGCTTCGCGCGTGGACAAGAAGCTGGTACCGCTGCGCACCAAGCTGGTCAGCGGCCAGAGCGTGGAGATCATCACCGCCAAGTCGGCGGCGCCGAAGCCGCAGTGGCTGGAGTTCGTGGTCACCAGCAAGGCGCGCACCGCGATCCGCCACCAGCTCAAGCAGCTGGAACACGAGGACGCCGTACAGCTCGGCCACCGCATGCTCGACCGTGCGCTGGAGGACCTCGACAGTTCGCTCGAACGCCTGCCGCAGCAGCGCCTGGAGGCCTTCCTCAGCGAGCACAAGTATCCGCGCCTGGAAGCCTTCCTGGCCGACGTGGCGCTCGGCAACTGGATGCCGTCGCAGGCGGCGCAGGCGCTGACCGCGTTCGCCGAACTGCGCGCCGGCGGGCATTCCAAGCATTCGCAGGAAAAGATCCTGATCACCGGTGGCGAGCGCGGCGTGGTCAGTTTCGCGCAGTGCTGCCAGCCGATCCCCGGCGACGAGATCATGGGCTACCACACGGCCGGCAAGGGCATCGTGGTGCACCGGCTGGATTGCCCCAACGTTACCGAGTTCCGCAAGTCGCCCGAACGCTGGGTGCCGATCGCGTGGGATGCCAAGGTCACCGGCGACTACGATGCCGCGCTGCTGATCGACGTGGAGAACCGCCCTGGCGTGCTGGCGCAGGTCGCCGCCGCGGTCGCCAAGAGCCTGTCCAACATCGAGCGCGTCGAGTACCTGGAGCGCGACATCAACGTCGCCGTGCTGCGCTTCTCGATCCAGGTGCGCGACCGCAACCATCTGGCGGAAGTGATGCGCCGGCTGCGGCGTCTCAATGTCGTGCACGGCGTGCGGCGGCAATGACGTAGGGCGGGCCTTGGCCCGCCGTCTTCATGCCTGTGCCTGCGACGATGGCGACTAATGTCCATCGCCTGCACCGATCAATGCCATTGCGATCCGAGTGATCGCGTTGGCAGGCCAAGGCCCGCCCTATTTAGAATCCGGGTATCCACACGGGAGTCACGAATGACCAAGCAGATCATCCACACCGACCAGGCGCCCGCGGCCATCGGCCCGTACTCGCAAGCGGTGCGCGCCGGCAACACGGTGTACTTCTCCGGGCAGATCCCGCTGGATCCGGCGACCGGCAACCTGGTCGACGGCGACATCACCGTGCAGGCGCGCCGCGCCTTCGACAACCTGAAGGCTGTGGCGGAAGCCGCAGGCGGTTCGCTCGACCGCATCGTGCGACTGGGTCTGTACCTGACCGACCTGTCGCAGTTCGCGGCGGTCAATGCGGTGATGCAGGACTACTTCGCGGCGCCGTATCCCGCGCGCTCGACGATCGAGGTCTCCGGACTGCCGAAAGGTGCGGCCTTCGAAGTCGATGCGGTGATGCTGCTGGACTGAGGGCGGAGGCGTCGTAGGGCCGAGCTTGCTCGGCTCCGCATGCCTTCAGGCATGTCGTCGACACAGCAAAAGACAGCGGAGCACGCTCCGCTCTACGCGGGCGAGCGTCGGGTCTCGCTCGGCGTATGCCCGGTCCAGCGCTTGAACGCGCGGCGGAACTCGCGCACGTCGTTGAAGCCGATCTGGCTGCCGACGGCGGCGATGGTGGTTTCGGCATCCTGCAGCAGCTCCAGTGCCCGTTCGGTGCGCACGCGATCGTGGATGGCGCTGAACGTGGTGCCTTCCTCGGCAAGCTGGCGGCGCAGGGTGCGCTCGCTCAGGTGCAGCGCTTCGGCGACGTCAGTCATCTGCGGGTTGTCGCGCAGCCGCGGGCGCAGCTGGCGTTCGACCGCCGCGGTGGTTTCGCCGCGCAGCGACATCGCGGTGAGCTGTGCGCGGCACAGGGCCAGCGCCTGCCGCGAGGTCACCGGGTTGTAGCTGGCGAACGGGAGCTCCAGCCAACGCCGGTCCACCACCATCGCGTGCTGGGGCTGGTCGAAGCGGACCTCGCAACCGAACAGGTCGTCATAGCGCGCGGCATAACGCGGTGCCGGATAACCGAGTTCCAGCCGCAGCGGACGGAACGCCGGCCCCGCCAGTTCGCGGGCCAGCATCAGTGTGCTGGCGAACATCTCCTCGCACAGGAACGGCAGCAGGTCGGTGGCCTCCTCCGGTGCGGTCGCCACCACGGCGAGGCTGCCGTCGTCGCGGTCCTGCAGGTCCAGGTCCATCAGCGGGCCGAGGTTGCGCTGGTACTCCAGGCCGATCTGCACGGCGTCGCCGAACGTCGGCGCGGTCTTCATCGCCAGTCCGAGCAGGCCGAAGTTGCCGCCGTTCTGCTTCTCGCCCATCGCCAGGCCCACGCCGTCAATCGGCAGCGTCGGCAGGGCACGGCGGATGATCTCGCTGGCCTGGCGGTAGGACACGCGCGCCTGCGGATCGTGGATCTCCTGCACGTTCAGTCGCATGCCGGCGAACCAGCTTTCCGCCTTCACGCCGAATTCGCCGGCCAGCAGCACCAGGCCGCACAGCATGTTGGTGGGCAGGTTGGCGATCGACAGGCGATGGCCCAGTCCGGTCTTCCAGCGCATCGAAGCCCTCCAGCTTGTCCGCTTTACCCCCCGTAGTATGCCGCTCCCGCCCTCCGTGCGGCACCTGCCCGCGCACCAGACTGCGGGGCACTACGCAGGCGTATGGGAGGGGACCTCATGCAACGCACCATGTCCGTGGCGGTGACCGGCGCGTTGGCGCTGCTGGCCTGCGCCTGCCAGAAGGCGCCGGAAGCTGAACCCGTCGCGGCCGCCGACGCCGCCTTCGCGACGGCCCTGCAGGAGCGCCTGCTGGACGCCAGGCCCGGCGACGTCATCGAGATCCCGGCCGGTCGCCATGCCTTCGACCGCAGCCTCAGCCTGCGCGCCGACGGCGTGACCATCCGCGGTGCCGGCATGGACAAGAGCGTGCTGAGCTTCAAGGGACAGAAGGCCGGCGCCGAGGGCCTGCTGGTCAACGGCAACGACTTCACCATCGAGAACCTCACCATCGAGGATTCCAGGGGCGACGGGCTGAAGATCAGCGAGTCGTCGAACATCACCATCCGTGGCGTCAAGGTGCAATGGACCGGCGGTCCCAGCACCAAGAACGGCGCCTACGGCATCTATCCGGTACTGACGAAGAACGTGCTGATCGAGGACACGGTGTCCATCGGCGCGTCCGACGCCGGCATCTACGTGGGCCAGTCCGACGGCGTGATCGTACGGCGCAGCCGTGCCGAGCAGAACGTGGCCGGCATCGAGATCGAGAACACCATCAACGCCGATGTCTACGAGAACGTGGCCACCGGCAATACCGGCGGCATCCTGGTCTTCAACATGCCCGGCTTGTCGCAGCAGGGCGGCAACATCCGCGTCTATGCGAACAAGGTGATCGCCAACAACCACGAGAACTTCGGCGCGAAGGGCACGCCGGTGGCCAGCGTGCCGGCCGGGTCGGGCATCGTCATCAATTCCAACGACGACATCGAAGTGTTCGGCAACGAGATCCGCGACAACGCGACCGCCAACATCATCGTCTCCAGCGTCTATTCCACCGGCTACAAGGACAGCAGCGCGTCGCCGAACTTCGATCCATACCCCGAGCGCATCTTCATCCATGGCAACACGCTGTCCGGGGGTGGCGATTCGCCGGATGGCTTCGACCTGAAGGCGCTGAAGGTCGCTACCTACGGCCTGCGCGGCACCTTCCCCGACGTGCTGTGGGATGGCTACTTCAACCAGGAGCGCGTGGTGGACGGCCGGAAAGTCGGGCCGCAGATCTGCCTGCGCGACGTCAACGGCGTGGTCAATGCGGACGGTCCGGGCGGCTACAAGAACCCGAGCAAGGACGCCCAGCTCCACGATTGCGAACTGCCGCGCCTGCCGGCGGTCGATCTGAAGCGCGGTTGAGGCGAGCGCATGCGGTTGCGCGCGGCGGTGTTGCTGGTGGTCCTTGCGGCCGGGGTGGCGCTGTCCGCGTGCCGACCGGCATCGCGCGTGCAGTTCTTCGCCGAAGGCCAGCCGGCCACGCTGGACGAATGGGGCGTGCTGCGGATCGAAGACGGTCGCCTGCATCTCAACGAAGGCGTCGTGCCCTACGATCTCAACACGCCGTTGTTCAGCGACTACGCGCACAAGCTGCGCACCGTCTGGATGCCGGCCGGCACCTCGGCGACGTACCGGCCGGAACAGAGCTTCGACTTTCCCGTCGGCACCATCCTCACCAAGACGTTCTACTACCCGCTGCCCCAAGGAGAAGCGTGGGACGGCAGGTCGGTCGCACGCACGCTGCCCTCGCAGTCGTCGCTCGAAGCGGAAACACTGGACCTTGCGAAGGTGCGGCTGATCGAGACGCGGCTGCTGGTCCATCGCGCCGAAGGCTGGGTCGCCTTGCCCTATGTGTGGAACGACGCGCAGACCGCCGCCACGCTGAAGCGCACGGGCGAGCTGGTCGAACTCGAGCTGGTCGATGCGCAGGGCCAGCGTCAGGCGGCGAACTACCAGGTGCCGGACCAGAACCAGTGCGGCGGCTGTCATATCACCGACAACAAGTCGCGCAGGCTGCTGCCGATCGGGCCGAAGGCGCGGCATCTGAATCGCGATTTCGACTACGCGGGCGGCAAGGAAAACCAACTGGCGCATCTGGTCCGCATCGGTTACCTGACGGGCATGCCGGCGAATGCGCCGCGTCTTGCGGACGCGATTGATGCCGAAGCCCCGCTCGATGCCCGCGCCCGCGCCTATCTGGACATCAACTGCGGCCACTGCCACAGCGCCACCGGCCCGGCCATCACGTCCGGCCTGTGGCTGGACGCGCACACGCAGGACCGGCTGAAGCTGGGTTTCTGCAAGCAGCCGATCGCGGCGGGCAAGGGCACGGGCAACCGCTTGTACGACATCGTCCCGGGGCGTGCGGCCGATTCCATCTTCGATTACCGGTTGGACAGCGATGATCCCGCGATCATGATGCCGGAGCTGGGGCGCTCGGTCGTGCATCGGGAAGGGGTCGAACTGATCCGCGCCTGGATCAATGCGCAGGCAGGCAGCTGCGACACGGCGACGGCGACAGGTAGTGAACCACCGCCGGCCAGCTGAGGCCGGTATCCGTACAACGCTTCCGGGAGGGCGTGATGAAAGTGATGCAACGGAATCTGGTCGTGGGGCTTCGGCGGGCGCTGTTCGGCAGTTGCGTGGTGCTCGGTGCGAGCGGCACGGCGTGGGCGCAGGCAACGCCCGAGGGCGAACAGCAGGCCACCAACCTCGACACCATCACCGTCACCGCGCAAAGTCGGCAGCAGGAGCTGCAGGATGTGCCGATCGCGCTGCAGGTCGTCGACCAGCAGCTGCTCGACGATGTCGCGGCGGAGAACCTGGGCGACATCGATGCCTTCGTGCCCGGCCTGGTGGTCGACGCCGCCCAGCCCACGCAACCTTCGTTCCGCCTGCGCGGCGTGGAAACCAGCGACTTCGGCATCGGCACCGATCCGGCGGTGGGCATCTTCGTCGATGGCGTCTACGGCGGCCGCGGCGGCGGCGTGCTGCTGCCGTTCCTCGATGTCGAGCGCATCGAGGTGCTGAAGGGGCCGCAGGGCACCTTGTTCGGCCGCAACACCGCCGCGGGTGCGATCTCGCTGGTGACCCGCCGGCCGCAGGACGAGACCGAAGCGCGCCTGCGGCTGCGACTCGGCAACTACGGCAAGCAGTACGTCGACGCGATGTGGAACATCCCCGTCAGCGACGTCTCGGCCTTCCGCGTGAACGCGCTGTTCAACCACAGCGACGGCTGGTTCCAGGACGGCGCGACCGGCAAGGATCTCGGCGGCGAGAACGTGTGGGCCGCGCGCGCGGCGTGGCAGCTGCGCATCGGCGACAACACCACGGCGCTGCTGAGCTGGGACCACGAAAGCCTGGACCAGAACGGCCGCGTCACCACCGGTATCGTGCCGTTGCCGGCCTATCCGCAGCGACCGCCCGTGCCGGTCGATCCGGACGACTACCTCGATCCGCGCAAGGTCCCGACCTACAGCGATGCGAACAACGCCGAGTGGCGCACGTTCGATGGCGTCACCCTGATCATCGATCACGCGTTTTCCTGGGGAAATCTGACCTCGACTTCGTCGTGGCGCGAGTACGACTCGCTGAACCAGACCGAAGAGGACGGCACCAACCGCGCCGACCTGTACATTGACTCGGTCAACACCGAGAGCAACGAGACCTTCTACCAGGAGTTCAAGTTCGCCGGCAGCAACGCGCGTATGGACTGGGTGGCCGGTGCCAGCTTCTTCAAGGAGGACGCGCGCCAGACCAGCGAGGTGAACACCAATACCGAGGCGGTGGACAACATCGTGCGCAACCTCGGCATCGCGCCGACGCCGGACGGCAGCCTGTTCGGCTTCACCTCGCTGCTGGCGCAGATGAACGGCATCCCCGTCTCGCTGGTCGGCGACCGCTGGAACGAGCGCTTCAACAACACGCTGTCGACCAACGCCTACGCGGCGTTCGGCGATGTCATCTGGCGCGCGACCGATCGGCTCAATCTGACTTTCGGTCTGCGCTACACCCGCGACGAGAAGGATTTCACCTGGCTCAACACGCCGCGCAATGCGCCGGAGCTGGAAGCCAAGCTGGCGCTGCTGGAGTCGCTGGGCTTCTTCGCCGCGCTGGGGCAGCTGGGCATCCCGATCAGCCGCGAGACGCTGACCTTCGACATGGCGTTCATCGATCCGCCGGCCATCGTCAACAAGGGCGTGCTGGTGCGCGACAAGCGCAGCTGGAGCGATGTCAGCCCGCGCTTCGTCGTCGACTACCACCTCGACGACAACACCATGGTGTTCGGTTCGCTGGCCAAGGGCTACAAGGCCGGCGGCTTCAATGCACTGCAGATCGGTCCGGCGTTCGAGAACGAGGATGTCTGGAACCTGGAAGCCGGCATCAAGCAGTCGTTCGGGCGCTTCGCCTGGAACGCGTCGCTGTTCCACTACCGCTACGACAACCGGCAGTCCGTGCGGTTGATCGATCCCGACCCTAACAATCCGGTCGACATCCCGCGTTTCGTGTTCGACACCGGCGATCTGGAAGCCACCGGCCTCGACGTGGACCTGCGCTGGAAGGTGACGGATGCCTTCACCCTGGATGCCCAGGCCGAGTGGATCGATTCCAAGTACAAGGACTACGTCACGCCCGAAGGCGTGGACCTGGACGGCGAGCCGACCGGCGAGCCGCGTTTCACCGCCTCGTTCGGTGCGGCCTACCAGGTCGACCTGGCCGCGCACGGCGCGTTGCGCATCTCGGCGCGGCACGCTTATCGCGGCCGCAGCCGCTGCAACGCCGGATCGGACCTGCAGGGCGATTGCGGGGTCAACGCGCTGCTCGACATCGGCGAGGCGCGCGACCGCACCGACCTGCGGATCGGCTGGACCGCGCCGCAAGGGCACTGGAGCTGGGCGATCTACGGCAACAACGTGTTCGACAACCAGTACGTGAAAGGCCTGAACACCTATGGCCGCGGACCGCTGGGACTGGTGGGTGCCACCATCACCGAGCCGCGCACCTACGGCATGGAAGTGGCCGTGAAGTTCTGAGCCGCGCGGCGACGCGCTGGACGTGGGCCCCGGCATCGTGAGATGCCGGGGTTTTTGTTTGGCGGCGTTCCCGGCATCCTTGTGCGATGCCTGCACGTCGCGACACGCCTGCCATCGAACTTTCCGCCGAACCGTTGAGTCGCCTGCCCGGCGTGGGGCCGCGCGTGGCGGAGAAGCTCGCGGCGCGCGGACTGGTGACGATGCAGGACCTGTGGCTGCACCTGCCGCTGCGTTACGAAGACCGCACGGCGATCACGCCGATCCGCCTGCTGCAGCCCGGTGTGCCGGCGCAGGTGGAAGGGCGCGTGGAAGCGGTGGAGCGCGGCTTCCGCTATCGGCCCGTCCTGCGGGTGGCAGTGGCCGACGACGGACAGGGCTCGCTGGTGCTGCGCTTCTTCCATTTCCGCGCCGCACAGGTGGCGCAGTTCGCGGTCGGCACGCGCATCCGGTGCTACGGCACGCCCAAGCCCGGCCAGAACGGTCTCGAAATCATCCACCCCAGCTATCGCGTGCTCGGCGATGACGACGACGCGGCGTTGGGCGAGGCACTGGATCCGGTCTATCCCGCGATCGAAGGGCTGGGGCCGGCGAGCATCCGCAAGCTGGTCGGACAGGCGCTGGAACGGCTGCCGGACAATGATCAGCTCGAACTGCTGCCCGCCACGCTGCTTGAGGGCCTCGGCTTGCCCTCGCTGCGGCAGGCCCTGCTCACCATGCACCGGCCGCCCCGCGATGCGGACGTCGCGGCGCTCGCACTCGGCACGCATCCCGCGCAACGCCGGCTGGCGATCGAGGAACTGCTGGCGCACCACCTGAGCCTGCGCCGGCAACGGCTGGCGTTGCAACAGCATCGTGCGCCGGCACTGAAAGGCAAGGGCGCGTTGGTGAAGGCGCTGGTCAAGGCCTTGCCGTTCACGCTGACGGGCGCGCAGCAGCGCGTGTTCGCGCAGATCCGCGAGGACATCGGCAAGCCAACGCCGATGATGCGGCTCGTGCAGGGCGACGTGGGCAGCGGCAAGACCGTGGTCGCCGCGCTGGCGGGCATGCTGGCGGTCGAGGCGGGCAAGCAGGTGGCATTGGCCGCACCCACCGAACTGCTGGCCGAGCAACACCTGGCCAACCTGCGCGCCTGGCTGGAGCCGCTGGGCGTGCGCGTGGCTTGGCTGGCCGGCAAGGTCACCGGCAAGGCGCGCGCGACGGTGCTGGCACAGGTCGCATCGGGCGAAGCGCAGGTGGTGGTGGGCACGCACGCGCTGATGCAGGAGGCGGTGACCTTCCACGACTTGGGCCTGGCCATCGTCGACGAGCAGCACCGCTTCGGCGTGCACCAGCGACTGGCGCTGCGCGACAAGGGCGCGGGCGCCAACCGCGTACCGCACCAGCTAGTCATGACCGCCACGCCGATTCCGCGCACGCTGGCGATGGCCGCCTATGCGGATCTGGACGTGTCCGCCATCGATGAACTGCCGCCGGGCCGCACGCCGGTGCAGACCGTGGCACTGAGCGCGGAGCGCCGGCCGGAACTGGTCGAACGCATCCGCACGGCCTGTGCGGAGGGCCGGCAGGCGTATTGGGTCTGCACGCTGATCGACGACAGCGACGAGGTGGTCGCGCAGGCGGCACAGACCACGTTCGAGGCGCTGTCGGCGTCCCTGTCGGAGGCGCGCGTGGCGCTGGTGCACGGGCGCATGAAGGCGGCCGACAAGCAGGCCACGATGCGCCGCTTCAAGCAGGGCGAGATCGACCTGCTGGTGGCCACCACGGTGATTGAGGTCGGTGTCGACGTGCCTAACGCCTCGCTGATGATCATCGAGAACGCCGAGCGGCTGGGGCTGGCGCAGCTGCACCAGTTGCGCGGTCGTGTCGGCCGCGGCGCGACCGCGTCCACCTGCGTGCTGATGTACCAGCCGCCGCTGTCGATGATGGCCAAGCACCGGCTGGCGACGATGCGCGAAACCAACGATGGCTTCGTCATTGCCGAGAAGGACCTGGAACTGCGCGGCCCCGGCGAACTGCTGGGAACGCGACAGACCGGTCTGGCGGCGTTCCGCGTGGCCGACCTGGCGCGCGATGCGGGCCTGCTGCCGCAGGTGCACGCACTGGCGGAGCGCCTGCTGGCCGACGCTCCCGCCACGGCGGACCGCGTGATCCAGCGCTGGGTCGGCGGCGCTGCTCGCTACGCATCGGCGTAGCGTCGCGCAGCGCCGACCTTGCCCGGCTTTCCGGATGGCGACAGAGGCAGCCGAGCGGGCGCCGCGCTACGCAGAGCCCTGCGCTTCCCTGTCGTCGCCGGCGATGCGAGACTCGGTGGCCAAGACGACGAAGAGAAGATGATGAGCGAGAAGATTCCCCTGCTGATCGACACCGACCCCGGCGTCGACGATGCCCTGGCGTTGCTGATGGCGTTCAACGATGCGCGCCATGACATCGTCGGTCTGACCATCGCGGCGGGCAACGTGGGCCTGCAGCACACCGTGCGCAATGCATTGAAGCTGTGCGAAGTCGCCGGCCGCGACGATATCCCCGTGTTCGCCGGTGCGCCGGCGCCGTTGCTGCACCCGTCGCCGGATGCGGGCTATGTGCACGGGCAGGACGGCTTCGGTGATGTCGGCTTCCCGCCCGCGGCGCGCCAGGCAGAGGCCGAACACGCTGCATTGGCGATCCTGCGACTGTCGCACGAACACGCGGGCCGGCTGGTGCTGGTCGCACTGGGGCCGCTGACCAACATCGCGCTGGCGCTCAAGCTGGACCCGACGCTGCCGCAGCGGATTGCGCGCTTCGTGGTGATGGGCGGCGCGGTGACCTGTCACGGCAACATCACCCCGGCCGCCGAGTTCAATTTCTACTTCGACCCCGAAGCCGCGCACCTGGTCCTCGAGGCCTTCGACCATTACGACCTGGCCGACTGGGAAGCCACTATCGCCCATGGCCTGCACCACGAGCGAGTGGCGGGCTGGCTGCGGGCCGATGCCGACCGCGCCCGGTTCTACGACCGCATTTCCGAGAAGACCCGGCTGTGGTCGGCTGACCGCCGCGGCGACCACTGGTATGCGGCCGACGCCCTGGCCATGGCCTTCGTGCTGGCGCCCGAGGGGGCGCTGGAACTGGCCGAGCGACCGCTGGCCATCGAGCTGCAGGGCGCCCATGCCCGCGGCGCCTCGATCGTCGACTGGCGCCGGGAGGGTGGCCGGCCCGACAAGGCCAACATCCTGCTGCGCTACGACCAGGCCCGCTTCGAGGCCCTGATCGAGGCGGCCCTGGCCGCCGGCTGAGGGCAGGCTTGCACGGGCTTGGCGGGGCGGTTTACAATGCCGCTCTTCCATTTCCGCTACACGGTGTTACCGCCATGAAGGCCGACATCCATCCGAATTACCGCGAAGTCGTCTTCCACGACGTGACCTCCGATTTCAAGTTCCTGACCCGCTCCACGCTGGGCAGCAAGGAAACGACGAAGTGGGAAGACGGCAACGACTACCCGCTGATCAAGGTCGAAATCTCCTCGGCTTCGCACCCGTTCTACACGGGCAAGCACAAGGTCATCGACACCAGCGGCCGCATCGACAAGTTCCAGAAGCGCTACGCGCGCTGATCGAACCGTCGTTCGCCTGATCCGCCTGCGGCCGCGCCTTGTGCGCGGCCGTTCGCGTTTGCGCACGCACGATCGTGCAGCGTGCCGGAACGCAGGGTTGCGTCGGCGACCTCATTCTTTGGTCTGACTTTGGTGCGGTATCGAGCGACGGCTCCAGAGCGCTGTGCGATAATTCGGTTCATCCAAGGCTCATCGCCTGGACTCCCGTCACGCGCCGACCGGACCTCCGGCGGCGTTACCCCACGAAGGAGCGCACACTGTGTCCGAACTTGACCAGGTCACGCTGAATGCCGGCGACAAATCCGTCGTCCTGCCAGTCCTGAAACCCACGCTTGGCAACGACTGCGTCGACATTTCCAGGCTTACCAAGGAAACGGGTCTCTTCACCTACGACTCCGGTTTCACCGCCACCGCCAGCTGCAAGTCGGCCATCACCTACATCGATGGCGACAACGGCGTGCTGCTGTACCGCGGCTACCCCATCGAGCAGTTGGCCAAGCACTCCAGCTTCCTGGAAGTGTCGTACCTGCTGATGAACGGCGAACTGCCCACCCCGGCGGAATTCGCCAAGTTCGAGCACGAAGTCACGCATCACACGATGATGCATGAGTCGCTGAAGAACTTCCTGCACGGCTTTCACTACGACGCGCACCCGATGGCCATGCTGGCCGGCACGGTCGCCTCGCTGTCGGCGTTCTACCACGACACGCTGGACCAGGAAGACCCCGAGCAGCGCCGCCTGGCCGCCATCCGCCTGCTGGCGAAGATGCCGACCCTGGCCGCCGCCGCCTACCGCTACTCGATCGGCTGGCCGATCCGCTACCCGCGCAACAACCTCGAGTACGTCGACCGCTTCCTGCACATGATGTTCGAAGTGCCGAGCGAGCCGCTGGAAGTGAATCCGGTGGTCGCCAAGGCGCTGGACCTGCTGTTCATCCTGCACGCCGACCACGAGCAGAATGCCTCCACCTCCACCGTGCGCCTGGTGGGCTCGACGGGTGCCAATCCGTACGCGTCGGTCGCCGCCGGCATCACCGCCCTGTGGGGCCCCGCGCACGGCGGCGCCAACGAGGCCGTGCTGAAAATGCTGGAAGAGATCGGCACGCCGGACAAGGTGGAAACCGCGATCGCCAAGGCCAAGGACAAGGAATCGGGCTTCCGCCTGATGGGCTTCGGCCACCGCGTCTACAAGAACTTCGATCCGCGCGCCAAGATCATCCGCGAGATGACCCATAAGGTGCTCGGCGAACTGGGCGTCGACGATCCGCTGCTGGAAGTGGCGATGAAGCTGGAAGAGGCGGCGCTGAAGGACGAGTACTTCATCCAGCGCAAGCTCTACCCCAACGTCGACTTCTACAGCGGCATCATCTACAAGGCGCTGAAGATCCCGACCGAGATGTTCACCGTCATGTTCGCCATCGGCCGCACCGCCGGCTGGGTGTCGCACTGGCTGGAGCAGCAGGTCGACCCGGAGGCCAAGATCGGCCGTCCGCGCCAGATCTACACGGGCTACGCGCCGCGCGATTACGTGCCGACCGACAAGCGCTGATCCTGCAGAGCGAGCAGAAAAGGCCCCGGAAGGGGCCTTTTCTTTGCGCGTGTCAGGCGTCGGCTTGCACCGTGACGCGGGTGGACAGGGCATGCAGGGCGAAGCCGTGGATCGCCTCGTTGAGGGTGGTTGTGCAGTCCGACACGACGCTGACGTCGTAGCGCTCGGCTGCCGGTGACAGCGCGGTGAACACCACGCAGTTCTGCGTCATCATGCCCGCGATGCGCAGGCGGGTGACGCCCAGGTCCGCCAGCAGGTCGGAAAGTCCGGTCTGGTGGAAGCTGTCGGCATGCTGCTTCACGACCACGGGTGCGTCGGGCGCTGCGGCCAGGATGTCCGCGTGGATGCCGGCGCCGTGCGTGCCGGCCCGGAACAATGGGCTGTCCGCGGAAACGGCGACATGCTGGACCAGCACCACGGCCTCGCCACGGGCGCGGGCCCGACCGATGGCGGCGACCGTGGCGTCGAGGGTGGCCTCGGCATTCCAGAGTGGGAATGCGCCATCGGCGAAGTAATCGTTCTGGACATCGATGATGAGCAGGGCGGTGGTCATGCGTTACCTTGAAGGGGAAGGGACTGCGCCATGCTATGGACGGGCCGCCTCGGCGGTAATTGCAGCCCGCAAGAAGCGGCACCGTTTTCCTTGAGGATCGAAAGACATGCCCCTCGACAAGATGGACCGGACCATCCTCGCGGCCCTCGGGCACGATGGCCGCATGACCTGGCAGGCCGTTGGCCGCCAGGTGCACCTGACGGGACAGGCGGTGGCCACGCGCGTTCAGCAGATGGTGGATGACGGCACGATCCGGGGATTCACGGTGCTGCGCGGCGACCTGCGGCGCTACTTCATCACGGTGTTCATGGACAGCCCGCAGTTCGATGCGTTCGAGGCGTTCCTGCAGGCGCATGCGGACGTGGAGAGCGCCAGCAAGATCGCCGGCGAGGGCTGCTACCACGTGACGCTGGCCTGCGGCGGAGACGCGGACCTGGACACGTTCACCCAGTCGCTGCTGCGTTATGGCCGCTACAAGGTCGCCAGCGAGATGCGCTGCGTGAAGCCGTAAACGCACGCCTCAGCGGCGCGCGATTTCCTGCTCGTAGCCCGCGATGTCTTCTTCGGCGAGCAGCTGGCGCAGTTGCGTGGCGGATGCCCGCCGCATCGGCTTCTCGTCGACACTGGAAAGCGGCGCCTGCCGCAACGCGTCGTGCGGCAGCACCGTCAGGTCGAAGCTCAGCTCTTCGGCGCTGAACACCCAGACCGGCAGGTCGGCGACACGCTCCCGGTCGATGCGCAGCCGACGCTCGCGCGAGTCGGCGGGGATGCGATGTTCCTCCAGGAAGCGGGTCACCGCGTCCGGATCATCGCTGTGGACATGCAGGTGGACGGGCGTGCTGGCATCGGCCGTGCCCTCGAGCACCGGACCGACCAACCGCGGCGAGAATCCCGAGAGGAAGTCCAGCGCGCGCAATGCCGCCTCGCGTCGCTGCCGCAGACCCGCCACGTGCGCCTCGCCGGCGAACAGGCGCTGGTACTCGCGCAGTGCGTCTTCGATCTCGCGGTTGCGGGGCAGGGAGGCGTCGTCGTGGATGCCCAGCCGGCTGGCGGCCTTGAGCTTGGCCTGGTGGAAGTCGCGGATGCCGCCTTCGGCCATCAGCCGGGCGGCCTCGTGCGCCAGTCGCTGGCGGCGTTCGCGGGTGCGTGTTTCGGCGTGCTGACGGGCGTGGTGCATGGGGAGCCTCCGCGTCGAAACTGACCGCGAATGTACACCATGTCCCCGACGTGTCCATGACGGCGCAGGCGCGCCGTCATGCGGTCTTCAGCGGAGAAGCACGATCAGAAGATGTCGAAGGCTTCTTCGTCCGGTACGGCGTCTTCGGGGCCGTACAGGTCGTAGTCCTGGATGCGGTCCATGTCTTCGATCTTCACCCACTCGGTCACGCCGTTGAGGGTGGCCTGCACCATGCCGTCGGGCGGATCGTTCGCCGCGACCGGTGCGTCCTTCAGCGCCGCGCGCATGTACTCGATCCAGATCGGCAGGGCGGCCTTGCCGCCGTACTCGCGATAGCCCAGCGACTGGAAGTTGTCGCGACCCACCCACACCACCGTGGCGTAGGTGCCGCCGAAGCCGCCGAACCAGGCGTCGCGATGGTCGTTGGTCGAGCCGGTCTTGCCGCCCACGTCTTCGCGCCCCAGCACCTTGGCCGCCGTGCCGGTGCCGCGCTGGACCACGTCGCGCATCATCGACACCAGCTGGTAGGCGGTGCGCTCGTCGATCGCGCGCGGTGCAGTCACCGCATTCGGGTCGGCCGGCTTCTCTTCGGCCTTGGGCGCCTGCGTCGCGGCAGCCGCGGGCTTGGGTGCCTGCGCAGGACCGAAATTGAAGCCGTCCACCACCTGTGCGGTCGCCGTGCCGGTGCCGGTCTGACCCGCGCCGCAGCCACGGCAGGCGACGGCCGGGTTCTCCTTGAACACCACGTTGCCTTCGCGGTCCTTGACCTGGTCGATGAACCACGGCGTCACGCGCGAGCCGCCGTTGGCGAACACCGCATAGCCGCGCGCCACCGACAGCGGCGTCAGCGATGCGGTGCCCAGCGACATCGACAGGTTGGGCGGCAGTTCGGCCTCGTCGAAGCCGAACTGGCTGATGTAGGTGCGCGCGAACGGCACGCCGATGCCGTCGAGCAGGCGCACCGACACCAGGTTCCGCGACTGCACGAGGGCCTCGCGCAGGCGCATCGGGCCGCGGAAGCCGCCGCCGTCGTTCTGCGGGCGCCACATGTGGCCGCGGCGGTCGCGGAACACGACCGGGGCGTCCAGTACGATCGAGGCCGGATTGAAGCCCTTCTCGAACGAGGCCGCATACAGGAACGGCTTGAAGCTGGAGCCCGGCTGGCGTCGCGCCTGCGTGGCGCGGTTGAACTTGTTGCCGGCGAAGCTGTAGCCGCCGACCAGCGCGCGGACGGCGCCGTTGTTGGCGTCCAGCGAGACCAGCGCCGCCTGCGCACGCGGGACCTGGTCGATCACGTAGGTGCCTTCGTCCTTGCCCGCCTTGATGCGGGTCAGGTCGCCGCGCTTGAGCAGCTTGGCGGGCGAGCGCCCGGTCCACTTGCTGGCGGCGACCGGCAGGGTGATCTCCTTGCCGTCGGCCATGACCACCGTCGCGCTGCCGTCGTCGGCGACGCGGGCTACCACCACCGGCAGCAGGCCGTTCTGGGCGGGAATCCCGCGCAGATGAGTGGCCAGCGCCGACGCATCGGCATCGGCGGCCACGTCGAAATGCTGTTCGACGCCGTTCCAGCCATGGCGGTGGTCGTACAGGCCCAGGCCATCGCGGACGGCGTCGTTGGCGGCGGTCTGCAGGGTGGCGTCGAGCGTGGTGGTAACGTGGTAGCCCTTGGTCAGCGCCTCCGGACCGAAGCGCGCGATCATCTCCTGCCGCACCATTTCGGCCACGTACGGGGCGTAGACCTCGATCGGCCGCTCGTGCGGCTTGGCGTGCATGGGTTCGGCCTTGGCCTGGGCGGCTTCGGCGGCGGTGATGTAGCCGTCCTCGCGCATGCGCTCGACCACGTAGGCGCTGCGCTGCTGGTTGCGCCCGGGGTTGCTGATCGGGTTGCCGCTGGAGGGGAATTTCAGGGCACTGACCAGGGTGGCCGCCTCGGCCAGCGTCAGCTGGTCCAGGGTCTTGCCGTAGTAGTACTCGGCGGCGGCGGCAACACCGTAGGAGCGGTTCCCGAAGAAGCTCTTGTTGAGGTACAGCTCCAGGATCTCGTCCTTGGTCAGCATGTTCTCGATCCGCACGGCCAGCATCATTTCCACCAGCTTGCGGGTGTAGCTGTACTCCGAGCTGAGGAACCACTGTCGGGCGACCTGCTGGGTGATCGTGCTGCCGCCGGCCACGCGGCCTTCCTTGCGGCTGACGATCTGCCACACCGCCCGTGCGATGCCGGTCGGGTCGATGCCGTTGTGCTCGTAGAACTTGCTGTCCTCGGCGGCGATGAAGGCCTGCTTGACCCGGGCCGGGACCTGGTCGATCTGCACCGGATAGCGGCGGATCTCGCCGTACAGGCCCATCAGCCGGCCGTCGCTGGCGTAGATGTAGAGGGGTTCCTGCAGCTCGACGCTGCGCAGGGACTGGATGTCCGGGACCTTGGCCGAGACCGTGTAATACAGCACCCCCAGGCCGACTGCGCCGGCGAGGGCAAGTATCAGGAACGTGATGAGGGTCCAACGGAGAAGACGACGGAAACGGGACATCCAGTGCTTTCCGATTGCAGAATTCGTAACGGCAGAGTATAGATGACCGCTGGGATCGCCACAGGTGATCCCAAGGGGAACAGGGACTTGGGGAACAACCCTCGTGAAACGTGACAAGCCGCACAGCCACGCCATCGTCGGTTGCCAAGCGTAAAAAGTTGGTTATTAATGTCGGCGCACGTCATGCGCCCAGTGCCCGTCGGAAGGGGAAAGACCGTGGGGCTAATCCCAAAAAGCCAGTCGCCGCTGATCGGCGTCGACATCAGTTCGACTGCGGTAAAGCTGCTGCAGCTGTCGCGTGTGGGCAACCGTTACCGGGTTGAACACTACGCGGTCGAGCCGTTGCCGCCCAATGCCGTGGTCGAGAAGAACATCGTCGAAGTCGAGGCGGTCGGCGAAGCCATCCGCCGCGCGGTCAACCGTGCGGGCAGCAAGGCGAAGTACGCCGCTGCGGCCGTCGCCGGTTCGGCGGTGATCACCAAGATCATCCCGATGCCTGCCGATCTCGATGAGAACGACCTGGAAGCGCAGGTCGAGCTCGAGGCCGTCAACTACATCCCGTATCCCATCGAGGAAGTGAACATCGACTTCGAGGTGCTGGGCGCCATGCCCAACAACCCGGAGATGGTGCAGGTGCTCCTCGCTGCGTCTCGCTCGGAGAACGTCGAGCTGCGCCAGTCGGCGTTGGAGCTCGGCGGCCTGACCGCGCGGGTGATGGACGTGGAAGCCTTCGCGGTGGAGAACGCCTTCGCCCTGATGGCCACCGACCTGCCGATCCCGCAGGACGGCGTGGTGGCCCTGGTCGACATCGGCGCCACCATGACCACGCTCAACGTCCTGCGCCGCGGCCGCAGCCTGTACAGCCGCGAGCAGGTGTTCGGCGGCAAGCAGCTCACCGACGAAGTGATGCGTCGCTACGGCCTGACCTACGAGGAAGCTGGCCTGGCCAAGCGCCAGGGCGGCCTGCCGGAAAGCTACGAAGTCGAAGTGCTGGAGCCGTTCAAGGAAGCCACCGTCCAGCAGATCAGTCGCCTGCTGCAGTTCTTCTATGCCGGCAGCGAGTTCAACCGCGTCGACCAGATCGTGCTCGCCGGCGGTTGCGCCGCACTGCCCGGCCTGCCGGAGATGGTGGAAGAACAGCTCGGCGTGCCGACCGTGGTCGCCAACCCGCTGGCGCAGATGACCCTCGGCCCGCGCGTGCAGGCGCATGCGCTGGCGCAGGACGCGCCCGCGTTGATGATCGCCACCGGCCTGGCTTTGAGGAGCTTCGACTGATGGCAAAAATCAACCTACTCCCATGGCGTGCCGAACGCCGTGTGCAGCGCCAGCGCGAGTTCTATGTCATGCTCGGCGCCGCCGCGATTGCCGGCCTGCTGCTGTCGTTCCTGTTGTGGTTCCACTACGACCGCCAGGTGTCCGGCCAGACCGAGCGCAACGATTTCCTCAAGGACGAGATCGCCAAGGTCCAGGCGCAGAACAAGGAAATCGAGAAGCTCGACGAGCAGAAGCGCCGCCTGCTGGCGCGCAAGGAAGTCATCGAGAAGCTGCAGGCCAACCGTTCGCAGATGGTCCACCTGTTCGACTCGCTGGTCCGCACCATTCCCGATGGCGTGATGCTGGCCAACATCAAGCAGGAAGGCGAGGTGCTGACGCTGCAGGGCCGTGCCCAGTCCAATGCGCGCGTCAGTGCCTACATGCGCAATCTCGAGACCTCCGGCTGGATGACCAAGCCCGAGCTGTCGATCATCGAAGCCAAGCCGGAAGAGGTCAAAACGCTGACCAACACCGGTGCCGGCAGCGCGCTGCCGTATGTGTTCACGCTGCAGGTCAGACTGGCCAATCCGACCGCCGAGCAGGAGGCCGAGTCCGCCGCCGCCGGTGAGGCACCCGCCGATCCGAATGCACCGGCCGCAGCACCTGCGCCCGCGCCCGCACCGCTGGAAGGCCAGCCTTCCGCGCCGGCACCCGCCGCCCCCGCGCCCGCCGCTCCGGCAGGCGCCACTCCCCCGGCTTCCGGGAGCAACTCATGAGCCAGAAGACCTCGCTCAAGAACCTGGACATCAACAACATTGGTGCCTGGCCCAAGAACGCCAAGATGGGGTTCTGCGTGGTGCTGGCGATCTTCATCCTCGCCATGTCCTACTTCCTCTTCGTGAGGGGCAAGACGCAGACGCTGGAGTCGCTGGAGCAGGAAGAAGTCCGCCTGCGCCAGGACTTCGAGAAGGAACAGGCCAAGGCCGCCAACCTCGAACCCCTGAAACAGCAGTTGGCGCAGATGGAGCAGGTGCTGCAGCAGATGCTGCGCCAGCTGCCCAGCAAGACCGAGATGCCGGATCTGATCATCGACATCTCGCAGACGGCGCTCTCCAGCGGCCTGACCAATGAACTGTTTCAGCCGCAACCGGAAACGCTCAAGGAGTTCTACGCCGAGAAGCCGATCCAGCTGCGCATGGTGGGCAACTACCACCAGTTCGGCGCCTTCGTCAGTGGCGTGGCGTCGCTGCCGCGCGTGGTCATCCTGACCATGCACGACATCTCGCTGCAGCCGAAGGAAGGCAAGGGCGGCATCAACCGTGGCGCCCTGGAGCTGTCCGGCACGGTCAAGACCTACCGCTATCTTGATGAGACCGAGGTCGCCGAGCAGGAGGCCGCGGCCGCCGAAGCGGCGAAGGCCGACGGCAAGAAGGGCGCGGCCAAGTCGGGAGGAGCCCCATGATGCGCAGCAACTGGCACTGGATGATCCTCGCCGTCCTCGTGACCTCCGGCTGCGCACGCGGCGTCACCAGCACGCCGGGCGATGCCCCGAACCTGGAGAAGTGGGTGGAGGACGTGCGTGCACGCCCCGCGCCGCCGCTGGAGCCGCTGCCGGTGATGCAGCAGTTCGAGACCTTCGAGTACGCCGCACAGACGTTGCGCGATCCTTTCAGCAACGCCTGGAGCAACAGCGATACGGGCGGGTTGCGGCCTGACCCGGACCGCCGCAAGGAAACACTGGAGCAGTACCCGCTGGACAGCCTGGACATGGTCGGTACGATCGGCAAGGGGGCAGGTCTGGTGGCACTGGTGATGGGACCCGACAAGGTCACCTACCGGGTACGTCCGGGGAACTATCTGGGCCAGAGCGATGGCCGGGTCACCTCGGTCCGCGAAGATGGCGTCGAACTTGTCGAACTAGTGCCGGATGGCGCGGGCGGCTGGCTGGAACGGCCGGCATCGCTGGCGCTTGAAGATCAATGATTGGGGGATACACGATGACCGCTACGAATGCCTACCGCCTGCGGCCGTCCCGGCGCCTGGCTACCTTCCGGCTCTGCTCTCTGGGGCTGGCCATCGGCCTGTTTGCCGCGGCAAGCGCTGCAGGTGCCGTCTCGCCGACGACGCATGCGACGTCCCCCGCCACCCAGTCCGCCTCCGCCGTGTCGGTGTCCAACATCGACTTCCGGCGCGGGGAAGACGGGGCCGGCCGCCTCGTGATCAAGTTCGACGGACAGGGCGCTGCGCCCGACCTGCGCAATCAGGGTGACGGCGTGGTGGTGAGCGTCGGCAACGCCACGCTGCCGGCATCGCTGCAGCGCGCACTCAACGTGGTCGACTTCGCGACCCCGGTACAGCGCGTCGACGCCCAGAGCAAGGGCGGCGGCACGCAGCTGGTGCTCAGCACGCGCGGCGACTTCGAGTCGCTGGCGTACCAGTCCGGCAATGAATACGTCGTCGAAATCGTGCCGCGCGCGGCGCAGAAAGCCATGGGCGGCGCCAGCACGAGCTCCGGCACCAGCGCCTCGGCGGTGGTGGCCGCTGCGCAGAAGGTGGCGGCCGAAGCGCGCCGCTACAGCGGTCGCCCGGTGACGTTCAACTTCCAGGACGTGCCGGTACGCACGGTGCTGCAGCTGATCGCCGAAGAGTCGAACCTCAACATCGTCGCGTCCGACACCGTCCAGGGCAACGTCACGCTGCGGCTGGTCAACGTCCCGTGGGACCAGGCACTGGACATCGTGCTGCGCGCCAAGGGCCTGGACAAGCGCCGTGACGGCGCCGTGGTCTGGGTGGCGCCGCAGCCCGAACTGGCCAAGTTCGAGCAGGACAAGGAAGACGCCCGCATCGCGATCGAGAATCGCCAGGACATGGTCACCGACTACGTCCAGATCAACTATCACAGCGCTGCGGCGATCTTCAAGGCACTGACCGAAGCCAAGGGCATCGGCAACCAGGGCAATAGCGGTGGCGGTGGTGGTGGCGGCGGTAATCGCGATCAGGAAAATGGTTTCCTCTCGCCACGTGGACGCATCGTCGCCGACGAGCGCACCAACATGCTGATGATCAGCGACATCCCGAAAAAGGTCGCGCAAATGCGCGAGTTGATTTCGACGATCGACCGGCCGGTCGATCAGGTGTTGATCGAAGGCCGCATCGTCATTGCAAGCGACACCTTCGCCCGCGATCTCGGTGCGCGGTTCGGCATCAATGGCCGCCGCGCCGGTGACCGCACGCAGATCATCGGTGGCAACATTACCGACAATGTGAATACCGGCAACGGCGACGACCGTGTCCTGCCGCGTGATTTGAACGTCAATCTGCCTGCGGGCGGCTTCACCCAGTCGGCCGCTGGTGCGATCGCGTACACGCTGCTGGGTCGCAACTTCGACCTGGATATCGAGCTCTCGGCGATGCAGGAAGAAGGTCGCGGTGAGGTGATCTCCAATCCTCGCCTGGTGACGGCCAACCAGCGCGAGGGTGTCATCCGGCAGGGCAAGGAAATCGGCTACGTCACGATCACCGCCGGCCAGGGTGGCGTCGCCACGCCGAACGTGCAGTTCAAGGAAGCGTTGCTGGAAATGAAGGTCATGCCGACCATCACCAACGACAATCGCGTTTTCCTGAACCTGAACGTCAAGAAGGATGAGGTGGCAGAGCTGATCACACTGGAAGGCTATGGCACCGTGCCGACGATCGACAAGCGCGAAATCAACACGGCGGTGCTGGTCGAGGATGGCCAGACCGTCGTGATCGGTGGCGTGTATGAGTTCGCCGACCGCAGCAGCGTCGCAAAGGTGCCGTTCCTGGGCGACATCCCCTTCCTGGGCAACCTGTTCAAGAAGAAGGGTCGCAGCAAGGAGAAGGCAGAACTGCTGATCTTCATTACCCCCAAGGTGTTGTCGGTCGCCAAGCGCTGATCCAGGCTGTTGCAGCACACACGAGACGGGCCGCTTCTGCGGCCCGTTTTGTTTTCGGGGCGAAGCGTCGCGAACTGGCGCTGAACCCCTGCCGTTCCGCACGGGGACGACGGGAACCCGCATGGCACACTGACGGTCCCACGCGCACCACCCGGACCGTCCTGAGCCCATGGATAGCATGCCGCCCGATGCCCGCCTGTTCGATCGCTTTTCCGCCCTGCGCGCGGATCTGTCGCAGACCATCGTCGGGCAGTCGGCCCTGGTCGAGCGCCTGCTGATCGCATTGCTGGCCGATGGCCATCTGCTGGTGGAGGGCGCGCCCGGGCTGGCCAAGACCACCGCCATTCGGGCGCTGGCGTCGCGGTTGCAGGCCGAGTTCGCGCGCGTGCAGTTCACGCCCGACCTGCTGCCGGCGGACCTGACCGGCACCGAAGTGTGGCGCCCGCAAGAAGGGCGTTTCGAGTTCCAGGCGGGGCCGATCTTCCATCCGCTGCTGCTGGCCGACGAAATCAACCGCGCGCCGGCGAAGGTGCAGTCGGCGCTGCTGGAGGCCATGGGCGAGCGGCAGGTGACCGTCGGCCGGCACACCTATCCGTTGCCGGCCCTGTTCCTTGTGATGGCGACGCAGAATCCGATCGAACAGGAGGGCACGTTTCCGCTGCCGGAAGCGCAGCTCGACCGTTTCCTGATGCACGTGAAGATCGGTTATCCGGAAGCGGCGGCCGAGGCCGACATCCTGCGCCTGGCACGCGACCGTGCGCGTGAGCAGATGCAATCCGTTCCCGCCGCGGTCGCGCGCATGCCGCTGGAAGATGTGTTCGAGGCGCGGACGCAGGTGCTGGATCTGCACCTGGCGCCGACACTGGAGCGTTATCTGATCGAACTCGTGCTCGCCTCGCGCGATGCGTCCCGTTATGACGCATCGCTGGCGCGGCGCATCGCCTGGGGCGCGAGTCCGCGCGGCTCCATCGCCCTTGAGCGGTGCGCGCGTGCGCGCGCCTGGCTGGCGGGGCGCGATTACGTCACGCCCGACGACATCCGCGCCATCGCACCCGACGTGTTGCGCCACCGCGTGCTGCCCAGCTACGAAGCCACTGCGGAAGGCTGGGACGGCGACCGGCTGGTGAAGGCGTTGCTCGACGTGGTTCCGTTGCCCTGAGCCCGGACGGCACGGCGCCATGAGCGAAGGCATCACGCCCACCCTGGCCGAGCTGATCGCGCTGCGCGCCAGCGCACAGCGGCGTCCGCCGGCGCGGCGCGGGCGTCATTCGGTCACCGGCCCCTCCGCGTCGCCGCTGCGTGGGCGCGGGATGGAATACGCGGAGTCGCGCGAATACGTCGCCGGCGACGACGTCCGCCATATCGACTGGCGCCTGACGGCCCGCAGCGGACGCACGCATACCAAACTGTTCCAGGCCGAGCGCGAGCGGCTGACGCTGATCGTGGCCGACACGTCGCCGCTGCTGTACTTCGGCACGCGCACGCGCTTCAAGTCCGTGCAGGCCGCGCGTGCGGGCGCGGTTGCCGCCTGGCAGGCGGTGCGCGAGGGCGATCGTCTCGCCATCCTGCGTGGCAGCATGACCGAGGCGCCGGTGCCTCCCGCCGGTGGCACGCGGGGTGCACTGCGGGTGCTAGACGCCCTGGTGCGCTGGTATGCGATGCCACCCAAGGAGGACCTCGGCCTGGCGTTCGCGCTTGATCATGCGGCGCGTCTGTTGCGGCCGGGTTCGCGGCTGCTGGTACTCGCCGATCCGCACAGTCTGGCGTCCATTCCCGAGTCGCGATGGCCGGCGCTGGCCGCGCACCACGACGTCATCGTCCTGCTGCTGACCGATCCACTGGAAACGTCGCCGCCATTGCAGCGTCTGCCGTTCGCGCTGGGCAGCCAGCGTGTCGAACTGGACCTGGCCAGCGACGCGCAGCGCGAGGCGTGGCGTGCCGAATTCCAGCAGCCCCTCGAGCGCGCGCTCGATCGCCTGCCGGCACGCGGCGTGCAGGTGCGCACGCTGTCGACCGAGGCCTCCAGCGATGCCTGGCTGGTCGCGCTGGGTCGCGCCCAGCCGCAGGTGGCGTGACGATGCTCCTCGGCACGCTGGTGTTGCGCGATGTACACGAGCCTGCGTCGCCGTCGTGGTGGCCGCTCGCGCCGGGCTGGTGGCTGGTCGTGGCGGCCGCGCTGCTGGTGGTGGTCGGCGTGGTGGCCTGGCGCGTGCACCGGCATCGCCGGCGACAGGCGTGGTTGCGCTGGTTCGACGCGGCCGCCGAGGCCGGCACGCCTGCCGACAAGGTGGCGGCGATGTCCGAACGGCTGCGCCGGGCCGCACGTCGACTGGATCCTGCCGCCGACCGGCTGGAAGGCGAAGCGTGGCTGGCCTTCCTGGATGGTGGGCGAGGCGACCACGCGTTCTCGCAGGGTCCCGGCCGGCTGTTGCTCGACGGTGGCTATCGCCGCGAGGTCGCTCCTGCCGACCTTATGTCGGCCACGGCGGTGGCGCGCGCGCGTTTCCTCGAACTGATGGCGGGCACGCGATGAGCCTGTCGTTGCCCGCCCTGCAGTGGCTGCAGGATGGCTATGCCGGCTTCGCGTGGCCCTGGCTGTGGCTGGCGTTTCCATTGCCGTGGCTGGCCGGCTGGCTGCTGCCGGCGCGACGTACCCAGACCGATGCGTTGAAGGTGCCTTATGGATCTTCGGTGCAGGCGATCGCCCGCCAGGGTGGCCGCGGATTGCCCAAGCGTGCCGCCGCGCTGGCCTGGCTGGCGTGGTTCCTGCTGTGCGCGGCCGCCGCGCGGCCCCAGCAGTTCGGCGAAGCGGTGACGCCGCCGGTGAGTGGGCGCGACCTGATGCTGGCGGTGGACCTGTCGGGCAGCATGACCGAACCCGACATGGAACTGGGCGGCGCCGTGGTGGATCGGCTGACGGCGGCGAAGGCGGTGCTGGCGGACTTCCTCGACCGTCGCGAGGGCGATCGCGTCGGCCTGCTGGTGTTCGGCCAGAGTGCGTACGCGATGACACCGCTGACACGCGATCTGCAGACCGTGCGCGAGCAACTGCGCGACGCCGTCGCCGGCCTTGCCGGACGCGAGACCGCCATTGGCGACGCGATCGCCCTGGCCGTTCGCCGCCTGCGCATGCAGCAGGACGGCCAGCGCGTGCTGATCCTGCTCACCGACGGCGTCAATTCCGCCGGCGTGCTGACGCCGCAGAAGGCGGCGGAGCTGGCGAAGGAAGAACGCGTGCGCATCCACACCATCGCCTTTGGTGGCGATGGCGGCATCAGCGTGTTCGGCATTCCCCTGCCGATGCCGGCGAGCTCACCGGAGGCCATCGACGAGGCGACGCTGCGCGATGTCGCCGCGCAGACCGGCGGGCGTTTCTATCGCGCACGGGACACTCGCGAACTGGCGGGCATCTATGCCGAACTGGACCGGCTGGAGCCGGTCGAACAACCCGGCAAAGCGGTGCGTCCGCGCATCGAGCGCTATGCCTGGCCGCTCGCGGCGGCGCTCTTGGTGGCGCTGCTTGCCGTCCTGCTGCCGCGGAGGCGGGCATGATGTTCGACTTGACCGCGCTGCATTTCCTGCGTCCGCACGGGCTGTGGGCGCTGGCGGCATTGCCCGTGCTGGCCTGGGCATGGCGGGCGCAGCGGCAGCGGCGCAGCGCGTGGCGCGGGCATGTCGATGCGCACCTGCTGCCGCATCTTCTGGTGACCGGCGGCAGCGGCGCGCGCGCAGGCGTGGTGGTCGCCGCGGTGGCCTACGTGCTCGCGGTGCTGGCCCTGGCCGGACCCAGCTGGCGCCAGGCCGATCAGCCGCTCTGGCAGGCGCAGCGTCCGCTGGTCGTCGTGCTCGACCTCTCCAGCCGGATCACTGCTGGCGATCTGCCGCCTTCGCGGCTGCTGCAGGCGCGGGCGAAGCTTGCCCAGGTGCTGCAGGCGCGCGCGGGCAGTCCCGTCGCGCTGGTCGCGTATGCGGACGATGCCTTCACGGTGACGCCGCTCACCGACGACACCGCCAACATCGGCCTGTTTCTCGATGAACTGTCGCCCGACATCATGCCGCGGGACGGGCAACGTGCGGATCGAGGCCTCGCATGGGCGGCGCGCTTGCTGGTGCAGGCGGACGCGCGTCGCGGCGATATCCTGATCCTGACCGACCGTGCGGACAGTGTGGCGGTGGCCGCCGCGGCGGCCGCCCGCGCGCAGGGCTATGCGGTGTCTGCGCTGGGACTGGGTACCGCGTCCGGTGCCGTCTACCGCGGCAGCGACGGGATGATCGGACGCGCGGCGCTGGATGCCGCGTCGCTGCGCGGACTGGCGACCGCCGGCGGCGGTCGCTATCACGCACTGACCGCCGACGACGGCGATATCGCCGCGCTGGGGGTGCGGTCGTCCGCGTTGGCGACCGAAGGTGCCACGTCGAGCGGCGGCAAGGCGTGGCGCGACGAAGGCTACTGGCTGCTTATCCCGCTGATGGCGCTCGCGTTGTTGGGCTTCCGTCGCGGCGCGGCACTCGCCCTGGTCGGCGTGTTGTGGCTGCCGATGGCGTCGCCCGCGTCTGCGGCCGGCATCGACTGGTGGCGGCGCGCCGACCAGGCGGAACACGCGCGCGTCGTGCAGGGCGTCGATGCGTACCGGCAGGGCAACTACGCCGCGGCCGAGCAGGCCTTCACCGGCGTCGACAGCGCCGAAGGCTGGTACAACCTCGGCAATGCGCTGGCGAAACAGCAGCGGTACGACGATGCCATCGCCGCCTACGATCGCGCGCTGCGCGCGCAGCCCGGCATGCCGGATGCGGTGGCAAACCGCGCCGCCGTCGACGCCGCGCGCAAGCGGCCCCCGTCATCGGGCGAAGGGCAGGGCAAGCCGGGACAGCAGGGAGATGGAAAGCAGGGAGGCAAGGGATCGCAGGGCGATGCTAAGTCTGATCCCGGGAGCCAGAAGAATGCATCGCCTTCGCCGGTGAAGAAACCGCCCTCGTCGCAGGAGCAAGGAAAGAACCCGGCTGAGAAGACCGCGCCGTCCTCCGGTCGGCCCGACGCCTCGCCGCCTGATCCGGCCACCCAGTCCGCCGCCGATGCGGCGCAGCGCGAACGCATGCGCGATGCCATGGCGCGCGAATCCGCGCAGCGCGCCGGGCCGTCTGCACCGGGCAAGCCGGTCGTGCAAGCGGAAACCGCCGAACAGCGCGAGCGCCGGCAGGCGGTCGATGCGTGGCTCAAACGCGTGCCGGACGAGCCCGGCTCGCTGCTCAAGGCGAAGTTCCGGCTCGAACAGGAACGCCGGCAGAGGGAAGGACGATGAGATATCGGATAGCGCTGTTCTTCTGCCTGCTGGCGGTATGGCCGCTGTCGTCGCTGGCCGCGACGCGTGCGTGGCTGGAACAGTCGCAGGTGACGCTGGGCCAGGCGGTGACGCTGAACGTGGAGACCGACGCGGTCTCCGCCACGCCCGATCTCACGCCGCTGATGCGCGACTTCGAGGTGGAAGGCCAGTCCGACAGCCGCAGCGTGCGGCTGGTCAATGGACGCGTGGGCAGCAGCACGACGTTCGCACTGACCTTGCGTCCGCGTCGCGCGGGAACGCTGGCGATTCCCGCGTTGCAGGTGGGCAACGAGCGCACGGTGCCGCTGGTGCTGGAGGTCAGCGCGACGGCGACGGCGAGTGCCGCGTCCAACGGCCTGGTGTTCGTCGAAACCGAGGTCGACGATGCCCGTCCCTACGTGCAGCAGTCGGTCGGTGTCACCGTTCGGTTGTTCTACGCCACGCCGCTGGTGTCCGGCCAGCTGGACCTGGATCCGCCCGAAGGCGCGCTGCTGCAGCGGGTCGGCGAGATCGTGCAGTCGAGCCGCGAGATCGACGGGCGCCGCTACAACACGGCCGAGCGCCGCTTCCTGCTGGTGCCCGAGCGCAGCGGTCCGCTGACGCTGCCGGGCGCGCGCTTCACTGGACGCGGCGCGGGCGGCTGGATGGACGACCTGCTGGGCGGCAACAGCCGCGAGGTCAACATCACCGGAGCGCCACGCACGCTGCAGGTCCGGCCGCAGCCGGCGGACGCGCCGCAGCCGTGGTTGCCGGTGCGCGACCTGCGGCTGCGCTACACCGCCGTGCCGGAGCAGATGCGCACCGGCGAAGCGGCGACGTTCGCGGTCGAGACCACCGTCGTCGGCGCGACCGAGGCGCAGTTGCCGGAGTTGCCCGCGCCGGTCGTGCCGGGCGCGCAGGTGTTCGCCGAGCCTCCGCAGTACGACGAGAGCTTCGTCGGCGGCACGCCCCAGGTGAAGCTGACGCGTCGCTACTCCCTCGTGCCGTCGCAGCCCGGCCCGCTGACCGTGCCCGGCGTGGCAATGGCCTGGTGGGATGTCCGCGCCGGCGCCGCCCGACGTGCGACGTTGCCCGACATGACGATACCGGTGGTGGTCGGCAGCGGACCGGCGGCGCGTCCGGCCGCGACGGACGCGTCGGCCGCGACATCGCAGGACGCCGCGGAGGACGGCGTCATCGCGCTGGCGGGCGAGCGTCGCATCCCGGCGCGAATCTGGCCCTGGATGGCGGCAGGTTTCGCCCTGCTCTGGTTGGCGACGTTGCTGTGGGGGCTGTCGCGTCGCCAGGGTCACAAGCGCTCGTCGCGCGCGCAGCGTGTGGCCGAGTCGCCTGCAATCACGGCATCGACGGCGACCCATACGGCCGCCGACCTCAAGCGCGTGCTGGATGCCGGCGATCTGGACGACATCGAGCATGTGCTCTGCGGCATGGCGCGACCGGTGGCCGTCGATCTCGACGACCTGCAACGCCGCCTCGCGGAGCCTGGGCAAAGTACCGCGGTGGACCTGCTGCGGCGTGCCCGCTGGGCCGGCGGCGACCCTGCGAAGGCCCGCCTGGCGCTGCGCGAGGCATTCCGCGGTGGTCCGCAGTGGCGGGTCGTGGAGGCAGGCTCGAGGGAGGAGCCCTTGCCGCCGCTGTACCCGCGATAGGGGAACCCGGGCCGATGTTCGTCCTCTTTCGTAAGCGGACGAGGCAGCCCTCCGCCGGACGAGCCGGTCCATCACGCACGGACGGGACGCCATGCCGGGTTTGCTAAGCTCCGGCCTTTGTCTCCGCAGGACCGCCTGATGACCGACGCCACGCCCGCCACCCGCGCCAAGCTGCCGCTGCACTGGAAGATGGCCATCGGTTTCGCGGTCGGCCTGATCGTCGGGCTCATCGTGCACGCCACCGGGCAGGGCGACGCGGGCTGGGTGCAGGACGTCACCAAGTACGTCACCACGCCCTTCAGCAAGATCTTCCTCAACCTGATCTTCATGCTGATCGTGCCGCTGCTGTTTTCGGCGCTGGTCTGCGGCATCGCCGAGATGGGCGACATCCGCGCGCTGGGGCGGATCGGCTGGAAGACGCTGGCCTACACCATCGTGCTGTCGGCGGTGGCGGTGCTGCTGGGCCTGGTGCTGGTCAACGTGCTCAAGCCGGGGGTCGGCGTGGACCCGGCGATGGCGCAGCAGCTGATCGCCGAGAACGCCGAGCGGACGAAGGAGATCGTCGCCAGCGTCGGCACGCAGGCCACCGGCATGGACATGCTGCTGTCGATCGTGCCGGACAACGTGATCGGCGCGGCCTCCAGCAACGCGGCCATCCTGTCGCTGATGTTCTTCGCGGTGATGTTCGGGATCGGCCTGGTGCTGTCGCCGTCGGAGAACACCGGCATCCTCAAGCGCGCCATCGAGGGCGTGTTCGAGATCTCGATGACGCTGATCGGCCTGGTCATCCGCCTGGCGCCGTACGCGGTGGCCTGCTTCATGTTCAACCTGGCCGCGATTTTCGGCTTCGATCTGCTGGTGCGCTTGGGCGCGTATGTCGGTGTGGTCGTGCTGGCGCTGGCGCTGCACCTGCTGGTCAGCTACTCGGTCGCGTTGAAGCTGGCCGGCTACTCGCCGCTGGCGTTCTTCCGCGGCGCGCAGGAAGCCATGGTGATGGCGTTCTCCACCGCCTCCAGCAACGCCACGCTGCCCACCGCGCTGCGCGTGGCCGACGAGAAGCTGGGCCTGCCGCGCACGGTATCGCGCTTCGTGCTGACCGTCGGCGCCACCGCCAACCAGAACGGCACCGCGCTGTTCGAGGGCGTGACGGTGATCTTCCTGGCCCAGTTCTTCGGCGTGGACCTGTCGCTGGGCCAGCAGGTCATGGTGATGCTGGTCTGCATCCTGGGCGGCATCGGCACGGCCGGCGTGCCGTCCGGCTCGCTGCCGGTGGTGGCGCTGATCTGCGCGATGGTCGGGGTGAACCCCATCGGCATCGGCCTGATCCTGGGCGTCAACCACTTCCTCGACATGTGCCGCACCACCCTCAACGTCACCGGCGACCTGACCCTGGCCTCGCTGGTCGCCAAGGGCGAGAAGACGGACGTGAAACTGCCGGCGTCGTTGGGCTAACACCCTCGCCGGGGTCCCGCAACCGCGACACGGCGGGCGGGGGGTGGGACAATGGGTCGCCCGCAGCCCGCCGGGCGCCGCCCCCCTGCTCCGACTCCCATGACGACGCCCACCCGCCGCCAGCTCGCCAACGCCATCCGTTTCCTCGCCGCCGACGCGGTGCAGGCCGCCAACTCCGGCCATCCCGGCATGCCCATGGGCATGGCCGACATCGCCGAAGTGCTGTGGAACGATTACTACCGCCACAGCCCGTCGAACCCGCACTGGTTCAACCGAGACCGCTTCGTCCTGTCGAACGGCCACGGCTCGATGCTGCATTACGCGCTGCTGCACCTGGCCGGCTACGACCTGCCGTTGCAGGAACTGAAGAACTTCCGCCAGCTGCACAGCAAGACCGCCGGCCACCCGGAACGCCACGAGACGCCGGGCGTCGAGACCACCACCGGTCCGCTCGGCCAGGGCTTCGCCAACGCGGTCGGCTTCGCGCTCGCCGAGAAGCTGTTGGCGCAGCGCTTCAACCGCGACGGCCACGCCATCGTCGACCACCGCACCTTCGTCTTCATGGGCGACGGCTGCCTGATGGAAGGCGTCTCGCATGAAGCCGCTTCGCTCGCCGGCACCTGGGGCCTGGGCAAGCTGGTCTGTTTCTGGGACGACAACAAGATTTCCATCGACGGCAACACCGACGGCTGGTTCACCGACGACACGCCGGCGCGCTTCGAGGCCTACGGCTGGCAGGTGGTGCGCAACGTCAACGGCCACGATCCGGTCGAGATCAAGACCGCCATCGATACCGCGCTGAAGGCCACCGACAAGCCCACGCTGATCTGCTGCCGCACCACCATCGGCTTCGGTTCGCCGAACAAGGCCGGCAAGGAATCCAGCCACGGCGCCCCGCTGGGCAAGGACGAACTGGACGCCACCCGCGCGGCGCTGGAATGGCCGTATGGCGCGTTCGAGATTCCCGCCGACCTCTACGCCGGCTGGAACAAGACCGACGCCGGCAAGGCGCTGGAAGCCGACTGGAATGCGCTGTTCGACGCCTACGCCGCGCAGTACCCGGAACAGGCCGCCGAACTGAAGCGTCGTGCGTCCGGCGAACTGCCGGCCGACTTCGTCGCACAGGCCGATGCCTACATCGCCAAGGTGCAGACCGAAGGCCCGGTCATCGCCTCGCGCAAGGCCTCGCAGAACGCCATCGAAGCCTTCGCGCCGCTGCTGCCGGAGCTGATTGGCGGCTCGGCCGACCTGGCGCATTCCAACCTCACGCTGTGGAAGGCCAGCAAGTCGGTGTCCACCACCGACCCCAACGCCAACTACGTGTACTACGGCGTGCGCGAGTTCGGCATGACCGCGATCGCCAATGGCCTGGCGCTGCATGGCGGCTTCGTGCCGTTCGACGCCACCTTCCTGGTGTTCAGCGACTACGCCCGCAACGGCGTGCGCATGAGCGCGCTGATTCCGGCGCATGCGATCCACGTCTACACGCACGACTCCATCGGCCTGGGCGAAGACGGTCCCACCCACCAGCCGGTCGAGCATCTCGCTTCGCTGCGCTACATCCCCAACAACGACGTATGGCGTCCGTGCGACGCGGTGGAATCGGCGGTGGCGTGGAAGCAGGCCATCGTGCGCCAGGATGGCCCCAGCTGCCTGGTGTTCTCGCGCCAGAACCTGCAGCACCAGCCGCGCACCGACGCGCAGGTGGGCGAGATCGCCCGCGGCGGCTATGTGTTGGCCGATGCCGACGGCACGCCGGACGTCATCCTGATCGCCACCGGTTCGGAAGTCGGCCTGGCCACGCAGGCCAAGGCCACGCTGGACGCGGAAGGCATCAAGACGCGCGTGGTGTCGATGCCGTCGACCGACGTGTTCGACCGCCAGGACGCCGCGTACCGCGAGTCCGTGCTGCCGAAGGCCGTGCGCAAGCGCGTCGCCGTCGAGGCCGCGATCAGCGACTTCTGGGGCAGGTACGTGGGTCTGGACGGTGCGGTGGTCGGCATGACCACGTTCGGCGCATCGGCGCCGGCCGACGCGCTGTACAAGCACTTCGGCATCACCGCCGAGGCGGTGGTCGAGGCGGCGAAGGCGCTCTGAGAAGTTCGTGCCGCGGAAACGAGAAAAGCCGGGCATCGCCCGGCTTTTTCTTGCACGCGATCAGCCCGCCTCGCTCAGGCCGAGCGCCAGCAGCTTCGCTTCGAGCCGTTCGCTCAACGTGGCTGGCCTGGCCAGCGCCATGCGCGCCATCGCGGCTTCGTCACCAGGCCGCGCCGCAAGGGCCTTTGCAACCGTCGTGAGCTTCTTCCACGGCGTGGCGGTGTTCGCCTTCAGCCAGCCGAGGGCGCTGACGATACGCTGCTCCACTGCGGTGAAGTCGCTGCCTAGGGGATAGTCGGGAAGGGTGCCGTCGTGGCGGAACGCGCGCAGCCGGGCGGACAGGTGCACGGGCGTGTTGTCGATCCAGTGGCCCGGAGCATGGAAGCCGGTGCGCAGTTTGCCGGCGCGTTGCGCCTGATGGACAAGCGCCTGCTGGAAGCGCCCATCGGTGATGCCACCCATGGCGATGATGCAGTCCTCGTCGTTCTTGCCGCGCACATCGGCGATGCCGTACTCGCTGACATACAGGTCGCGCAGGTGGCGTGGAATCGTCGTGTGGCCGTAGTTCCAGCGCACGTTCGATGCGGTGCTGCCGGCGTCCTCGCGTACCGCGCGGAACATCAGCACGCTGCGCGCGTCGTCGAGGGCGTTCGACATGTCGACGAAGTTGTACTGGCCGCCCACGCCGGACACTACGCGGCCATCCTCCAGGCCGTCGGACACCGCCGCGCCCAGTGCGGTCACCATCATGCAGGAGTTGAAGAAGCGTGCGTCGCGGCGCTGCAGGCGGGCCAGCGACTCGCGTCCGCGCTCCAGTTCGTTGATCAGACTGATGCGGCGCATGCCGATGGCGCGACGCTGGTCGTCCGGCAACGTGCGCAGCCAGTCGTAGAACGCGGGCGAACCGAGATAGAACGCGCCGTGGAGGTATTCGCCGTCGCGCTCCAGCCGCGCCTGGTCGCCGAGGTTGGCGGTGCCGTCGGCAAGTCGCTGCATCAGGGCTTCGTCGTCCACCACCTTGCGTCGGATCACGCCGGTCTCGACCAGTCGCTTGAAGCCTTCGTTGACCATCTCGCTGCAGCCGTACAGGCCGACGTCGAAGGGACCCAGGCCGCCGCTCGCAAGCACGGCGGGATGGCGTTCCAGTTCCGGATCAAGCGCCGTCAGCACGCGCCGGTAGGTCGCATTGTCGGTATGGCGCAGCACCAGCGCGTGGCACAACGCATCGGCCAGTGCGCCGATGCCGATCTGCAGCGTGCCGCCATCGCGGACCAGCGCGCTGGCATACAGGCCGATGGCGTAGTCGACGTCCGATACCGGCTGGCGCGGCAACCCGAACAGCACCGGGTAAGGGCCGGGCGGCGAGACGACGAGGTCGAAGTAGTCCTCCTCCACCGCCGCCGTGCCGCCTATCCACGGCAGCGCGGGATCGATCTCGGCCACCAGCAGCGGACGCGGCAGCCCGCGCGCCACGATGGCGTCCACGGCATCCTGGGTGAGGTCGTTGTTGCACGAGAACGACAGGCGCGTGCCGCCCGGCTCGCGGGCCACCTTCTGCACGATGACGTTGACCTCGCGATCCGCCAGTGCGCGGGCGACATGGGTGTAGTTGAGGCTGGCGTAATGACGTTGCGCGTTCGTCGAACGCAGCAGCGCACCGCCCTGCATGTAGAACTCTTCGACTTCGATGTTCGGAGGAAGCGCATCTCGCTTGATCGCTTGGACGTAGGCGAGCCGCGGGAAATCCTCGCCGAAGTGGCGCACGGCGAACGGCATCACGAAGCGCGCCTCCAGCCCCTTGCCACCCCCGGGTGGATCCAGCGACAGCGCGGTGTACAGCGTCCAGCTGCGCGAGGGGTCGGCAGCGATGCGTGCGTACAAGGCATTCAACAGCCGGTGCGGCTTGCCGATGCCCAGCGGTGCGCCCATCCGAAGCGGGCCGTGGATCTGGTGGAGGATATGGTCGACGGCCTGGTCGAGGGAGTCCAGATGCAGCGCGGCTGGGCGAGTGTCCATGGATCAAGCGTACCCCGCACGGCGGGCTGACCGCCATGAAGAGCGTGTTAACGTGCGGGCCAGGGAGTGCTTGGGGCGGAGGAAGGCGTGAAGGGACTCGCGTGGTGGATGCTTGCCTTGATGGTGTCGAGTGGCTGTGCGACCCGGACCGGAAATGTCGATCAGCGCATGCTGCTTCCGGACGGCGCGGCGCGCTATGAGATGGAGCCCCATCAGGCTTTCGTGTTTCCACTGCCGCTGGATAACGCCGCGCCGACGTTTCCCGTGGCGCCCGCCCTGCGCGAGATGCCCGCGACGACCGTGTGTGTCGCTTTCATCGTCGACGTGCAGGGCGTCACCTCCGAGGTGCGGCCGCTTGAGCAGGCGGGATGCGAGCGGGGTGCACCGGTGGCGCATCTGCACGACGTGGTCATGGTGGCCGTGGCCGGCTGGCGCTTTTCACCCGCCATGTTCTGCGAGTACCCGGATGCCGCCACCCGCGACCGCGACTGGAATGGCACCGGATGCGCAGGCGCCCGTGTGCAGGCGCGCAGCGTTCCCGTGTCCCTGGCCTACGCCTTCACCTTCGAAGTGCGCGATGGCAAGGGGCGCGTGGTGTCGAAGAAGCGCTGACGCTCATTCCAGTACGTGCACCGAGTCGGCGACCCGTCGCACCTCGTCCGGATGATGGCTCACGTAGACGATGGGCAGGCGGATCTCGTCGCGCACGCGCTGCAGGTAAGGGATCAGTTCCTCCCTGCGCGCCTGGTCCAGCGCCGACAACGGTTCGTCGAACAGCAGCAGCGAGGGTTGCGACAGCAGGGCGCGGCCGATCGCCACACGCTGGGCTTCGCCGCCGGACAGATTGCGCGTGCGGCGGGACAGCAGGGGGGCGATGCCGAGCAGCTCGACCACCGCATCAAAACCGAATCGTGGCGCGCCGCGCCCACCATGCCGCCCGTACTGCAGGTTGCGCCGCACATCGAGGTGCGGGAACAGGCGCGCATCCTGGAACACGTATCCCACGCGCCGGCGATGCACGGGTTCGTCGATCCGCCGCGCGCTGTCGAACAGGCACTGGCCATCCACCTCGATCCGGCCCGCCACGGGCGTGATCAAGCCGGCGATGGCGTTGAGCACGGAGGTTTTGCCGGCACCCGACGGCCCGACCAGCGCGATCACGCGCGCGTCGTCGTCGATACGCACGTGACGATGGAAGTGGCCCCGCCGCAGTTCGATGTCCAGCTTCACCATCAGCTGTCCTCCCCGTGACGCGTGTAGTGGCGCCGCACGAGCCATTCCGAGAACAGCAGCGCCGCCAGCGAGATCACCACGGCCACCGCGGCCAGCCGCCAGATGCCGGCTTCGCCGCCGGGCACCTGCATCAGGCCGTAGATGGCCGACGACAGCGTCTGTGTTTCACCGGGGATGTTCGACACGAAGGTGATGGTCGCGCCGAATTCGCCCAGCGCCTTCGCGAACGCCAGCACGCTGCCGGCGACCAGGCCCGGCCACGCCAGCGGCAGGGTGATGGTGAAGAACACGCGCCACGGCCCGGCGCCGAGCGTGGAGGCGGCCTGTTCCAGTCGCCGGTCCGTCGCTTCCAGCGACAGCCGGATGGAACGCACCATCAACGGGAACCCCATCACCGCACAGGCCAGCGCCGCACCGGTCCAGCGGAACGCGAACACGATGCCGAAGCGCTCCTGCAGGAAGGCACCGACGGTGCCCTGCGTGCCCAGCGTCACCAGCAGCGCGTAGCCCATCACCACCGGCGGCAACACCAGCGGCAGGTGCACGACGGCGTCGAGCAGCGCCTTGCCGGGAAAGCGCGTGCGCGCCAGCAGCCAGCCCACCAGTACGCCGAACGGCAGGCTGGCCAGCGCCGCCACCAGCGCCACCTTCAGGCTGAGGCGGATGGCGGTGAGTTCTTCCGGCGAGAAGGCGTCGAACATGTGTCGTTCACTTCTTCACCGCGAAGCCGCGGCGCTGGAAGACGGCTTCTGCGGCGGGCGAGGCCAGCCACTGCACGAATCGCGAGGCCTGCACCGAGCGCGGACCGCGCAGTGCCGCCACCGGATAGACGATGGGCGGATGCGAATCGGCGGGGAACGTCGCCAGCACGCGCACGCCCGGCTCGGCCTTCGCGTCCGACGCGTACACGATGCCCAGCGGTGTTTCGCCGCGCGCCACCAGCATCAGTGCCGCGCGCACGCTCTCGGATTCGGCCAGCCTGGTCCTGACGCCATTCCACAGCGACAGCGACTCCAGCGCTGCCTTGGCGTACTTGCCCGCAGGCACGGTCTGCGTCTGGCCCACGGCCAGGCGGCCGCTGCCCAGCGCCGCCAGCAGTGTCGCGGGACGCTTGAGGTCGACCTGAGCCTTGCTGGTCTTCGGGGCCACCAGCACCAACTGGTTGGACAGCAGGTTGCGCCGCGTGGCGACCTCCAGTTTCTGCCGCTGCTGCAGGTAGTCCATCCACTCCAGGTCGGCGGAGAAGAACACGTCGGCGGGCGCGCCCTGTTCGATCTGACGCGCGAGTGCGGAGCTGGCGGCGTACGACACGCGGACCGGAACGCCGGTCTGCGTCCGGTAGACCGCCGCGGCTTCGTCCAACGATTCCTTCAGGCTGGCGGCGGCGAAGACCGTCAGTCCGGCGTTGTCCTGCGCCTGCACGGCCGTGGTCGCCAGCGAAGCAAGCATCACGATCAGGGTGCAGAGCATGTGGCGAAGCAGTGTGGGCGAGGTCATGCGAACGACTCCTGGGCTGGGCGATTCGATGAGGATGGCGTGCGGGCTCGCCGGTGCCGGAGGGTGCCCGTATCGCTTCAGCGCTGCGCCAGCGCCTTGTTCAACACCGCGGCCAGCGCCACGCCGCCGGCGCGCAACTGGCGCTCCGCGATGGGCAGGTGCTTGTCCACGTAAGCCTGTTCGAGTTTCGCGCGGCGTGGATAGAAGTCGGGTTGGGTCACCACGCGGCACGACTGTTCGGCCCATGTCGCCGCCGGCGGCGGCAGGGTCATGGCGGCGATGGCGGGACGCGGCAAGGTGCGCAGGTGCGCCAGGTAGGCGTGCTCGCTGCGGCCGGTGGACACCAGCATGCGGCTGTCCCACAACGTGTGCATGTTGGTGCCGCGTCCGTTCCAGTTGATCTGCGCATCGTTGCCGCCCTTGTCGTGCGCGTAGCCTGCATGCAATGGCTGGTGTGCGTCGCCGACGAAATGCACGACGAACTTCAGCGCCAGCAGCCGCTCGGCGCGCGTGCGACGCGGATCGGCCAGGATCGTCGTCTGCGTGCGGATCGCTTCCACCACGCAGTTCCCGCCCGGGCAGTCGCGGCGCTGCAGGTAGGTGCAATCGTGCTCGCCGAGGTTGACGAAGTGCCAGTTCGCGCTCTGCTTGCCCAACACAGGATCGTTCTTGCGCAGGTCGTCCGCCCAGCCGGCGATGCCGGCCAGCGTGGGATCCGGTTCGCCCTGCAGCAGCGCGTCGATCTGGCGGCGCGTGTCCGGCGTCAGGTCGTCCCACGCCAGCAAGGCGACCAGGCGGTGGCCGAGCAGGCCCCATGCCTGCGCCGGCACGGGCAGCAGGGCGAGGGCGAACGCGGCGACGAGGGTGAGTACAGAAAGAAGGGGACGGACCATGCCGGTACTTTACCCGACACGGGCCGTCCCCGATTTTGCATCAGCCGACGGATCGTTCGCAGCTCAGAACGTCAGGACATAAGCCACGCCGTAGACCAGTGGGTCGATGTTCGCGGTGCCCAGGTCCGCGCCATCCACCTTGACGTCGGTGTCGATGTCGATCCAGCGCGCATCCACGCGCACCGCGCCGCGCTCGCTGACCTTGATGTCGAGGCCCGCATGCGCGGCCAGGCCCCAGGAGTCTTCCAGCTTCAGGTCCGTGCCGGCCAGCGCGCCCTGCGTGTCCTCGCTGAAGAAGGTGGTGTAGTTCAGGCCGGCGCCGAGGAACGGCGACACCTTACCCTGGCGGTTGAAGTGGTACTGCAGCGAGACCGTCGGCGGCAGGTGCTTGGTGCTGCCCACCGTGCCGACACCGTCGACGGCGATGTCGTGCTTGAACGGAAGCGCGGCCAGCACTTCCAGGCCCAGGTTGTCGCGCAGGAAGTATTCGAAGGTGATGGTCGGCTTGACGTCGCTGTCGATGCCCAGCGGCAACGTGCCGCCCGCGAGCGAACCATTGCCGGACGTCGGGTTGACCTGGTGCGCACCAATGCCCAGCGTCCAGTCGCCCTTGGACTGGGCGAGGGCGGGAACGGCGGCGCCCAGGGCGAGGGCGAGGGCGATCGGGATCAGCGTCTTCTTCATGGTGATGGGGCTCGTGGGAAAGTGGCGCCAGTCTCTGCCCCCGTTCCGGCGCCTGCCTTGATCCTGATCAATGCCCGCGGGGCTTCGCGGCGGGGCGGCCTGTTAGAATGAGCGCCCCCGTCAACCCCGCCGCGCCGCGCGCGCGGCCGCAGGAGTCCTGAGCAATGTCGATCAAGGTGGGTATCAACGGCTTCGGCCGCATCGGGCGCAACGTGCTGCGTTCCGCCGTGCAGAACTTCGGCAACGACATCGAGATCGTCGCCATCAACGATCTGCTGGAGCCGGACTACCTGGCCTACATGCTGCAGTACGACTCCGTGCACGGTCGCTTCGACGGCGACGTGAAGATCGAAGACGGCGCGCTGTTCGTCAACGGCAGCAAGATCCGCCTGACCCAGGAACGCGATCCCGCCAACCTGAAGTGGGACGAAGTGGGTGCCGAAGTCGTGATCGAATCCACCGGCCTGTTCCTCGACAAGGCCACCGCGCAGAAGCACCTCGACGCGGGCGCGAAGAAGGTCATCCTGTCGGCGCCGTCGAAGGACGACACGCCGATGTTCGTCTATGGCGTCAACGACAAGACCTACAACGGCGAGGCGATCATCTCCAACGCCTCGTGCACGACCAACTGCCTGGCGCCGATCGCCAAGGTGCTGCACGACAAGTGGGGCATCAAGCGCGGTCTGATGACCACCGTGCATGCGGCCACGGCCACGCAGAAGACCGTCGACGGCCCGAGCAACAAGGACTGGCGCGGCGGCCGCGGCATCCTCGAGAACATCATTCCGTCGTCCACCGGCGCGGCCAAGGCCGTCGGCGTGGTGATCCCGTCGCTCAACAAGAAGCTCACCGGCATGTCGTTCCGCGTGCCGACCAGCGACGTGTCCGTGGTCGACCTGACCGCCGAGCTGGAAAACCCGGCCACGTACGAGGAGATCAAGGCCGAAATGAAGGCGCAGAGCCAGGGCGCGCTGAAGGGCATCCTGGGCTACACCGAGGACAAGGTGGTGGCGACCGATTTCCGTGGGGACACCCGCACCTCGATCTTCGACGCCGAGGCCGGCATCGCGCTGGACCCGACCTTCGTGAAGATCGTCAGCTGGTACGACAACGAGTGGGGCTATTCCAACAAGTGCCTGGAAATGGTCCGCGTGGTCGCCGGCAAGTAAGCCGCACGCTCCGGTGGTACCGCACGGGCGCCCTGGGGGCGCCCGTGTCGTTTGCGGGTATCGCCAAGTGATACGGAGCGGGCGGAATGGCGCCACCAGCGCATCGAATCTTGCAAATCCGGCCGCCTTGGCCGAGGCTGCGGCGAGGCTGAATGGACGGCCGGGGAGCGGATGCGTCCGTTCCCGCACCGAACACGCAAAGACGGGGTAGGCAATGGATGATCTGGCGGGAGTGCTGGTGCTGCTCGGCCTGGCGGTACTGGCCGTGCCGGTATTGCTGATCGTGGCGCTGGTCGCGATCAGTGGGCTGAAGCGCCGGGTGGGCGAGCTGGAACGGCAGGTGCTGCAGCTGCGCAGCGCGCCGGTGGCGCCTGCCACGCCGCAGGCGGCGAATGTCGCGACGGCCACGCCGACCGATGCCGAGCCGACGTTGGCCGAACTCGTGCGGTCGCCGCCGGCGCGTGTGGAGACACCGCCTCCCGTGCCAGCGGCCGCGACGCCGCCACCGATTCCCCCGCAGCGCCCCGTCCCTGCGGCAGCCCCCGTGGAACCCGCGCCGGCGGTGCCGCCGCGTCCGCCACGCCCGGAAGCGCCGCCACGTCCCGCCAGGCCCGATGTGGTCACCGTCGCCCTGCGTGCGGTGCAACGCTGGTTCACGGTCGGCAACGTGCCGGTGAAGATCGGCGTGCTGGTGCTGTTCGCCGGCGTCGCGGCGCTGCTGAAGTACGGCGCCGACCAGGGCTGGTTCACCTTGCCGCCGGAATTGCGACTGGCTGGTATCGCCGCGGCAGCGCTGGGCGCGCTGGTCTTCGCGTGGCGCAAGCGCGACAGCAACCGCACCTTCGCGTTGAGCGTGCAGGGCGGTGCCATCGGCGTGCTGCTGCTGGTGGCGTTCGCGGCGTTCAAGATCTTCGGCGTGATGCCGGCCGGCGCGGCCTTCGCGCTGAGCATCGTGCTGATTGCAGGCGCGGGCATGCTGGCCGTGCTGCAGGATGCGAAGTCGCTGGCGGTGTTCGCGCTGCTGGCGGGCTTCCTCGCACCCATCTGGCTGTCGACCGGCAGCGGCAACCACGTGGCGCTGTTCTCGTACTACGCGGTGCTCAATGCCGCCATCGTCGGCATCGCCTGGTACAAGTCGTGGCGCGTGCTGAACCTGCTCGGCTTCGTCTTCACCTTCGGCATCGGCACGGCCTGGGGCCTGTTCGACTACGCGCCGGAGAAGTACGCGAGCACGCAGCCGTTCCTGGCGCTGTTCTTCGCCTTCTACCTGCTGATCCCGCTGCTGTTCGCGCGCCGCCAGCCGGCCGGTCGCCGCGACTTCATCGATGGCTGCCTGGTGTTCGGCATGCCGCTGGTGGCGTTCTCGCTGCAGGCGGGGCTGATGCAGGGTGGTACGTTCGAAGACAGTCGTCTGCCGCTGGCGTTGTGCGCGCTGGGACTCGGCGTGCTGTATACCGCGCTGTCGTGGTGGCTGCGTCGCCGTCAAGGCTACGACGTGCTGGTGCAGTCGTACGCGTTGCTGGCGGTGGGCTTCGCCACGCTGGCGGTGCCGCTGGCGCTGTCGGCGCAGGCGACGGCCTGCGTGTTCGCGCTGGAAGGTGCGGCGCTGGCCTGGCTGGGCCTGCGGCAGTCGCGCCTGCTGCCGCAGCTGACCGGTGCCGGCCTGCAGCTCGCGGCGGCGGTGGCGTTCTTCATCGCGAGCGCCGACGCGCCGTCGTGGGATACGACGGCTGCCGTGCCGATGTTCGCCAACGCGGCCTTCATGAGCGCATTGCTGATCGCGGCCGCAGGCGTTGCCAGTGCCTGGGCGTATCGCGGGCGCAGTGCCGGCGTGGCGCTGGTGTACTACCTGTGGGCGCTTGCTTGGTGGCTGGGCAACGGCATCGCGGAGATCAATGCCCATCTCGGCCATCGCGACGAACCCGATGCAGTGCTGGCCTTCATCGCGTTGACCGGCTGGCTGGCGGCCGAAGTAAATCGCCGGCGTCCGTCCACGGCACTGGCCTGGACCACGCTGGCCGCGCTGGCGTCCGCCGCGCCGCTGGCGCTGTGGCAGACCGCGGAGCACCAGCAGCCCTTCGCCGGCCATGGCGTGTGGGCATGGCTCGCCTATGCGGTACTCGGCGTCCGCAGCCTGATGTGCCTGCGCGACAGCGATCATCGCTTGGCTGGTGCGGCGCAGTTCGTCTGGTGGCTGGTGTGGCCGCTGGTGGCGAGCCTGCTGCTGGCCTGGTTGCCCGGGCATGTGCAGGGCATGGGCAGTGGTTGGCAGGCCGGTCTCATCGCGCTGCCATGGCTGGTGGTGGTGGCGCTCGCGCTGTTCCAGTGGGCGTGGCTGGCCGCGCCGCTGGGCGAGCGCTTCGCGGCATGGCGCACCCCGTTGTTGAGCGTGCTGTTCCTGGCGCTGGGACTGTGGTGGCTGGTCTCGCTGTTCATGTCCGGCGGGACGCGGCCGCTGCCGTGGATTCCCGTGGTCAATCCGATGGAACTGGCGCAGCTCGCCGTGCTGGTCCTGCTGCTGCGCTGGTGGATGCCAGAGGCGCGCGTGCTGCCGCCGGCGCGCATCGTGCTGCTGTCGTCGCTGGCCTTCGTGTGGATCACCTCGGTGGTGCTGCATGCCGTGCATCACTGGGGCGGCGTGCCGTGGAATGAAAGCCTGCTGTCCGGCAGCCTGGCGCAGACCAGCCTGACCATCACCTGGAGCGTGCTGGGCGTGCTCGGCTGGGTGATCGGATCGCGCCGTGGCCAGCGCATGCTGTGGCTGGGCGGTGCGGTGCTGATGGGCGTGGTGCTGGCCAAGCTGGTGTTCGTCGATCGCCAGCACCTGGGCAACCTGCTCGGCATCGGCTCGTTCATCGGCTACGGCCTGCTGTGCACCGTGGTGGGCTATCTGGCGCCGGCACCGCCGCGCCGCATCGACAACGAGGAAGCACCCGCATGAAGAAGTGGCTGATGGTCCTGTGCCTGCTGCCCGTGCTTGCCGGCGCGCAGGCGCCTGCGCCTTACGCGAAGCGCTGGCCGCTGGTGTTGTCGGCCGAACAGGCGGGCGCGTACCGCGTGGTGCTCGATCGCGAGATCTACACCACCACCGCGTGGCCCGACCTTCGCGACGTCGACGTGCTGGATGCGCACGGCAAGCCGGTGGCCGCCGCGTTGTTCGGTCCGGAGCAGCCGATGGCCCTGCCGGCGCGGCGCATCGTGGTGCCGTGGTTCCCGCTGCCCGCCCAGCGGCAGGATGCAGAAGGGCCGTCGCGCGTGTCGGCGCAGTTCGGCGAGAACGGACGCATCGTCCGCATCGAGGCCGATGGCGGCACGGCCGCCTCGGGCCCTGCGCGTGCCTTTCTGGTCGACCTGAGCGGCATCCGCGACAACGCCGAAGCGCTGGAATTCACCTGGGACACCGGCACGCCGCGCGAATCGCGCTATCGGGTCGAAGGCAGTTCCGATCTCGAGCAGTGGCAGGTGGTGCAGGAGCGCGTGACGCTGGTCGAACTGCAACGCGGTTCGCAGCGCCTGTTGCGCGACGAAGCGCCGATCCGCGGCGGCCTTCGCTACATCCGCTTCGTGCCGCTCGATGCCTCGCCTCCCTTGCCGATCCGCGAAGTGCGCGTGCGCCTGGATGCCGTGCACCAGCGGCAGGACGTGCAGTGGTCGGAACGTCAGGGGCGTCGCGTTTCCGCGCAGGGAGTGGACAGCTACACCTACGAAAGCGATGGACGCTATCCCGTGGCCTTCGCCGACCTGGCGATGGACGACTACGCCGTCGGCGAATGGACGCTGGAGAGTCGCGACAGCACGGACGCGCCGTGGCGGCTGCGCGCGGGGCCGTGGGTGGCGTACCGCGTGGCCGGTGAACAACCCAGCGCCTCGCCGGCGCAGCCACTGTCGAGCGGACCGGCGCGCGACCGTTACTGGCGGCTGCGCAACACCGGCACGCTGCCGGACCAGGCGCCCACCTTGCGACTCGGTTACCGGCCGGAGGTGGTGGTGTTCGTGGCGCAGGGCACGCCGCCGTACGCCTTGGTCGCGGGCAGCGCGACTGCGCGCCGCGCCGCCGTACCGATGCCGGCCCTGGTCGATGCGCTGCGCCGCGACCGTGGCGAGGACTGGCAGCCCGCGCCGGCCTACCTGTCTGCGTCCGCGGTACTGGCCGGCGACGCGGCGCTGGTCGCGCCGCCCACGCCGCGCGACTGGAAGACTTGGCTGCTGTGGGGCCTGCTGATCGCCGGCGCCGCGCTGGTGGCGGCCTTCGCCTTCAGCCTGTTGCGCAGCCGGCCGCCGGCATAGGCCAGCAGCGTTTGCGGCATGCGGGGGCAGGCGGGACAATAGCGGTCTTTCCCGCTGCCCAGGACTTCCGATGCCCATCGTCCGCATGACCGACCTCGACCTCGCCGGCAAGCGTGTGCTGATCCGCCAGGATCTGAACGTGCCGATCGATGCAGGCCGCATCACCTCCGAGCAGCGCATCACCGCGTCCCTGCCGACGCTGAAGCTGGCGCTGCAGAAGGGCGCAGCGGTGATGGTGACCTCGCACCTGGGCCGTCCGAAGGAAGGCGTGTGGAGCGAGGCCGATTCACTGGCGCCGGTCGCCGCGCGCCTCTCCGAACTGCTCGGTGTCGACGTGCCGCTGGTGAAGGACTGGGTCGATGGCGTCGACGTCGCGCCGGGCCAGATCGTGCTGCTGGAAAACTGCCGCATGAACGTCGGCGAGGGCAAGGACGACGAAGCGCTGTCGAGGCAGTACGCCGCGCTGTGCGACGTGTTCGTCATGGATGCCTTCGGTACCGCGCACCGTGCGCAGGCTTCCACGCATGGCGTGATCCGCTTCGCGCCGGTCGCCGCCGGCGGTCCGTTGCTGATGGCCGAACTGGATGCGCTGGACAAGGCACTGGCCAATCCCGCGCGCCCACTGCTGGCCATCGTCGCCGGCAGCAAGGTGTCCACCAAGCTGGAACTGCTGACCAGCCTGGTGGGCAAGGTCGACCAGCTGATCGTCGGCGGCGGCATCGCCAATACCTTCATCGCCGCGGAAGGCCATGCGGTGGGCAAGTCGTTGTACGAAGCCGACCTGATCGACACCGCGAAGAAGATCGATGCCGATGCGAAGGCGCGCGGCGCCGAGATCCCGCTGCCGACCGACGTCGTGGTCGCCACGGCGTTCGCCGCGGACGCGCCGGCCACGGTGAAAGCCGTCGATGCCGTCGCCGCCGACGAACTCATCCTCGATATCGGTCCGCAGACCGCGCAGCGCTATGCCGAACTGATCAAGTCGGCCGGTACGGTGGTGTGGAACGGCCCGGTGGGCGTGTTCGAATTCGATGCCTTCGGCAAGGGCACGGAAACACTGGCGCGGGCGATCGCACAGTCGCAGGCGTTCTCCATCGCCGGCGGCGGCGACACGCTGGCGGCCGTGGACAAGTACGGCATCGCCGATGACGTCAGCTACATCTCCACCGGCGGCGGTGCCTTCCTGGAATTCCTCGAAGGCAAGACCCTGCCGGCCGTCGCGGCACTGGAAGCGCGCGGCCAGTGAGCCGCGCCACGCTGTTCTTCGACCTCGACGGCACGCTGATCGATTCGGCCGTCGGCATCACCCGCTGCATCGCGCATGCGCTGACGCAGCTCGAGCATCCGATCCCGTCGGACGCCGAGCTGCGCGGCTGGATCGGTCCGTCGCTGCGCACCAGTTTCCTGCCGCTGCTGGGCGATCCGGCCAAGGTCGAGGCCGCCGTCGAGCATTACCTCGAGCGCTTCGAGTCGCATGGCTGGCTGGAGCACCAGGTCTATGCCGGCATCGGCGAGGCCATCGAAGCCTTGCATGCGGACGGGCACCGGCTCGCCGTGGTCACCGCGAAGAACGAGCCGCACGCGCGCAAGATCCTGGCGCACCTGCCGTTCGGGCATCGTTTCGAGGACATCATCGGCGCCACCGTCGATGGCCGCCTGAGCCACAAGAAGGACCTGATCGGCGAAGCCCTGCGGCGCCTCTCGCTGACGCCCGATGCGTGCTGGATGATCGGCGACCGCCACATGGACATCGACGGCGCGCGCCATCACGGCATGCGCCGCGTCGGCGTGCTGTGGGGATTCGGGGGAGAAGAGGAGTTGCGGGATGCAGGTGCGACCCGGCTTGCCGCGGCGCCCGACCAATTGCGGCCACTGTTCGCCTGAGCGGCGACACCGACGATCAAACGCGCGTTTCATCGCGATGGTTTTTTGCGCAGTCGGGTGTGCGTGCGCAGCATCCGACACGTGGGCAGAGACCAAAAAAATACCAGTCGCACGGTCTCTGCGATGCTCATGAAAGTACTTGAAAACAGCGCTTTGCTTGCGTCCCGACAGACATCCGCCATGCTGTCCCGGGACAGTGCCATGACATGAGGCAGGGCGGTCGCTACGCGTCCGTATCGCTGTGGTAGCGTTTGCGCGATCACAGGGAATCCGCACCATGACCGCACGCCAGCGCCGCACCAAGATCCTCGCCACCCTCGGACCGGCGACCGACCCGCCCGGTGTGCTGGAGGACCTGTTCCGCGCCGGTGTCAACGTGGTGCGCCTTAACTTTTCGCATGGCGATCCTTCCGGACAGGCCAAGCGCGCCGCGGCCGTCCGTCTCGCCGCACAGCGCGTCGGTGCCGAGGTCGGCATCCTGGCCGATCTGCCGGGACCGAAGATCCGCGTCGAGCGTTTCGCCGAAGGCAAGGTGGTGCTCAAGACCGGCGACCGCTTCGATCTGGTCGCCCGTGTCGACGCACCCCCGGGCGATGCCTCGCAGGTGGGCGTCAGCTACCTCGGTCTGCCGGGCGACGTGGAAGCCGGTGACGTCCTGCTGCTCGACGATGGCCTGATGCAGTTGCAGGTGGTAAAGGTCGACGGTGAGCGCATCATCTGCACCGTGCTCAACGACGGCGTGCTGTCCGACCGCAAGGGTCTGAACAAGCAGGGTGGCGGCCTGTCGCTGGGCGCGCTGACCGAGCGCGACCGCGAACTGATCGCCTACGTGGCCGAGAACATCGGTGTGGACTTCATCGCCGTGTCGTTCTGCCGCAATGCCGACGACATGAACGAGGCGCGCCGCATCGCCCGCGAGCACGGTTGCGACGCCGCGCTGGTCTCCAAGATCGAACGCACCGAGGCCATCGAGAACCTCGCCGAGATCGTCGATGCCAGCGACGTGGTGATGGTGGCGCGCGGCGACCTGGGCGTGGAGATCGGCGACGCCGAGCTGCCGGGCCTGCAGAAGAAGATCATCCGCGAGTCGCTGGCGCGCAACAAGGTGGTGATCACCGCCACCCAGATGCTGCAGTCGATGGTGGACAGCCCGATCCCCACCCGCGCCGAAGTGCTGGACGTGGCCAACGCCGTCATCGACGGCACCGACGCGGTGATGCTGTCGGCCGAAACCGCGGCCGGCAGCTACCCGGTGCGCGCGGTGGAAGCGATGGCGCGCATCTGCCTGGGCGCCGAGAAGCAGTTCGAGATGGACACCGACTTCGAGAAGGCGCCGCGCAACCTGGAGCGCGCCGACCAGGCGATCGCCATGGCCACGATGTTCCTGTCCGAACACATCGGCGTGCGCGCGATCGTGGCGATGACCGAATCCGGCGGCACCGCGCGCTTCCTGTCGCGCTTCCGTTCCAGTGCGCCGATCTACGCGTTCTCGCGCCACGACGGCGCGCGCCGCAAGATGGCGATGATCCGCGACGTGTTCCCCATTGCCTTCGACAGCCGCGGCCTGGCGCCGCGCGAGGCCGCCCGCGATGCGATGCGCGTGCTGCACGACCGCGAACTGCTGGCCGAAGGCGACCGCGTGATCTTCACCAGCGGCGACCACATGGAACGGCACGGTGCCACCAACACCCTGCGCCTGCTGCAGATGGGCGAGCGCGGCAAGGCCGAGGGACTGGGCGAGCTGTAACCGCTTTCCCGGGACCTCCCGCCGCGTCCGCAACCGGGCGCGCTGCGGCGCGTTCATCGTCGTGGTTGCCCGCTGCCGGCGTGGCGCGGGCTACAATTGGTATCTTTCCCGTCGCTTCCCCAGGAACCCCATGAGCATCGAACAGCTTGCCGAAACCGCCCAGGCCATGGTGGCCGCCGGCAAGGGCATCATCGCGATCGACGAGTCCACCACCACCATCGCCAAGCGGTTCCAGGGCGTGGGCATCGAGAACACGGAAGAGAACCGCCGCGCCTACCGCGAGCTGCTGCTCACCACGCCGAAGCTGTCGGACTACATCTCCGGCGCCATCCTGTTCGACGAGACCCTGCGCCAGTCCACCAAGGACGGCGTGCCGTTCGCCAAGTACATGGCCGACCACGGCATCATCCCCGGCATCAAGGTCGACAAGGGCACGCACGCCCTGGCCGGCTGCCCGGGCGAAGTGGTCACCGAAGGCCTCGACGGCCTGCGCGACCGCCTGAAGGAGTACTACAAGCTGGGCGCGCGCTTCGCCAAGTGGCGTGCGGTCATCACCATCGGCGAGGACATTCCCTCCGGCACCTGCATCGAGGCCAATGCGCACGCGCTGGCCCGCTATGCCGCGCTGTGCCAGGAATGCGGCCTGGTGCCGATGGTGGAGCCGGAAGTGCTGATGGACGGCGACCACAACATCGAGGTCTGCTACGAAGTGACCGAAGCCGTGCTGCGCTCGCTGTTCGGCGCGCTGTACGAGCAGAACGTGCTGCTGGAAGGCACCATCCTGAAGGCCTCGATGGTCATCGCCGGCAAGGACTGCGACGAGCAGGCCGATGTCGACGAAGTGGCCGAGTCCACCGTGATGTGCCTGAAGAGCACCGTGCCGGCGATCCTGCCGGGCGTGGTGTTCCTGTCCGGCGGCCAGACCGACGAGCAGTCCACCGCGCACCTCAACGCCATGAACCAGTTGGGCAACCTGCCGTGGCCGCTGAGCTTCTCCTACGGCCGCGCCATGCAGCAGGCCGCGCTGAAGCTGTGGTCGCAGGACCTGGTGGGCAACTTCGCCAAGGCCCAGGCCGTGGTGTACGAGCGCGCCAAGGAAAACGGCCTGGCCGCCCTGGGCAAGTGGGAAGGCTGATCGCGCCACGCCACCCGCAGTGATTCCGACGCCGGCCTCGTGCCGGCGTCGTCGTTTCCGGGGTTCGCTTCCGGAATCGAGGGGTTGCATCCGTCCCCCCGAACCGTCTTTCCGGCGCAGGCGGGAACCCAGTGCCTTCCGCTTCGGCGATGAAAGTCGCTGGGTCCCCGCCTGTGCGGGGATGACGGCGCCATGCATACGCACGCATCTGCGCTGGGCGTTGCAGCCCGTTATTCCTGCCCACGCTCCAGCCGTCACGCCCGCGGCGCCTGCCAAAAGCCCGGCTGAATAGAATTCTCTGCCTTGAATATTGTTGCCTAAGCATCTATATCATTGGCACCCATGAGCACAGCCAACGGCCAAAGCACCATCGGTTACCTGATCGCCGACCTCAGCCGGTTGTTCGGCCGGGTGTTCGACCGCCGTGCCGCACACCTGGGTCTGACCCGCGTGCAGTGGCGCGCGCTCAAGCGCATCCACCAGAGCGAAGGCATCACCCAGTCCGCGCTGGCCGACCTGCTGGACATGGAGCCGATCGCGGTTGGCCGTGTGCTGGACCGCCTGCAGAAGGCCGGCTTCATCGAGCGCCGCAGCGATCCGGACGACCGCCGCGTCTGGCGACTGCACCTGCTGCCGCAATCGGACGCGGTGATGCATGACATCGAAGCCGTCGCGACCTCCGTCCGCGAAGACTGCCTGGCGGGTGTCGATGCCGACGAACTGGCGACGACGCTGAAAGTCCTCGGCCAGATCCGCGAAAACCTCTCCCTGCTCGACCGTGCCAGCCGCGGCGAGTCGTCCCTCCGCAAGAGCTAACCCCCACCATGACCAGCAAGATCAACGCCGCCGGCGAAAGCGCGGCACAACCCTCCGCTTCCAAGCGCCGCCGCGTGCCGGTATGGCTGTGGATCGCCGGCCCGCTCGCCGTCGCCGGCTTCTTCGGCTGGGAATACGTGGCCTCGCAGCGCGAAGTCAGCACGGACAACGCCTACATCAAGGCCGAGCGCATCCTGATCGCGCCGCAGGTCGGCGGCCGCGTGGTCGAAGTCGCCGTGCAGCAGAACCAGCCGGTGAAGAAGGGCGACCTGCTGTTCCGCATCGATGCCGATCCGCTGACGATCGCGGTGGCGCAGAACGAAGCGCTGGTCGCGCGCATGGCCAACAGCGCCAACGCCAGCCGCGCCAAGGTGGTCGGCACCGGCACCTCGATCCAGGCCGCGCGCGAAACGCTGGCGTGGGCGCAACGCGACCTGCAGCGCATGCAGCAGCTCGCCAGCCAGCAGCTGGTGTCGCGCAAGATGCTGGACGATGCGCGCCACGCGGTCGCCGAAGCGCGAACCGACCTGGCCGATGCCATCGCCAGCCAGTCCGAAGCCACCGCGTCGCTGAGCGGCAGCCCGGGCACGGCCACGCAGGATCTGCCCGAGTACCGCGCCGCCGCGGCGATGTTGGCCAAGGCCCGCCTCGACCTGGACCACGCCGAAGTGCGCGCACCGGTGGACGGCATCGTCGGCCTGCACGACCTGCAGGTGGGCGAGTACATCAACGTCGGCCAGACCGCGATGCCGCTGGTCGCCACCTCGCCGATCTGGGTGGAAGCCAACTTCAAGGAAACCGAGCTGGAAAAGATGAAGGTCGGCCAGCCCGCGACCATCGAAGTGGACAGCTATCCGGGCGTGACGTGGAAGGCGCACGTGGCCTCCATCGCGCCCGCGTCGGGTGCCGAGTTCAGCGTGCTGCCGCCGCAGAACGCCACCGGCAACTGGGTGAAGATCGTGCAGCGCATTCCCGTGCGTCTCGAAATCGATGCCGCCGCCGCCGACGCGCCGCAGTTGCGCGCCGGCATGAGCGCCGACGTGCACGTCGCGCTGCGCGACGCCGGTGCCGCTGCCAGCCGCGCCACCGCCGCGCGCTGAACGTCTTTCCATGTCATCCCGGGCGTGCGCGGATGCGGGCGAGGGCACTGTGGTGGGGCCCGGCCCCGCTGACGCCGCGCCCCGGGTGACCTCTGGATCGCCGTGCTTCGCGCACGACGATCCCCTCCGGAACTCCCCATGAGCACAACCGCCGCCGCCCCCGCGCAGGAAGACACCGGCAAGCGCACGCTGCTGGTCGGTTCGGTGATGCTGGCCACGCTGATGCAGGCGCTGGACACCACCATCGCCAACGTCGCGTTGCCGGACATGCAGGGTTCGCTGTCGGCCACCCAGGACCAGGTGTCGTGGGTGCTGACCAGCTACATCGTCGCGGCCGCGATCCTGACCCCGGTCACCGGCTGGCTGGCCGGGCGGCTGGGACGCCGCCGCCTGCTGATCATCGCGGTCAGCGGCTTCACTGTCGCTTCGCTGCTGTGCGGCATCGCCAGCGGCATAGGTGAGATGGTGATGTTCCGCATCCTGCAGGGCGTGTTCGGTGCCTCCTTGGTGCCGATCTCGCAATCGCTGCTGCTCGATGCGTTCCCCAAGGAAAAGCATGGCGCGGCGATGGCGATGTGGGGCATGGGCATCATGGTCGGCCCGATCCTCGGCCCGCCGCTGGGCGGCTTTCTGACCCAGAACTACAGCTGGCACTGGGTGTTCCTGATCAACCTGCCCATCGGCATCCTGGCGCTGCTCGGCATCATGGCCAGCGTGAAGAAGGACGTGGTGCAGGAGCGCAAGCTCGACGGCATCGGGCTGGGCCTGCTGGCGCTGGGCATCGGTGCGTTGCAGCTGTTCCTCGATCGCGGGCAGAGCGAGGACTGGTTCGGCAGCGTCGAAATCCAGATCGAAGCGGCGCTCGCGTTCCTCGCGCTGTACATGTACGGGCTGTGGTGGTGGCGCAAGCGCGAGCACGCGCTGCTCGACCTCGGCCTGCTGAGGAACGCGAACTTCGCCGTCGGCTGCGCGCTGATCTTCGTCGTCGGGATCGTGCTGTTCGCCACGCTGGCGCTGCTGCCGCCGTACCTCAGCACGCTGATGAACTATCCGGTGCTGACCATCGGCCTGGTGCTGGCGCCACGCGGCGTGGGTACGATGTTCAGCATGATGGTCGTGGGCCGCCTGCTGGGGCGCATCGACGCGCGCTGGCCGATCCTGGTGGGCATGGCGCTGATGGTGTTCTCGCTGCATGGCATGACCCAGTTCGGGCCGAACGCGTCGATGCAGTCCATCGTCTGGCTGGGCGTGGTGCAGGGCATGGGGCTGGGCCTGGTGTTCGTGCCGATCTCCACGGTGGCGTACGCCACGCTGGAACCGCACCAGCGCACCGAAGCCGCCGGCCTCTTCAGCCTGGTGCGCAACATCGGGTCGTCGGTCGGCATTTCGGTGGTGATGACGATGCTGTCGCGTGCCATGCAGGTGAACCACGCCGAGATCGGTGCGCGCATCCCAGCGTTCGGTGCCGAAACCACGCTGCTGCCGGCGGCGATGGATCCGTCCACCGCCACCGGTCTGGCCCTGCTCAATGCCGAGGTCAACCGGCAGGCGGCCGCCATCGGCTACCTCAACGACTTCAAGCTGATGATGCTGCTGACGCTGGTGTCGATGCCGCTGGTGCTGCTGATGCGGGGCGGCAAGGCGCCCTCGGGCGGCAACGCCGGTGCGGATGCCGCGGCGGCCCATTGAGTTCCGATGCCACAGGACATGCGTGCATGAAGATCGAAGGCCTGCACCACGTCGCCATCATCGCGTCGGACTATGCGCGATCGAAGCGTTTCTACACCGAAGTGCTGGGCCTGCGCATGCTCGCCGAGCACTACCGCGCCGAACGCGATTCGTGGAAGCTCGATCTCGCCCTGCCGGACGGCACGCAGGTCGAACTCTTCTCGTTCCCGTCGCCACCGCCGCGCGTCTCCCGGCCGGAAGCCTGCGGACTGCGCCACCTCGCGCTGCGCGTCGCCGATCTGGATGCCGCCGTCGCCCACCTGCACGCGCATGGCGTGGCGACCGAACCGCTACGCGTGGATGAATACACCGGCCGCCGCTTCACCTTCTTCGCCGATCCGGATGACCTGCCGCTGGAGCTCTACGAGCAATAGTGTTCTCGCTGTGGGAGCGACGTAAGTCGCGATCGCACGCCATCGGCCGCAGTGATTCGTGCTTACCTCTCGCGCCGACAGACATGGGGTTTCAGCAAGATTCCCGGCATCTGGAACCCACGATCGCGACTTACGTCGCTCCCACACCGACGTTCGGATCGCCTGTCCGCCCGCGTACCTGCTAAGGTCGCGCAACACTTGATCTGCCGCAGCGGGGATCCCCATGAAACGCCTGGCGACGTTTTTCCTGGCCGTGTCCACGACATGGATGGCCACCTCGGCATCGGCCAACGATCTCGACTGGCTCGCCGGCCACTGGTGCGGCCAGCGCGGCAAGACGTTCAGTGAGGAAACCTGGATGGCGCCGCGGGGTGGGCTGCTGATCGGCATGCACCGTGACACGCGCGACGGCAGGGCGGCCGGCTTCGAGTTCATGCGCATCGCGCAGCAGGACGGACGCTGGGTGCTGCTCGCGCAGCCCGGGGGTGGGGCGGTGACCGCGTTTCCCGCGCAGAGCGTGGCGCAGGATCGCGTGGTGTTCGCCAATCCGGCGCATGACTTTCCGAAGCGCGTGATCTATTCGCGCTCCGACGCCGACACGCTGCACGCGCGTGTCGATGATGGCCGCGATGACGGCAAGGCACTGGAATGGACCTGGCGGCGCGACTGCGACGCGCCGCCGTCGCCTTGAATCCCGTTACGGCAGCGCGGCCTCGCCCAGCGAGGCCAGCCATTCGTCGTCCGAGCCTTCGTTGACGCCTTCGAACAGCGGCGTGGAGAAATAGCGCTCGCCGGTGTCCGGCAGCATCGCCAGCAGCACGTCGCCGGGCTTGGCCTTCTGCGCGACCTGCAGCGCCGCCGCGACGGTGGCGCCACCGGAAATGCCGACGAAGATGCCTTCCTCCGCCGCCAGCCGGCGTGCGGTGGCGATGGACTCCACGTCGGTGACCGGCAGGATCTCGTCGGCGACCTCACGGTTCAGCACGTCCGGCACGAAGTCTGGCGTCCAGCCCTGGATCTTGTGCGGCTGCCATTCCTTGCCCTGCAGCAGCGACGCCCCGGCCGGTTCGGAGGCGGTGATGCGCACGTCCGGACGCGCGACCTTCAGCACTTCACCCACCCCGGTCAGCGTGCCGCCCGTGCCCCAGCCGGTGACGAAGTGGTCGAGCCGCTGGCCGGCGAAATCACGCAGGATTTCCGCCGCCGTGGTCTGCCGGTGGTAGGCCGGGTTGGCGGGATTGGCGAACTGGCGGGCGAGGAACCAGCCGTGCTGCTTGGCCAGTTCCTCCGCGCGGCGCACCATGCCGCTGCCACGCTCGGCGGCCGGCGTCAGGATCACCTTGGCGCCATACGCGCGCATCAGCTTGCGGCGCTCGATGGAGAAGGTTTCCACCATCGTGGCGACGAACTTGTAGCCGCGCGCGGCGGCCACCATCGCCAGTGCCACGCCGGTGTTGCCGGAGGTCGCTTCGACGATGGTGTCGCCCGGCTTCAGCAGGCCCTTGGCCTCGGCATCCAGGACGATCGCCAGCGCCAGGCGGTCCTTCACCGAGCCGCCCGGGTTGAACGACTCCACCTTGGCATAGAGCGTCACGTGCTCGGGCGCGATGCGGTGCAGTTTCACGACCGGGGTGCGGCCGATGGTGTCCAGGATGCTGTCGTAGAGGGCCATGGGATGTCCTAGGGGAGCGAAGGGTCAGGCGGCCTGCAGTGTGGGCACGGGCAGGTTGCGGGAATGTGTGGGAGCGCCGACGGGCGGCGCGCCGAACCAGTGCAGCGTGTCGGCCAATGCGGCGACTTCGCCCAGGATCAACAGCGCGGGCGAGCGTACCTGGTGGAAACGCGCAGTTTCCGCCAGATCGGCCAGCGTGCCGCCGATCACGCGCTGGTCGCGGCGCGATCCGTTCTCCACCAGCGCGAACGGGGTCGACGGCGCGCGGCCATGCTGGAGCAGCCGGTCGCGCAGGCCTTCCAGCCCGGCCACGCCCATGTACACGGCCAGCGTCTGCCGTTCCTGCGCCAGCGCCTGCCAGTCGAGGGTGTCGAAGGAGTCCTTGCAGTGTGCGGTCACCAGCTTCAACGACTGTGCATGGTCGCGATGGGTGAGCGGAATGCCGGCATAGGCCGCGCACGCCACGGCCGCGGTGATGCCGGGGACGACTTCGTACGGAATGCCGTGGGCGCGCAGGAACTCGAGCTCTTCGCCGCCGCGACCGAACACGAACGGATCGCCGCCCTTCAGCCGCACCACGCGATGGCCGGCGCGGGCGTGTTCCAGCATCAGCGCATGGATGTCGTCCTGGCGCGTGCTGTGGCCGCTGGCCGACTTGCCGACTTCGATATAGGTCGCATCGCGCCGGCCCAGACGCAGCACGTCCTCGCTGACCAGGCGGTCGTGCAGGACCACGTCGGCTTCGTTCATCGCCCGCAAGGCGTTGAGCGTCAGCAGGCCGGCGTCGCCCGGGCCGGCGCCGACCACGGCGACCGAGCCGCTGCGCACGACCGTGGCGTGTTCATCCAGCATCGCCTGGAAATGCTGCTCGGCCTGCACGTGCAGCTGCTGGCGGAACAGGCGGGGCAGGGGACCGGCCAGCAGCTTCTCGAAGAAGCGGCGACGCTCGGCCGGCTGCGGGAAGCGCTGCCGGATGCGCTGGCGCTGGCGGGTGAAGAGGTGGGCCAGTGAGGCCCAGGAATCGTCCAGCAAGGTCTCCAGCTGGCGGCGCAGATGCCGGGCCAGCATCGGTGCGCCGCCGCCGCTGGAAATGGCGACCTGCAGCGGGCCGCGCTCGACGATGGCGGGCACGTGGAAGGTGGACAGTTCCGCATCGTCCACGACATTGGCGAACAACTGGCGCGCCTCGGCGGCGGCGGCGACAGCCTGATTGACGTGGCCGTCGTCGGTCGCGGCCACCACCAGCCAGGCATCGGCCAGCCACGCGACATCGAAGCGTCCGGCGATCCAGTCGATCCGACCCTGCTCGTGCCAGGTCCGCAGGCGCGGAGTCAGATCGGGCGCGCCGACCCGGGGGCGGGCGCCGGCATGCAGCAGCGCTTCCGTCTTGCGCTCGGCCACCGGGCCGCCACCGACCACCAGAACCCGGCGGCCTTGCAGGTCGGCGAACAGGGGAAACAACGGAGCGCTCACGGGCGTCGGGAATGTCGGCGGGGCTGCTGACCGTACTGCCCGCTCATGGTGGTCGGAAATGACATCCCGCCACCGCCATATGCCTTGCAGTTATAAGCGGCGGCGGCTACGTTCCCGGCAAATCCTCTACAGTCCAAGGCCCCTCCCGGTGGGCCCCACGCCCGACGCCGATGACGCTGACCCAACTCCGCTACCTGGTGGCGATCGCCGATGCCGACCTCAACATCACGCTGGCGGCGGCGCGCGTGCACGCCACCCAGCCCGGTTTGTCCAAGCAGCTGAAGCAACTGGAAGACGAACTGGGCTTCCTGCTGTTCGTGAGAAAAGGACGCAGCCTGGAAGCGGTGACGCCGGCCGGCCACGAAGTGATCGACCGCGCCCGGCTGGTACTGGCCGAGGCCAACAACATCCGCACCTACGCCGCCAACCAGCGCCGCGAGAGCCAGGGCCAGCTGGTGCTGGTCACCACGCACACGCAGGCGCGCTTCGTGCTGCCGCCGGCCATCGCGCAGATCAAGCGCGACTTCCCGCAGGTCAGCGTGCACCTGCAGCAGGCGCCGGAAAGCCAGGCGCTGGACCTGCTGACCCAGGGCGACGCCGACATGGCCGTGGTCAGCACCGCCGGCGACCCGCCGCAGGCCGGCATCGCCGTGCCGCTGTACCGCTGGCGGCGGCTGGTGCTGGTGCCGCGCGCCCATGCGCTGGAACAGCTCGGTCGGGTGCCCACGATGGCCGACCTGGCCGACCAGCCGCTGATCAGTTACGAATCGTCGACGCGTCCCGGTTCGTCATTGCAGCGCGCCTTCGCCAAGGTGGGGCTGGAACCGAACATCGCGCTGACCGCGCTCGATGCCGACCTCATCAAGACCTATGTCCGCGCCGGCCTGGGCGTGGGCCTGCTGGCCGAGATGGCGGTGAATGCGTCCGACACCGACCTGCGCGCCTGGCCGGCACCGCCGGAGGTGAAGGAATGCATCGCCTGGGCGGTGCTGCCGCGCGAGCGCGTGCTGCGCGACTACGCGCTGGATCTGGTGCGCGCGCTGGCGCCGCAGATCGACCGCCGCGACCTGCGCCGGGTGATCGACGGCAACCAGGACCCGGACTGGCCCGAGCCGCCGACCTGGCAGTCGCTGACCCAGACGATCACCAGCTGACGGTCCCCCGACCGCGTGATTGACGCGGCCCGCCTGCACGAGCGAGCCTGCGTTTCTCCTTCCGATTCCCGATCCCGATGAACCGCATCTCCCGCATGGTTGCCCGCATGTATGCCCCGGCCGTGGTCATCGCGGTGGGCGGCTTCGCCACGGCGGAAGTGGTGACGCGGACCGAGCGCGCCTTCGGCGACATCACGCCGCAACGACTGGCCTCGCTCTCGTTCCTGCTGGCGATCCTGCTGGGTACGGCGTGGGCCCTGCATTCCAGCTGGCGGCTGTACCGCTGGGCGCGCGGCCGGGAACTGCGCTGCGCCTGCGGCGGCATGATGTCGCGCATCCGCTACAACCGGCAGCGGCAGAAGTACCGCAAGTGCCTGGCCTGCGGCAGCAAGAGCCTGGAAGGCGCGCATTGCGGCAGCGCATGAGGTGGCGGTTCGACCTGGCGACGGCCGGGTGCGCGCTGGTCCTGTTCGTACTGCTCGTCCTGCTGGCGACCGCCGGCGCGGGGCTGGGCTGGATACGCAGCTTCGCCGGCGATGTCGTCGCGGTTGTCTGGGTGCATTGCCTGCTGGCGGCCGTCGTGTGGCTGCGTCCGCCCATGCGGCCGCTGCTGGCGCTGGCCGTGGGACTGACGGTCGAGGCGGCGCAGTACGTCAGCCAGCAGGCGGGCTGGCAGGTTTCCTCGCCGGTGCTGCGCATCGTGCTGGGCAGCACGCCGGACTGGCTTGACGTGGTCGCCTATCTGATCGGCTTCGTGCTGGCCTGCACGATCGAGCGGCGCGACAACGCCCGCGCCTCGCCGGTTGACGTGCCCGCGCCGAGGGTCGTCGGACCTGACCGCGTGATGCAGGCCTTGCGGTTCGCCGCACGGCTTGTGAGGGTGCGAGTGATACTGTAGTGTCACTTCATGCGCACCGAACTCGTCACCACGCTGAAGCGACAGGCCACCGACTTGCTGGCTGACATCGAGCGGAAGCGCGAGCCCATCCTCATCACCCAGCACGGGCTGCCCAGCGCCTACCTGGTGGATGTGGAAACCTACGAAGCGATGGTGGCGCGCATGTCCCTGCTGGAAGGCATCGCGCGTGGCGAACAGGCCGTCGCCGAAGGACGCGCCATCTCCCATGAACAAGCCAGGGAACGGCTTGCCAGATGGTTGAAGTAGTCTGGTCCGAACCCGCGCTGAGTGATCTCGACGCCATCGCGGATTACATCGCGCTGGAGGATCCGGGCGCGGCGGCGGAACTGGTGCGTCGGGTGTTTGCCCATGTCGAACAACTCGCCGACCACCCGGACAGCGGCAGCCGCCCCGCCGAGTTGAAGCGTGGACGCTACCGCCAGGTCGTCGAGCCGCCGTGCCGCGTGATCTATCGCCATGAAGGTGGGCAGGTGGTGATCCTGCACGTCATGCGCAGCGAGCGGCTGCTGCGGCCGGGCATGCTGAAGCCGCGCGCACCAGGTAAAGCGCGCTGACGCCATTGCGATTGAAGCGGCGTGGCATGCAGCGAACCCTCAGCTGCCGCAACGGCGACCGGCATCGGCTTCCTTCGCCACGCATTGCCGGAAATCCTCCGGCAAGCCACGGATCTCATGCGTCTTGCCGGGTGCCAGCGCAAAGTCCTCCAGCGTGGTGCGGGTGCAGTCCGCAGGATTCTCGCCGGTCGCAGCAACTGCGCAGCGCTCGGTGTAGACGCGGTAGTGGCACTGGCCGCTTTCGCTGGCGAAACACTCGAAGGTGGCCACGCCTTCCTTCAGCGTGCTTTTGCTGAAAAGCGTATCCACGCCGTTGGCGCTGCTGTGGTGGATGGTGGTGACGCTGGGCTTGTCGTCGCATCCTGCCAGGGCCAGCAGGCAGGACATCAGGGACGTGATGATGCGCATGGCGATTCCTTTGTCGTTTCGATGGGCAATGACAGGCCCTCCACGACGCGGGTGCGTCGTGCCGGCGATGCCACGTTGGATGCCGCGCGGGGCGGACGGGTTTAGAGCGGTGCTACATGTTGCGGAACAGCGTCATGAAGGGCTGGCTGACGGTCAGCACTTCCGGCCGCGTCTTCAGTTTCAGGCGGCCGCGACCGGCGTCGTCGCGACTGACCGATGCGACCGCCTTCATGTTGACGATGGTGGAGCGGTGGATCTGCTTGAAGGTGGTCTGGTCCAGCGAATCGAGCAGCTCGCGCAACGGCGTGCGCAGCAGCGATTCGCCCTCGGCCGTCATCACCGTGGTGTACTTGTTGTCGGCCTGGAAGTAGGCCACGTCGTCCACCATGATCAGCTTGGTGTCCTTGCCGACGCTGGCGGTGAGCCATACCAGCGCCGGTTTCGCCGGTGCCGACGACACCGCGGACAAGCGGCGCAGCAGCGCGTCCAGCGTGGCGCCGTCGGGATGGCCGGCGGTGGCGCGCGCCTGGATGCGCTGCACGGTGGCCAACAGGCGCTCGCGCGTGATCGGCTTGAGCAGGTAATCGATGGCGCCCTGCTCGAATGCATCGATCGCGTACTGGTCGTAAGCGGTGACGAACACCACCTGCGTGCGCGGGCAGGCATCGGCCATGCCACGCGCAACCTCGATGCCGGTCAGGCCGGGCATGCGGATGTCGAGGAAGGCCACGTCCGGCTGCAGCTCGACGATGGACTCCAGCGCGCTGGCGCCGTCCTCGCATTCGGCCACGATGTCCAGCTGCGGCCAGGCGTCCTTCAGCAGCGAGGACAGCGCGGTGCGCAGCAGTTCCTCGTCTTCGGCGATCACGCCCCGGAAGTTCATGCGGCACCTGCCTTGCCGGGCAGCGGCAGCGTCAGCGTGGCGGCCACGCCGCTGGGGAAGTTGGAGACGATGGCGAACGATGCGTTGCCGCCGAACGTCAGGCGCAGGCGCTCGCGCAGGTTCTTCAGGCCGATGCCGGTGCCGCTGCTCTGGCCGCCGAAGCCCTGGCCGTCGTCGGCGACGGTCAGCGTGGCGTGGTCGTCGTGCTGGCGCGCCAGGATCCAGACGGTGCCGCCGCCGGTCTTCGGCTCCAGGCCGTGCTTGATCGCGTTCTCGACCAGGGTCTGCAGCATCATCGACGGCATCGGCACCGACTTGAGCGCGTCCGGCACTTCGATCTGCAGCGACAGGCGGCTGCCCATGCGGATCTTTAGGATCTCCAGGTAGGCCAGCGTGCGTTCCAGTTCCTCGCCCAGCGTCGACAGCGCGTCGTCGGTGCGCGGCAGCGAGCTGCGCAGGTAGTGGATCAGATGGCCCAGCATGATGTCGGCGCGTGGCGGATCGGTGCGCGTCAGCACCTGCGCGCTTGCCAGCGTGTTGTAGAGGAAGTGCGGCTCGACCTGCGCGTTGAGCAGGTTCAAGCGCGCGACGGTCAGTTCCTTCTCGCTGACGGTCTTCACCACATCGGCCTGCTCCTGTCGCCGCTGGTCGGCGACGCGGCGGGTGATGGCGCGGGTGACGGCTTCGACGTTCTCTACGTTGACGCCGTCGTCCAGTACGAACAGGTCCAGCCATGCACTGGCGTCGGGGCCCACGATCAGGGTGATGCTGCTGGTGCCGTTGCCGGGCGTGACCGTGGCCTGCACGAGATCGCGCTTCACCGCGAAGCGCGCCATGATGTTGAAGCGCGACGGCTGGCTGGGGCCGCCGAAGCTGTCGATGCGGCGCACCTTGACCCGCACCTGCAGGCTGTCGGGCGCGCTTTCCGCCTCTTCGGCGCGCGGCAGTTCGCGCAGCGCGCCTTCGATCAGGGCGAAGGCGTCCGCGGTGTCCAGCGGTACTTCGATCTGCCGGCGCTGGCGGCTGGCGAGCGTGGTGCTGTCGAGCCGCCCGGTGATCAGCCAGATCCGGCGCAGATGGCTGATCAGGCCGATCAACACCGACAGCATCACCAGCGTCGAGGCGAGGTTGAACAGCCATTCGGCCGCACCGGACAGCATGGTCCGCTCGAACAGGCCGTTCCAGATGAAGCCCGCCATGAGGATCGCGCCGAACCAGGCGACGAGGATGCGGATGATCAGCAGCAGGCTGGGGAACACGTCGGATACCACGGCTTGGGGAGTGCCGTGGAGGATAGCCCGCCGGTCGGGCGAGGGAAGAGGGGCCGCGACGGATCCGGCGATGCGGCGACGAAACCCGGTTGCGCGGGGGCGAACGGATCAGCCCCGCCCGTGTCCGTCAGGGCTCACACGTCGATATGGATGCCGCACTCGCGCTTGAGCCCGTTGAAGCGGGTGTCCTCCTCGCGCATGCCGGGCTCCCAGCGGCGCGTGGTGTGGAAGTCACCGATCGACACGTAGCCCTGTTCCCACAGCGGGTGGTAGGGCAGGTCGTGCTGCTTCATGTACTGCCACACGTCGCGGTCGGTCCAGTCGACGATGGGGTTGATCTTCCAGCGGTCCTCGCGCTGCTGCAGCACCGGTGCGTTGGCGCGGCTGGTGGCTTGCACGCGGCGCAGGCCGGTGAACCAGGTGCCGACACCCAGCTCCTTCAGCGCGCGCTTCATCGGTTCCACCTTGCGCAGGCTGTTGTACTGCTCGATGCCGACCAGACCCTGCTCCCACAGGCGGCCGTGGCGCGCCTCCATCCAGGCGCGGCTGACCAGCGGGCGGAATACCTGCAGGTTGAGCTGCAGGCGCTCGGTCAGTTCATCGGCGAAGCGGTAGGTCTCGGGAAACAGGTAGCCGGTATCGATCAGCACCACCGGGATGTCCGGCTTCTGCCGGGTGACCATGTGCAGCAGCACCGCTGCCTGCGCGCCGAAGCTGGACGACATCGCGGCTTCTGCCGGCCCGTGCTTGAGCGCCCAGGCGACGCGCTGCTCGGCGGTCTGGGTTTCCAGCCACGCGTTGTGCTCGGCGATCTGGTCCGTGTCCAGGGAAAGGGCGAGGGCGCTCATGCGTAAAGGTCCAGGGGGATCTGTCGGTGGGTGGGATAGGCGGGCAGGGCGACCACGCCGCTGCGATGCAGGAAGTCGCCGAAGCCTTCATCGGCGTCGCGGTCGGCTGCATAGCGCGCGAACAGCCCGTCCAGCGTGGCGAGGATGGCGGCTTCGTCGATGTTTTCGCGGTACAGCGTATTGAGGCGCTGGCCGCGCGCGTCGCCGCCGAGCATCAGGTTGTAGCGGCCGGGTGCCTTACCGACCAGGGCGATCTCCGCCAGATACGGCCGCGAGCACCCGTTCGGGCAACCGGAGATGCGCAGCACGATCGGCGCATCGCGCAGGCCGTGCTTGTCCAGCACGGGCTGCAGCTTGTCGGTGAAGTCGGGCAAGTAGCGCTCCGCTTCGGCCATCGCCAGGCCGCAGGTGGGCAGTGCCACGCAGGCTACGGCCGCGCGCTGGAGCGCGGTGCCGAGTCGTTCGCCCGCATCCAGCCCGTGCGCCTTCGCCAGCGCATCGATGCGTGCGCGCTCGCCGGCCGGTACGCCGGCGATCACGAGGTTCTGGTTCGCGGTCATCCGGAACTCGCCGCGATGGACGTTGGCGATCTCGCGCAGGCCGGTGAGGTGCGTCGCCTGCGCGGTGTCGGCGATGCGGCCCGCGTACAGGTGCAGGGTCAGGTGCCAGCGGCCGTCTTCGCCCTCGACCCAACCGTAGCGGTCGCCGTTGTGCTCGAAACGGAAAGGGCGAACCGGCTGCAGCGTCACGCTGCTGCGGCGCTCGATCTCCGCCACGACGGTGTCCAGGCCATGGTCGTCGATGGTGTACTTGAAACGCGCACGCTTGCGCTGCTCGCGGTTGCCCAGGTCGCGCTGGGTGGTGACCACGGCCGTGGCCACGTCCAGCAGGTGTTCCGGCGTGATGAAGCCGACCACGTTGCCGACACGCGGGTAGGTTTCGGCATCGCCATGGGTCGCGCCCATGCCGCCGCCGATCACCAGGTTGAAGCCGGCCAGCGCGCCGTCGTCCAGCACGGCGATGAAGCCGAGGTCGTTGGCGAATACATCCACGTCGTTGACCGGCGGCACGGCGAAGCCGATCTTGAACTTGCGCGGCAGGTAGGTGGCGCCGTAGATGGGCTCCTCTTCCTCGCCGCTGCCGGCCACGCGCTCCTCGTCCAGCCAGATCTCGTAGTAGGCGCGCGTGTTGGGCAGCAGGTGCTCGGACAGCTTCGCCGCCCACGCCTGCACGTCGGCGTGCGCGCGCGATTCCAGCGGATTGGCCGCGACCAGCACGTTGCGGTTGACGTCGCCGCAGGCCGCCAGCGTGTCGATCAATGCGGCATTGATGGCCTGCATCGTCGCCTTCAGTTCGCGCTTGATCACACCGTGGAACTGGAAGGCCTGCCGCGTGGTGATGCGCAGCGAGTGGTTGGCGTACTGCGTGGCGATGGCGTCCAGCTTCAGCCACTGCGCGGGCGTGACCACCCCACCCGGGGTGCGCGTGCGGATCATGAACTGGTAGGCCGGCTCCAGCTTCTGCCGGCGGCGCTCGTCGCGCAGGTCGCGGTCGTCCTGCTGGTAGCTGCCGTGGTACTTGATCAGGGTCTGGTCCGATTCGCGCAGCGCACCCGTCACCGGATCGGCCAGGCTGTCGAGCAGGCTGCCGCGCAGGCGGTGGCTCTCGGATTTGATGTCTTCGACGGAGTGGTTGGACATGTTCTGATCTTCGGTGTGGGAGCGACGTCAGTCGCGAAGGCTTCGTCCGGGGTCCAGGGATCGCGACTTACGTCGCTCCCACAACCGCGCCGGCTTCAGTACACATCGCGGCTATAGCGCCCCTCCGTCTGCAGCTGCACCAGGTACTCGCGGGCGGCTTCTTCATCCAGCCCGCCATGCTCGGCGACGATGGACTGCAGCGCCGCATGCACGTCCTTGCCCATGCCGATGGCGCCGCACACGTACAGGTGCGCGCCGTTCTGCAGCCAGTCGTAGACGTCGCGGCCGCGTTCGCGCAGGCGGTCCTGCACGTAGATCTTGCGTGCCTGGTCGCGCGAGAAGGCGAGGTCGAGTCGGTGCAGTTCGCCGCTGCGCAACGCGTCCTGCCATTCGCTCTGGTAGAAGAAGCCGTGGTTGAAGTGCTGCGCACCGAAGAACAGCCAGTTGCGCCCGCGTGCGCCGGTTTCCGCGCGCTCCTGCACGAAGCCGCGGAACGGCGCCATGCCGGTGCCGGGGCCGATCATCAGGATGTCGCGGCTGCCATCGGCCGGCACGCGGAAGCGCTCGTTGGCCTCGATGTAGACCGGCACCTGGTCGCCTTCCTCGCGCGCGGCGAGGAAGCCGCTGGCGGCACCGCCATGCGCATGGCCGAAGGCGTCGTAACCCAGCACGTCGACGGTCAGGTGGGCTTCCTCGCCCACGCGCTTGCGACTGGAGGCGATGGAATACAGGCGCGGTGCCAGCGGCCGCAGCGCGGCGACCAGCTCCTGCGCGGACCAGCCGGCGGGCCAGCGGCGCAGCACGTCGACCAGCTGGTGCGTGTTGAACAGCTGCGCCAGCGCCGTGTTCTGTGCCGGCGCAAGCAGTGCGTTCAGATCATCGGCCTGGGCGTGGGCGGCATGTGTGGCGAGGAACGGACGCGACAGGCGGGTCAGTTCGCGGCGCGCGGCCAGCCATTCGCGCAGCGGCAGGGTGTCGCCGCCGTCGCTGACGGCGGTGTCGCCGTCCAGCCGCAGCGTCTCCAGCACACCATCGACCAGCGCGGCAGGATTGCGGTGGCGTACGCCCAGCGCATCGCCGGGCTCGTAGTGCAGGCCGCTGCCTTCCAGCGACAGTTCGAGGTGGCGCACGTCCTTGTCGGCCACGCCATGCTGACCGAAGCGCGGGCCCTTGAAATCGCGGCCGCTGATGCGCTGGTTGAGCAGCAACTCGGCGGGGAAGGGGTGTTCGTGCGTCCAGAGCGCGGCGTGGCCGGGACGCAGCGGCGTCACCGTGGCCAGCGGCGCGGCGCCGGTGGCCGGCGCCTTCAGCAGCTCGCGGGCCTGCGCGAGTGCCTGTTCGCGCCACGGGGCGGCGACGGTGTCGATGTCGAGGTCGGCCAGGCCGGTGGCGAACAGGCGGCTGCCGCCGAGTTCGGCCAGGCGCGCGTCGAGCCGCGTCGCGATGCCGCAGAAGTCGGCATAGCTGGAATCGCCCAGGCCGAGCACGGCGTATTTCAGGTCCGGCAGCTTCGGCGCGCGCTTGCCGCGCAGGAACTCGACCAGGCCGATGCTGTCGTCCGGCGGATCGCCTTCGCCCTGGGTGCTGATGACGATATAGAGCAGGCGCTCGCTGGCCAGCTCGCGCTGCGGGTAGGCATCGGCGCGCAGCAGGCGCACCGACAGCCCGGCGGCTTCGGCCTGCTGCGCCAGGGCTTCGGCGGTGCGGCGCGCGTTGCCGGTCTGGCTGCCGTAGACGATGGTCAGGCGCTGTGTGGCCTGGGCGCCGGGTGCCGGGGCAATCGCCTTGGGCGATGCGGCGGCGGCCGCCGGCGCTGCCAGCTGCGCCTGCGCCAGTCCGGCGGCATAGCCGGAGACCCACCACAGACTGGCGCCGTCCAGGCCGGCCACGGCCTGGGCCAGCAGCGCCCGCCGTTCCTCCGCGAGGGGGATGGGGGCGAGGACAGGCTGGGTGGCGGACATCGATATGGGCCGTGGGCGCGAGGTGGACGACCGATGGTAGGGAGGCGCCGGGACCGCCAGAAAGGACGCATGGTTATGGGCTTATGGCCTGCGCTTATTTCGCCGGCATGCGTCCACCGCCGAATACTGCCCGCCCTCCCGGACCCGTTGGCGATGCCCTGCTAGGCTAGCCCGTCCGTAGCCACCGTCCCTGCTGCCTGCCTCGATGACTGCCGTACCCCGCCTGTCCCACCTCGACCGCCTGGAAGCGGAAAGCATTCATATCCTGCGCGAGGTCGCCGCCGAATTCCGCAACCCGGTGCTGCTGTACTCGGTGGGCAAGGACAGTTCGGTGCTGCTGCACCTGCTGCTGAAGGCCTTCGCCCCGGCCCGCCCGCCGATTCCGTTGCTGCACGTGGATACGCGCTGGAAATTTCGCGAGATGATCGCCTTCCGCGACCAGCGCGCCGCCGAGACCGGGGTGGACCTGCGCGTGCACATCAACCCGGACGGCATCGCCCGCGACATCGGCCCGATCAGCCACGGCGCCACCGTCCACACCGACGTGATGAAGACCCAGGGCCTGAAGCAGGCGCTGGATCACTACAAGTTCGATGCCGCCATCGGTGGCGCGCGCCGCGACGAGGAGAAGTCGCGCGCCAAGGAACGCGTGTTCTCCTTCCGCAACGACAGGCACCGCTGGGACCCCAAGAACCAGCGTCCCGAACTTTGGAACCTCTACAACGCGCGCATCCATACCGGCGAGAGCGTGCGCGTGTTCCCGCTCTCCAACTGGACGGAGCTGGACATCTGGCTCTACATCTACCGCGAGCACATTCCCGTGGTGCCGCTGTACTTCGCCGCCGAGCGGCCGGTCGTCGAGCGTGATGGCGCCCTGCTGATGGTCGACGACGAGCGCCTGCCGCTGCGCGAGGGCGAAGTACCGCAGCAGCGCCGCGTCCGCTTCCGCACGCTGGGCTGCTACCCGCTGACGGGCGCGATCGAGTCCGAGGCCGATTCGCTGGAGAAGATCATCGCCGAGATGCTGGTGACGACCAGCTCCGAACGCCAGGGCCGCGTGATCGACCACGATCCGGGCGCATCGATGGAGAAGAAGAAGCTGGAGGGATACTTCTGATGCGTATTCCTCCGCCGTCGTCCCAGCGCACGCTGGGACCCATGTTGATGTTCGCGCGATCCATGTCCCGCGCTGAGAAACAAGGCAAGATCCCAATGGATCCCAGCGTTCGCTGGGATGACGATACGGGTGTGGAATTGACGCGCATGAAGACGATGCCGGTGGCCGCTGCATGAATACCGCCAGTGACATCTCCACCTACCTCAAACAACACGAATCCAAGCCGCTGCTTCGCTTCATCACCTGCGGTAGCGTGGACGATGGCAAGAGCACGCTGATCGGGCGCCTGCTGCATGACAGCAAGCGCCTGTTCGACGACCAGCTGGCGGCGCTGGAGAAGGACAGCCGCAAGCACGGCACGCAGGGCGAGCGCATCGATTACGCGCTGCTGCTGGACGGCCTGGCCGCCGAGCGCGAACAGGGCATCACCATCGACGTGGCCTACCGCTACTTCGACACCGACCAGCGCAAGTTCATCGTCGCCGACTGCCCCGGCCACGAGCAGTACACGCGCAACATGGCCACCGGCGCGTCCACCGCGGACCTGGCCGTGGTGCTGGTGGACGCGCGCAAGGGCCTGCTGACGCAGACCCACCGGCACAGCTACATCGTCTCGCTGCTCGGCATCCGCCACGTGGTGCTGGCGGTGAACAAGATGGACCTGGTCGAGTTCGACGAGGCCGTGTTCGCGCGCATCGCCGCCGACTACCGCGCGCTGGCGCAGCGGCTGGGCATCGCCGAGGTCACCTGCATCCCGCTGTCGGCGCTGGAGGGCGACAACCTGTCGTCGCGGTCCGCGCGCACGCCGTGGTACGCCGGCCCGGCATTGCTCGAACACCTGGAGCAGGTGCAGGTCGATGCGCAGGACGATGGCGGCGCCCTTCGCCTGCCGGTGCAGTGGGTGAACCGTCCGCACCAGAATTTCCGTGGCTACGCCGGCACCATCGCCGCCGGCGCAGTGAAGCCCGGCGACGAGATCATCGTGCTGCCGTCGGCGCGCCGCTCGCGGGTGACGCAGGTGCTCGGCGCCGATGGCGAGGTCGCTTCGGCCGGTGCGGGGCAAGCGGTGACGCTGACCCTGGCCGACGAGATCGACATCAGCCGCGGCGACGTGATCGCCGCCGGCGGCGATCCACCGGAAGTGGCCGACCAGTTCGCCGCGCATGTGCTGTGGATGTCCGACGCGCCGCTGCTGCCGGGACGGCCTTACTGGCTGAAGATCGGCGCGCGTACCGTGTCCGCCACGGTCACCGAGATCAAGCATCGCATCGACGTGAACACGCAGGAGCACCTGGCCGCCAAGCGGCTGGAGCTCAACGAGGTCGGCTACTGCAACCTCAGCCTGGACGAGCCCATCGCCTTCGAGGCCTATGCACGCAACCGCGCGCTGGGCGGCTTCATCCTGATCGACCGCTACGACAACACCACCGCCGGCGCCGGCACCCTGGATTTCGCGCTTCGTCGTGCCGGCAACGTGCACTGGCAGCATGTCGATGTCGACAAGGCCGCGCGCGCGCGCCAGAAGGGCCAGGCGCCGAAGGTGCTGTGGTTCACGGGCCTGTCCGGCGCGGGCAAGTCGACCATCGCCAACCTGGTGGACAAGCGCCTGCATGCGCTCGGCTACCACAGCTTCCTGCTGGACGGCGACAACGTGCGCCACGGCCTGAACCGCGACCTGGGTTTCACCGACGAGGATCGCGTGGAGAACATCCGCCGCGTGGCGGAAGTGGCCAGGCTGATGGCCGACGCCGGCCTGATTGTGCTGGTCAGCTTCATCTCGCCATTCCGCGCCGAGCGGCGGATGGCGCGCGAGCGTTTCGCCGACGACGAGTTCGTCGAGGTCTTCGTCGACGTGCCGCTGGCGCTGGCCGAGGCCCGCGATGTGAAGGGCCTGTACCGCAAGGCGCGCGCGGGCCTGATCCCCAATTTCACCGGCATCGATTCGCCGTACGAGGTGCCCGAGCATCCGGAGCTGCACCTGCACGCAGGTGAACAGGCCCCCGAAGCGCTGGCGCTGCAGGTGCTCGCCCACCTGGGCCTGGAGTAGCCGTTCAGCACGGATCCGGCCCGCAAGGGCCATTGGTCATGGCGGGCGGTGTGCACCGTCCGCCCTTTGGCGCGTTTACGGCACGTGCCGCCGCATCCGTGACACTGCGTGTCCCGTAGGGTCGGTAAACTCCTCGAATAATGATGATTACGGGACCCTCCATGCTCAGCCGATCCGTCCTCCGCGCGCTCGCGGTCGCCCTGCCCCTGCTGATGCTCGCCGGCTGCGGCGACGACGAGGCGCAGGCGAAGGCCAACGGCGGGCCGGCGGAGCGGCCGATTCCGGTGACCACCCAGCAGATCCAGCTCACCGCCTGGAACGACACCCTGCAGGCGCTGGGTACGGCCAAGGCGCGCGAATCCGTCACCCTGACCGCGAAGGTCAGCGAGATCGTGCAGGACGTGCACTTCGAGAGCGGGCAGCAGGTGGGTGCCGGCCAGAAGCTGGTCACCCTGAAGGGCGATGCCGCGCAGGCCACGCTGGTCCAGGCCGAGGCGACCTACGCCGAGGCCGAACGTCTTTACCGCCGGCAGAAGGAACTGGCCGACCAGCAGCTGATCGCGCGCTCGCAGCTCGATACCCAGCTCGCCCTTCGCGACGCCGCCGCCGCGCGCGTGCGCCAGGCGCGCGCCGACATCGGCGACCGCAGCGTACGCGCGCCGTTCGCCGGCGTGCTGGGCATCCGGCAGGTCAGTCCCGGCTCGCTGATCACCGCCAACAGCACCATCGCCACGCTCGACGACATCTCGCGCATGTATGTCGACTTCCAGGTGCCGGAAGCAGCGCTGGCCTCGGTCGAGGCCGGCAACACCGTGACCGCGACCGCCGCCGCCTATCCGGGCGAGTCGTTCGAGGGGCAGGTGGAAACCATCGATGCGCGCATCGACGCGAACACGCGCGCGGTGACCGTGCGTGCGGTCTTCGCGAACGAGGGACGCAAGCTGCGCCCCGGCATGCTGCTGGATGTGCGCCTGTTCCGCCCCGAGCGGCAGGCGCTGGTGATCCCGGAGATCGCGGTGGTGCAGGTGGGCCGCGACTCGTTCGTCTACCGGGTCAAGCCGGATGGCAGCGTCGAGCAGGCGCCGGTGACCGCAGGCGTGCGTCGCGACGGGAAAGTCGAAATCCTCAAGGGCGTCGCCGCCGGCGATCGCATCGTCATTGACGGCACCGGCAAGCTGCGTCCGGGCGTGAAGGTGGCCGATGCCGCGCCCGCCGCGCCGGCGAAGCAGGACGAGCCCGCCGCCGACGGCCAGGGCTGAGCGCCATGAAGCTTTCCGACCTGTCGATCAAGCGCCCCGTCTTCGCGGTGGTGGTCAGCCTGCTGCTGGTGGTGCTGGGCGTGATGTCATTCCTGCGCCTGACCCTGCGCGAACTGCCCAACATCGATCCGCCCATCGTGTCGGTGGAAGTGAATTATCCGGGCGCGTCGGCGGCGGTGGTCGAAACGCGTATCACCCAGATCCTCGAGGACGGCCTCTCCGGCATCGAGGGCATCAAGACCATCCAGTCCAGCAGCCGCAACGGCCGCGCCGACGTCACCATCGAGTTCAACCTCAGCCGCGACATCGAAGCCGCCGCCAACGACGTGCGCGACCGCGTCAGCCGGGTGATGAACCGCCTGCCGGAAGAAGCGGATCCGCCGCAGATCTCCAAGGTCGAAGCCGACGCCGACGTCATCATCTGGTTGAACATGCGCTCCACCGTGATGGACACGATGGAGCTGACCGACTACGCCGACCGCTACGTGCTGGACCGGCTGTCCTCGCTCGACGGCGTGGCCCGCGTGCAGCTGGGCGGCGGCCAGCGCTACGCCATGCGCATCTGGCTGGACCGCGAGGCGATGGCCGCGCGCGGCGTCACCACCAGCGATGTCGAGACCGCACTGCGGGCGCAGAACGTGGAACTGCCGGCCGGCCGCATCGAATCCGCCACCCGCGACTTCACCCTGCGCGTGGAGCGCGGCTACCAGCGGCCGGAACAGTTCTCGCAGTTGCCGCTGCGCAAGGGCGCCGACGGTTACGTGGTGCGGCTGGGCGACGTGGCCAAGGTGGAACTGGGTGCCGAGGAGCGTCGCTCCTACCTGCGCAGCAATGCCGTGCCGAACGTCGGCCTGGGCATCGTACGTACCTCCACCGCCAACGCCCTGGACGTGGCGCGCGCGGCGCGTGCCGAAGCGGAGGTCATCCAGCAGACGCTGCCGGAAGGCACCGAGATCTTCATCGCCTTCGACAGCACCACCTTCATCGAAGCCTCCATCGAGCGCGTGTACTGGACGCTGGGTGAGGCGATGGTGCTGGTGTTCCTGGTCATCTGGCTGTTCCTGGGCAGCCTGCGCGCCGCGCTGATCCCGGCGGTAACGGTGCCGGTGTGCCTCGTCTCGGCCTTCATCGCGCTGTACGCGTTCGGCTTCTCGATCAACCTGCTGACGCTGCTGGCGCTGGTGCTGTGCATCGGCCTGGTGGTGGACGACGCCATCGTGGTGCTGGAGAACGTGCAGCGCCGCGCGGATCTGGGCGAACCGGCGCTGGTGGCCGCGCGTCGCGGCACCGCCCAGGTGGCCTTCGCGGTCATCGCCACCACGGCGGTGCTGGTGGCGGTGTTCCTGCCGGTCGGTTTCATGGAAGGCAACACGGGACGCCTGTTCCGCGAGCTGTCGGTGGCGCTGGCGGCGGCGGTGGCGATCTCCGCGTTCGTTGCGCTGACGCTGACGCCGATGATGTCGTCCAAGCTGGTGCGTCCGCATACCACGCCGCGTGGCCTCAACGCGTGGACCAACCGCACGCTGACACGCGTCAGCGACGGCTACGGGCGGCACGTGGAGCGGCTGGTCGGCATGACCGGCAAGCGCATCCTCGGTCTGGTGCTGCTGGCGATGGCGCTGTGCGGCATCGCGATCGTCGTGCTCGGCCTGCGCGTGCCCAGCGAGCTGGCGCCTTCGGAAGACCGCGGCCGCTTCTTCGTCATGGTCGATGGGCCGGAAGGCGCCGGCTTCGACTACATGGTCGACCAGATGCAGCAGGTCGAGCGCATCGTGATGGGCCAGGTCGGCGGCGACAAGCCGATCGAACGCGCCAACTCGCGCGTGCCGCGCGGCTTCGGCGGCAGCGAGGACATGCATACCGGGCAGGTGATCGTGTTCCTGCAGGACTGGCACGAGCGCGAGGCCACCACCGATGACGTGGTCAATGGCCTGCGTGCCGAACTGTCCAAGTTGCCCGGCGTGCAGGCGCGCGCCAACGTGGCCGGCGGCCTGGTCGGCAGCCGCGGCCAGCGCTACCAGCTGGTGCTCGGTGGCCCGGACTACGCCGAGCTGGCGCAGTGGCGCGACCGCATCCTGCAGCGGATGGAAGGCAATCCCGGCATCCAGGATCCGGATTCGGACTACAAGGAGACGCGCCCGCAGATGCGCGTGAACATCGACCGCGACCGCGCCGCCGACCTCGGCGTGTCGGTGCAGGAAATCGGCCGCACGCTGGAAACGATGATGGGGTCGCGCCAGGTCACCACGTACGTGGACAACGGCGAGGAATACGACGTCATGCTGCAGGCCGGCCGCGAGAAGCGCGCCAATACCGAGGACCTGGCCAACACCTACGTGCGCGGCAGCGATGGGGCGCTGATCCCGCTGTCCAACCTGGTGACGCTGAGCGAGATCGCCGAGCCCGGTACGTTCAACCGCTTCAACCGCCTGCGCGCGATCACCATCAGTGCCGGCCTGTCGCCCGGCTACACCATGGGCGAGGCGCTGGAATGGACGCGCCAGGTGGTCGACGAGGAGCTGCCGGACTACGCGCAGATCGACTGGAAGGGCGAGTCGCGCGAGTACCAGGAAGCCGGCGGCGCCATCCTGCTGACCTTCGCACTGGCGCTGCTGATCGTCTACCTGGTGCTGGCGGCGCAGTTCGAGAGCTTCATCCACCCGCTGATCATCATGTTGACGGTGCCGCTGGCGGTGCTGGGCGCGTTGATCGGGCTCTGGGTCACCGGCGGCACGCTCAACCTCTTCAGCCAGATCGGCATCGTCATGCTGATCGGCCTGGCGGCGAAGAACGGCATCCTGATCGTGGAGTTCGCCAACCAGTTGCGCGACGACGGCGCCAGCGTGGCGCAGGCCATCGCAGAATCCGCCCGCGTGCGCCTGCGTCCGATCCTGATGACCTCGGTCGCCACCGTCGTCGGCGCGGTGCCGCTGGTGCTGGCCGGCGGCCCGGGTTCGGCCAGCCGCGCGACCATCGGCATCGTGGTGATCTTCGGTGTGACCTTCTCCACGCTGCTCTCGCTGTACGTGGTGCCGGCGTTCTACGCGCTGCTCGCGCCGTTCACGCGCTCGCCGGAAGCGGTGGCGCAAGAACTGGGCAGACTGGAGGCGGAAACGCCGTCCGTGGGTGGCCATGGCTGAGCCCGGCGCACGCCCGCATGCCGGCGTGCGCATCGAGGGCGAGGGGTTCGTGCTGCGCGCCTGGCGACAGGACGACCTGGACTCCCTGCTGCACCATGCGGACGATCCGCAGGTGCCGCGCGGCCTGAGCGAGCGCTTCCCGCATCCCTACACGCGGGCCGATGGCGACGCCTTCCTGGCCGGTCGCGTGGTGGACTTCGCACATCCCGTGTTCGCCATCGAGATCGCGGGCGAGGCCTGCGGCGGCATCGCCGCGCGACCCCATGCGGGCGAGAAGGCGCATGGCGCGGAGCTCGGCTACTGGCTCGGCCGGCGTCACTGGGGCCACGGCCACATGACGCGCGTGGTCGCGGCCTATCTGGACTGGGTGGTTCCCGCATTGGGCCTGGTCAGGATCGAGGCCAACGTGCTGGACACCAATCCGGCCTCGGCGCGGGTGCTGGAGAAGAACGGATTCGTCGAGGAAGGCTGCCGGCGCAGCGCCCTCCGCAAGCCGGACGGACTGCACGACCTGAGGCTGTTCGGACGGCTCTGGTCCGGCTGAAACGCCAGCGGGGACTGCGCAGCGGCGCGTGTTGCGGTTATCTTGCAGGGACCCGGTGGCGCCCTGCGCCGCCTTCCCGTATCCCGCGCACGCACGAACGAACGGAGACGCATCCCCGTGGAAGCCTTTTTCAACTGGTTGAACGGCATCATCTGGAGCAACGCGCTGATCGCGCTGTGCCTGGGTGCCGGCCTGTGGTTCACCCTGCGCACCCGCGTGATGCAGGTGCGCGGCTTCGCCGAGATGTGCCGGCTGACGGTGACCGGGCAGAAATCCGACGCGGGCGTGTCCTCGTTCCAGGCCCTGGCCATCTCGATGGCCGGCCGCATGGGCATCGGCAACATCGCCGGCGTCGCCACCGCGATCGCCTACGGTGGTCCGGGCGCGGTGTTCTGGATGTGGGTGATGGGCTTCCTGGGCGCGTCCACGTCGTACATCGAGTGCACGCTGGCGCAGATCTACAAGGAAAAGGACGGCGAAGGGCGCTACCGCGGCGGTCCGGCCTACTACATCGAAAAGGCGATGGGCCTGAAGTGGTACGCGGTGACGTTCGCCGTGGCCACCGTCATCGCCACCGGCCTGCTGCTGCCCGGCGTGCAGGCCAACGCCATCGCCGACAGCGCCACCAATGTGCTGTGTGGCATGGGCGACTGTGCCGCCGTCGGTGGTACAGGCGCGCTGAAGCTGTGGATCGGCCTGGCCGTGGCGGCGGTACTGGCGCTGATCATCTTCGGCGGCATCAAGCGCATCGCCACCTTCGCCGAGGTCGTGGTGCCGTTCATGGCGCTGGCCTTCATCCTGATGGCGGTGACGGTGATGATCGCCAACGCCGACAAGGTGCCGGCGATGTTCGCCGACATCTTCAGCAGCGCATTCGGCGCGCATGCGGCGTTTGGCGCGATCATCGGCCAGGCCATCGCCTGGGGCGTGAAGCGCGGCATCTATGCCAACGAGGCCGGCCAGGGCACCGGCCCGCACGCCGCCGCCGCCGCCGAGGTCTCGCACCCGGCCAAGCAGGGCTATGTGCAGGCCTTCGCCATCTACTTCGACACCATGCTGGTGTGCACCTCGACGGCATTCCTGCTGCTGTCCACCGGCATGTACAACACGTTCAAGACCGTCACCGAGAACGGCAAGGAGACGCTGGTCGAGATTTTCTCCGGCGTGCCCGGCGTGCAGCCGTCGGAAGGCGCGCAGTTCACCCAGGCCGCGGTGGAATCCGTGCTGCCGGGCTGGGGTGCAGGCTTCGTGGCGCTGGCGCTGTTCTTCTTCGCGTTCACCACCATCATGGCCTACTACTACATGGCCGAAACCAACCTGACCTACCTGGCCGGCGTGAAGAAGACGCATCCGCTGGCGACCTTGCTGCTGCGGCTGGGCATCGTCGGCATGGTGGTCTTTGGCGCGTACCACAACGCCGCGATGGCCTGGACGCTGGGCGACATCGGCGTGGGCGTGATGGCGTGGTTGAACGTCATCGCCATCCTGATCCTGCAGAAGCCGGCACTGATCGCGCTGCGCGACTACGAGCGGCAGAAGAAGCTGGGCCTGGACCCGACCTTCGATCCGGACGCGCTGGGCATCCGCAACGCCGATTTCTGGAAGACGAAGGCCTGACGTGAGCAATCCCTGGAACACCCGGCCGCCGCGTCCGCCCGGCTCAGCGCCGGAGCGCCGCCGTCCCCCGCGCGCGCAGGAGGATCATCGTCCGGCGCATGCGGCGGTCCCGCGCGAGGAGCGCGCCGCCGGCGCCTCGCGCAGCGAACTGCGCATGTACGGCCTGAATGCCGTGCATGCGGTGTTCGCGCGTCGGCCCGAGGCCATCCGCAAGGTCTACCTGCTCGAATCGCGCATTCCCGCGCTGAAGCCGTTGCTGGCGTGGTGCGTGAAACAGCGCGTCGGCTATCGCGTGGTGGAAGAAGGCGACCTCGATCGGCTGGCCGCCAGCACGCACCACGAAGGCGTGGTCGCCGACGTAGTGAAAGCCGAGCCGGTGCCGATGGGCGACTGGCTGCGGGCGTTGCCGGCAGGCCAGCCGCTGGCGGCGCTGTGGCTGGATGGCGTGGGCAATCCGCACAACTTCGGCGCCATCCTGCGGTCGGCCGCGCATTTCGGCGTGGCCGGCATCCTGCTGCCGCGCGACTCCACGCTGGCGCTGTCCGGCGCGGCGGCGCGCGTGTCCGAAGGCGGCGCCGAACAGGTGCCGCTGGTGCGCATGGGGCAGGCCGACAATGCGGCCACCCAGCTGCGCAGCGCCGGGTTCTCGCTCGCCGCCACCCTCGTGCGCGGTGGCGACGACCTGTTCGCGGCCACGCTGCCGCAGCGCCTGGTCTACGTGATGGGTGCCGAAGGCGAAGGCATGGATGCGCGCCTTGCCGAGGCCTGCGACCTGCGCCTGTCGATTCCCGGCAGCGGTGCGGTCGAAAGCCTCAACGTCGCCGCCGCGACGGCGGTGTTCCTGGCGCAGTGGAAACAGCGCAACCGCTGAGCGGGTGCATCGAAGCGCCTGCCATCAGGTGTGGGAGCGACGTGAGTCGCGAAGACCGACGCCGGCATCCGTGCCGGCGGATGATGGGTTATAGAAGCGGGTGAGCCATGTGGCGGCAGCGATGACCCGTCGCGACTCACGTCGCTCTCGCTGCTGACGCTATTGCTTCAGCCGGCTGCCGAAGTCGCCCTCGGCTTCCGCCGCCAGGTAAGCGAATACGGTATACGCGGCGACGTTCTGCGCCAGCGCCGCGGGATCGATCTTGTCCAGCGTGTCGTCGGCGTTGTGGTGCAGGTCGAAGTAGTCGCTGCCGTCCTGCGCCAGCCACGCCCACGCCATGCCCTTGGCCGCGAACGGGCTGATGTCCGGGCCCGCGCTGCCCTTGCCCGGTGCGTATTCGATGCCCAGCGGTGCCAGCGCCTGCGCGATCTGCTCGGTCGCCTTGCGCGCATGGTCCGGCGCACCGGTATTGAACGCATAGATGCGGCCCGCGCCGAAGTCGCTCTCGGCGGCGATCTGGTGGCGGCTGATGTCGGCCAGATGCTTTTCGGCGTACGCCTTGCCGCCATACAGGCCCTGTTCTTCATTGGCGAAGGCGATCACGCGGATGGTGCGTTTCGGTGCCTGCCTGAGCTTTCCGATCAGATGGCCGGCGGCCATGGTGATGCCGATGCCGGCGCCATCGTCGATCGCGCCGGTGCCCAGGTCCCACGAATCCAGGTGGCCGCCGATCACCACGACCTCCTTCGGCAGGCTGCGCCCGGTGATCTCGCCGATCACGTTGTGCGAGGTGTACTCGCCGTCCCAGCCGCAATCGAGCGCCAGCGACACGCGCACCGGACCGCGCTGCAGCAGGCGCGCCAGCTGGTCGGCGTCGGGGACGGTCAGCGACGCGGACGGCACCGGGGTGAGGCCCTCGTCGAAACGGGTGATGCCGGTATGCGCGACCCGATGGTTGTCGGTACCGGCCGAACGCATCAGGAACGCAATCGCCCCCTTGCGGATCGCCGCCGAAGGGCCCTTCGACCGGATCGCGCCGCCATTGCGGTAGTCGCTGCCATCGCGCGCGGCCTTCATCTGGTAATCGACGAAGGCGATCTTGCCGGCCAGCGAACCTTCGGGCGCGGCTTCCAGCGCGGCGAGGTCGGCGAAGCGGACAATCTCGGCTTGCACCGTGCCGGCCGGGCTGCCGCCCAGCGCGGTGACGGTGAGCAGCTGCGCATGCGCGCCGAGAATCGCGGCGTGCTCGCTGCGGCGCACCCACTTCGGGAAGGTCACCGGCTCCAGCCACACCTTGTCGAAGCCGAGCGCCTTGAACTTCGCCTGCGCCCACGCGACCGCCTTCGCATCGGCCTCGCTGCCGGCCAAGCGCGGGCCGATCTCGGTGGTCAGCGATTCGACCACCTTCCAGCCGGTGTCGTCGGCGAGCGCCTGGTCGCGCAGCGTGGCGGCGGTGGCGAGCGCGGCGTCCGGAATGCGCGTCTCGCGCTCGGCGGCCAGGGCGGGAACAGCGAGGGTCAGGGCGAGCAACAGCGGAGCAAGGCGCATGGCATATCCCGGAAAAACGAAGGCCACGAGCTTAGCAGCCCGTGGCCTCGTGGTTCCTGTGCCGGTGTTGCCGGTTCGGAATGCAGCGTCCGCTTACTTCTTCAGCGCATCGCGGATCTCGCGGAGCAGCAGCACGTCTTCCGGCGGTGCCGCCGGTGCGGCTTCGGGCTTGCGGTGCAGGCGATTCACCGCCTTGACCAGCAGGAAGATAGCGAACGCTACGATGACGAACTGGATCACCGTATTGAGGAACTCGCCGATGCCGACCACGATCGCGGGCACTTCCTTACCCGCCGCATCGACAGTGGCTTCCTTCAGCGTCCATGCCCACTTCGAGAAGTCGACGCCGCCGATCAGGTAGCCGATGGGGGGCATGATGATCTTGTCGACCAGCGTAGTGACGATCTTGCCGAATGCCGCGCCGATCACCACGCCAACCGCGAGGTCGACCACGTTGCCGCGCGAAACGAACTCCTTGAACTCGCTGATCATGCCCATGCTGCCTTCCTCAACCATCGACGCGCTCGCGCCATCGGCGACGACTATAGCGTGCGGCGCGCGCGTTGTTGACTGACAGTGAGCATGGCTGGGGGCACGCGGAACTCAGCCCGTGATGCGTCCCTGCAACGTCACCACACCCTCCAGCGAGGCGACGAAGGTGTCGCCCGGCACCAGCGCGGCCACGCCCGCCGGGGTGCCCATGAAGACCAGATCGCCGGCCTTCAAGGCATAGAGCGTCGACAGCTCGTGCAGGATATCGGGCACGTCCCAGATCAGGTCGTGCAGCGATCCGTGCTGGCGGGTTTCGCCGTTCACGCGCAGGGTCAGGGTGCGGTCCTCCAGCGTGCCGACGTCGGCAACGGGAACCAGTTCGCTCACCGGCGCGGAATGATCGAAGCCTTTGCCCGTGTCCCAGGGCAGACCCTTGGCCTTCGCCGCCGCCTGCAGGTCGCGGCGCGTGAGGTCCAGGCCGACGCCATAGGCCGCCACCAGCGCCGGCGCATCCTCGCGCGCGAGCGGGCCGGCGGGTGCGTCGGCGCCGAGCGCCACCACCAGTTCCACTTCATGGTGAAGATCGTGCGTGCCGGGCGGATAGGGCACGTCCGCGCCACCGGTGACGATGGCATCGGCGGGCTTGTGGAAGAACACCGGGGTACCGCGCTCGGCCTTCGAGGCCGGGGCGGTCGCGCCCATTTCACGCGCGTGGTCGGCGAAGTTGCGGCCGACGCAGAAGATGCGTCGCACCGGGAACGTGCCGCCGCCGCGAACGGGTACGCGCGGTACCGGCGGGGCAGGAATGATGTCGGTCATGACGGCCATGCAAGAAAGAAGCGGCCGCAGAGTGTAGGGGCAACGGGATGCCCTGCGGGCACGGGGTCAGCGTGGCTGCGGCAGTACCTGCTTGCGCACCACGCGGTATTCCGCATCCACCACGCGTGCATCGCGGGCCTGCGGCTTGCCGCGCTGGCGCACCAGCTTGTACACCACACCGGCCGCGATCATGGCGGCTCCGACGAAGACGCTGAAGAACACCAGCACGCCCAACACCACCACACCCAAGAGGCCCAGGCCGACCCGCAGCAGCGGATGGCGCGGCTTGCGCGGCGCGAAGACATGGCGGAAGGCGTTGAACTGGAAATGGCGTGCGTACATGGTGGGGCGTCGTGACAGAATGCGGCGGGGGCCGGTACGGGGCAGTATCGGATGACAGTCAGATGACCGTGTGAGGACTTCGTTAAGCGACATGCGACTGAGCGCACTGAATGACATCGCCGATGGCGGTTTCGCCGAGGTTGAAGCCTCGATCGGCGACGATGCCGAGTCGTTGATCTTGTATCGCGACGGCGACGACGTCCGTGCTTGGCTGAATGTCTGCCCGCATGCCGGTCGCCGTCTCGACTGGGCGCCCGGCCAGTTCCTCAAGAGCAAGGACGGCCATCTGGTCTGCGCCGCCCATGGCGCCTCGTTCGAGCTGGTGCGCGGCGATTGCGTCGCCGGTCCGTGTCGCGGCGATGCACTGCGCGCCATCGCCGTGCAGGTGCGCGACGGCGAGGTGTGGCTGGGCTGATCGTCGGGGAGGGCGTCAGTCGACGCCCTGGGTGATCACGCAGTGCCAGCCCGTGCGATAGGTCTCGTAGCCGGGCGAAGCCGCGTGCGCCACGCAGTGGGTGCGTCCGTCGATGACCAGGTCGACCGCCGCGCGCGGCTGGGCGAACAGGGTCGCGCGCCCGGGAAAGTCCAGTCGCGCCGACGCGGCGTCTGCGCCCAGCGTGTCGGCCAGCACGTGGCCCTGGCCATCGACGATGCAGACCCGGCTGCGCCGCCATTCGGCCTCCGACAGGGGCGTGCGTTGGACAATGGTCTGCGCCAGCGCGTCCCAGCGGAACACGATGCCCAGCACGCCCAGCGGGCGTCCGGTCACGCGGCCGCCGTCGCGCACGGTGCAGGCGTACACCAGCACGCGCTCGTCGCCGGCCAGCGGGCTGGCGTGCATCGACTGGAAGCCGAACTCCTCGCCGCTGGCCGTGGCCATGGCGGACTGGAACCAGGCTTGTTGCGCGACCGACTGACCCACCGACCGGTACTGGCGCGGTCGCCCGTTGGCGATCACGGTGCCCTGCAGGTCGACGAGCACCAGGTCGAAGTAGACGGTGTACGAATCCAGGATCTGGCCGAGCCGCTGGCTGGCATGTGCCACGGCCGCCGGTTGCGGGTCCTGTGCGGCCGCCACCATCGCGGTATCGGTGGCCCACCAGCGCACATCGCAGCTGCGCTCGTACAGGTTTCGGTCGATCAGGTCGATGTTCGCCAGCGCCAGGTCGGTCAGCCGTGTGCGGCGCACGTCGGTCTGCAACTGCTCCAGCCGCTCGCGCAGATCGGTACTGGTGCGCCCGGCCATGCGGTCGATCTCCTGCGCGGTATCGCTGACCCGGCGCGACAGCGTGTCCATCTCCTCGGCGATCACCCCGAAGCTGCGGCCGGCGGTGCCGATGCGGACCGCTTCGATACGCGCGTTCATCGAAATGATGCGGGTGATGCGGTTGATCTCGTCGATCTTCTGCAGCGACTGCCGCAACTGCTTCAGCAGCGAGTCCGACAGCCCGGACACGGACTGGATGTGGTCATCGATACCGGCGTCGGACACGGAAGCGACAGCGCATGCGTTCATGGAGCTCCTTGAGGCGAGGGGGCGGAACCGTGACGTGCCGGTGGGCGGCAGCGTGAAATCGGTTCCGGTATTGAGGCGCTATCGGCGCGCGGACGCGGCGCTTTAATCCGCACCTGTGCAGTGCACGGATTCCCCATGATGGGGCGAATGCGCAGGCGCATTCAGCGCAAGAAAAAAGCCCGCCGATCGGCGGGCTTTTTCTCGTTACTCAACGCAGAGGCGTCACTACTCAACGCAGAGGCGTCACTTCAGCGCCTTGAAGCGCAGGCGGTGCGGGCGTGCGCCTTCCTCGCCCAGGCGACGCTTCTTGTCTTCCTCGTATTCGCGGTAGTTGCCCTGGAAGAATTCCACGTGCGAGTCGCCCTCGAAGGCGAGGATGTGCGTGGCGATGCGGTCCAGGAACCAGCGGTCGTGCGAAATGACGAAGGTGTTGCCCGGGAACTCCAGCAGTGCGTCTTCCAGGGCACGCAGGGTTTCGATGTCCAGGTCGTTCGACGGCTCGTCGAGCAGCAGCACGTTGCCGCCCTGCAGCAGCGTCTTGGCCATGTGCAGGCGGCCGCGTTCGCCGCCGGACAGCGAGCCGACCAGTTTCTGCTGGTCCTGGCCCTTGAAGTTGAAGCGGCCGATATAGGCGCGCGACTGGATCTCGACGCCATTGATGTTGAGGATGTCCAGGCCGCCGGAAATCTCCTGGAAGACGTTGTGGTTGCCTTCCAGCTTCTCGCGGCTCTGGTCCACGTACGCGAGCTGCACGGTCGGGCCGGTGGTGATGGTGCCGGAATCCGGCTTTTCCTGGCCGGTGATCATCTTGAACAGCGTCGACTTGCCCGCGCCGTTGGGGCCGATGATGCCGACGATCGCGCCACCCGGGACCAGGAAGCTCAGATTGTCGATCAGCAGGCGGTCGCCGAACTTCTTCGAGACATTCTTGAACTCGATGACGTTGTTGCCCAGTCGCTCGCCCGGCGGGATGAAGATCTCGTTGGTCTCGTTGCGACGCTGGTAGTCGACCGATTGCAGTTCTTCCAGGCGCGCCAGGCGCGCCTTGCCCTTGGAACGGCCGCCCTTGGCGTTCTGGCGCGACCATTCCAGTTCCTTCTGGATCGCCTTCTGGCGGGCCTTTTCCTGGTTGTCTTCCTGCTTCAGGCGCTCGTCCTTCTGTACCAGCCAGTCGGTGTAGTTGCCCTTCCACGGGATACCGCGGCCGCGGTCGAGTTCGAGGATCCATTCGGCGGCGTTGTCGAGGAAGTAACGGTCATGGGTGACCGCCACCACAGTGCCGGTGTAGCGGGCGAGAAACTGTTCCAGCCACTCGACGGACTCGGCATCCAGGTGGTTGGTCGGTTCGTCGAGCAGCAGCATGTCCGGCTTCTGCAGCAGCAGGCGGCACAGCGCCACGCGGCGCTTCTCGCCGCCGGACAGCTTGCCGACGATGGCGTCCCACGGCGGCAGGCGCAGGGCATCGGCGGCCACGTCCAACTGGTTTTCCAGCGTGTGGGCATCGCCGGCGGCGAGGATGGCCTCCAGGCGCTCCTGTTCCTTGGCCAGCGCGTCGAAGTCGGCGCCTTCCTCGGCGTAGGCGGCATAGACGGCTTCCAGCGCGGCCTGCGCCTGCAGCACGTCGCCCACGCCTTCCTCGACGGCCTGGCGAACGGTGTGCTCGGGATTCAGTTCCGGCTCCTGTGCCAGGTAGCCGACCTTGATGCCGGGCTGCGGGCGGGCTTCGCCCTCGAAATCCTTGTCCACGCCGGCCATGATCTTCAGCACCGTGGACTTGCCGGCGCCGTTCAGGCCCAGCAGGCCGATCTTCGCGCCCGGATAGAAGGACAGCGAGATGTCCTTGATGATCTGCCGCTTGGGCGGGACCACCTTGCTGACCCGGTTCATGGTGTAGATGTATTGCGAGGACATGCAGGCTCCGATACGCAGGCCCCGGCGCCCTGCCGGGCAGCGGCGGGCGGGGAGGCAAAGGGGAAGGCGGCGATTATAGCGGCTCGGACCCGGCCAACCGGCGGCTGAATACATTTCGTCAACGCGTCCTTGACATGCCCGTAACCGTTTTCCAGCCGGAATCGGTTCAGATGTGATCGGCATGATGGACTCACGTGCCACCCAGAGGGGTTTCCATGAATACCAAGCGCCTTTTCCAGACCATGGCCTGTGCCGTCCTGGCCTTCGCTGTCACCGCTCCCGTGCTGGCACGCGATGACCGCGGCCACGACCGCGGCCGTTCGCACCACTACGACCGTCGTGATGACCGGCGGGATGATCGCCGCGACTGGCGTGAAGACCGTCGCGATGATCGTCGCGACTATCGCGATCAGCGCCAGGCTTACCGCCATGGCTACCATCAGGGTCGCCGTGACGACCGCCGTTACGACGATCGCCGCTATTACGCGCCGCCGCGCGTGGTCTATCGCCCTGCTCCCGGCTACCACCGCTGGGCCAAGGGCCAGCGCTACCGCGACTACTACCGCGGCCCGGTCTACGTGGTGAACGACTACAACCGTTACCACGTGCGCCATCCGCCCCGCGGTTACCACTGGGTGCGGGACGACCGCGGCAACCTGCTGATGGTCGCGATCGCCACCGGCATCATTGCCGACCTGCTGCTGCACCACTGAGCCACAGCCGGCCCGATGTCCCCGAAAAGCGCGCTCCGGCGCGCTTTTCCTTTTCCGGGGCAGGGTGGCCGGGGGCCGGGCGGGCTACAATCGGCCATCCCGCCCGCCCTAGCCCCGGAGACCCGATGTTCCCGCGCGACGCCCGCATCGAAACCTACGATCCCGAACTGGCCCAGGCCATCGCCCACGAGGCGCGCCGGCAGGAGGATCACGTCGAGCTGATCGCCAGCGAGAACTACGCCAGCCCGCGCGTGCTGGAAGCCCAGGGCAGCGTGCTGACCAACAAGTACGCCGAGGGTTACCCGCACAAGCGCTATTACGGCGGTTGCGAGTACGTGGACATTGCCGAGCAGTTGGCCATCGACCGCGTGAAGCAGCTGTTCGGCGCCGACTACGCCAACGTGCAGCCGCATTCCGGCTCGCAGGCCAACCAGGCCGTGTACTTCGCCCTGCTGAATCCGGGCGACACCATCCTGGGCATGAGCCTGGCGCACGGCGGCCACCTGACCCACGGCGCCAAGGTCAACGCCTCGGGCAAGCTTTTCAACGCCGTGCAGTACGGCGTCAACGACCAGGGCCTGATCGACTACGACGAAGTCGAGCGTCTGGCCGTGGAGCACAAGCCGAAGATGGTCGTCGCCGGCTTTTCCGCCTATTCGCAGGTCATCGACTGGGCGCGTTTCCGCGCCATCGCCGACAAGGTCGGCGCCTACCTGTTCGTCGACATGGCGCACGTGGCCGGCCTGGTCGCTGCCGGCGTGTACCCGAACCCGCTGCCGCACGCCCACGTGGTCACCTCGACCACCCACAAGACGCTGCGCGGTCCGCGGGGCGGCATCATCCTGGCCAAGGGTGCCGGCGAGGAGATCGAGAAGAAGCTGCAGAGCATCGTCTTCCCGGGTATCCAGGGCGGGCCGCTGATGCACGTCATCGCCGCCAAGGCCGTGGCCTTCAAGGAAGCGCTGGAGCCGGAGTTCAAGACCTACCAGGCACAGGTGGTGAAGAACGCGCAGGCGATGGCGAAGACGATCATCGCGCGCGGGTACAAGATCGTCTCCGGCGGCACCGAAAACCACCTGATGCTGGTCGACATGATCGGCAAGGACGTCAGCGGCAAGGACGCGGAAGAAGCGCTGGGCAAGGCGCACATCACCGTCAACAAGAACTCCGTGCCGAACGATCCGCGCAAGCCCTTCGTCACCTCCGGCCTGCGCATCGGCACCCCCGCCGTGACCACGCGTGGCTATGGCGAGCAGGACTGCATCGACCTGGCCAACTGGATCTGCGACGTACTGGATGCGCCGACCGACGAGTCCGTGCTGGCGAAGGTGCGCGACAATGTGACCGCGCAGTGCCGGAAGTATCCGGTTTACGGCTGAAAGCGAGGAGTGAGCGATGAGGAGTGAGGCACGAGTGAGAGTAACCGCGCATCGAGGCGAGGGAGACATCGCCTCTGCTCACTTCTCACTCCTCTCCCCTCGTTCCTGACCCCATGCATTGCCCCTTCTGCCAGCACACCGATACCCGCGTGATCGACTCGCGCGTGTCCGAGGACGGCGCGACGATCCGTCGCCGTCGCGAGTGCGAGGCGTGCGGGGAGCGGTTCTCGACGCTGGAGAACATCGAGATCAAGCTGCCGGCGGTCATCAAGGGTGATGGCCGGCGGGACACCTTCGATGCGCGCAAGCTGCGCGCCGGTTTCGACCGCGCGCTGCAGAAGCGGCCGGTGTCGGAAGAACAGATCGAGGCCGCCGTGCGTGCGGTGATCCATGCCATCCGCATGACCGGCGAGCGCGAGATCGCCTCGCGCAAGATCGGCGAGTTCGTCATGAACGAGCTGCGCAAGCTGGATCATGTGGGCTACGTCCGCTTCGCTTCTGTCTATCGCAGTTTCGAGGACGTGGCCGATTTCCGCGACGAGATCGAGAAGCTGGAACGCGACTTGCCCGCTGCCGGCCAGCTGTCCCTGCTGGGCGGCGACGTGGTCCCGTTCGACAAGCACGCGGACAAGAACAAGAAGCGCTGAGCCGTGCGGATCGAGGCGATCGGCCGGCACCCGGCGTGCATCGAATCACTCGCGCGCTGGCATCACCAGGAGTGGGGCGCGCTCTACGACGGCTGGACGCTGGACGTGGCGACCGCCGAACTCCACGACCACGCCACGCGCACGTCGCTGCCGACCACCCTGCTGCTGATGGACGGCGACGACCTGCTGGGGTCGGTCAGCCTGCTGATCGAGGATGCGCCGGCGTTGCAGGATCGCGGCAGTCCGTGGCTGGGCAGCCTGTTCGTGCGGCCGGAGGCTCGTGGGCGCGGCAGCGGACGGCGCCTCGTCGAGGCCGCGGTCGCGCATGCGGCGGGCGAGGGCGTCGCCGTGCTCCGCTTGTTCACCCTGTGGCACGAGGACTTCTACGCCTCGCTCGGTTGGCAAGTGGAAGAGCGCACCTCGCTGCACGGTACGCCGGTGGTGATCATGTCGATCCGGCCCGCCTTGCGCGTGGCGCATACTGGCGACCCCTTCGATCCGGCGCGGACGACGCATGACTGACATCTCCTTCTCCGCGTTCGACCACCAGTGCATGGCGCGCGCCTTGCGGCTGGCCGAGCGCGGTGCGTACACGACGCGACCGAACCCGATGGTCGGCTGCGTGATCGCGGAGGGCGAGCAGATCGTCGGCGAAGGCTGGCATCAGAAGGCGGGCGAACCGCATGCGGAGGTGTTCGCGCTGCGGGCCGCGGGGGTACACGCGAAGGGCGCGACCGCCTACGTCACGCTGGAGCCCTGCGCGCATACCGGCAGGACCGGGCCGTGCGCGGAAGCACTGGTCGCTGCCGGCGTGACGCGCGTGGTCGCCGCGATGCGCGACCCGTTCCCGCAGGTCGACGGGGCCGGCTTCGACCGGCTGCGTGCGGCCGGCATCGCGGTGCAGTCGGGGCTGATGGAGGCGCAGGCGCGGCGCTTGAACCGCGGCTTCCTGTCGCGCATCGAGCGCGGCCGGCCATGGATGCGGGTGAAGCTGGCGACCAGCCTGGACGGCCGTACCGCGATGGCGAATGGCGACTCCAAGTGGATCAGCGGCGAGGCCTCGCGTCGCGACGTGATGCGCTGGCGGGCCCGTGCGGGCGCCATCCTCACCGGCGCCGGGACGGTGCTGGCCGACGATCCGTCGCTGACGGTGCGCTTCGGCGACGACACGGCCTTCGAGCCGCCGCTTCGGGTGGTGCTCGATCCCGGGCTGGCCACCGTGGCGCGCGGCAACGTGCGCCAGGGCGACGCGCCCACGCTCTACGTGCACACCGCCGAGGCGAAGCCGCCGCGCGAGGTCGAGGTGCAGCGGGCGGTGGCGCCGGCCACCGGCAGCAACTTCGACCTGAAGGCGGTACTGGAACTGCTGGCGGCGCGCGGCATCAACGAAGTACACGCCGAAGCAGGCGCCACGCTGGCGGGCGCGTTCCTGGCCGCGGGCCTGGCCGACGAGGTGCTGCTGTACGTGGCGCCGGTGCTGCTGGGCGACCAGGCTCGGCCGCTGTTCGGCGGCCTGGGCATCCAGGCGATGGCAGACCGGCTGCGGCTGGAGATTGTCGACAGCCGCGCGATTGGCGAAGATCACCGCCTCCTGCTGCAACCCGCCCGCTGACCGCCCGCCAGAATGGCTTTCAAGGATCATTTTTCCGGCGTCGCCGACGTCTACCTCGCCTCCCGCCCCACCTACCCGGAGGCGCTTTACGACGCGATCGCCGCGGCCGTCCCGGCCAGCGCGCACGTCTGGGAGCCGGGCGCCGGCAGCGGCCAGGCCACGCGTGGGCTGGCGGCGCGCTTCGCCCATGTGCATGCCACCGATCCCAGCGCCGCGCAGATCGAGCGACACTGGGCCAAGGGTGAGCCGGATGACAACGTCAGTCTGGCCATCGAGGCCGCGGAAACCACCGCGCTGGCCGATGCCAGTGTGGATCTGGTGGCGGTGGCGCAGGCGCTGCACTGGTTCGACCGCTACCGCTTCTTCGCCACCTGCGAGCGCGTGCTGCGGCCGGGCGGCGTGCTGGCGGCATGGACGTACCAGGACATCATCTTCGAGGACGACCTGGCCGAGGTGGCCGAGAAGGTCCGCGACGACATCGACCCGTACTGGCCGCCCGAGCGCGCCGACGTGGACATGGGCTACGGCGACTACGTGTGGCCGTTCGAGTTCGTACCTACGCCGCGCCTGTGGCTGACCGCCGAATGGAACCTGCCCACGCTGCTGGGCTATTTCGGCAGCCTGTCCGCCACCGGCAGTTATCGCGCGGCCACCGGCGAAGACCCGGTCTACGCCCACACGCCGGCGCTGGCCGAGGTCTGGGGCGATCCGCAGCGGGTGCGCACCATGCGCTGGCCGTTGATCCTGCACCTGCGCCGGAAGCCGGCAGCCTGAGCCGACGGAACGCTCCGTTCAGAGCCCCCGCCGGAACGGGCGTGTAAACTGCGCCAGCCGGTCCGCCGGCACACCACCAACGACGTCTTCAGGGCGGGGTGCGATTCCCCACCGGCGGTAGGTCGCCCAGCGACGAGCCCGCGAGCGCCTTGGGCAGCCTGCGAGTTCCTCGCGCAGGTTGCCGAAGGGTCAGCAGATCCGGTCCGATGCCGGAGCCGACGGTCATAGTCCGGATGAAAGAAGACGGCATCGCCGACCTGCGCGCACGCGCGGCGTCGTGCGCTTGCCTTCGCGCCCCGGAGGCGTCTCCGCGTTGATCGAGAGACGTCCCATGCCTTCCATGCTCCCCCATGCTTTCCCCGTCCTCCTTGCGGAGGCCTGCTGATGTTCACCGGCATCATCGAAGGCGTTGGTCGCATCGCCGCGCTGGAGCCTGTGGGCGGCGACGTCCGCCTGACGGTGTCGGTCGGCTCGCTGCCGTTCGACGCCGTGCAGCTCGGCGAGAGCATCGCGGTGAACGGCGTGTGCCTGACCGTGATCGCGTTCGACGCATCCACCTTCCAGGCCGATGCGTCCACCGAGACGCTGTCGCTGACCACTCTGGGTGGGCTGAAGGAAGGCGCCCTGGTGAACCTGGAGCGCGCCATGCGCCCGACCGACCGCCTGGGCGGTCATCTGGTCAGCGGCCATGTCGACGGCGTCGGCCGCGTGCTGTCCGTGCACGACGACGCGCGCGCGCAGCGCTGGCGCTTCGCCGTCCCGGCGCCGCTGCTGAAGTACATCGCGAAGAAGGGCTCGATCTGCGTGGACGGCGTCAGCCTGACCGTCAACGAAGTGGACGGCGAGGGTTTCGAGGTCGCGCTGATTCCACATACCGTCTCGCACACCGCGTTTTCGCAGACCGTCGTCGGCGATGCGGTGAACCTGGAGATCGACCTGGTGGCGCGCTACGTGGAGCGTTTGCTCGGCGCGCGCTGAGCGGCATCCACGACCCGCACGCCACGCCTCACCGTCATCCCAGCGAACGCTGGGATCCATCTTGATCCTGATTCTTTGATCTGCCCTGACAGCGAAGGCACAACCTCAACGTGGCTCCCGGCGTTCGCCGGGATGACGACGTTTTCTTCCGTCAGACGATCCCTCTTCCGTTATCCGAGTACCGAACCCATGTCTTTTTCGCCCATCCCCGAGCTGCTGGAAGAGATCCGCAACGGCCGCATGGTCGTCATCGTCGACGACGAGGACCGCGAGAACGAGGGCGACCTGATCATGGCCGCCGAGCTGGTCAAGCCCTCGGACATCAACTTCATGGTCACGCATGCGCGTGGCCTGGTCTGCCTGTCGCTGACACGCGAGCGCTGCGCGCAGCTGGGCCTGGCGCCGATGGTGCAGACCAATACCGCGCAGTTCCACACCAACTTCACCGTCAGCATCGAAGCGGCCGAAGGCGTCACCACCGGCATCTCCGCCTACGACCGCGCTCATACCGTGCGCACGGCGGTGCGTCCGGACGCGAAGCCGAGCGATCTGAGCCAGCCGGGCCATATCTTCCCGCTGATCGCCCAGCCCGGCGGCGTGTTGACCCGCGCCGGCCACACCGAAGCCGCCAGCGACCTGCCGTTGCTGGCCGGGCTGGAGCCGGCCGGCGTGCTGGTGGAAGTGCTGAATCCCGACGGCAGCATGGCGCGGCGCCCGCAGCTGGAGGTGTTCGCGCGCGAGCATGGGCTGAAGATGGGTTCGATCGCCGACCTGATCGCCTACCGTCTGGCCACCGAACACACGGTGGAGCGCATCGACGAACGCGCCATCGAGACCGAGTTCGGTCCGTTCCGGCTGGTCACCTACCGCGACCGCATCGCCCACGACCTGCACTTCGCCCTGGTCCGCGGCACGCCGGACAAGGCCACGCCCACGCTGGTACGCGTGCAGGTGGAGAACCCGCTGAGCGACCTGCTGCATTGGCGGCGCGACGACTTCGGCGTGCACGCCACCGATGCGCTGCGTGCGATCGCCGCCGAAGGGCAGGGCGTGATGGTGGTGCTGTCCGAACCGCGCAACGCCGACGCCCTGCTGGCGCGATTGCGCAAGCAGCCCGAGGTGGCGGCCAACGCCAAGGACGTGGGCCAGTGGCGTCGCAACGGCGCCGGTGCACAGATCCTGGCCGACCTCGGCCTGGGGCGGTTGCGCGTGCTGGGCACGCCGCGCCGGCAGGTCGGCCTGGCCGGCTTCGGCCTGGACGTGGTTGAGTACGTCCAGCCCTGACCTGCCGGAACGGACCCGCCACCGCCCCGGCTGGTAGACTCTCCACCCCCCAAGGAACCCGCCATGTCCCACTACGAAGGCGATCTGAGCGCGCCCGCAGGCGCCCGCTTCGCGATCATCGCCAGCCGCTGGAACCCGCGCATCACCGATGTGCTGGTCGCCGGCGCGCGCCAGAGCCTGGCCGGCAACGGCGTCGGCGAGGAGGCGATCGACGTGGTGCGCGTGCCCGGTGCCTGGGAAATCCCGCTGGCCGCCGCACGGCTGGCCGCGGCGGGCGACCATGCCGCCATCATCGCGCTGGGCTGCGTCATCCGTGGCGACACGCGCCACTACGAGCATGTCGCCGACGGTTGCGCCGACGGCCTGATGCGGGTGCAGCTGGACACCGGCGTGCCGGTGCTCAACGGCGTGCTGGCGGTGGAACGCATCGAGGATGCTGAAGCGCGCGCCGGCGGCAGCCATGGCAACAAGGGCGAAGAAGCCGCGCTCGCCGCCATCGAGATGGCGCACCTGCTCGGCCAGCTGGCCTGATGTTCCGCCAACCCCCCGTACACCCCGCAGTCCAGGAGCCGACGTGAGCCGACATCAACATCCCCACCGCAAGGACGGCGTCGATCCGGTCACGCGTGCGCGTGCGCGCCGCCGTGCGCTGCAGGCCGTGTATGCGTGGCAGATGTCGGGTGGCGAAGTCGGCCAGGTCATCGCGCAGTTCGCGCACGAGCAGGCGCACGAGATCGCCGACCTCGAGTACTTCGAGGACTTGGTGCGCGGCGTCGTCCGCCATCGCGCGTCGCTGGACGAGGCCCTGCTGCCGTTCCTCGACCGCACGGTGGAGGAAGTCGATCCCATCGAACGCGCGGTGCTCCGCATCGCCGCCTACGAACTGATCCATCGCATCGACGTGCCGTACCGCGTAGTGCTGAACGAGGCCATCGAGACCGCCAAGCGTTTCGGTTCCGAGCATGGGCATACCTACGTCAACGGCGTGCTCGACCACGCCGCCGTCGCATGGCGCCCTGCCGAGGCGCAGGCACGGCGCTGACGTGTCGGGCGGCGACGCGCGTTTTCCCGCCGACGAACGCGAGGCGCTGCTGGCGCTGAAGGGCGTCGGCCCGACCGTCGTGCAACGGCTGGAGCAGATGGGCATCGCCTCGCTGCGGCAACTGGCCGCCGCCGAGGCTTCCGGGATCGTCGCCAGTGCGGCCGGTCTGACCGGCGCTTCGTGCTGGAAGAACAGCCCGCAGGCGCGTGCGGCGATCCAGGTCGCCATCGACCTGGCGCGTTCGCGCGGCTGACCACGTGATGGCGACCGGCGAATTCGACCTGATCGCCCGCATCCGTGCCCGCGCGGGGACGCGCGACGACGTGGTGCTCGGCATCGGTGACGACGCGGCCCTGTTGGCGCCACCGCTGGGCCTGCAACTCGTGGTCACCGCCGACACCTTGAATGCCGGTATCCATTTTCCCCACGACAGCGTACCGGCTGACATCGGCTGGAAATCGCTGGCCGTGAACCTGTCCGATCTCGCCGCGATGGGCGCCGCGCCCGCCTGGTGCACGCTCTCGCTGTCGTTGCCGCACTCGGATGCGGCGTGGATCGACGGCTTCCTCGATGGGTTCCTTGATCTGGCGGAGCGTCATGGCATCGCGCTGGTCGGCGGCGATACCACGCGCGGTCCGCTGTCGATCTCGGTGACGGCGATGGGGCTGGTCGAGCCCGGTCGCGCCCTGCGTCGCGATGGCGCGCGCGTGGGTGATGACGTGTGGGTGACCGGCACGCTCGGCGATGCGGCGGGTGGTCTGGCGCGATGGTCTGGCGAGACGGTCCCTGCGCTGCGTGCGCGGCTGGACCGTCCATCGCCACGCGTGGACGCAGGTCGCGCGTTGCGAGGCATCGCCACCGCCTGCGTCGATGTCTCCGACGGCCTGCTGGCCGATCTTGGCCACATCGCATCGCGCAGCGGCGTGGGTGCGCAGGTCGCTGTCGATGCCTTGCCGATGTCGGAGGCCTTGCGCGCGGCGTTCGATGAAGCGACCCGCACCGCATTGCAGGCCAGCGGTGGCGACGACTACGAGCTGTGCTTCAGCGCGCCGGCGGATGCGCGCGACCGCGTGGAAGCGCTCTCATCGCAGCTCGGCCTGCAGATCACCCGTATCGGCCGCATGGCGGCGGGGGAAGGTGTGCAGGCGGTGCATGCCGATGGCCGGCCATGGTCGTCGGAGCGCCGCGGTTACGACCACTTCGCAGCACCGTGAACATGCCTGTGGATGTGGGAGCGACGTAAGTCGCGATCGCTCCACGCTGGCAATACCGCCTGCAGCAACGAAAACGCGCCGCAGCGCACGCGCAACGGGAATGACCGGGTCTTCGCGCAGAGGTTGGGCCCACGATCGCGACTTACGTCGCTCCCACAGTATTCATCCCGCGCGCGGCGGCAGCACCTTGCCGGGGTTGAGGATGCCATCGGGATCCAGCGCAGCCTTTACTGCGCGCATGGCGTCGAGCGTGGCGGCGTTGAATGCATCGGCCATGAAGTCGCGCTTGCTCAGGCCGATGCCGTGTTCGCCTGACAGCGTGCCACCCAGCGCCAGTACCTGCGCGAAGACCTTCGGCAGCGCGGCATGCGCGCGTGCGGTTTCGGCGGCGTCGCCATCGTCGTACATGATGTTGACGTGCAGGTTCCCGTTGCCGGCATGGCCGAACACGACGATGGGCAGCGTCGCATCGCGCGACAGCGCTTCCATTGCCCCCACCAGGTCCGGAATGCGCGAGACCGGCACCACCACGTCTTCGTTGATCTTGCCGGGCCGGATGGTGCGCAGCGCCGGCGACAGCGCGCGCCGCGCCGCCCACAGGCGGTCGCGCGCGGCACCGTCCTGCGCCACATCCAGCGCGAGCATGCCATCGCCTTCGGCGGCATCGGCGAGCGCCTGCAGCGCGTAGGGCAGGGTGTCGTCGTCGCCGTCGGCTTCGACCAGCAGCATGGCGCCCGCCTCGGGGACGTCGCTGCCGTTGCGGCGGATCAGCGCGATGGCGCTGCGGTCCATGAACTCCAGCATCGTCGGCGTCGCCGGTCGCGCCATGATCCGCGAGACCGCGGCCGCCGCCGTGGCGGCGTCGCGGTAGAGCACGCGCAGTCCTGCCTGCGCCCGTGGCCTGGGTGCGAGCTTGAGCGTGGCTTCGACGATCAGCGCCAGTGTGCCCTCGCTGCCGACGAGCAGGTGGGTGAGGTCGTAGCCGGTGGCGTCCTTGGTGTAGGCGCCGCCGCAGCGGATCAGCTCGCCCGCACCGGTCACGGCGACGATGCCGAGCACGTTGTCGCGCGCGGTGCCGTACTTCACCGCGCGCGGGCCGCCGGCATTGGTGGCGAGATTGCCGCCGACGCTGCAGAGCTCGGCGCTGGAAGGGTCGGGTGGCCAGAACAGGCCGTGCGGCGCCAGCGCCTGCTGCAGTTCGCCATTCAGTACGCCCGGCTGCACCACCACGCAGCGGTCGGCGGCGCGGATGTCGACGATGCGGTCCATGCGCGCGAACGACACCACCACGCCGCCCTGCGTCGGCACGGCCGCCCCGGTCGTGCCGGTGCCCGCGCCACGCGCGACGATCGGTACGCAGTGCGCGCGGCACAGGCGGACCAGCGCGACGACGTCGTCCTGCGTGCGCGGCAACGCCACGGCCGCCGGCATCGTCCAGCGCCGTGAATCGTCGCCGCCGAACGGGCGGCAGGCTTCGCCGGTCAGCCAGCCATCGCCGAGCCGGGTCGACATCGCATCGTGCAGGGCGGGAGGAAGGCGTTCGTCCATCGCGCCATTGTAGGTGCCGTCGATCAGATCTCGTCGGCCCTGAAGGCATCGCGGATCCACTCGAGACGCGGCGATGCCGGATCGCCCTGCGCATCGATCACGTCGAACCGGCACGGTGCGTCGGCGAGTGCCGGATGGTCCTGCAGGAAGCGCTGCGCCGCGTGTACCAGCCGCCGGCGCTTGCCGATGTCGATGGACGCCATGCCGCCGCCGAAGGCCTGCGACTGGCGGTAGCGCACTTCGACGAACACCACCGCAGGCGTGCCCCGCTGCGTCGCGTCCAGCATCACCAGGTCCAGCTCGCCGCCGCGATAGTTCGCGTTGGCCGCAATGCCCGTCAGTCCGGCGCGCCGCAACAGCTCGCGCGCGGCGATTTCGACGGCGTGCCCGCGTGCGCGGCGATCAACCGCCATCCGCGATCGGTGCGGGGCGGCCACCGGCGAACGTCGACCACGAGGGCGTACGCACCACGTTGCCGAAGCCATCCAGTTGCAGGCGTCCGGTGGCGCCGCGAAGGTCGGCATTGACCCCCGTGGCGAGCTTTTCCAGATAGGCGGTCAGCAGCCAGGCGTCGTAGCCGAAGGCGAACAGGCGGGCAGCGGCGCCGCGCGCGGTCGGCACGCGTTCGCCGGTCATGCCAGCGGCGGGCAGGGCCGGCACGCCGCGCGAGGTCCAGGTGTCGGTCGGGAAGGCGATGCCGTCCAGCGCCATGTCTTCTTCCGGCTTGCCGGTGCCCGAGGTCAGCTGCGAAGTGCCCACGCGCGTCTTGCCGCCCAGGCCGGCCAGCGCCAGCTGCGGCGTCAGCGCGCGCGCGGTGCCGCCACGCACCGCGAGGAACACCGCATCGGCGCCTTCCTGCGCGGCGGTGGCGAGCGCGGCGGACAGGTCGCCCGGTGTGTCCTGCACGCGGATCACCCGCGTCACCTTGCCGCCGCGTTCGGCGAAGCGTTCGGCGAACGCCTGCGAGGCGCGCCGGCCGTTGTCGTCGCCGCCTTCGATGACCAGCGCCGCGCGGCGCTCGCGCGCGTACAGGTATTCGGCGGCCGCCAGGCCATCGTCTTCCGGCGCCAGCGAGAAGCCGGCGTTGCCTTCCGGCACGCGGACCGTGCCACGGTTGAGCACCAGCATCGGCGTGCTGAGCTGCGGTTGCTGGAACAGCGCGCTGACTTCGTCGCGGCCGAGCGGACCGACCACGAAATCGGCGCCTTCGGCGGTGGCGCGCGCATACGCCGCGGTGGCGCCGGCGGCCGTGCCGGTGGTGTCGTAGAACTGGATGTCGGGGCGCCGGCGGCGCTCGCCGTAGTAGCCCGCCAGCAGGCCGTCGCGCACCGGCGCGGCGGCGGTGGCCAGGTTGCCGGACAGCGGCAGCAGTACCGCCAGCTTCACCGGCGGACGGTAGCCATCGGCCTCGGCGGGCGGGCGGTTGCCGGCGTCGAACCGCCATTGCGCGCCGCGATCGAACGGGCGCGGCAGCGGCAGGCCGCGGCGCTGCAGGGCGCGGCCGGCGAAGGTGTACAGCGGGTCGCCGGTCGGCAGGGCGGCGGCATCGCGGGCCAGGGTGGCGTCGTCGAGCGTGGCCAGCAGGCGGTCGATCTCGTTCCCGTTATCGGCACGCGCCTGTCCGCTGAGGGCGGCGTCCTGGCGGGCCAGCGTGGCGGCTGCTTCGAAAGCGGGGGCAAAGCGCGTCGCCGACGTGGCAGGGCCTGCGCCCGGCGTGGTCGCGCAGCTGGCCAGTACGGCGACCAGCAGCAGCGCCATCAACGTCCGGACAGGACGGATGCGGGAAGAAAGCGTGCGTGCGACAGGCAGGTCCAAGGGCATCGTCGGTGTTCAGGCAGGGGAACCGGCTACGATTCTACCCCCAGCCATCGAGCCCCACTGGAATGCCTGCCGGAACCCTGTTCATCGTCGCCACCCCGATCGGCAACCTGGGCGACCTGACGCCCCGCGCGCTGGAGACCCTGAAGGGCGTGGCGGCGATCTGCGCCGAGGACACGCGCCGCAGTGGCCAGCTGATGTCGCACTTCGGCATCTCCACCCCGCTGCTGGCCCTGCATGAGCACAACGAGGAAGCGCTGTCGCAGCGCGTGGTCGAACGCCTGTTGTCTGGCGACTCGCTGGCCCTGGTCAGCGATGCGGGCACGCCGCTGGTCAGCGACCCCGGTTTCCGGCTGGTCCGCGCCGCGCGCGCGGCCGGCGTCAAGGTCAGCCCGTTGCCGGGGGCCTGCGCGGCCATCGCGGCGCTCAGCGTGGCCGGATTGCCGAGCGACCGCTTCAGCTTCGAGGGCTTCCTGCCGGCAAAGGCGTCCGCGCGGCGTGAGCAGTTGCAGGCCCTGGCCGGCGAGACGCGCACGCTGGTGTTCTACGAGTCCTCGCACCGCATCGCCGAGTCGCTGGCCGACATGCGCGCGGCCTTCGGCGACGACCGCCCGGCGGTGCTGGCGCGCGAACTGACCAAGCTGTTCGAGACCGTCCTGGACGGCACCCTGGCAGACCTGCATGCGCGCGTGCAGTCCGACGAGAACCAGCGCAAGGGGGAATTCGTGGTGATGGTGCAGGGGGCGGGCGACGACCTGGAGGCGCGCCTGGTCGAGGGTCGCCGGGTCTACGCGCTGCTCAGCCAGCACCTGCCGCCCTCGGCGGCGGCCAAGCTGGCGGCGGAGATCACCGGCGCGCCGCGCAAGGCGTTGTACGGAATGAAGCCGGACGCGTGAGCGCGTGCCGCCGGCGCGGATGACGTGATGGAGGCCTTGCGCGTCTTCCTCGTATTCCTGCGGCTGGGGCTGACCTCGTTCGGCGGTCCGATCGCGCACCTGGGCTACTTCCGCGAGGCGTTCGTCGTCAGGCGCCAGTGGCTGGCCGAAGCCGAGTACGCCGATATCGTCGCGCTGTGCCAGGTGCTGCCGGGACCGGCCAGCAGTCAGGTGGGCATGGTGCTGGGGCTGGGCCGCGCCGGTCTGCCCGGTGCGCTGGCCGCGTGGTGCGGCTTCACGCTTCCCTCCGCGCTGCTGATGGTGGCGCTGGGCGCCAGCCTGACGCAGTGGCGCGATGCGGTGTCCGAAGGCCTCGTCCATGGATTCAAGCTGCTCGCGGTCGTTGTCGTGGCACAGGCGGTGTGGGGCATGGCGCGCGTGTTCTGCCGCGATGCCGTCACCTGGCTGCTGATGCTGGCGTGCGCGGTGGCGCTGTTCGCCTGGCCGATGGCCGGCATGCAGGTTGGCGTGATCGTCGCCGGCGCGCTGGTGGGACTGGGCCTGCAGGTCCGCGGAACCGCTTCGCCGCCGACGCGGATGCCAGGGCTGCCGTCGCGACGGGTGGGCGGGCTGGCGCTGTCGGCGTTCGCCCTGTTGCTGGTGGCGTCGTGGGGGTGGTCGGGCACGGCGTCGTCGGTGGCGGTGTTCGGTGCGTTCTATCGCGCCGGCGCGCTGGTGTTCGGCGGCGGACACGTGGTGATGCCACTGCTGCAATCGGGCGTGGTAGCGCCGGGCTGGCTGCATCAGGACGCGTTCCTTGCCGGGTACGGCGCAGCGCAGGCTGTCCCGGGCCCGATGTTCACCTTCGCCGGTTACCTGGGTGCCGCCATGCAGGCTGGCCCTGGCGGATGGGTGGGCGGTGCGCTGGCGATCATCGCGATCTTCCTGCCGGCATGGCTGCTGGTGATGGGCGTGTTGCCGTTCTGGCAGCGGATGGTCGCAGTACCGCGTATGCGGAGTGCGTTGGCGGGCATCAATGCGGCCGTGGTCGGGCTGCTGCTGGCGGCCGTGTGCGATCCGCTGTGGTCCAGCGCGGTCTCGGGCATCGCCGACGCGATGGTGGTGGTGGCGGGGTTCGTGGCGCTGGTGTGGGCGCGCCTGCCGGTGGGCTGGATGATCGTGGCGATGCCGCTCGCCGGCATGGCACTGCACGCACTGGCCTGACGACGCTGCCGACCGGGCAGGGAGGCTGTGCGACAATGCGCGCGGCGGAGCCGGCCAGACAGTCGCGTCATTGGAAACAATGCCGAGGAAAGTCCGGGCTCCACAGGGCACGGTGCCAGGTAACGCCTGGGCGGCGCGAGCCGACGGAAAGTGCAACAGAAAGATACCGCCTAAGACTGTTTCGGCAGGACGGCAAGGGTGAAATGGTGCGGTAAGAGCGCACCGCGAGTCCGGCAACGGACCGGCACGGCAAACCCCACCGGGAGCAAGACCAAATAGGGAGGCTATGCTGCGGCCCGCAGTGTCTCCGGGTAGGTTGCTTGAGCGTAACGGTGACGTTGCGCCTAGAGGAATGACTGTCCACGACAGAACCCGGCTTACCGGCCGGCTCCGCCGCTTTTCAAGCGCCGCCGGCGCTTTGAAAAGCCCCAAGGTTTGCGGCGCAAACCTTGGGCCCCAGGCCCTCGCGGCCATACCCCCACCCGCACCTGCGGTGCGGATCGCCCCCTGACTCAGGGGGCTGATGAGGCGCGCCTCGGACACTTCTCTTGTGGGAGCGACGTAAGTCGCGATCGCGGACTTTCAGCTGCGGTAGAGCTAGCTACGCACCGGTCCCGACCCGCAACGTCGTCTCGCCCTCGAACACCCCCTCCGGCCCGAACCTGCGCTCGCTGATCCAACCGTGCCCGCCGTGGTCGATGGCGATCAGGGTGCTGGCGCGGGTGCCGTAGCGCTCGCTGCGGATGAAGGCGGGCGACAGCATGCGTTCCAGCTCCAGGCCGACGCCCGTTTCCGGGAGTCGGTCATCGGGCGCGGGCGTTTCATCCGCCAGTGCGGCCCACAACGGGGCGACATCGTCACTGCCGGAACCCACCCAGTCGGCCAGCCGCGCCTTCAGCGCCATCGTCTTCGGCCACGGCTCGTCGAGGTCGCCGTTGGACAGGCCGTGCAGGCCGGGCGCGAGGGTGATGCGGCGCGGCGTGGGGTAGTTGCTGACGTACTGGCAATCCGTCGCGTCGGCCAGCAACAGGTTGAAGGGGGCGAACGCTTCGGCGGCAGCCAGCAGGCCGATGGCGCGCTGGTCGGCGCTGTCCGGCGATTGTAGGAAGCCCGCTGCCAGTTGGCCACGCGACGGCGCGCCCGGGATCTGGATGGCGGGGTCACGCACGTTGGTCACCACCGCCATCCGGCCACTGGCGTCCACGCCGGCCCACGTGCCGCCGGACTGCAGGTCCTGCCCCGCCATCATGGCCCGCGATTCCGCCCACCGGGCCAAGGGCGCGGTAGGGCGGCCATGGAATTCATCCCGGTTGCCGGCCAGCACCAGGCGCCAGCGCGGGTGGACCTTCCAGGCGAGGGCGACGAGGCACATGGGGCCGATTCTGGGCCCCCGATTCGCGCAGTTCCAGCCCGGCAGGCGACGACGCTACGGCCTTGATGTGAAACGACGGTCACCTCACTGAATCGTTCCTCAATCTCAAAATTTGAGACGAAACAGCAACTTGTGGATAAGGTTTGAACAAGTCTCTGAAGTTCGCTGCAAGCCATTGATCCGCCAAGCGATTTCCGCCCCGCATTCCTGTTGACAACCCTGTGCGCGGTGCTAAGGTGGGCAACAGAGGGAAAACCGGGTTTTCAGTGGTTTTTCGTGGTTCAATTGATCGCTCATTCGCGCGTCGGGAAGGCAAGGCCTGTGTTTCAGGGTGAGACCGCCATCACAGTGGACGACAAGGGACGGCTCGCGGTGCCCACCGCGTACCGCGACCTTGTCGCGCGCGAGTGCGGCAACCGTCTGGTCATCACCTACAACCCCTTCGAGGCCGGCAGCCTGTACCTGTACCCCGAAAAGGTCTGGCAGCGGGTCCGCGACGAGGTCAGCAAGCTCCCCAGCACCCAGAAGGCGCACCGCAGCCTGCAGCTGAAGCTGATCGGCGCCGCGTCGCCGGTCGAACTGGACGGCAATGGACGCATCAGCGTGCCGGCCAGCCATCGCAGCGCGGTGGGCATCGAGAAGAAGGCCGTGCTGCTGGGCATGGGCGAGAAGTTCGAACTCTGGAGCGAACAGGCGCATCACGCGCAGATCCGTCAGACCCTCACTGACGACGATCTGAGCGCACACATGCTCGAGCTGCGCTTGTGAACCCGGGTGACGGCAAGCGGCAGTCCGCGCCGGCCGGTCACCTTCCAGCGCTGCACTTGCCGGTGTTGTACACGCAGGTCATGGAAGGGCTGCAGGTGAAAGAGGACGGGACATATCTGGACGGCACCTTCGGGCGCGGAGGCCATGCGCGCGGCGTGCTGCAACAACTCGGCCCGGGAGGCCGGCTGCTGTTGATGGACAAGGATCCCGACGCGATCGCCCATGCCGAACAGACGTTCGCGGGCGATGCGCGCGTGTCGATCTTCCGCGGTAGTTTCGCCTCGCTGGCGGAATGGAACGAAACCGCCGCCGGCCTGGATGGCGTGCTGCTCGATCTGGGCGTGTCGTCGCCGCAGCTGGATGTCGCCGAGCGCGGCTTCAGCTTCGGCAAGGACGGCCCGCTGGACATGCGCATGGACCCGGAGTCCGGCGAGAGCGCGGCCGAGTGGATCGCCCGCGCCGACGAGCGCGACATCGCCGATGTGCTGTGGACCTACGGCGAAGAGAAACAGAGCCGCCGCATCGCCCGCGCCATCGTCGCCCGTCGCGCGACACAGCCGTTCACCCGCACCGCCGACCTGGCGGCGGCGATCGCGTCGGTCATGCCGCGCGGCGAAAAGATCCATCCGGCCACGCGCAGCTTCCAGGCCATCCGCATCCATATCAACCGCGAGCTGGCGGACCTGGAAGCCGGACTGGATGCGGCGCTGGCGCGGCTCAAGGTCGGTGGGCGTTTGGCGGTGATCAGCTTCCATTCGCTGGAAGACCGCATCGTCAAGCAGTTCATCAACAGGCATGCCAAGGCGCCGCCGGCCAATCGCCGCTTTCCGGTGGCGGTGGACTTCGTGCCCACGCTGCGCGCGATCGGCAGCGGGCAGAAGGGCGAGGCCGACGAAGTGGCCTCCAACCCGCGCGCCCGCAGCGCGGTGCTGCGGGTGGCTGAGAAGCTGGGCATCGGGAATGGGGAGTCGGGATTCGCAATAGCGGACAGCGGCATGGGTGCCGGTTCCGGCCCTGCTGTGGCTTCCGCTTCCCGAATCCCCAATCCCGAATCCCCAATCCCGGCCTCCACAGGAGGCACCGCATGAGCCGCTTCCTGATCATCGTGCTGGTGCTGGCCAACATCGCCTCGGCGATCGGCGTGGTCTATGCGCGTCACCGCCATCGCGTGCTGTTCGATGAAGTGACGCGGCTGGAGCGCGCGCGCGACGAGCTGAACGTCGAGTTCGGCCGCCTGCAACTGGAGCAGGCCACGGTCGCCGAGGCCACGCGCATCGACCAGGTCGCGCGCGTGCGTCTGGGCATGAAGTTCCCGGAAGCGGCCGACGTGGTGGTGATCCGCCCATGACCGCCGCGCCCGCCAAGAACCGCAACCGCGCGCGTTTCAACCTGCGCGGCCGCCTCGCGCTGGTGCTCGGCGCGATGGGCTTGTGCTCGGTCAGTCTGGTCGGGCGCGCGGCCTATGTGCAGCTGATCAACCACGATTTCTACCAGCGCCAGGGCGATGCGCGCTTCCTGCGCGAGATTCCCATCCCCACCTCGCGCGGCATGATCACCGACCGCAACGGCGAGCCGGTGGCGGTGTCCTCGCCGGTGGAATCGGTGTGGGGCAACCCGCAGGAGCTGCTGAAGGCGCCGGATCGCCTGCCCGAACTGGCGCAGGTGCTGGGCGTGCCGCTCGACCATCTGACCCATCGCCTGTCGCAGAAGGCCGACAAGGAATTCCTGTACCTCAAGCGCCGGATCAACCCGGATGAGGCGCAGAAGATCCTCGCGCACCGGATTCCCGGCGTGTTCTCGCAGCGCGAGTTCCGTCGCTTCTATCCGCAGGGGCCGGCGATGGCCCATGTGCTGGGCTTCACCAACATCGACGACCGCGGCCAGGAAGGCCTGGAACTGGCGTTCGACGAATGGCTCAGCGGCACGCCGGGCGCGCAGAAGGTGATCCGCGACAACCGCGGCCGCATCGTCGAGAACGTCGACCTGATCCGCTCCGCGCAGCCGGGCAAGGACCTGACGCTCAGCATCGACCGCCGCATCCAGTACCTGGCGCACCGCGAGTTGCGCAATGCGCTGCTCGAGCACCAGGCCAGCAGCGGTTCCATCGTCATCATGGACGTGGCCACCGGCGAAGTGCTGGCGATGGTCAACCTGCCGACCTACAACCCCAATGCGATCGAGCGGGTGAAGCCGGATGCGCGCCGCAACCGCGCGCTGACCGACATGATCGAGCCGGGTTCGACGATGAAGCCGCTGACCGTCTCGACGGCGCTGAAAGCCGGCGTGGTGACGCCATCGACGCTGGTCAACACCAATCCGGGTTACATGGCGTTGAACAGCCGCTACACCATCCGCGATGTGCCGCGGAACAACGGTGTGCTGACCGTCACCGGCGTGATCACCAAGAGCTCGAACATCGGGTCGATCAAGATCGCCGAGAAGCTGCCGAACGCGTATTTCTACGAGAGCATCCACAGCTTCGGCTACGGCCAGAAGCCCGGCAGCGGGTTCCCGGGCGAGTCCGCCGGCATGCTGGCGCCGCCGGATCGCTGGAACGGCCTGCAGAAGGCCACCATGTCCTACGGCTATGGCCTGGCGGTGACGCCGCTGCAGATCGCGCGTGCTTACTCGGCACTGGGCAACGGCGGCAGACTGGTGACGCCGACGTTCGTGAAGGGCCAGCGCAGCGAAGCGCCGCAGGTGCTGGATCCGGCCATCGCGAGTGAAGTCGTCGGCATGATGGAAACCGTGGTGACGCAGGGTGGCGCCAAGCGTGCCGGCGTGCTCGGCTACCGCGTGGCGGGCAAGACCGGAACCGCCCGCATCGCGTCCGGCGGCGGCTACGCGAAGGGCCGCTACGCCTCGTTCTTCGCTGGTCTGGTGCCGGCCAGCAATCCCCGCTTCGCCGCGGTGGTGGTGATCAACGATTCGCAGGAAGGCGGCTACTACGGTGGCCTGGTGGCCGCGCCCGTGTTCCACGACGTGATGGACGGGACGCTGCGCCTGATGGACGTGCCGCCGGACGACATCGAAGCATGGCTGGCCGCGCAGGCGAAGAACGCGAACGCGCCTGGCGGCAGCGCGCCGGCTCCCGCGCCGACGCCGCTTGCCGACGACGCGGTCGACACGATGGATCCGTCCGCGTTCGATGCGCCGCAGGCCGCCCTGCCGGCGACGGGTGCGACGCGATGAGGCGGATGATGGCGCTCGCCGAACTGCTGCCCGACGTGGACGTGCCGCGCGACATCGTCGTGCGCGGCCTGACGCTGGACAGCCGCAGCGTGCAGCCCGGCGATGCCTTCGTCGCGATCGCCGGCTTCGGTGCGCATGGCCTGAACTTCACCGCGCAGGCGAAGGAGAATGGCGCCAGCGCGATCCTGTTCGAGCCGCCGGTGCCGGAAGGGCTGGAAGCGCCACGCGACGCGATCGCGGTGCCCGGCCTGCGCGCACGCATGGGCGTGATGGCGGACCGTTTCCACGCCGCACCGTCGCACGACATGAAGATGGTCGGCGTCACCGGCACCAACGGCAAGACATCCACCGTGCAGTTGCTGGCGCAGGCCTGGCACCTGCGCGGCGTGCGCTGCGCGACCGTCGGTACGCTCGGCGCCGGCATGTATGGCGAAGTGGTGCCCACCGGCTTCACCACACCGCTGGTGTTGCAGATGCACGCGTTGCTGGCGCAGTTCCGCGATGCCGGGGCCAAGGCTGTCGCGATGGAAGTCAGTTCGCACGCGCTGGACCAGGGCCGCGTGGACGCCGTGCATTTCGATGTCGGCGTGTTCACCAACCTCACCCGCGACCATCTGGACTACCACGGCGACATGGAGCGTTATGGCGCCGCCAAGTCGCTGCTGTTCTTCCGCACCGGCCTGAAGGCGGGCGTGATCAACCTCGACGATGCCTACGGCCGCGAGCTGTTCGCACGGCTCCCGCATGGCCTGCAGCGCATCGGCGTGAGCTCGCGCGGGCAGGCCGACGCCAGCGTGCGTGCGGACGCGCTGCGCCTGGACGGCAACGGCATCGCGTTCGACCTGGCACTCGGCGACGACGTCCAGCCGGTGCAGTCGCGCCTGCTGGGTCGCTTCAACGTGGACAACCTGCTGGCGGTGGCCGGCGCGCTGCATGCGCTGGGCGATACGCCGGCCGACATCGCGCGCACGCTGTCGCGGCTGGCGCCGATCCACGGCCGCATGAACCGGCTCGGCGGCGACAGCGATGCGGCCGGCAACCGCCGCCCGCTGGTCGTCATCGACTACGCGCACACGCCGGATGCGCTGGAACAGGCATTGGCCAGCCTGCGCGACCACGTGCAGGGCAGGCTGTTCTGCGTGTTCGGCTGCGGCGGCGACCGCGACACCGGCAAGCGGCCGCAGATGGCGGCCATCGCCGAGCGCCTGGCGGACGTGGTGCTGGTCACCGACGACAACCCGCGCACCGAGGACGGCGACCGCATCGTGGCCGACATCATGGCCGGCTTCGCGAAGCCGGACGCGATCCTCGTGCAGCGCGACCGTGCGCAGGCGATCGCCCAGGCGGTCGCGCAGGCCGGACCCGACGACATCGTGCTGGTGGCTGGCAAGGGCCACGAGCCCTACCAGGAAATCCACGGCGTGAAGCATCCGTTCGACGACACCGCCGTGGCCCGCCAGGCGCTGGAGGACCGTCGATGAAGCGGCTTCCCCTTTCCCTGCTGGCGCATTGGGCGGGCGGCGAACTGATCGGCGATGACCTGGTGATCGGCTCGCTGACCCACGACACCCGCGCGCTGGTGCCCGGCAGCTTGTATCTGGCTTTGCGTGGCGAGCGCTTCGATGGCCATGACTTCGCCTACGACGCCGCCATGCGCGGTGCCGCCGCCGTACTGGTGGATCATGAAGTGAAGGTCGAGGTGCCGCAGGTGGTGGTGCCGGACACGCTGCTGGCGCTGGCGCGCATCGCCGCCGGCCTGCAGCGCGATCGCGTGGAGAAGACGGTCGCGATCACCGGCAGCAACGGCAAGACCACGGTGAAGACGCTGGTGGTCGCCATCCTGCAGCGCGCCGGCGTCACCTACTTCAATCCCGGCAACCGCAACAACGAAATCGGCCTGCCGATGGCCGTGATCGAGGCGCCGGACGATGCCGATTTCGCGGTCTACGAGATGGGCGCGGGCAAGCCGGGCGACATCGCCTACCTGACCGACATCGTCACGCCGGAAGTCGCGCTGGTGAACAACATCGCCGCCGCGCATCTGGAACGGCTGGGCTCGCTGATGGGCGTGGCCGAGACCAAGGGCGCCATCTACGAGGCGTTGCCCGCCGACGGCACGGCGGTGATCAATGCGGACGACGCCTTCGCCGAGTATTTCGCCAGCCGCGTGGCCGACCGCCGCATCCTCCGCTTCGGCCTGGAGGCGACCGCCGACCTGACCGCGCGCGACATCCGCACGACGGCCGACGGTTCGGACTTCGTGCTGGTGGCGCCGCATGGCGAGATCGCGGTGCAGTTGCACCTGCCGGGCCGACACAACGTCCTCAATGCGCTGGCCGCTGCCGGCATCGCGATGGCCTGCGGTGTGTCGCTGGCGATCATCGCCGACGGTCTGTCGGCCGCGCAGCCGGTCGCCGGTCGCCAGGTCGCGCACACGCTGCCGAACGGCGCGGTGGTGATCGACGACAGTTACAACGCCAATCCGGGCTCGCTGATCGCGGCCATCGACACGCTGGCGGCTGCCAGCGCGCAGGCGGGCGGCGAGGGCTGGCTGGTGCTGGGCGACATGCGCGAACTGGGCGACGACGCCGAGGCGCTGCATGCCGACGCCGGTCGTCGCGCGAAGGCCGCCGGACTGCGCCGTCTGTACACGCTGGGCCCGCTCAGTGCCGCCGCCGCCGCCGCCTTCGGCGAGGGCGCGCACGCCTTCGACGACCACGCCTCGCTGGCCGACACGCTGCGCGGCGGACTGCGCGACGGCGTGCGCTGCCTGGTCAAGGGTTCGCGCGGCAGCGCGATGGACCGGATCGTCGCCGCCTTGCTGTCCACCGGGGAGGACACACCGCATGTTGCTTGAACTGGCTCGCTGGCTGCAGAGCCTGGAAAACTTCTTCGGCCTGTTCGGCTATCTGACGTTCCGCGGCATCCTGGCCGCGCTGACGTCGCTGGCGCTCTCGCTGTGGCTGGGCCCGGCGGTGATCCGCAAGCTCGGCCAGCTCAAGGGTGGCCAGCCGATCCGCAAGGACGGTCCGCAGTCGCACTTCTCCAAGGCCGGCACGCCGACCATGGGCGGCGCACTGATCCTGATGACGGTGCTGCTGTCTGTGCTGCTGTGGGGCGACCTGCGCAACAAGTACGTGTGGGTGGTGCTGCTGGTGATGCTGACGTTCGGCGCCATCGGCTGGTACGACGACTGGATCAAGATCGTCAAGCGCGATCCCAATGGCCTGAAGTCGCGCTGGAAGTACCTGCTGCAGTCGATCTTCGGCCTGGCCGCCGGCCTGTACCTGTACCTGTACGCCGACGTGCCGGCGGCCACGACGTTCTACGTGCCGTTCTTCAAGTCGATCGCGCTGCCCCTGGCGGGCATCGGCTTCGTCGCCATCGCGTACTTCTGGATCGTGGGCTTTTCCAACGCGGTCAACCTGACCGACGGCCTGGACGGGCTGGCGATCATGCCGACGGTGCTGGTGGCCTGTGCGCTGGGCGTGTTCGCCTATGCCTCGGGCAATGCGGTGTTCTCCAGCTACCTGCAAATCCCGCCCGTGCCGGGGGCGGGCGAGCTGACCATCATCTGCGCGGCGATCGCCGGCGCGGGCCTGGGCTTCCTCTGGTTCAACACCTATCCGGCGATGGTGTTCATGGGCGACATCGGCGCGCTGGCGCTGGGCGCCGTACTGGGCACCATCGCGGTGATCGTGCGCCAGGAACTGGTGCTGGTGATCATGGGCGGCATCTTCGTCATCGAAACGCTGTCGGTGATGATCCAGGTGGCGTCGTTCAAGCTGACCGGCAAGCGCGTGTTCCGCATGGCGCCGATCCACCACCACTTCGAACTGAAGGGCTGGCCGGAGCCGCGGGTGATCGTGCGCTTCTGGATCATCTCCGTCGTGCTGGTCCTCGTCGGCCTGGCCACGTTGAAGGTGCGCTGATGAACGACACGCCGCGCCAGGCCACGCGACTGGACGCCATCGGGGGCCGTTTCGACCCCTGGCTGCTCGGCGCCATGCTGGCGCTGGCGTCGCTGGGCGTGGTGATGGTGGCGTCGGCGTCGATCTACCAGCACGGCAACCCGTTCTACTACCTGGTCCGCCACGGCATGTTCCTGGTGGCCGGCGCCGGACTGGCGTGGTGGGTGACGCGCACCGAACTGAAGAGCATCGAGGCGCGCAACCACCTGCTGCTGCTTGGCTGCGTGGTGTTGCTGCTGATGGTGTTCGTGCCCGGACTGGGCGTGAGCGTGAAGGGTGCGCACCGCTGGATCAACGTGGGCGTGTCGAACTTCCAGGTGGTCGAGGTGGTGAAGGTGTTCTTCATCGTCTGGCTCGCCAGCTACCTGGTGCGCTTCCGCGACGAGGTCAATGCGACCTGGGCCGCGATGCTGAAGCCGCTGGGCGTGGTGGTGGTGCTGGTCGTGCTGCTGCTGCTGCAGCCGGACTTCGGTTCGTCCTCGCTGCTGCTGGCGATTACCGCCGGCATGCTGGTGCTGGGCGGCGTCAACATGCCGCGCATGTTCGGGCCGGTGCTGGTCGGGTTGCCGCTGCTCGCCATCGTCGCCATCGCCGAGCCGTACCGCATGCGGCGCCTGACGTCGTTTTCGGACCCGTGGGCCGATCCGTTCGGCAGCGGCTACCAGCTGACCAACGCGCTGATGGCGATCGGTCGCGGCGAGTGGGCTGGCATCGGTCTGGGCGGCTCGGTGCTGAAGCTCAACTACCTGCCGGAAGTGCATACCGACTTCATCTTCTCGGTGATCGGCGAGGAACTCGGCTTTGTCGGCATCTGCCTGGTGGTGGCGCTGTATGCGCTGCTGGTCGGTCGCGCCTTCGTCATCGGCCTGCGCTGCGTGGAGATGCGCCGCCACTTCGCCGGCTATGTCGCCTTCGGCGTGGCGCTGTGGATCGGCATGCAGAGCTTCGTGTCGATGGGCGTGAACCTGGGCCTGCTGCCGACCAAGGGCCTGACCCTGCCGCTGATCTCCTCCGGCGGTTCGAGCATCCTGATGACCTGCGTGGCGATGGGCCTGCTGCTGCGCGTGTCGTACGAACTGGAGCGCACCCAGCGCCAGGTCGCATTGCGGGGCGAGGCCGTGCAGGGCGGCAACGAGGCGCCGCGTGCGCCGGTCGATCCGCGCCCGACGACGCCTGCGCCCGCATCGGTCGCGGCGTCATCGCTCTCGCAGACGCTGCGCGGCACCCGCCGCCCGCAGCCGCGCGTCGAGCCGACGTTCGAGAGGCTGGCATGAGCGCGGTGATGTCGGCTCCCGTCATGATCATGGCCGGCGGCACCGGCGGCCACATCTTCCCCGCGCTGGCCGTGGCCAAGGTGCTGCGCGCGCGTGGCGTGCCGGTAGTGTGGCTGGGTGCCGACGGGGCGATGGAAACGCGACTGGTACCGCCGCACGACATCCCGCTGGACACGCTTGCCATCACCGGCCTGCGCGGCAAGGGCTCGCTGGCCCTGCTCGGTGCGCCGGTGCGCGTGCTGCGCGCGATCCGCGCCGCTGGCTTCGTGCTCCGTCGCCGTGCGCCGCGCGCGGTGGTGAGCTTCGGCGGGTTCGCCGCCGGTCCGGGTGGTGTCGCCGCGCGGCTGCTGGGCCTGCCGCTGCTAGTGCACGAGCAGAACCGCGCGGCCGGCTTCACCAACCGCATGCTGGTGAAGGTCGCTCGCCGCGTGATGACGGGCTTCCCCGGCGCCTTCCCGAAGCGCGAGGAAGTGGTCGGCAATCCGGTGCGCGAGGAGATCGCGACGTTGCCCGCACCGGCCATCCGCTTCGCCGCTCGCACCGGCCCGATGCGCGTGCTCGTGCTTGGTGGCAGCCAGGGCGCGCGTGCCTTGAACCTGGCGGTTCCGCAGGCGATCGCGGCCCTGCCGGCGGGCAGCGTCGACGTGCGCCACCAGTGCGGCGAGAAGCTGCGCGACGAAGCGGCCAAGGCCTATGCGGACGCCGGCGTGGCGGTGCGCGTGGAGGCCTTCATCACCGACATGGCCGAAGCCTACGCCTGGGCCGATCTGGTCGTCTGCCGTTCCGGCGCCTCCACGCTCGCCGAGCTCTGCGCCGTCGGCGTAGGCAGCGTGCTGGTGCCATTCGCGCAGGCCGTGGACGACCACCAGACCCGCAACGCCGAATACCTGGTCGAGCGCGATGCCGCCGTGCTGCTCAAGCAGGACGAGGCACTGGCCACGACGCTGGCCGCGACGCTGCGCGACCTCGCCGGCGACCCCGCCCGCCGCCTGGCGATGGCACAGGCCGCGCGCACGCTGGCGAAAACCGATGCGGCCGACCGCATCGCCGACATCATTCTTGAGGTGCAGCCGTGATTCGTGATGGGGGATTCGTGATTCGTGAGGGCAACAGCAAGCGAGGCGTCTTGACGCTGCGCGGGAGCACTTGTGCGAATCCCGAATCCCGAATCACCAATCCCGCGGCCACCGGAGGTGCCCCATGATCGCCGCCGCACGCGAGCGCCGCCTGCAGCACACCGGCAACCTGGCGCAGGCGTTCCGGCGGGTGCATTTCGTCGGTATCGGCGGCTCGGGCATGAGCGGCATCGCCGAGGTGCTGTGCACGCTGGGCTACGAAGTCTCCGGCTCGGACAACGCCGACAACGCCGCGACCCGCCGCCTGGCCTCGCTGGGTGCGCGCGTGATGCGTGGCCACAATGCGTCGAATGTGCTGGGCACCGACTGTGTCGTCGTCTCCAGCGCGATCAAGCACGACAACCCGGAACTGATGGAAGCGCGCAGCCAGCGCATCCCCATCGTGCCGCGCGCGGCGATGCTGGCCGAACTGATGCGCTTCCGTCGCGGCATCGCCGTGGCCGGCACGCATGGCAAGACCACCACCACCAGCCTGGCTGCGGCCGTGCTGAGCGAGGGCGGGCTGGACCCGACCTTCGTCATCGGCGGGCAACTGCTCGCCGCCGGTGCCAACGCCAAGCTCGGCGACGGCCAGTGGCTGGTCGCCGAGGCCGACGAGAGCGACGGCAGCTTCCTGCGCCTGAATCCACTGATCTCCATCGTCACCAACATCGATGCCGATCATCTGGAAAACTACGGCAACGACTTCGAGCGCGTGAAGGCGGCCTTCGCCGAGTTCCTGCAACGCCTGCCGTTCTACGGCCTGGCGGTGCTGTGCATCGACGATCCGGAAGTCGCCGCGATCGCCGCGGACACCCCGCGCCACGTGATGAGCTACGGCTTCGCCGAGAACGCCGACGTGCGCGCCGAAGAGGTGACGCAGGAAGGCGGTCGCATGCACTTCACCCTGCGCCTGCCGGAAGACGCCAGCATCCGCGTCAGCCTCGCGCTGCCGGGCCGCCACAACGTGCAGAACGCGCTGGCCGCTGCCGCGGTGGGCTGGCAGTTGGGCGTGTCGCCGGAGAATATTGCGGCCGCGCTGGAAAAGTTCGCCGGCATCGGCCGCCGCTTCAATGACCTCGGCGAGATCGCCACGCCGCAGGGCGCCCGCGTGCAACTGGTCGACGACTATGGCCATCACCCGAGGGAGCTGGCCGCGGTGTTCGCCGCCGCGCGCGGCGGCTGGCCGCACAAGCGCCTAGTGGTCGCGTTCCAGCCGCACCGTTACAGCCGCACGCGAGACCAGTTCGATGCCTTCGCCGCCGTGTTGTCGGAAGCCGATGCGCTGGTGCTGAGCGAGGTGTATCCGGCCGGCGAGCAGCCGATCGCCGGCGCGGATTCCAAATCGCTGGCGCGTGCCATCCGTGCGCGCGGCCGCAACGAGCCGGTGGTCGTCAGCCAGGTCAGCGACCTGGTCGACGTGCTGCCCGCCGTCCTGCAGGACGGCGATCTGCTGCTGCTGATGGGCGCCGGCGACATCGGCCACATGTCGCAGCACATCGCAGCGCACGGCTTCGCCGCGAAGGATCCCGCATGAGCGCGCTGACCGTGCCGCCGCTGCGCATCGCCGACGCATCACGTTTCGGCCGCGTCGCCGTGCTGCTGGGCGGGGTGTCCAGCGAGCGCGAGGTGTCGCTGAACTCCGGGCAGAACGTGCTCGACGCGCTGCTCGCGCGCGGCGTGCAGGCGTTCGCCGTGGACGGCGTGCCGGCGCTGGTCGAGGCGATCCGCGCCGGCAAGGTCGACCGCGTGTTCAACATCATGCACGGCGGCGATGGCGAGAATGGCGTGCTGCAGGGCCTGCTGCAGTCGCTGGGCGTGCCTTATACCGGCCCGGGTGTGCTCGGTTCGGCGTTGACCATGGACAAGATCCGCACCAAGCAGGTGTGGCAGGCCGCGGGTTTGCCGACGGCGAGCTTCGTGCGCATTGCCACCGGTGGCGATCTGGTCGCGGCGGTGCGCACGCTGGGCTTCCCGGTGTTCGTCAAACCGTCGGCCGAAGGCTCCAGCGTCGGTGTGTTCCAGATCCAGGGCGAGGACGACCTCGCGCCCGCGGTCGCGTTCGCCTCGACGTATCCCGGCGAGCTGCTGGCCGAGCAGATGCTCACCGGCGGCGAGTTCACTGTCGCCATCCTCGGTGACCTCGCGCTGCCGTCGGTGCGCATCGTGCCGGCGCAGGGCTGGTACGACTACCACGCCAAGTACATCGCCGAGGACACGCAGTACCTGTGCCCCGGCCTGGACGATGCCGGCGATGAAGCGCAGATCCGCGCGCTGGCGCTGGACGGATTCCGTGCGGCTGGCTGCAGCGGGTGGGGCCGCGTCGACGTGATGCGCCATGCCGATGGCCGCTTCCTGCTGATGGAAGTCAACACCGCGCCGGGCATGACCAGCCACTCGCTGGTGCCGAAGGAAGCGGCGCAGGTCGGCATCGGCTTCGAGGAGCTGTGCTGGCGCATCCTTGAGCAGACGCTACCGGAGGTGGCGGGCTGATGAACGCCGCCCTGCGCATCCTGACCTGGCTGATCGCGCTGGCGCTGGTGGCGCTGCCGGTCGTGGCCGTGGTCAACGGCTGGATCGGCGCCGATCGCTGGCCGCTGACCCGCCTGCGTGTGCAAGGCGAATTGAGCCGCGTGGATCCGGCGCAGCTGCAGGCCACCGTGCTGCCCTACGCGCGACGGGGCTTTTTCGCGGTGCGGCTGGAAGACGCCAAGCATGCGGTCGAGCAACTGCCGTGGGTGGAGCGCGCCGACGTGCGCAAGCGCTGGCCGGACGTGCTGGAAGTACGCATCACCGAGCACAAGCCGTTCGCGCGCTGGGGCAACGACAAGCTGCTGTCCGAACACGGTCGCCTGTTCCCGATGCCGAAGGAGCTGACCGGGCTGGAGCTGCCGCAGCTCGGTGGCCCGGATTCGCAGGTGCAGGAAGTGACCGCGCTGTACAACGAGTCGCGCCAGCTGTTCGCGCCGATGGGCCTGGACGTGACCACGCTGGTGATGGACGCGCGCGGCAGCTGGTCGCTGCTGCTGGGCAACGGCACGCAGGTCGTCGTCGGCCGCACCGACGCGCGTCCGCGGCTGGGCCGTTTCGCGCGGATGCTGCCGCAGCTGCTGACGGCCGCCCAGGCACAGCCGCTGGTGCGCGCCGACCTGCGCTACACCAACGGCTTCGCGCTCAGCTGGGGCGACGCACCCAAGGCGCCGCCGCCGGCTGCCACACCGACTCCATTGCCTGCGCCGATCGCGGTCGCAGGTCGTCTTCTGCAGGGCACTACATGAATCGCAAGGGTGACAAATCGCTGATCGTCGGGCTGGACATCGGCACCTCCAAGGTGACGGCGCTGGTCGGCGAGTACGCACCGGGCAATCCGATCGAGGTGATCGGCATCGGCTCGCACGAATCGCGCGGCCTCAAGCGCGGCGTCGTGGTGGACATCGAGTCCACCGTGCAGTCGATCCAGCGCGCGATCGAGGAAGCCGAGCTGATGGCCGGCTGCGAGATCCGCTCGGTCTACGCCTCGATCTCCGGCAACCACGTGCAGTGCCGCAACTCGCCGGGCATCGTGCCGATCCGCGACGGCGAAGTGACCTGGGGCGACCTGGACCGCGTGCTGGAAGCGGCCAAGGCCGTCGCCATCCCGGCCGACCAGAAGATCCTCCACGCCATCCCGCGCGAGTACAAGCTGGACAACTCGCAGGAAGGCATCCGCAACCCGGTCGGCATGACCGGCGTGCGCCTGGAAGTGGATGCGCACCTGGTGTTCTGCGCGCAGTCCGCCGCCGCCAACATCAGCAAGTGCGTGCAGCGCTGCGGCCTGCAGATCGACGACCTGATCTTCTCCTCGCTGGCCTCCAGCGTCGCCGTGCTGACCAGCGACGAGCGCGAGCTCGGCGTGGTGCTGGTCGACATGGGTGCGGGCACCACCGACCTGGCGGTGTTCGTGCAGGGCGCGATCTGCCACACCGCGTCGCTGCCGATCGCCGGCGACCAGGTGACCAACGACATCGCGCACATGCTGCGCACGCCTACGCCGGAAGCCGAGCAGATCAAAGTGCGCTACGCCTGCGCGCTGGCCCAGCTGGCCACGGCGGAAGAAAGCATCCAGGTGCCCAGCGTCGGCGACCGCCCACCGCGCCGCCTGCCGCGCCACGCGCTGGCGCAGGCCGTGCAGCAGCGCTACGAGGAGATCTTCGAGATGGTGCAGGCCGAACTGCGCCGCTCAGGTTTCGAAGAGCGCGTGCGCGCCGGCATGGTGCTGACCGGCGGCGCCGCGAAGATGGAAGGCGTGGTCGAACTGGCCGAAGAGATGCTGCAGATGCCCGTGCGCGTCGGTATCCCGCAGCACGTCACCGGCCTGGGCGAAGTGGTCGGCAACCCGGTGCACGCCACCGGCGTCGGCCTGCTGCTGATGGGCAGCCAGATCGAACATCCCCGGCGTCCGTCGCTGCCCACGGGCAAGGCGGGCAGCTGGTTCAAGAAACTGCAGAACTGGTACAGGGGCGAGTTCTGAGTGAAGAGGAGCGAGGAGTGAGAGGAGGCGTGAGATGCGAGGCGGGAATGGCGAGGAGCGGCGTGCTCTGCTCACTCCTCACTTCTCTCCGCTCACTCCTCAACTAAAGAGGCGAAGCAGTTCCGCGATACCGAAACACCGTTCCACCCAGCAACACATAACTAAATAAACGAGGACAAGGACATGGCACATTTCGAACTGGTTGAAAAGATGGCCCCGAATGCGGTGATCAAGGTCGTGGGCGTGGGCGGTGGCGGCGGCAACGCCGTGGCGCACATGGTCAACGGCAGCGTGGATGGCGTGGAGTTCATCACCGCCAACACCGATTCGCAGGCGATCAAGAACTGCGGCGCCAAGCTGCAGCTGCAGTTGGGCAGCAACGTCACCAAGGGCCTGGGCGCGGGCGCGAATCCGGAAGTCGGTCGCCAGGCCGCGCTGGAAGACCGCGAGCGCATCATCGACGCGCTGGACGGCGCCGACATGGTGTTCATCACCGCCGGCATGGGCGGCGGCACCGGCACCGGCGCTGCTCCGGTGGTGGCGCAGCTGGCCAAGGAGATGGGCATCCTGACCGTCGCCGTGGTCACCAAGCCGTTTCCGTTCGAAGGTCGCCGCCGCATGCAGGTCGCGCTGAAGGGAATCGAGGAACTGAGCCACCACTGCGACTCGCTGATCACCATTCCGAACGAGAAGTTGATCACCGTGCTGGGCCGCAACGCCACCATGATCCAGGCGTTCCGCGCCGCCAACGACGTGCTGCTCGGCGCCGTGCAGGGCATCGCCGACCTGATCGTCCGTCCGGGCCTGATCAACGTCGACTTCGCCGACGTGCGCACCGTGATGAGCGAGATGGGCCTGGCCATGATGGGCACCGGTTCGGCGCGTGGCGACGACCGTGCGCAGGCCGCCGCCGAGGCCGCCATCCAGAACCCGCTGCTGGACGACGTCAACCTCAACGGTGCCAACGGCATCCTGGTCAACATCACCGCCGGTCCGGACTTCACCATGGCCGAGTTCGACGAAGTGGGCCGCACCATCGAAGGCTTCGCCTCGGAAGACGCGACCGTGGTCGTGGGCACCGTGCTGGACCCGGACATGCAGGACGAAGTGCGCGTGACCGTGGTGGCCACCGGCCTGAACCGCAACGCCGCCCGCCAGCCGGTCGGCCGTGGCGGCGACCTGCGCGAGCCGATGCGCGCGCCGATCAAGCTGGTCCGCGACGCCACCACCGGGATGCCGATCGACGACGGCTTCTCGATGGACCCGATCAGCGCCGCCACCAGCGGCCTGGGCCTGCGTCGCGGCTCGGCCTCGCCGGCACCGTCGGCGCCGGCCTCCGCGCCGGTGGCGGCGGACCTGCCGTCGGACTACCTGGACATCCCCGCGTTCCTGCGCCGCCAGGCGGACTGATGTGATGTGCCCCTTCCCCCGCTTGCGGGGGAAGGCTGGGATGGGGGGGGCGAGCGGAGCCGACGATCTTCGGCAACGCATCGAAGGGCCGACTTTCAGGTCTTCGGTTTGCCCCCACCCCCAACCCTCCTCCGTGAACGGGGGGAGGGAGCAGATGTAGTGGTCGCACTGCCATGTCCCTTCGCTGCCGGACCTTCGCCGGTCCGGCAGCCCTTTCCCGGCGCGCTTACCAGCGCGTTGTTGCAAGGGTGGGACAGACCGGTTCTTCCGTTAAGATTCAGTGGTCTGCGTGATATTCTCGCTGCCCGCTCAGGTTCCCCCCACCGGCGAATTCCTTTGATGGCCCAGCAACGCACCCTCAAGAATGTGATCCGCGCGACGGGCGTGGGACTGCACAGTGGCGAAAAGGTCTACATGACCCTGCGCCCGGCTCCGGTCGATACCGGCATCGTGTTCCGGCGCGTCGACCTGTCGCCGGTGGTGGAGATTCCCGCCAGCGCCGAGCTCGTCACCGAGACCACGCTGTGCACCGGGCTGACCTGCGAGGGCGCGAAGGTGCAGACCGTCGAGCACCTGATGTCGGCGATGGCCGGCCTCGGCGTCGACAACGCCTATGTGGAACTGTCCTCGGCCGAGCTGCCGATCATGGATGGCTCCGCCGGTCCGTTCGTGTTCCTGATCCAGTCCGCCGGCATCGCCGAGCAGGACGCCCCCAAGCGCTTCATCCGCATCCTCCGCCCGGTGGAAGTCACCGAGGGCGACAAGGTGGCGCGGTTCGAGCCGTACGACGGCTTCAAGCTGGGCTTCACCGTCAAGTTCGACCATCCGATGATTCCGGCCTCGCAGTCGCGGGCGGAAGTGGATTTCTCCACCGGCGCCTACGTCAACGAAGTCGCGCGTGCGCGTACGTTCGGCTTCATGCGCGACCTAGAATACATGCGCGAGCGCAACCTCGGCCTCGGCGGCTCGATGGACAACGCCATCGTGCTGGACGAGTTCCGCGTGTTGAACGAAGACGGCCTGCGCTACACGGACGAGTTCGTCCGCCACAAGATCCTGGACGCCATCGGCGACCTGTACCTCGCCGGTCGGCCGATCCTGGGCGCCTACGAGGGCTTCAAGTCGGGCCACGCGCTGAACAACAAGCTGGTCCGCGCCCTGCTGGCTGAGACCTCGGCCTGGGAAGAAGTGACGTTCGAGGACCGCGCCATGCCGTCCCCCGTCGCCTATGCGGCGCCGGCCCTGGCCGTCTGAGACCCCCGTCCCGTCGGGACGGTGAATCCGTTGTCGCCCGGTTTCCCACCCCCGTCACGCGGAGGTGAGGGAATGGTTACGCCTTGGCGAAACTGTGAACCCGATCAGAGATTGGGTCCTGGAATAACGCCGTTTTAACTTCTGGCTAACGCCCCGACGGGCGGTGGCCGCTACCATGCCCCGTCCCTCGTGATGGCCGAGTCAAATTTTCCGGCCCCTGCGATGACCGCCCCCAGGGGTGGATGTACCGGCGGAGTCCGGTTCGGACAGGAGGTCGAGGGCCGCTTGCAGCCCTCTGCGGGAGGCCTCCGATACGGGTACGACCGGGTCCTGCGCAGGCTTCGAGAGCGGCGCGGGGCTGGTTTTGGCGGTGACTTCGGTGACCGCCAGTCCGATGGATTGGGCCACGTTGATCAATTCGGGTGCCGCCAGGCGTAGCCGGGCGTTCCACACGGGGGAGTCGACGATAAAAACGAGCCGCTTGCCCGCCACGTTCGCCAACCGGCAATGCGGCGCGAGGGCAGGAGGCAGGCAGGGGCGAAGCTGCTGTTCCAAGGCGTCGAGCCAGAGGGCGCGACGCACCGGGTCGGTGGCGGCATCCGTCAGCGCGGCCTGCAGGGCAGGTTGTGCGATGCCGGCGCGGCGCGGCTTGGACTTCGAATCAGACATCGGTATCTATGAGCTTTAAGACGATCGTAAACAATACGCGTACCTGGTGGGCCCATGCGTCCGCCCATGGTGCCTACCGCATCCGCCTCGCGTTCCACGCGCGTCCGCTGGCCAGTGCCGCGGTGCTGGTCGCGGCCGGACTACTGGTCGGCGTGGCCGGGCGCAGTGCCGCCGGCATGGCGCAGGTCTCGCTGCTGCAGGCGGGCGCCGAGCAGCGAAATGCCGAACTGGACCAGGTCCGCCGCGGCGCCCAGCAGGAAATCAACGCCATGGCCGCGCGCCTGGGCGAACTGCAGGCACAGGCCAACCGCCTGAATGCGCTCGGCGAGCGCCTGACCCGCGTGGGCCAGCTGCAGGACGGCGAATTCGACTTCAACGAGCCGGTGGGCGTGGGCGGCAACGACGTGTCCTACGACATGAAGCCGGCCGACCTGAAGGACGGCGTCGACAAGGTGGAACAGCAGTTCGCCGCCTCCGGCCGTCAGCTGTCGGTCCTGGAAGCGCTGCTGTTCAACCGCGAGCTGGACCGCAATGCGACCCCCGGCCGCATGCCGATCGCCAACAGCTACATCACCTCCGGTTTCGGCGGTCGCGCCGATCCGTTCGGCGGCGGCGGCCAGAACCACAAGGGCATCGACTTCAAGGCGCGCGTGGGCGATCCCGTGCTGTCGGTGGCTGATGGTGTGGTGAGCTTCGCCGGCGTGAAGGGCGGCTACGGCAACGTCATCGACGTCGATCACGGCAACGGCTACGTCACCCGCTATGCGCACAACTCGCGTCTCAGCGTGCGGGCCGGCGACTTGGTCCGCGTGGGCCAGGAAGTCGCCAAGGCGGGTTCGACCGGCCGCTCGACCGGTGCGCACGTGCATTTCGAAGTGTGGGAGAACGGGCGCGTGGTCAATCCGCGCAAGTTCCTGGGCGAAGGCCCCACGCCGGTGGGCCAGGTCAAGCGCGGCTGATCGCGCGGAACCAATCGGGGACCGGGTGGTCTGACGGCCCGCCTTGATTCCCCGGGCGGCGCCCCAAGCTACAATACGGTGTTGCCAGACAGGGCGCCTTGCGCCCTGTTTCGTTTTGGGGCCGCACACGCTGCGCCGCCCCGGCGTTCCCTTCCTTTCCGGTTCCCTACATGATCAACAACCTGCTCACCCGTGTCTTCGGCAGCCGCAACGAGCGCCTGCTCAAGCAGCTGCACCGCACCGTCGACAAGATCAACGCGCTGGAAGCAGAGCTGCAGAAGCTCACCGACGAGCAGCTGAAGGCGAAGACGCCGGAGTTCCAGCAGCGCATCGCCGGCGGGGAGTCGCTCGACAAGATCCTGCCCGAAGCCTTCGCCGTCTGCCGCGAGGCCAGCCGCCGCGTGCTGGGCATGCGGCACTACGACGTGCAGCTGATCGGCGGCATGGTGCTGCACCTGGGCAAGATCGCGGAAATGCGTACGGGTGAAGGCAAGACCCTGGTCGCCACGCTGCCGACCTACCTCAATGCGCTGGAAGGCAAGGGTGTCCACGTCGTCACCGTCAACGACTACCTGGCCCGCCGCGACTCGGCCTGGATGGGTCGCCTGTACAACTGGCTGGGCCTGAGCGTCGGCGTGGTCTACCCGGGCATGCCGCACGGCGACAAGAGCGCCGCGTACGCTGCCGACATCACCTACGGCACCAACAACGAATTCGGCTTCGACTACCTGCGCGACAACATGGCCATGTCGCGGGCCGACCGCTTCCAGCGTGGCCTGCATTACGCCATCGTCGACGAAGTCGACTCCATCCTGATCGACGAGGCCCGTACTCCGCTGATCATTTCCGGCCCGGCCGACGAGTCGCCGGAGCTGTACATCCGCGTCAACCGCATCGTGCCCCAGCTGATCAAGCAGGAGAACGAGGAAGGCGAGGGCGACTACTGGGTCGACGAGAAGGGCAAGCAGGTGCACCTGTCCGAAGCGGGCATGGAGCATGCCGAGGCACTGCTGCTGCAGGCCGGCATCATCAGCGAGGAAGAACCGCTGTACGGCGCCAACAACCTGTCCGTCGTGCACCACCTCAACGCCGCGCTCCGCGCGCACGCCATCTACCAGCGCGACGTCGACTACATCGTCCGTGATGGCGAAGTGGTCATCGTCGACGAGTTCACCGGCCGCACGCTGACCGGCCGCCGCTGGTCCGACGGCCTGCACCAGGCGGTCGAGGCGAAGGAAGGCGTGCCGGTCCAGCGCGAGAACCAGACGCTGGCCAGCGTGACGTTCCAGAACCTGTTCCGCATGTACAACAAGCTGTCCGGCATGACCGGCACGGCCGATACCGAAGCCTTCGAGTTCCAGAGCATCTACGGCCTGGAAGTCATCGTCATCCCGACCAACCGCCCGACCGTGCGCAAGGATTCGCCGGACCAGGTGTTCCTCAACCGGCAGGGCAAGTTCAAGGCGGTGCTGGCCGACATCCAGGACTGCTACCAGCGCGGCCAGCCGGTGCTGGTGGGCACCACCTCGATCGAGACGTCGGAAATGCTGTCCGACTTCCTCACCAAGGCCGGCGTGCCGCACGAAGTGCTCAATGCCAAACAGCACGAGCGCGAAGCGCACATCGTCGCGCAGGCCGGTCGTCCGCGGGCGATCACCATCGCCACCAACATGGCCGGTCGCGGTACCGACATCGTGCTGGGCGGTTCGCTGGAAGCCGAATACGAAGCGCTGCCGGAAGACGCCAGCGACGCCGACCGCGCCGCGGTGAAGGCCGAATGGCAGAAGCGCCATGACGAAGTGAAGGCCGCCGGTGGCCTGCACATCGTCGGCACCGAACGCCACGAATCGCGCCGCATCGACAACCAGCTGCGTGGCCGTTCCGGCCGCCAGGGCGATCCGGGTTCGTCCCGCTTCTACCTGTCGCTGGAAGACAACCTGATGCGCATCTTCGCTTCGGACTGGGTCCAGAAGGCGATGAAGCTGATCGGCATGAAGGAAGACGACGTCATCGAGGACAAGCTGGTCAGCCGGCAGATCGAGAAGGCGCAGCGCAAGGTCGAGGCGCACAACTTCGACATCCGCAAGAACCTGCTCGACTTCGACGACGTCAACAACGACCAGCGCAAGGTGATCTACGCCCAGCGCGACGAACTGCTCGACGCCGATTCGGTGAAGGACAACATCGACGGTATCCGCGGCGACGTGGTGGCCGAGACGGTGGCGCGCTTCGTGCCGCTGAACTCGGTGGACGAGCAGTGGGACCTGCAGGGCCTGGAGCGCGAACTGGGCGAGGAAATGGGCGTGGACCTGTCCGTGTCGCGCTGGCGCGAGGAGGCCGAGGAGCTCGATGCCGAGACCATCGAGCGCCGCGTGCAGGAGGCGATGGACAAGCACTTCGCCGACAAGGAAGCGGCGATCGGCGACGAGACCATGCGGGCGCTGGAAAAGCACATCATGCTCACCGTGCTCGACAAGAACTGGAAGGAACACCTGGCGCGCATGGATTATCTGCGCCAAGGCATCCACCTGCGCGGCTACGCGCAGAAGCAGCCCAAGCAGGAGTACAAGAAGGAAGCCTTCGAGCTGTTCTCCAGCATGCTGGAGCGGGTGAAGAGCGAAGTGGTCACGCTGCTGTCGCGCGTGCGCATCCGCAGCGAGGAGGAAGTCGCCGCGCTGGAAGCGCAGGAGCGTGCGATGGCCGAAGCGCAGGCGCGGCAGATGCAGTTCCAGCACCAGGATGCCGGCGGCTACAGCGCCGACGAGGAAGCCGAGCAGGCCCAGCTGGCGGCGGCGCAGGGCGGCTACGTGCAGTCCGGTCCGATGCCGGCGCACCGCGACGCGCCCAAGGTCGGCCGCAACGATCCGTGCCCCTGCGGCAGCGGCAAGAAGTTCAAGCACTGCCACGGTCAGCTGGCCTGAGCGACGCCGTCACCTGTAACCGGAAAAGCCGCGCACTGCGCGGCTTTTTCGTTGCGGCCACCGAAGACACCCGGACTATTTGCGTCTACCTGCCGGTTCCCGGCAAGCTTCCGCCATGTCCACTCCGTTGCGCTCCATCCACGTCATGGCGGCCGTCATCACCGACGCGCGCGGCCGCATCCTGCTCGCCCGCCGCACCGAGGGGCGCGACCTGGCCGGGCGCTGGGAGTTTCCCGGCGGCAAGCAGGAGCCCGGCGAAACTGCCGAAGACGCGCTGGTGCGCGAGCTGCGCGAGGAACTCGGCATCGAGGCCCGCGTGGGCGAGCACCTCATCAGCGTCCCGCAACAGTACCCCGACAAGCGGCTGTGCCTGGAAGTGCGGCACCTGACCGGATGGGAGGGGACGCCGCGCGGGCACGAAGGCCAGGCGCTCGCCTGGGTCGCGCCGGACAAGCTGACGCGCTACGACATGCCGCCGGCGGATCGCCCGGTGGTGGCGGCGCTGCTGCAGCCGGACCGCTATCTGGTCACGCCGGAACCGGAGGACCCGGCGCGCTGGCTGGCATCGCTGGAGCAGGCGCTGGCCCAGGGCATCCGCCGGGTACAGGTGCGCGTCCGCAGCCTGTCCGGGGACGCGTGGCGCGCACTCGCGATGGAGGCGGTCGCGCGCTGCCGCGCGGCCGATGCCGAGGTGCTGCTCAACGGCGACATCGATCTCGCCCGCGACCTGCAGGTGGGCGTGCACCTGCGCGCAGCACAGTTGGTCGAACTGGGCGCGCGGCCGCTGCCGGACGGACTGCCGGTCGCCGCGTCCTGCCACACGGCAGCCGACCTGCAGCAGGCGGAGGTGCTGGGTTGTGACTTTGCGCTGCTGGGCAGCGTCCACCCGACCTCCAGCCATCCGGACGGCGAACCGCTGGGATGGCCGGGCTTCGCCCGCCTGCGCGAGGGCGTATCGCTGCCGATCTACGCGATCGGCGGCATGACGACCGACCACATCGCCGATGCGCGCCGGCACGGTGCGCAGGGGATCGCCGCGATCCGGGGGCTGTGGCAGGAGAACCGGGCGGTCTGAGCAGCCGGCGGTCGCCTCGACGTCTGTTCTCAGTCTTCCACTGGGTTCAGACCGACAACATTGAAGCCGCCAGCGCCAGATAGCGCCGGTGCAGGTCGTCCGCCGCGCGTTGCAGGTGGGCGATTTCGCCGTCGTTGACGACGATGTCGTCCGCCAGCGCCAGCCGCTCTACGCGCGAGGCCTGCGCGGCCATCATCTTTTCGGCCAGCGCGGCATCGATGCCGTCACGCTGCATCAGCCGCTGCTTCTGCACGTCGGTGGGTGTGTCGACCACCAGGATCCGGTGCAGCCACGGGTAGGCCGCGCGTCCACCGCCTTCGGTAAGCAGCGGGATCGTCGCGATGGCGTAGGGGCTGGTGGCCTGACGGCAGATCGCTTCCAGCCGCTGACGGATGGCGGGGTGCACGATCGCTTCCAGTGCGCGACGTTCCGTGTCATGGCCAAATACGCGCACGCGCAGGGCCACGCGGTCGAGCTGGCCGTCGGCCTGCAGCAACTCATTGCCGAAGCGTTCCACCACGGCGGCCAGTGCGGGCGTGCCCGGCTGGACCACTTCGCGCGCCAGCAGGTCGGCGTCGGCCACGACGATGCCGTGCGCGGCGAATGCTTTTTCCAACGCGCTCTTGCCCGAGGCGATGCCGCCGGTCAGTCCGATGAAGTACTCGCTCATGGGACGATTATGGGGCAGGGCATGCGGGGCCGAGGTCCCAGAAACGGCTTACTTGAGCCCGGCGAACCGCAGGTAGGCGTCGACGATCTGCTGGCCCCAGAAGAAGACGATCCAGCCGGCGATGGCCAGATAGGGACCGAACGGGATCGGTGTGGCGCGATCGCGGCCCTTGATGCCCAGCCACACCGAGCCGACCACGGCGCCGACCAGCGAGGAAATCAGGATGATCGGCAGCACGCCGCTCAGTCCGACCCAGGCGCCCAGTGCGGCCAGCAGCTTGAAATCGCCGCGCCCCATGCCTTCCTTGCCGGTCACCTGCTTGAACAGCCACCACACCAGCCACAGCGATACGTATCCGGCTATCGCGCCCAGCAGCGCGGGCTTGGCCGGCATGTAGAGATTGTCCAGGCTGCCGATCAGACCCAGCCACATCAACGGCAGCGTCAACTGGTCGGGCAGCAGCCGCGTGCGCAGGTCGATGCCGCTCAGCGCCACCAGGTAGCAGCTCAGCAGCGCCGCGCCGAAGCCCTGCCAGCCGAAGCCGAACCGCCACACCGACGCCACCGCCAGCAGGGCGGTCAGCAGTTCGACGATCGGGTACTGCGGCGAGATGGGCGCCTTGCAGTGCCGGCACTTGCCGCGCAGGGCCAGCCAGCTGAACAGCGGGATGTTCTCGTACCAGGAGAGCGCGGTCTTGCAGTGCGGGCAGTGCGAGCGCTCCACCACGATCCCGGGCGGCGGCGGATCGTACAGCTCCGGCTCCTCCAGCACCTCGCGCGCGTCGCGCTTCCACTCCCACTCCAGCCGCCGCGGCAGCCGCAGGATGACCACATTGAGGAAGCTGCCCACCAGCAGGCCAAGGCCTGCCACCACCGGATACCCGAGTTCGGGGTGCTGATCGAGGAATGCCACTACTTAGCCGACGACCGTTGCCGCGATCTTGAAGATCGGCAGGTACATGCCGATGACCAGGCCACCGACCAGCACGCCGATGATGACCATGATGAAGGGTTCCATGAGGCTCGACAATGCGTCCACGGCATTGTTGACCTCTTGTTCGAAGTACTCCGCCACCTTGAACAGCATGGTGTCGAGTGCACCGGCCTCTTCGCCGATAGCCGTCATCTGTACCACCATGTGGGGGAACAGCTGGGTCTGTTTCATGGCCATGTTAAGTGGATAGCCCACGGACACGTCATCGCGCATGCGGTGCACTGCTTTCTCGTATACGGTGTTGCCAGTCGCGCCAGCGACCGTTTCCAGGGCCTCCACCAGAGGTACGCCAGCCTTGAAGGTCACCGCCGTGGTGCGTGCGAAACGCGCGACGGACGAGTTGTGCATGATCTGTCCGATCACCGGTATCTTCAGGATGGCCTTGTCGACGGCATGCTGGAATGCCGGAGACCTCTTGAAGAAAAACGACGTCAGGAACGAGGCGCCGCCGATAATGATAAGCAGCAACCACCAGTAGCTGACCATGAAGCGAGAGGCGGCCATGATCATCTGGGTGAACGCCGGCAATTCGGTACCAAAGCTTGCGAAGGTCTTCTCGAACTCGGGAATCACGAACATCAGGATGACGGCGCTGACAAGGATGGCCACTGCAATCGTCATCGCAGGGTAGAACATCGCCTTCTTGATCTTGCCCTTCAGCGCCTCGATGTTCTCCTTGTAGTTGGCGACAGTCTCCAGCACCGTCTCCAGTACGCCCGCTGCCTCGCCCGCACGTACCAAGTTGCGGTACAGCTCGTCGAACTGGACCGGGTGCTTGCTGATGGCTTCGTACAGAGAGGAGCCGCCCTCGATGTCGAAGCGGATCTGCTCGACCATCTTCTGCATGCGGATGTTCTTCTGTCCGCTCTCGATGATCTCAAGCGACGATACCATCGGCACACCGGACTTCATCATCGTCGCCATCTGGCGGCTGAAAAACGCAATGTCCTTCGCCGAGACCGGCTTGCCGGCCGCACCGAACAGGGGCTTGCCCTTCACCTTCACCACGCTCGGCGTGATGCCCTGCTTGCGCAGTTCGGCACGCAGGAAGTTGGCGTTCTTCGACTGCTGTTCGCCCTTCATCTTGACACCGCGCTTGTCGGTGCCCTCCCAGACGAACAGGTTCAGCGGGTTCTCGCGCACGGGCGCGGTCACGGTCTTCTTCGCAGCGGAGCGGGTCACGGCCATCGGTAGTCCCCTGTCCGGATTTCCCCACCCGGACTGTCAATGCCGCATGGTAGCCGGTAATCGGCCCAATGGAAGCGTCCTGCCTGTGACGGGGGCCGGGTTTCGGTGATATGGGCCGCCGGGGCGGGCGATGTCGTAGCAGGGCCTCGTCAGCAGTACCTCGTCTATGCCCCTCGGCACACGGGCGGACGCTTCACCCAATCAGCACATCTGTAGGAGCGCCCTGGGGCGCGATGCTCTCCCTTCCGTGATCGAAAAGCATCGCGGGCATGGCCCGCTCCTACAGGGCTTCCGGGAGCATGGCGGGCATGGCTTGTTCCTACGGGGCTTCGGGGAGGGACGCGGTATCAGTCCTTGGTGACGCGGTTGATCTCGGCCAGGCTGGTGACGCCGTTGCGCACCTTCAGCAGGGCCGACTGGCGCAGGTCCTTGATGCCTACCTTCTGCGCAGCCTCGGCGATCTGCAGCGCGTTGCCCCCTTCCAGCACGATCTCCTGGATGGCCTCGTTCATCGGCATCACCTGATAGATACCGGTACGGCCTTTGTAGCCGCTGGTGCATTCGTCGCAGCCGACGGCCTCGTAGACGGTGAAGCCGGTGGCGATCTCCGCGTCGCTGAAGCCCTCGGCCAGCAACGCCTGCGGCGGCAACTGCACCGGTCGCTTGCACTTGGAACACAGTCGGCGCGCCAGGCGCTGGGCGATGATCAGCGTCACCGAGCTGGTGATGTTGTAAGGCGCGATGCCCATGTTCATCAGGCGGGCGATGGTCTGCGGGGCGTCGTTGGTGTGAAGAGTGGACAGCACCATGTGGCCGGTCTGCGCGGCCTTGATGGCGATCTCGGCAGTTTCCAGGTCGCGGATCTCGCCGACCATGATGATGTCCGGATCCTGGCGCAGGAAGCTGCGCAGGGCGGCCGCGAAGGTCATGCCGCGCTTGACGTTCTGCTGCACCTGGTTGACGCCGGGCAGGCGGATTTCCACCGGGTCTTCCGCCGTGGAGATATTGCGGGTCTCGTCGTTAAGAATGCCCAACGCGGTGTACAGGCTGACCGTCTTGCCAGAGCCGGTGGGGCCGGTGACCAGCACCATGCCGTAGGGCTTCTGGATGGCGTCCTCGAACAGCTTCTGCTGGTCCGCCTCGTAGCCCAGCTTGTCGATGCCCAGCTTGGCGGCGCTGCCATCCAGGATACGCAGCACCACCTTCTCGCCGAACAGTGTTGGCAGGGTGCTGACGCGGAAGTCCATCTGCTTGCTCTTGGACAGGTTCAGCTTGATGCGGCCGTCCTGCGGCACGCGCTTTTCCGCGATGTCGAGCTGTGCCATCACCTTGATGCGCGCGGAAATGCGGTCCTTGAGTTTGGTCGGGGCCTTGGCCACCTGCTTTAATATGCCGTCCACGCGCAAGCGCACGCGGTAATCGTTCTCGTAGGGCTCGAAATGGATGTCCGAGGCGCCGCGCTTGATTGCGTCCACCAGGACTTTGTTGACGAACTTGACCACGGGGGTGTCATCGCCCTTGGCGTCGACGGCTCCCTCGCTCGCGCCGTCCTCGTCCCCTGCTTCCACGTCGAGGCTTTCCAGCCCGTCGTCATCGTCGCCGAAGTTGCTCGAAAGGGCATTGGCGGCGTTCTGCCACTGGTCCAGCGTGCGTCGGAGCTGGTCCTCGTCCACCAGCACGGGTTCGATGATCAGATTGGTATGGAACTTGATCTCGTCCAAGGCTCCATGGCTGCGGGTCGGGTCGGCCACACCCACGAACAGCTTGTTGCCGCGCTTGAACAGCGGCAGCACTTGGTGCTTCTGCAGCAGTTCCTCGCTGACAAGCTTGATGGCGCTGTGGCTGGAGTCGAACGCCTGCGCATCCAACAATGGCATGCCGAACTCCATGGCATTGGCCGCCGCCAGCTGGGGTGCCGTCACCAAGCGCTTTTCGGCAATCCATTGGGGCAGCGGCACCTTCGCCTCGGTGGCACTTGCCATGGCGGCCCGGGCAGAGGCTTCCTCCAGGGCACCGTCCTGGACGAGCCTGCGGGCGAGCCCTGTGATGCCGACGAGATTAGGTGCAATGGCTGCGTTCATGGCATTTCAGTTCCTGCAAAAAGCGGTGAAATCGCGCGCATCGCTGCGCTAGGTCGATTGTTCGAGGGGGGCGATGGATATCGGGGACACCGTCCTTACGTTTCCGGCGGGGTCACTGGAGCTGGCAGTCGCCGGTCGTCATATTGCACTGGGTTTGCCGGTTGCCCGGTTGCTGCGGGGTCCCGGTAATGTTCGCCCCCACAGCGGTGGCGTCGTCTGCGTTCGCGCAGGCCTGTTGTGGCGCAGCCTCGGGCGTGTCGCCATTACGGATTACCGCCAATGAGACGCCGGCGTAGTTTCTCATTTCCGCCAGACACGCACTCTCGGCACTGCGCGTCCGGTACCCGTTGTAGGCCGGCAGGGCGATCGCGGACAGGATGGCGATGATCGCCACGACGATCAGGATTTCGATCAATGTGAAGCCTCTTGCATCGCGGTGCATGCTGACCACCTGTCGTTGGGGTTCCCCGAGAATGGAGAACAAGCAAGTAACGCGCCAACTTTAAGCGCAAACAACGTCAACACGGCGGCTCGGGGAGGCAAAAGTGTGACCGACATGCCCTGGCACGGGTGGCAGCTCAAACCTCTGGGGGGGCGATGAGAGTGGGAGCGGCGGTGTTGGACGGCTCAAGGTACCGCTCCGGGGTCCATTTGCGCTACTTGACGGGTTCCCCGGCGCGCAAGCTTCCGGCTACCCTATCGAAAAGGGGAAATTAATGACCATATCCGTCATCCTTCCGGCCAAGAACGAGGCCGAGGGCTTGCGCCGTACGTTGCCCTCGCTGCGGGCACTCATGCCTGATGCGGAACTGATCGTGGTGGACGACGGTTCGACCGATGACACCGCTGGCGTTGCTGCGAACTTGGGGGCCAAGGTGTTGTCCTCTCCCTACTCAATGGGCAACGGCGCAGCAATCAAGCGCGGCGCCAGGGCCGCCAGCGGTGAAGTATTGGTATTCATGGATGCGGACGGCCAGCACGACCCTTCCTCAATCGATGGCCTGTTGGCGAAGTTGGACGAGGGCTTCGACATGGTCGTCGGCGCACGCGACTGGTCGGGGCAGGCGGGCGTGCACCGGGGCGCGGCGAACGCCTTCTACAACTGGCTGGCCAGCCGCATGACGGGCTTCGACGTGAAGGACCTGACCTCAGGCTTCCGCGTGGTGCGGGCCGAGAAGTTCCGGGAGTTCATCCACCTGCTGCCCAATGGCTTCAGCTATCCGACCACCAGCACCATGGCGTTCTTCCGCAGCGCCTACGCGGTGGCCTATCTGCCGATTCCCGTGGCCAAGCGCCTGGGCAAGAGCCATATCCGGCCGCTCCGCGATGGCGTCCGCTTCCTGCTGATCATCTTCAAGATCGCCACGCTGTATTCGCCTTTGAAGCTGTTCGCGCCGACAAGTGCGACCTTCTTTCTCATCGGGCTTGCGTACTATGCGTATACGTTTGCGACCGATGGACGGTTCACCAATATGAGCGTGCTTCTGTTCAGCGCTGCCGTCATCGTGTTCCTGATCGGATTGATTTCGGAGCAGATCACCGCGCTGACGTATCGGAAAGACTGAGCATGCCTGCTGGACAAAGACACGAGGCGGAGCGGCGCGCATGAAGACCAGTCCGTTGCTTGGGGTGGTTGCTCCTGAGCTTGGTTGGGTGCCGACCCCGAGATTCCTGTTGCGCCGAGACCGCATCATGCGCTTGTTGGCCGAATCATCCCTGGGAAGGCTTGTAGAAGTGGGGTGTGGCGGGGGCTCGCTGTTGCACGAACTCGCGCAGCGCAGTGACGAGGCCACGGGGATCGAGACCTCCGCGCGCGCGCGCGCGCTGGCATCTGCCATAGCTAAGTCAGGGGATGGAAAGCAGGTGATCATTGCCGCGCCGGATCCCGTCTGGCACCAGGACCGCGAGATCGTGTGCGCCTTCGATGTGCTTGAGCACATTGAACACGATGGTGCGGCCATCGAAGAATGGGCAGGATGGCTGGTGCAAGGTGGAAGGCTCTGCCTATCCGTGCCCGCCCACCAGAGCCGATGGGGCGCGGGGGATGAGTGGGCGGGTCATTGGCGCAGATACGGACGGCAGGACCTCAAGAACCTGCTGGTCTCGAAGGGCTTCGTCATCGAGCACATCGAATGCTATGGATTTCCACTGGGAAATCTTACCGAGTGGTATGGCGAGCAATTCTACAAGCGCGCATTGCGCGAACGGCAGGGTAGCGTCAGCAAGTCGGAGGCGACCGGCGAAAGCGGTGTCGAGAGGGACTACTACATCAGGAAGTTCAAGTGGCTGGATTCCCCGTTGGGTCACGCGCTGCTACGCCTTTCGAGCGTAGTCCAGAGCTTGGCTTCCCGCACGGACTGGGGAACGGGCTACCTCGTGCTGGCAAGGAAAGAATGAGGCGGTTCTGGCGCTTTGCGGCAGGCATCCTGGCGCTGGCACTGACGGTCTATTTTTTGATCGTTGCTTCAAAGGCGCTCGATCCGGCCATGCTGCGGCAGGCCTTCGCATCCGGAAGTGTGTGGCTGGCGGTGTCCATAGCCGCAGTCCTGTACGCCTTCATCATTCCCGTCACGGGCTGGGCATGGTCCTTACTTCTGTCTGCGCGTTCCGAGTCATGGTCGCCTGCGGTGCTGTCGATGACCCTTGGCCTGTCACAGCTCGCAAAGTACATCCCAGGCAACATCGCACAGCATGCGGCGCGCGCGACCCTGGCCATGCGAGAGGGCATGGCTCCCACTTCGCTGGTTGCCACGGTGACCCAAGAGACGGTACTGGCCATAGCAGCCAGCGTGGTCGTCGGTCTCCTCGCGCTGGTGGCAAGCGGGCGCGGTTTGTCATCGCTTGGGTCCGACCATGTCAACCTACTCATGGTTTCAGCGGGGTTCCTCTGCGCTGCTGTACTACTGCTTTCGGTTTTCCGACTATCAGGACGCTATCGTCCAGGCGGCAAGGTTGCCGGCACACTTGCTGCACTCGTCGCTATGCCCGGATGGAGGGCAACGAGTGCGGCACTGTCGGCGTACGCTTTCAACTATCTTCTGATCGGTGCCGGGCTATGGTGCGTAGCGATCGCTCTGGGGGAATCCACGAGCCTGAGCTATCCCGTGGTGACCTCGGCGTTTGCGTTGTCGTGGTTGCTGGGATTCATGACGCCAGGCTCGCCAGCCGGCTTGGGCGCACGCGAGGGCATCATGCTCATGCTGCTGCAGGGCGCTGCCAGCTCCGAAAAGCTTGTGGTCTTCGTGCTGCTGGCACGCGTCGTCACCATGGTCGGTGATGTCATCAGTTTTCTCGGGGCTGCAGTCTTGCGAGCCCGAATCAAGCAGGTGGGGGCGGACAATGACTGATCTTGAAGTTTCCGGAGAACGGATGATCGAAGATGCGTACGTGCGCTCCGTGGATGCCTACGTCATCTACATAATGCATACCGCCTCGTATGCTTTCGCCAAGCAGTTCTGTGCGGGAAAAGTCGTTCTGGATCTTGGCTGTGGAAGCGGCTATGGCGCGGCGCGCATAGCCGAACACGCGGAGAAGGTTCACGGCGTGGATGTCGATGGGGCAGCGGTTGCGTTTGCGCAGCAGCGCTACTCGCGCGATAACGTTTCATTTTCTCGGATTGAAGGCGGAAGGGTACTTCCGTTCGCGGACGCATCGTTTGATGTGGTGTTGTCGTTTCAGGTGATCGAACACGTCTGGGATGACGGTGGTTACTTGAGGGAAGCGCAAAGAGTGCTGAAGCCGGGAGGAGTTGTCGTCGTGGTGACGCCCGACCGCAAGCATCGGCTGCTGCCAGGCCAGCGCCCGTGGAATCGCTGGCATGTCCGCGAGTACTCCCGTGCGCAACTCGAGCACAAGGTGGGCCAGTATTTCGCTATCGCAGCGTCGCTGAAGATGGGGGCGGCATGGGATGTGGCTGGTGTGGAGATCCGACGGTACCGGAAAACCAAATGGCTGACACTGCCCTTCACTCTGCCAATCTTGCCTGAGATGTTGCGTCGGCGTGGACTAGATTTTCTTCATTCGCTACGCACTAGGCCAGGAAAAGTGGGTGCCGACAAGAGAATTCCCGTGGCGCAGTTCGGCTTTGACGAGAGCGCAATGTTGATCGGAGAAGAACCGCCAAACCCATTGAATCTGGTGATTGTTGGCCGAAAAGTAGATGGTGCTGAAGCGTGAAGCGCCTGCTGGTCGCCGGCGTTGCCATGCGCGGAGATGGCTATCCGAACGCAGTGAACACTGTGAGACTTCTGCGGCGCAACGGGCAATGGGATGTGCGGGACCACGCCGACTGGTTGCCGGACGAGACCCGGCTGTGGCAACTGGTCCGGGGTCGTCTGCTGCCACGACTTAGTCTGATGTTGCGGCTCGGGGCGGGCGGATTCGTTCAGGCTGTTGGCCTTTGTGCGACTTTCAAGCGTGGTGATGTCGCCTACTTGCCGTATCCCGCGCCCCTTACGCTGTGGTGGTTATCCATGATTCCAGCACGGTGGCGACCGTATTGCATGGCGGATGCCTATGTTTCGTTGTGGGATTCTATGTTCAGGGATCGTGGCAATGGAAATTCAAAGGGAGTTCTTTCGCGCGTCGTACGCTTTTTCGAGGGTAGAGCATTGCGTGCGGCTGACTTGGTGCTGGTCGATACCGAAGCGAATAAGCGTCAGATGATCTCGGATTTTTCGCTGTCGCCAGGCCAGGTGAGATCATTGCCGCTCGCGATTGATGAGCAGCTATTTCTTGGGCCACCAGTTGCTGCCCGAACTGGCGCTTTGCGGGTACTTTTTGTCGGAACCCTGGTGCCTCTTCATGGAGTAGAGGTGGTGCTCGCCGCTTCAGATAAGCTGGCAAGCATCGAGGGCATAGAGATCCTGCTCGTTGGTGATGGCCAGCAGGGGGGATTGGTCGAAGATTTCATCAGCAAGGGCGCGCCGGCCAACTTTCGTTGGGTGCGCGAGTGGCGATCCATGAGTAGCATCGCGCGCGAGATCGAGGCTGCCGACATCTGTCTAGGCGTGTTCGGTGGAGCTGGAAAAGCGTCGCGCGTACTGCCATTCAAGCTCTACTACGCGTTGGCGGCAGGCAAGGCAGTAGTGACACAGGCTGACTATGCGTTGCCGGCTGACCGGCCACCGCTTCCGGCAATCTTTCTGACCTCGGCGGGCAATGATGATGCGGCAGAAGAGCTCGTGAGGGTGATTATGGCTCTTGCCGCTGATGCCGATGCACGGTCGACTCTAGGAGCAGAAGCGCGCATCTACTTCGAGCGACAATTATCGGCTGAGGTGATCGAGCGCGAATGGCGTGACATCCTTGATCGCGTGGGCGAGTAGCTTCCGTTTTGGGAGCGGGCGATCTAGTTCAGTTGTTGGGTGTCTGGACGGGGGTTGCAGGGGCAGCAAGCCTGCTAGCCACGAGTTTGTCGATTGTCCTTGCTAGATCTGGCCTGCCTTTCTCTCTCAGTTCAGCAGCAAGCTCCTGAGAATAGACATCGTAGGGTGGTGCGGCGCTTATCGCTTTGATGAAGTAAGGCATTGCCTGATCCGGCTCGGAAAGATCGTTCATGACGAAGTTTCCGATTGAGGCAACCTCAGCAGGATTCAAAGGTGCCCTCTGAACCAAGGTTGAAAGTGCTTTGAGCAACCCTTGCTTGTCCAGCTCGACGCCATTGAGCGCATGATGAGTGAGGATTTGAGGTGCCCTGCGGTTGTCGAAACTCATGCTTACCGTCTCCAGTCTTTGCTGGAATCGGTCCCAATCCTGCTGAGTTACATCGCCGCGGAGAGTCTTCAGAACGACCAGAAGCGCGGTGCTGTTGAGCGCATACGGAGCGTTGTTTGCTCCTTGGGCGCATGCGTCGATCGCTTGGCTTAGATAGGGGTTTTCCTTCTTTGCGCCACCGCCTTCCTGGAAGTAGCTTGAACACAGCGCAATCCATGCTCGAGCTGAGTGTGGTGCGAGTTCGGTGCTCGTGTGCGCGAGCTTCAATTTTCCACTCCAGCTATGCGCACGCCATGCGGTGGCCCCGCCGAGCGCTATCAGCAGCGTAATGCAGGTGAAGGTCGCTGCGCCGCTCGGCATCCTTATGCGCTGGCTGACATATACGAGAATACTGCCGATGGCCAGAACGGCACCTACTAACGCGAAATGATTGCGATGCTCGAAAGCGAGTTCAAGTCCCACCACGTTGCTGGCGACGAAGTGTGCACTGAAGAACAGGAAGACACCCAAGGAAAACAAGGGCCAGCGCATGCGAAAGCGCCAAGCAGCGCCCAGCAAGCACAGCAGCGCGACAATGGCCGGAAGCGTGGTCCATGGCTGCAGTAGGCTGCGCGACGGCTGTATCCAGTCATAGTAGAACGGCATATGTTGCGGCGCGGGCAACATGATTTGTGACAGATACAAACAGAGTACGCGGGCCTGGGTCAGCAGTCGCTCCAACGTAGAGAAATTCCGGCCTGGATACGCATCCCAGTGCCAGAAATGAGGCACCACCAGAAACAGGTAGGCCGCAGCGCCAGCGATTGCTGCGATCGTGTACCAACGGCGAAGGTTCTTGGCCAAACGCATGTCGGCTGCGCCGAAGCGCAGTACCGTCAACTCCAGAGCTAGAGTATATGCAGGTAGAAGAACGGAGTCCTCTTTGCAGCCCAAAGCTGCGAACCAGAGCATCACGGTAAGCAGCATACCCGTCCGACCAGAGCGGCCTTCAATCTGTGCCTTGCGGGCAACGAGGTAGGTCCAAAGAGCCAGAATCAGGAACAGCGTACCCATGGTCTGGATGCGCTGTACGACATACAGTACCGATGACGCATGCAGCGGATGAGCGGCCCATGCCAGCGCGAGGACCGGGGCAGCCCAACGCACTCTTTCGGCCGCGAGTCCTGAGGCCAGCAGCAAGCTACGGAAGAACCACGCCAACATAAAAGCGGTTAGCGCATGGATGACGATGTTCGTAATTCGAAAGGTTGCCGCATCTGCGCCTTCGCCGCGCCAGTAATCTAGTGCAAAACTGAGTGTGGGCAGCACCCGCATTGAGCCAGACAACTGCGGACTGAATGCCACCTCATGCAGTGCCTCCGCATCTAGGCGGGTCAAATGCACCGCTTTGTTGTTGACGATGTTTGGGATGTCATCGAAAACAAAGGCGCCGGGCAGCCCGGGGACAAACACGATGCCCGCAAACAGTGCGACGAGACAGCTTAGGAGAAGGAAACGACCGCGGGTATGGGGCATTCGCATTCGAGTGGTTAGACGCCTTGGCCGGAATGCAGATGTTCGCATGCCGGAGATCCTATGAGGCTAGTTTCCAGGCGCCTGACCAAAAGCAAGAGGTGCGGTATGCTTTTTGCGCTACTAATGTTATCGACGGCTTCTTTCGCAAGCACGGGAGAACGTTTAGCTATGCTTCAATCGCGGTGCGTTCGCAGGCGTCGAGCTTAGTTCAACGAGCAGCTTCCGGTATTCATGTCGCAGGTCGTTGCTCGGTTGCCGGGCGACTGGGGCGTCCCGCTTATATCGGTATTGATGTCTGTGAACACATCGATGCTTGTGCAGGCACCGAGAATCGGTGCGGATTGGGAAGTGTCGTTGTAAAGCGCAGCCAAGGCGAAGCTGGCGTAATTCTTAGTTTCTGCTAGGCACGCGTTCTCTGCAGATCGGATGCGATAGTTGTTGTAGGCGGGCAGCGCGATGGCCGCCAAGATGGCGATAATCGCAACCACGATCATCAATTCGATCAGCGTGAAGCCGCGTGCAGTACCGCGCATGTTGAAGTCCCCAGGCAACGATTGCCTCTGGGCGAATCAAGAGCAAGTAGTGGGCCAGAAAAACGTGCAGCAGGACGTTTCTTGTATGAATCGTGATGGACGTCTCTGTACGATGACCTTCTAAACTATGTTGTTCGCTGGCGGGGGGGGGCAGGGCAGAAAAAAAGCCCCTCTTCCGAGGGGCTTTCCAACTCATCATTTGACTGGGCTGAGCCCTTTCAAATTAGTTGAGCGAGCAGGTGCCCGAATCCGGGTCGCAGGCCGGGTCACGCACGCCAGGATCGGCGCTGGTGAAGGTGCCGGTGGCGCCGGCGCCCGCCGTGCAAGCGCTGGCGGTGAAGGACGGCAGGGTCATGTCAGAAACCGAAGCCGAGATGTAGGCGTTCATGTAGGCCTTGGCTTCGCCGAGGCACGCATTCTCGGCCGAACGGATGCGGTAGTTGTTGTACGCCGGCAGCGCGATGGCGGCCAGGATGGCGATGATGGCGACGACGATCATCAGTTCGATCAGGGTGAAGCCCTGGGCGTTCTTCTTCATGGTATTTCCCCTTTCAGGATTGGCTTGATGGTTGTGGGACACAAGCCCCGTGTCCCTACATGGACCGTGGGCGCCGCGTACAGCGATACGACGCGTGCAGGGATGTAGAGCAGGATGCGTGCCAACTTCTGATACCCCCAGCGATTCCCCCACACTTCCCCGGGAGGAAACCCTGACACCGAAGTCGGGCGGGACTATCGCATCATTCTTTTGCGTTGTGTATCGGGAACTGTGTCCATTCCCGGATCGTGTCACACATTTGAGAATGGCCATTCCGCAGCCGCGTGCGCCAATTCCCTGACACACCTTTGGTTACATGACCCGTCACGTCATAAAGTGACGTGATGCGTCACCCTCGGGTCACTGTGCGATGCGGCGCACGCTTGTGGCGAGACATATATATGCGTGGGGCGGAAGACTCTGCGCCGCCTACTCCATCCCCAGCTTCTTGAGCTTGTAGCGCAGCGCCCGGAAGGTGATGCCCAACTGGGCGGCCGCCTTGGTCTTGTTCCAGCGGTTCTCCTCCAGCGCCTTCTGGATGGCCGCGCGTTCCAACTGCTCGATGTAGTCGGGTAGCGCGCCCGCGGCCGGGTCCACGTCGAGCGCGCCGGGCGCATCGCGGATCACCTCGCCCGGGCTGAAGTCGCCACCGAACTTCTTCCCGGCCGGCGCCTGCGGCAGGTACAGGTCGTCGATCTCGATGCTGTGGCCCTCCGACATGGCCAGCGCCCGCTCCAGGATGTTCTCCAGCTCGCGCACATTGCCCGGGAACGGATAGCGCCCCAACGCCTCCATCGCCTCCGGCGAGACGGAAGGCGCCATCCGGCCGTGCTGGGCGGCCAGACGCTCCAGGATCGCCGTGGTCAGCTGCGACAGGTCGCCAGTGCGCTCGCGCAACGGCGGCACCCGCAGCTCGATGACGTTGATGCGGTAGTACAGGTCATGGCGGAAGCGGCCGTCGGCCGCCAACTCGCCCAGGTCCTTGTGCGTGGCCGACAGGATGCGCACGTCCACCAGCACCTCGCCGGACGCGCCGACCGGGCGTATGGCTTTCTCCTGGATGGCGCGCAGCAGCTTCACCTGCATCGGCAGCGGCAGCTCGGCCACCTCATCCAGGAACAGCGTGCCGCCATTGGCCGCCTGGAACAGACCCTGTTTGTCGGCATGCGCGCCGGTGAAGCTGCCCTTCTTGTGGCCGAAGAACTCGCTTTCCATCAGTTCGGCCGGAATCGCGCCACAGTTGACCGGGATGAACGGCCCGGACGCCCTCGCGCCCTGCTCGTGGATGGTGCGCGCCACCAGCTCCTTGCCGGTGCCGGACTCGCCCATGATGTAGACCGGCGCCTGGCTGCGGGCGACCTTGCCGATGGTTTCACGCAGGCCATCCATCGCCGCCGACGCGCCGAGCAGGCGGCTGGCCTGCTCCGGCGGCGGCGGAGCGGGCGGCGCGCGATCGCTGTTGTTCAGTTCCAACGCATGCTTCACCAGCCCGCGCAGCACGGTCAGGTCGACCGGCTTGCTGACGAAGTCGAAGGCGCCGGCTTTCAGCGCTTCCACCGCCAGCTCGATGTTGCCGAACGCGGTGATCATGGCGACCGGGGTATTGGGGTAGTTGCGCGCGATCTCGCCGACCAGGTCGATGCCGTTGCCATCGGGCAGGCGCATGTCGGTGAAGCAAAGATCGTAGGTGTTGCGGCCCAGCAGTTCGCGGGCCTCGCCGAGATTGGCGGCGGTGTCGATGCGCAGGCCCATGCGGCCCAGCGTCAGCGTCAGCAGTTCACGGATGTCGCGTTCGTCGTCGACGATCAGGGCGCTACGGCTTTGATTCATGCATTCCCCCTACTGCCCCTGTGCCGGCAGTGTACCCAGTGAATGTTAAACATGGTAGGCGACGGATGGACATGATGCCGGCACCGCGGTTGCCGCATTCCGGGTGTGCCACTACGCCGGCAGCAGCGCATGCGGGCCGGGCAGGGTGACGCGGAAGCAGGCGCCGCCGCCGGGCACGGGGACGTATTCCAGCGTGGCCTGATTGGCGCGGCAGAGTTCGCGGGCGATATACAACCCCAGGCCCGTGCCGTGCTCGGAGGTGGTGAAGAACGGGCGGAACAGCTGGGCCGCCACGGCGTCCGGAATGCCGGGGCCCCGGTCCATCACGTCCAGGGTGGGGCGGCCTTCGGCATTGAACACGCGCACCCGGATGCGCGCGGATTCGCCGGGCAGGCGGCCGTAGTTCAGCGCGTTCTGCACCAGCACGGTCACCACCTGCTGCAGGTGGCGCGGGTCGACCAGCGCCGGCACCGCCTTGGCGCCGATGATGGTTTCCAGCGTGTCGGTCTCGATGGAGAGCGTCTGCTGGTAGTCGTCGACGAAGCGGCGGACGAAGGTGTTGAGGTCGACGTGCTCGGGCGTGGCGCGTTCGCGACGGGCCAGGCCCAGCACGCTCTCGACGATGCCGTTGGTGCGCTGGCACTGCTGGTGGATGATCTGCAGCAGGCGGCGGTCGCCGTCGTTGACGTGCGGGGATTCTTCCAGCAACTGCACCGCATAGTTGATCGCGGCCAGAGGATTGCGGATCTCGTGCGCCAGGCTGGCCGAGAAGCGGCCCAGCGCGGCCAGGGTCAGCGACTCGGCCCGGCGCGAGACCACCGTGGCGTCGTCCAGGAAGATCAGCGAGGTCTCGCTGTCGGCCAGCAGGCGGGCGAAGCGCGGTTGTACTTCCGGCTGGTCGGGGGTGAACTGCATGGGCGTTTCGTCGGTCTGCCAGCCGTTGCGCCAGCGCTGCAGGCGGCGGGCGAGCTCCGGCGCGGCATGCAGCAGCGAGACGCCCTGGCCGTCCGCACCCTGGCCGTCGCCGCCCTCGCCGAGCAGCAGGCTGGCGGCCTCGTTGGCCAGCTTGATGTGGTTGTCCGCGTCGACCACGAGCACCCCGGTGCGCATGCGGCGGATGATCAGTTCGTTGACCTCGAACAGGTTGGCGACTTCCTCGCCACGCTTCTCCGCCAGCGCCTGGCTGTGGCGCGCCTTCTGACCAGCCTGGTGCGCCAGGTAGGCCAGGGCCAGGTAACTGACCGCGAACATGATGACCTCGGCCAGCGAGCGGCTCTCGCTCTGGTCATGGAAGAGGGTGACCAAGTACTCGCCGAACAGGGCGGCGATCGCCATCAGCGCCACGACCAGCGCCATCCGCGTGGACGGCAGCAGCAGCGCCGCCGCCGAGACGTTGAACAGCAGCATCATCGCCACGCCAGCGGTGGCATTGGGTAGGGCGTGGGTGATCAGGGCGGCGACGAGGATGTCGATGCAGACGCTGGCGAAGACGATCCAGACCAGCCATTGCACGCTGCGGCCAACGAAGAAAAGTATTAGCGCCAGCACCAGGTAGGCGATGGTGACCACCGTGCCTAGGTCCGGGTGGCGGGGCTCGCCCAGCACGCTGCCCAGCGGGCTGAACATCAGCGCCGCCAGGATGCCGGCTTCCAGCACTCGGTAGAGCGCGAAGAAATACAGTTCGCGGCGCGGGACCGATTCGATGCGGGACAGGAGCGACTGGGCCTGGCGCAAACGCGTACTTCCCCGGTAGCGAGGGGCACAGTATAGGCATGCGGGCCGCCGTCGCGCCCGGCCGGCCCTTTGCCACCAAAGGCTTAGGTCCCGGGTTTTGCGCCCTCCGGCCGCGTCGGCGACAATAGGGGGCTCGCCCAGCCGCCGCCCCCGTGGCCCCGGCCCGGGCGATGTCTTCTGTTCCCTACCCACGGTGACGCATGAATTTCCACGAATATCAGGCCAAGCAGCTGCTGGCCGAGTACGGCATCCCGGTCCCGGCCGGCAAAGTCGCGGCAACGGCAGACGAAGCGGTCGCGGCCGCCCAGTCCCTCGGCAACGGCCCCTGGATGGTCAAAGCCCAGATCCACGCGGGCGGTCGCGGCAAGGCCGGCGGCGTCAAGTTCTGCAAGACCGTCGATGATGTGAAGGCGGCCGCCGGCAAGATGCTGGGCACCAAGATGGCCACCTACCAGACCGCCGGCGTCGAGCTGCCGGTCAACCTGGTGCTGGTGACCACCGCCGGCGAGATCGTCAAGGAGCTGTACCTGTCGGTGCTGGTCGATCGCGGCACCCGCACCATCACCTACATCGCCTCGTCCGAGGGCGGCGTGGAGATCGAGCAGGTCGCGGCCGAGACGCCGGACAAGATCCACAGCCTCAACGTCGACTTCGTCGAAGGCGTGCAGCCGTACCAGGGCCGCGAGTTCGGCTTCAAGATGGGCCTGACCGCCAAGCAGGCGGGTCAGTTCGCCAGCATCATGGTGAACCTCTACCGCATCTTCAACGAGAAGGACCTGGCGCTGGTGGAGATCAACCCGCTGGCGATCCTGGACGACGGCAACCTGTACGCGCTGGACGGCAAGTTCAACAGCGACGACAACGCCGCCTTCCGCCACAAGGACCTGGTCGCCATGCGCGACAAGAGCCAGGAAGACGAGACCGAAGTGCTGGCCTCGGAGATGGACATCAACTACGTGACCATGGACGGCAACATCGGCTGCATGGTCAACGGCGCGGGCCTGGCCATGGCCACCATGGACGTCATCAAGCTCAACGGCGGCGAGCCGGCGAACTTCCTCGACGTGGGCGGCGGCGCCAACAAGCAGCGCGTGATCGAGGCGTTCAAGCTGATCCTGTCCTCGGACAAGGTCGAAGGTATCTTCGTCAACATCTTCGGCGGCATCGTCCGCTGCGACATGATCGCCGAGGGCATCATCGCCGCGGTGAAGGAAGTGGGCGTCAAGGTGCCGGTGGTCGTGCGCCTGGAAGGCACCAACGTGGAAGAAGGCAAGCAACTGCTGCGCGACAGCGGCATGGCCATCATCCCGGCCGACAACATCAACGACGGTGCCAAGAAGGTCGTCGCTGCCGTCAAAGCTGCCGCCTGATCCACGACACCGAAGGAACTATCCATGAGCGTTTTGATCAACAAGAACACCAAGGTGATCGTGCAGGGCTTCACTGGCCAGCAGGGCACCTTCCACGCCACCCAGATGATCGAGTACGGCACCCAGGTCGTCGGCGGCGTCACGCCCGGCAAGGGCGGCACCACGCACATCGACCTGCCGGTGTTCGACACCGTGGCCGATGCGGTCAAGAGCACCGGCGCCGACGCGTCCGTCATCTACGTCCCGCCGCCGTTCGCGGCCGACGCCATCCTTGAAGCGGCCGCGGCCGGCATCAAGGTCATCGTCTGCATCACCGAAGGCATCCCGGTGCTGGACATGCTGCGCGTCAAGAACGTGCTGACCCGCGCCCATCCGGACACCGTGCTGGTCGGCCCGAACTGCCCCGGCGTGATCACCCCGGGCGAGTGCAAGATCGGCATCATGCCGGGCCACATCCACATGCCGGGCAAGATCGGCATCGTGTCGCGCTCGGGCACGCTGACCTATGAAGCGGTCAAGCAGACCACCGAAGTGGGCCTGGGCCAGTCGACCTGCATCGGCATCGGCGGCGACCCGATCAACGGTCTGAACTTCGTCGACTGCCTGAAGCTGTTCAACGAAGACCCGCAGACCGAAGGCATCATCATGGTCGGCGAGATCGGCGGCGACGCCGAGGAAGCCGGCGCCGAGTACATCAAGGCGCACGTGAAGAAGCCGGTCGTCGGCTTCATCGCCGGTGCGTCGGCCCCGGCCGGTAAGCGCATGGGTCACGCCGGCGCCATCGCCAGCGGCGGCAAGGGCACGGCGGAGGGCAAGTTCGCGGCGATGGAAGCCGCGGGCGTCACCACGGTCCGCTCGCCGGGCGACCTGGGTGCGGCGATTGCGGCGCGCCTGAAGAAGTAAATCGGGCCTTAGGACGTAGTACGGGAAGCCGCCTTCGGGCGGCTTTCTGTTTTTCGGGGGCGCTCGGATTTTTTCTGGGCAAGTGTGGAGGCATGGGCTTCGTCGCCCCCACTCCAACCCTCCCCCGCAAGCGGAGGAGGGGGCCGTGTCCGAGATCGGCGGAGTCGCCCGGTCGCGGTCCCAGTTCCCGACCCCGACCCCGATCCCGACCTCGATCCCGATCCCGACCCCGATCCCGATCCCGATCCCGATCCCGATCCCGATCCCGATCCGTGCGCGGTCAGCCCCTTCCCCCGCTTGCGGGGGAAGGCTGGGATGGGGGCAAACTGCACCGTCAGCCACCGCACAGGACGTGCCCATGCGCCAAGGACAGAAACGCAACCGCGCGCGCGAGCTCCGCCGCGACATGACGTTCGCGGAACGCCGCCTGTGGAGCATTCTCTGCCGGCGGCAACTGGAAGGCTTCCGCTTCCGTCGCCAGCATGCCGTCGGCCCCTACATCGCCGATTTCGCCTGTCTGGAAGCAGGACTGATCATCGAGGTGGATGGCGGTCAGCACATGGACGCTGCTTCGGATCGCGACCGCGAGGTCTTCCTGCATCGCGAAGGGTTCCGTGTGCTGCGCTTCTGGAATAATGAGGTCATGGCGAACCTCGAAGGTGTCCGGGCGCTGATCCTCCGCCGACTTTCGGACACTCGCCCCCATCCCAGCCTTCCCCCGCATGCGGGGGAAGGGGCAGACACCGAAGGCTGACATGACCCACACCCTCCGCATCGCCATGGCGCAGTTCGACTTCCCCGTCGGCGGCGTCGCGCAGAACAGCGCGAGCATCCAGCGCATGATCGCCGAGGCGCGCGACGAGTACGGAGCCGACGTGGTGCTGTTCCCCGAGCTGGCGGTCAGCGGCTACCCGCCGGAGGACCTGCTGCTGCGCCCGCGTTTTCTGGCCGACTGCGAGACGGCGCTGACGCAGATCGCCGCCACCACGCACGGCATCGTCGCCGTGGTGGGCTGGCCGCAGAGCGCGGGCAGCGTGGTTTACAACGCGGCCAGCGTGTTGCGCGACGGTGCGGTCGAGGCGACCTACCGCAAGCGCGAACTGCCCAATTACGCGGTGTTCGATGAGCGCCGCTATTTCGACGTGGACCCGGACGGCGGCGCCTGCACCTTCGAGGTCAAGGGTGTGCCGCTGGGGCTGGTGATCTGCGAGGACCTGTGGTTTCCCGAGCCGCTGGCCGACACCGCCAGGGCCGGCGCGGTGCTGACGCTGGTGCCGAACGCCTCGCCGTTCGACCGCGACAAGCATGCCCAGCGCGATGCGCTGATCGCCGAACGCACGCGCGAGACCGGCATGGCGCTGGCCTACCTCAACGTGGTGGGCGGGCAGGACGCGGTGGTGTTCGACGGTGCGTCGGTGGTGGCCGACGGCGACGGCGCCGTGCATCCGGCCGCGGCGGCGTTCACCGACCAGTGGCTGGTGGTCGATTTCGACGTGGCGGCGCGGACTTTCAGCCCCGTCGTCTGGGTCGACGACGGCGACGAGAGCCGCGATGCGCTGGCATGGCGCGCGATCGTGCGCGGCATCCGCGACTACTGCGGGAAGAACGGCTTCACGAAAGTGTGGCTGGGCCTGTCCGGCGGCATCGACTCGGCGCTGGTGCTGGCGCTGGCCGTGGACGCGCTGGGGGCCGAGAACGCCACCGCCGTGCGGATGCCGTCGCGCTACACCGCCGACCTGTCCAACGACCTGGCGGCGGAACAATGCGCGGCGATGGGCGTGAAGCTGGAAGCGGTGTCGATCGAGGCGCCGTTCAAGGGCTTCCTCGAGGCGCTCGGTCCGGTGTTCGGCGACAAGCCCGCCGACACCACCGAGGAGAACCTGCAGTCGCGCAGCCGCGGCGTGATCCTGATGGCGCTGAGCAACAAGTTCGGCGGGCTGCTGCTGACCACCGGCAACAAGAGCGAATACGCGGTGGGTTACGCCACCATCTACGGCGACATGTGCGGCGGCTACGCGCCGATCAAGGACCTGTACAAGACCGAGGTGTTCGCGCTGGCACGCTGGCGCAATACGGTCGGCGGCGCGCCGGTGATCCCGCCGGCCGTGATCGACCGTCCGCCGTCCGCGGAGCTGCGCGAGAACCAGAAGGACCAGGATTCGCTGCCCCCGTACGACGTGCTGGACGCCATCCTGTTCCGTTACGTGGACCAGGAACAGTCGCGCGACGAGATCGTCGCCGCCGGCTTCGATGCCGCCACGGTCGACCGCATGCTGCGTCTGGTGCGCATCAACGAGTGGAAGCGCCACCAAGCCGCGCCCGGGCCGAAGGTGTCGCGCCGCGCCTTCGGCCGCGAGCGCCGTTACCCGATCACCAACAAGTACGCGCTGTGAGTAGCGCGTCGCCTCGCCGGAGTAACGCATGACCCGAAAGAAGAAGCGCGCGGTGCACCGCGACCGTCCCACCGTCGCTGCGCCACGACCGGTCACGCCTCCGGACCGCGTGATGCTGGCACTGGCGGTGCTGGGCCTGCTGATCACCGGTTATCTGGTGTGGACGGCCGGCAGCGGATCGGCGTCGGCGTTCTGCACCGCCGATGGGGGCTGCGATGCGATCCAGCGCAGCGGTTGGTCGACGCTGCTCGGCGTGCCGATGGCACTGTGGGGCTTCGGCCTGTACGCGCTGGTCGCGCTGGTATCGCTGTCGCGCAAGGCGTCGCCGCTGCTGCGCTGGCAGCGCCAGTGGCGGCTGGTGCTGCTGGGCCTGGCAATCAGCGTGTATCTGACGGGGGTGGGCAAGCTGGTGCTGGACGCGTTCTGCGCGGGCTGCCTGGCCTCGCTGGCGGTGCTGGTGGCGATGTTCGCGTGGCTGCAGCTGCGGCGTCCGGCCGCCGCGCCGGGCCAGGCCTGGGGCCGTTGGTGGGCCGTGCAGGCGGTGCCGGTGCTGCTGGTGGTGGCGATCCTGCACGTGCACCAGAGCGGCCTGCTGCACCAGCGGCCGGAAAGCCGTCGTGCGGAGGCGCTGGCGCAGCACCTGTCCGCGTACGGCGCGACGTTCTATGGGGCGTCGTGGTGCGTGGAATGCAGTCGGCAGAAGCGCGTGTTCGGCCATGCCGCGGACCGGCTGCCTTATGTGGAATGCGCACCCGGCGGCCGCAATGCCCCGATGACCTCCGCCTGCGTGGCGGCCGGCGTCACCGTCTTCCCTACCTGGGTGATCGACGGGATCGAGCACAACGGCGTGATGGAACCGCGTCAGCTGGCGGTGCTGACCCGTTTCGACTGGGACAGGGGTGGCGCCGCGGAGTGAGGACCCGGCACCGGGAAGCGGAAACGAAAAAGGGCCTTGCGGCCCTTTTTCCTTGCAGCGACCGACCGGCGGGTCAGTCGTCCTTGCGCTGGTCCACCGTGTTGCTGGACTTCTCGCCGGCGAACGGGTTGAGGCGGCGCACCATCCACGGGTAGTCCGGGAACTTGCCGGCCAGCCACGGGTGCTGCGGGTCGTTGAGTTCCAGCACGCGCCTGGCGTCGGCGGCCAGGGTCTGGTTGCCCAGGTGGGTGTAGGCCTCGGCCAGCACGGCCACGGCGTCGTACTGGTAGCTGCTCTGCGGGTAGGTTTCCAGCAGGTAGCGGGCGCGGCTGGCGGCCGACACCCAGGCGTCGCGGCGCAGGTAGTAGATGGCGGTGTCCAGCTCGTGCAGGGCGAACTGGTCGCGCAGCGCGATCATGCGCTGGCGCGCATCGGCGGCGTAGCGGCTGTTGGGATAGTTCTCGGCGACGCGGGCGAAGTCGTTGTAGCCCTGCATCGGCGTGGCCAGGTCGCGGCGGCTGGCGTCCAGGCGCCACACCTTCTGCAGGAACACCGTGTCGCGGTTGGAATTGGCCAGCCCGCGCAGGTAGTACATGTACGGGATGTTGCGGTGGGTCGGGTAGGTGCGGATGAAGCGGTCGATCGTGGTGACGGCTTCGTCCAGCTTGCCGGCCTTGTACTCGGCGTAGGCGGTTTCCATCAGCGCCTGCTCGGTGTACGGGCCATACGGGTACTGGGCGATCAGGCGGCGGAAGTTCAGCAGGCCGCGGTCCCAGTTGTTGTTGACCATCGAGCGGTGGCCTTCCTCGTACAGCACCTCGACGGGCTGGTTCTCGGCCGCGTCCTTCTTCTTGAAGATCTTGCCGCAGCCGGTGCCGGCGAAGGCGACGACCAAGGCCAGCAGCACGAGGCGGGAGGTCGCGGAAGAGCGGGAGAAGCGGGGGAAGGCACGCTGGGTCATGGGCTGGCGGCAGGCCGCGGCAGGGAAACAGGCCGTCGATGATAGCCTAGGCGCCGCCTTCGCCATGAACATTCGGCCAATACGGACCGGGACATGGCCTGCCTGGACGTCCTTGAGCATGACCGAACCCGATACCCCCGACACCCTCCGCACCGCGATCGTGCCCGACAGCGCCGCCGGACGGCGCTTCGACGCCGCCCTGGCGGAACTGTTCCCCGAATTCTCCCGCTCGCGCCTGACCGAGTGGATCAAGTCCGGCAACGCCCTGCTGGACGGCCAGGTGGTGCGCCCGCGCGACCCCGTCCGCGGCGGCGAGACCGCCAGCTTGGACGTGGTGCTGGATACCCAGACCCATGCCGAGCCCGAGGACATCCCGCTGGACATCCTGTACGAGGACGAGCACGTCTTCGTGCTGGACAAGCCGGCCGGCCTGGTCGTGCACCCCGGCGCCGGCAATCCGACCGGCACGCTGGTCAATGCGCTGCTGTTCCGCGATCCGTCGCTGTCGGCACTGCCGCGCGCGGGGATTGTGCACCGGCTGGACAAGGACACCTCCGGCGTCATGGTGGTGGCACGCACGGTGCCGGCGCACACCTCGCTGGTGGCGCAGCTGGCCTCGCGCGACGTGCACCGCCAGTACCTGGCCGTGGTGGTCGGGGCGATGGTGTCCGGTGGCACCGCCAATGCGCCGATCGACCGCCATCCGCGCGACCGCCTGAAGATGGCCGTGCGCGAAGACGGACGCGACGCCGTCACGCATTACCGGCTGCGCGAGCGTTTCCGCGCACACACGGCACTGGAATGCCGGCTGGAAACCGGCCGTACGCACCAGATCCGCGTGCACATGGCGCACATCAAGTACCCGATCATCGGCGATCCGCTGTATGGCGGTCCGTTGCGGCTGCCGAAGGGGGCCAGCGAGGAGCTGATCGCCGTGCTGCGCAGCTTCCGGCGGCAGGCGTTGCATGCCGAAACGCTGGAGTTCGCCCATCCCGTCAGCGGCGAGCCTGTCCGCGTCTCCGCACCGGTGCCGGCCGACATGGTCGCGCTGCTGGCGGCGTTGCGCGCCGACAGCAAGGCCCAGCGCGGATGAACCGCGCGCCGGCGGTGCTTGCCGACTGGCCGGCACCGGCCGGCGTGCACGCGTTCACCACGCTGCGGCATGGCGCCGGCGTGTCGGCCGCGCCGTTCGACACCTTCAATCTCGGCAACAAATACGCCGCCGACGGCGATGATCCGGCCACGGTGGCGCGCAACCGTGCGCAACTGGTCGAACTCGCCGGCCTGCCGTCACCGCCGCACTGGCTGAAGCAGGTGCACGGCATCGATGTGCTGCGCGTTGAAACCCCCGCCGATCCGGATGCCACGGAACCTGTGGCCGATGCGCTGGTGACCTCGACCCCCGGCGTGGTCCTGGCGATCCTGACCGCCGATTGCCTGCCGGTGGTGTTCGCGGCCAAGGACGGCCGCGAGATCGCCACTGCGCACGCTGGCTGGCCCGGGCTGTCGAAAGGGATGCTGGAGGTCACGCTGGCGGCGATGCGGACACCGCCGGCGGAGGTGATCGCCTGGATCGGCCCGGCGGCGGGACCAGCACGCTACGAAGTGGGCAGGGACGTCTTCGACGTGTTCGTCGCCCACGATGCGGACGCCGAAGGCTGCTTCGTGCCGACGCGCGTGGGCCATTGGCTGGCCGATCTGCCGGCACTCGCACGCCGACGGCTCGTCGCACGTGGCATGGCGCCCACCGACATCCACGGCGGCGATCTCTGCACGATCAGCGAGCCTGCACGCTTCTTCTCGCACCGCCGCGACGGTCGCAGTGGCCGCATCGCCACGCTGGCATGGATGCAGCCGTAAGGTCGCTGTTCGCGCAGTTGCTGGGGCCAGCGTTCGATACGCTGCCGGCGCCGGTGCGTGCACTGCATCTGGCGCAGGGCATCCACCGGTATCGGGGTGATGTCGCCGTCGAGCGCGGCGGTGGCGCGCTGTCGCGGATCGTGGCGGCCGCCACGCACCTCCCGCCCGCCGGCGACGGCCCGCTCTGCGTGGAGATCGATGCGTCGCCGGACTCCGAGCGCTGGACCCGCTTCATCGGCGGCCGCGCGATGCCCTCGCGCCTGTGGCGCGACGGCGACGTGCTGTGCGAGCGCCTCGGGCTGGCGACCTTCGGTTTCCGGCTGGAGGTCGTGGACGCGGCCATCGTCTGGCGCGTGGTGCGCGTCCGCGTGTTCGGCCTGTCGCTGCCCGCGCGCTGGTTCACCGGCGTGGGTGCGCGCGAATCCGCCGAGGGCGAACGCTACCGGTTCGATGTATGGGCGGCGTTGCCGCTAGCCGGTCGGCTGGTGCATTACCGGGGATGGCTGGATGCCGGATGATCCCGCGCGCCGCGATGGCCCGATCATCGTCTTCGATGGCATCTGCGTGCTGTGCAACGGCTGGGTGCGGTTCCTGCTGAAGCACGACCGCGCCGGGCGCTACCGCTTCGCCGCGATGCAGTCGGCATCAGGGCGTGCGCTGCTGGCGACGCACGGACTGGACCCCGACGATCCGGCGTCGTTCCTGCTGGTGGACGGAACGCAGGCCTGGACGGACAGCGATGCGATCCAGCGCGTGCTGACCGGCCTGGGCGGCGCGTGGCGACTCGCCGGCATGATCGCCTGGGTGCCGCGCTTCGTGCGCGATCCGCTCTACCGTTGGATCGCACGGCATCGCTACCGCCTGTTCGGCACGACCGAATGCCGCGTGCCGACGGACGAGGAGCGGGCAAGGTTCCTGTAGCGTCGCCATGGGCACGATGGGCGGTGGACGGATCCTGCGGTCGTGCGCACGGCGCACGCTACGCCGTCATCCCGGCGCAGGCCGGGACCCAGCGACTTTTTCCCTTGCAGGACATTCGCTGCCCACGAGCGTCAACGACACTGGGTCCCGGCTTCCGCCGGGATGACGGCGTTCCTTGAACTCAGAACGTGTAGCGCACCCGGGTGTAGTAGTACGCGCCGTTGCTGCCGATCGGCGACAGCACGTCGTAGGGCAGGTTGCCGAAATAGGAAATGTCCGCGCTCGACAGGTCCGGGTATTCATCGGTCAGGTTCAGGCCGCCCAGCGCCACGCTCCACTTCGGCGAGACGCGGTACTCGACTTCCGCATCCAGCTGCCATTCCGCGCCATAGGTCTGCTCCGGCTCGAAGCCGCCGCCGAAGTTGAACACGCGCTTGGCGCTGCCATGGCGGGTGACGCGGCCCAGCAGCGACCAGGCCGTGCTGTCCCAACTGGCGGTGAAGATGCCGCGCGTGCGCGGCGCGGCATCGGTCAGCGTGTTGCTCTCCTCCACGCCGAACAGCACGTAGCCCGGATCGATCGCCAGCAGTTCGGCCGGCGTGGCGGCGATGTTCTTCAGCTCGGTCTTGGCATAGCTGTAGGCACCGGTCAGCAGCAGGTTGCCGTCGCCGAGTTGCTGGCGCCAGTTGGCGACCAGTTCGGCGCCTTCGGTCCGGGTGTCGGCGGCGTTGATGAAGAAGTTGGCGCTCTGCACGCCCGGCACACCGAAATTGTCCAGCACGAAATCGGTCAGCGCGTCGCCGGTGATGCGTTCGGTGATCGCCACGCGGTCGTCGATGTCGATGCGGAACACGTCCAGCGACAGGTCGAAGTGCTCGCCGATGCGGCTGGTGAAGCCGAGGCTGAGGTTCAGCGCCTTTTCCGGGTCCAGATCCTGCGCGCCCAGCGCGCGGGCGATCGGATTGTTGACCGACAGCAGGCGGCCCTGGGTGAGCTGGCCGGAGGCATCGTAGCCGGTGGAGGTGGACTCGAAACCGATCTGGCTCAGCGACGGGGCGCGGAAGTTGTTCGATACCGAACCGCGCAGCGCGAACGCCGGTGCGAATTCGTAGCGCGCGGCCGCCTTGCCGGTCAGTTCGCCACCGAAGTCGTCGTAGTGCTCGTAGCGCGCGGCGAGGTCGGTGGTGAACTTCTCGCCCCACTGGCTGCTGAGGCTGGCGTAGAGGCTGGAGACGTCGCGGTCGAGGTCGGCGGTGTCCTGCGGCGTCAGTCCGCCACCGGCTTGCGAACCGGTGGGGCGGTCGGTGAAGGGACCGGCCGCGTAGGAGGCCGGATCGCCGGCGCCGGTCTCGAAGGTCTCGTGGCGGAATTCCACGCCGGTGGCGAAGGTGTGTGCGCCGAACACGCGGCTCAGGTCGAAGTTCGCCAGCGTCTGCGCCGACTCGTAGTCGCCGGTCTTGAAGCGCGTCGGGCTGGCCGGCCCGAGCGAGGCATTGAGCGAGTTGCGCAGGCGGTAGGTGAACTCGTTGCGGCCGTGGTTGAGGCTGGCGTCGTAATCCCACTCGCCCCACTGACCGCGCACGCCGGCCACGCCGGCCAGGTCCAGGTTCTCGCCTTCGGAAATCGGGCGATAGCCGTTCGGGTAGACCTCCTTCCAGTTCGCCACGCCGTCGGGGTAGCGGAAGTAGTTGGCGCCTTCGGTATCGCTCTGGTGGTAGGTGCCGAACGCGTAGAACTCGGCCGATTCGCCCAGCGGTACGGCGGCGTTGAGCCATGCGTTGATGTCGCGCGAACTGCCGTCGCCCAGTACGTAGTTGCGCTGGCCGGCCAGCGCGAGGTTGTCGGGTGTCTGTTCCTCGAAGAACGGAATCTGGTCGAAACCGGCGCGGTTGGTGCCCTCGCGCTGCTTGTATTCCAGGCCCACGCGGAAGAAGCCGCCGTCGCCGATCCGGTCGCCGACTTGCGCACTGAAGAACCCGGTCTGGCCGTCGGTGACGGTCTGGTCGATCGGTTCCACCTTGGTGTGGTGCGCGCCATAACTGGCCTCGAACGCACCGCCTTCCGGCGCGTCGTTGAGGATCACGTTGATGACGCCGGCCACGGCATCCGAGCCGTACTGGGCGCCGGCGCCGTCGCGCAGCACCTCGATGCGCTTGATCGCACTGACCGGGATGGCGTTGAAGTCCACCGGCGTGTTGCCCTTGCCGATCTTGCTGTCGGTGTTGACCAGCGCGCTGCTGTGGCGGCGCTTGCCGTTGACCAGCACCAGCACCTGGTTGGGGCTCAAACCCCGCAGCTGCGCCGCGCGGATGTGGTCGGCGCCGCCGGAGTTGGACTGGCGCGGGAAGTTCAGCGACGGCAGCAGCGCCTGCAGCGCGCTGCCCAGTTCGCCGTTGAGCACGCCGGCCCGGCGGATGTCCTCGGCGGTCAGCACGTCGATGGGCGAGGTGGACTCCAGTGCGGTGCGGTCGGTGGCGCGGGTGCCGGTGACGATCACGGCATCGAGGTCGGTGGCGCCGACGGGCGCGGTCTGGGCGGTGGCGGGGAGGGCGAGTGCCAGCGCGATGGCGGCGCCGAGCGGAGCAAGGATAGGGCGGGACATGAAAAATCTCGTGGGGCGAGGGGAAAGGGGTGCGTGGAAGTCTATCGCTTCATTGCGATGAAGCGATATAGTAACCGCACCGACAGCGCCCGGGTCATGTCCGCTGCCCATCACCTTATGCCGCTGCGTCATAAGGCGGGCGCCGCGTCGTGCTCCATCCTGTCCTTCTCCCACGAGGTCGTTCCCCCATGTCGCATCGTGCTGTCTCGCTGCTGGTCCTTCTCGCGCTCGCCGGGTGTGCGTCCACGCCGCCGCCGTCCCCGGCGTCCGCCACCACGGCTGCGCTGGAAGGCGATGCGTTGCGCCCGGCCAGTGCCAGCGGCTGGGTCCGCAGTGAGCTGTACTTCGGCGTAGGGGAAGAGACCGGGCCGGCCGAGCGCCCGCAGGCCGAGCCCATCACCGAAGCGACCTGGCGTGCCTTCCTCGACAAGGAAGTGACCGCGCGATTTCCCGATGGCCTGACCGTCTTCGACGCCTACGGCCAGTGGCTGTTCCGCGGCGCGACCGAGCCCAACCGGCTGAAGACCAAGGTGCTGGTGGTGCTGCACGAGGACACCCCGCAGCGCCGCGCCGACATCGAGGCCATCCGCCTGGCGTGGAAGCAGGCCACCGGCCACCAGTCGGTGCTGTGGTCGCGGCATGCGGTGGACGTATCCTTCTGAAAGCAGGAGTGAGTGGGGAGGAGTGAGGAGTGAGCGGAAAGCCCGCGCGCACCTGGCTCTGCTTTTACTCACTTCTCACTCCTCCCCACTCACTCCTCGCCCTCTCCCCATGACTCCCCAGACCACCCGCCGCACGTGGTTCGTCCCCGGCGACCTCAACGGTTTCTTCGGCCTGGTGGTGGACAACCTGTCCATCCTCGGCTTCATCGCCGCCGCGCTGATCGGCATCTTCCAGTTCCCGGCCGAGGTGGTGTTCACCCGCATGTTCCCCGGCACCGCGCTGGGCGTGCTGGTCGGCAACCTGATCTACACGTGGATGGCGCACCGGCTGTCGGCCAAGACCGGCCGCGATGACGTCACCGCGATGCCGCTGGGCCTGGACGCGCCCACCAGCATCGGCATGGCACTGCTGGTGCTGGGCCCGGCCTTCATCGGCTTCAAGCAGGCCGGCATGGACGAACAGGCCGCGGCCACCGCCACCTGGCAGCTGGGCATGGCCGCGCTGGTGGTGATGGGCGTGCTGAAGCTGGTGCTGTCGTTCTTCGGCGATGCGGTCACGCGCGCGGTGCCGCGTGCCGGCCTGCTGGGCTCCATCGGTGGGGCAGCGCTGACATTGCTCGGTTTCCTGCCGCTGATCGAGACGCTGCGCCAGCCCATCGTCGGCTTCGTCACCTTCGGCCTGCTGCTGTATGTGCTGGTGGCCAAGGGCAAGTTGCCGGTGAAGATCCCGGGCGTGCTGCTGGCCTTCATCGTCGGCACCACGCTGTACTACGCGCTGGGACTGTCCGGTCTCGGCGCGCCGGGCTTCAAGGTGCCGGATGCCGTGCCGCTGGCGGTGACGCTGCCACTGCCCACGCTGGGCTGGCTGGATGGCCTGGCCTACACCGTGCCCTATCTGCCGCTGCTGCTGCCGTTCGGCCTGCTGATGGTGGTGGGCGGCATCAACGTCAGCGAAAGCGCGCGTGCGGCCGGCGACGATTACCGCACGCGCGACGTCTTGCTGGCCGAAGCGGTGTCCACGCTGGTGGCCGGCTTCTGCGGCGGCGTGGCGCAGACCACGCCCTACATCGGCCAGCCCGCGTACAAGCACATGGGCGCGCGCAAGGGCTACACGCTGCTGACCGGTCTCTTCATCGGCCTCGGCGGCGTGCTCGGCTACGTGTCGGGGCTGGTGCAGTGGCTGCCGGTGGCGGTGCTGGCGCCGATCATCGTCTACGTCGGCCTGGACATCACCGTGCAGGCCTTCACCGAGACGCCGCGCAAGCATGCCATCGCGGTGGCGCTGGGCTTCCTGCCCTCGGTGGCGTACCTGCTGACGATCAAGTTCGGTAACCCGGCATGGATCGCGCCCGACCGTTTCGTGGGTCTGTACGAGGGCGTCGACGGGCACGGTCTGCCCGACCTGGCCACCATCGTGACGCTGGGCAACGGCTTCATCATCACCGCGATGATCTGGACCACCGCGCTGGTGGCGATGATCGATGGGCGTAATGGCCGTGCCGTGGTCGCGCTGTTGGTCGGCGAGGTGCTGACGCTGTTCGGCATCATCCACTCGGTGGATCCGCGCGGCGGCATCTACCTGCCGTGGGACGTGGAAGGCCTGCGCGCGACCATCCTGTGGCAGTTCGCCGGTGCGTACGCCGCCCTCGCGGTGTTGCTGGGATTGCTGTCGCTGCAGAAGAAAGCGTAGGGCGGGCCTCGGCCCGCCGTTTCCGGTCCGTGCGCGGACGGTGGGCCAAGGCCCACCCTACGTGAATCCGGGTCTCAGCTGGTCTTGAAACACCGGCGCTTAACCTCATCTCGGTAGCATCGGCTGGCGTTCGCCGGCCCCTACTTTTCCTGAGGTTCTCCCGATGCGGATGGACAAACTGACCTCGCGTTTCCAGCAGGCGCTGGCCGACGCGCAGTCGCTGGCCGTGGGCCGCGACCACACCATGATCGAACCGGTGCATGTGCTCACCGCATTGCTGGAACAGCAGGGCGGCAGCACGCGTCCGCTGTTGTCGCAGGCCGGCGTCAACGTGCCCGTGCTGCGCGAGCGACTTGGCGAAGCGCTGGACAAGCTGCCCAAGGTGACCGGCCAGGCCGGCAACCTGTCCATCGGCAACGACCTCTCGCGCCTGCTCAACGTCACCGACAAGCTGGCGCAGGACAGTGGCGACACTTACATCGCCAGTGAGTGGTTCCTGCTGGCCGCACTGGACGACAGCGGGGCCGCAGGCCAGGAACTGAAGGCCAGCGGCGCCGACAAGCAGAAGCTGCGCGCCGCCATCGACCGTTTGCGCGGAGGCGAGAAGGTGCAATCCGAGAATGCCGAGGACCAGCGCCAGGCGCTGGAGAAGTACACCATCGACCTCACCGAGCGCGCCGAGATCGGCAAGCTGGACCCGGTGATCGGCCGCGACGAGGAAATCCGCCGCACCATCCAGGTCCTGCAGCGCCGCACCAAGAACAATCCCGTGCTGATCGGCGAGCCCGGCGTGGGCAAGACCGCCATCGTCGAGGGGCTGGCCCAGCGCATCGTCAACGGTGAGGTGCCGGAAGGCCTGAAGGGCAAGCGCGTGCTGTCGCTGGACATGGGGGCGCTGATCGCCGGCGCCAAGTTCCGCGGCGAATTCGAGGAGCGCCTGAAGGCCGTGCTCAACGACCTGGCCAAGAACGAAGGCCAGATCATCCTCTTCATCGACGAACTGCACACCATGGTCGGCGCCGGCAAGGCCGAAGGCTCGATGGACGCGGGCAACATGCTGAAGCCGGCGCTGGCGCGCGGCGAGCTGCACTGCATCGGTGCGACCACGCTGGACGAATACCGCAAGTACGTGGAGAAAGATGCCGCGCTGGAGCGCCGCTTCCAGAAAGTCTTCGTCGGTGAGCCGAGCGTCGAGGACACCATCGCCATCCTGCGCGGGCTGAAGGAGAAGTACGCCGTCCACCATGGCGTGGAGATCACCGACCCCGCCATCGTCGCCGCGGCTACGCTGTCGCACCGCTACATCGCCGACCGCCAGTTGCCGGACAAGGCGATCGACCTGATGGACGAGGCCGCCAGCCGCATCCGCATGGAGATCGACTCCAAGCCGGAGGAGATGGACCGCATGGAGCGCCGGCTGATCCAGCTGAAGATCCAGCGCGAGGCATTGAAGAAGGAAAAGGACGCACAGTCGAAGCAGCGCCTGGCCGATCTGGAAACCGAGATCGAATCGCTGCAGCGCGAGTTCAACGACCTGGAAGAGATCTGGAAGGCCGAGAAGGCCACGCTGACCGGCGCCACGAAGATCAAGGAGCAGATCGAGCGCGCGAAGCTGGAACTGGAGGCCGCGCAGCGCAAGCAGGACTACGCGCGCATGAGCGAGCTGCAGTACGGCCAGCTGCCGGAACTGGAGAAGCAGCTGGCGGCCGCGCAGGAAGCCGAGCAGAAGGGCTTCCGCCTGCTGCAGGACAAGGTCACCGACGAGGAGATCGCCGAGGTCGTCAGTCGCTGGACCGGCATCCCGGTCAGCAAGATGCTGGAGGGCGAGCGCGAGAAGCTGCTGCAGATGGAGCACTCGCTGCGCGGTCGCGTGATCGGCCAGGAAGAGGCGATCAAGGTCGTGTCCGACGCGGTGCGCCGTTCGCGCGCCGGCATTTCCGATCCCGACCGGCCGAGCGGGTCGTTCCTGTTCCTGGGTCCGACCGGCGTCGGCAAGACCGAGCTGTGCAAGGCGCTGGCCGAATTCCTGTTCGACAGCAGCGACGCCATGATCCGCATCGACATGAGCGAGTTCATGGAGAAGCATGCGGTGAGCCGGCTGGTCGGCGCGCCTCCGGGCTACGTGGGCTACGAGGAAGGCGGTTACCTGACCGAAGCCGTGCGCCGCCGCCCGTACAGCGTGATCCTGCTGGACGAAGTGGAGAAGGCGCATCCGGATGTGTTCAACATCCTGCTGCAGGTGCTCGACGACGGCCGCCTGACCGACGGCCAGGGCCGCACGGTCGACTTCCGCAACACCGTCATTGTGATGACGTCGAACCTCGGCTCCAGCCTGATCCAGGACATGAGCGATGGCGGCGGCTCCGATGGCACGCCGGAGAGCTATACGCAGATGAAGGCCGCGGTGATGGGCGTGGTACAGACGCATTTCCGGCCCGAGTTCATCAACCGGCTGGACGACATCGTGGTGTTCCATCCGCTGGACAAGGCGCAGATCCGCGAGATCGCCCGCATCCAGACGCGCTACCTGGCCAAGCGCCTGGCCGACCGCCAGATTGCGCTGGAACTGGACGATTCGGCGCTGACGCTGCTGGGCAACGTCGGCTTCGACCCGGTGTACGGTGCGCGGCCGCTGAAGCGCGCGATCCAGGCCCAGTTGGAAAATCCGCTGGCGCACCGGATCCTCTCGGGCGAGTTCAGCGCCGGCGACACGGTGCGCGTGCGCGCCGACGGCGGACATCTGGTGTTCGAGACCGCCCCGCGCTGACGGGCGGTAGGCGGGCGGCTGTCCTGCTTCCGTCGAGCGGTACGTGGTAGTACGTTATGGGGCGGCCTGCCACGGGGCAGGCCCGTCACCCTGCGTGCCGCGTCGAGGCGGACCTGGCGAAGGGCAAGGACGGACCGATGGCTGATCATCCAGCGCAGCCGGTGCGTGGCCTGAGTGGGAGCATGCAGGTGCTCTTGCTGGGCATTGCCTGCCTGCTGCTCCAGCAGGTGACCATCCATTACCGCATCGACTTCTTCGGCTATGTCTCCGATGCCTCGCTGATCCACCTTCACACCGGCCTGCTGCTCGCCATCGCCATGCTGGTGCGCGATGCGCGCGTGGTTGCCGCGTGCTTCCTGCTTGCCTTCATCGGCTGGGCGCTCAGGCAGATCTACCTGCATGACGACGGCCGCTTCACCTGGACACTGGCGTGGGGGGGCGGCAGCTATCTGCTGTATTACGGTTGGACGCTGATGTGCGTGCGCTGGATGGGATGGCCGCGGCGCAGGGAATCGCGGCTGCAGCGCGCCGACCTGCTCCGCTTCGCCTTGATCGGGCTTTTGCTCCATCCGCTGGTGTTGGCCTTGATGGCGGTGAGCAACATGCTGCTGGCCCCGCCGGTCCAGGTGCTCAGTTCGGTCTTCCAGATGTTCTTCGCCAAGCAGTTCGGCGTGGCCGTGCTGACGCTGCCGCTGGTGATCGGCTGGCAGGAGCGTGTGAGGCTTCCGCACCTTGCGGAGCGGGCGCGGCATTGGGCATGGCCCCTCGGCCTGGCCCTGTTGGGACTGGGGCTCAGCCTGTGGGCGGGCGTCACGGTGCGGCGCGCGTTCACGCCAGGCGGCGAGGCCGCCGGCCCCGTGCTGATGGACTACCGGTTCGTCGTGCTGGTCGTGCTTGCCTGGAGCATGCTCCGACTCGCGCCGCGCTGGGCCATGCTGTCGCTGTCGCTCACCCTGTTGCTGCTGGTCAGCATGGTGGCCGGCACGGCCGAATACGCCAACACGACGGTGGGTCTGGTCAACCTGCTGCACATCGCGGCGGAAATGAACATCGTGCTGCTGGCGATGCTCTATCTATGGTTGAGCAATCGCGATCGCGTGGAGCTGGCAGAGCAACTCTCCGGCGAAACGCTGCGTGACCAGGTCACCGGCTTGCCCAACCTGAAGGCGCTGCGCGAACGCGTCGAGCGGCCACTGCCGCGGCGCGAGCTGGGCTACCTGCTGCTGGACCAGACCGACACGCTGGTGGCGGGCTTCGGCCTGGATACGCAGGCGCAGGCCATGAACGCGACGGCGCGGCGGCTGGAGGATCTGGTCGAGACCTATTACGTGGGCACCGGCCAGTTCGCGCTGCTGGCCCGGCCCGGCCGCGACGCCGATCTGTGGGAACGCGTGATGGCGCGCGTGGAGCACGCGGAAATCGATGTCGATGGCGAATCGATCCGCCTGCTGCCGTACCTGGGCGTGGCGGCCTTCAAGGGGGCGCAGGCCAGCGTGATCGATGGCGCGGTGCTGGCGGCCTCGCACCTGGCCTTCGAGGCGCGCCAGCATGGCGAGCTGCGCCCGCGCTACAGCGACATCGGCGACACCCAGTTGCGGCGCACGCACCGCCGCCAGCTGCACGACGCCACCGAAGCGCTGGCCAGTCTGCGCAACGAGCGCGTGGCCCTCTACTTCCAGCCGATCCGCGACCTCACTCCGGACATGCAGCCCGCGCCGCGGGCGATCACCGGCGAGGTGCTGTGCCGCCTGCTGGACGAGAAGGGCGAGATCATGTCGCCGGCGCGCTTCATGGCGCCGCTGGAAGCGGCCGGACGCGGCGCCGAGCTCGACCTGGCGGTCGTGCGTGCGCTGTTCCGACTGCTGCGCAAGTCGCCCGGCGCGCTGCCGCATTGCCGCGAGATCGCGATCAACCTGACCGGGCAGAGCCTGGCGTCGATGAGTTTCCAGGTGGAGTTGCGCACGCTGCTGGCGGGGTCGCCATTGCCGATGAGCGCGCTGTGTTTCGAGGTGACCGAAACCGCGGCGATCTCCAACACCGCCGCCGCCAGCCACCTGTTGGCCGACCTGCAGGCGCTGGGCTGTCAGATCGCCATCGACGATTTCGGTACCGGGATGCAGAGCTTCGCGCGCCTGCGGGAACTGCCGGTCGACGTGATCAAGATCGACGGCTCGTTCGTGCGCAACGTCGCCCAGCTCGGCAAGGACTACGCGGTGGTGCAGGCGTCGGTGGCGGTGGCCAAGGCATTCGGCGCGATCACCGTGGCCGAGTTCGTGGAAGACGAAGACACCGAGTACTGCCTGCGCCGGCTGGGCGTGCACCGCGTGCAGGGTTACCTGTATGGCGCGCCGCGGCCGCTGGCGGACGTGCTGGCCGAAACCGCCGCGGCCGAAGCCGCGGCGACGCGCGACATCACCTGACCCGTCGGTTCAGACGGGCGTGCGCTGCGGCCGGTACGGCGGCGTCGCCATCACCATTTCCGCCAGCGAGAACGCCAGTTCGCGCTCGGCCAGCACGGCACCGTCGGCGCCATGCTCCAGCAGGTGCTTCACTTCGCCGTCGCTGTGCGCGCGCGCCAGCAGGGTCAGCGAGGGATTGATCGCGCGCAGCTTGGCCAGCGCTTCGCCGGCTTCCAGCGGCTGCGGGATCGCCAGCACGGCGATCTTGGCGCGTTCGGGATGCGCTTCGGCCAGCACGCGGTCGGCGGCCGCGCTGCCGCGGATCGCGGGGATGCCGGCATCGTGCGCGCGCGCCACGTGGTCGCCGTTGTCGTCGATGACGATCAGCGGCACGCCACGGTCGCGCAGCACGCGCGCCAGTTCGCTGCCCACGCGGCCGTAACCGATGATGATGGCGTGGCCGGTGATGTCCAGCGACGGCCCGGGCGGCACGTCGGGCACCACCGGTGCCGGCGCCAGGGCGTCCTGCTTCTTCTGCCAGCGGTCCAGCCAGGAGAACAGGAACGGATTGGCGATGATCGACAGCAGCGAGCCGGCCAGGATCAGGTCGCGGCCTTCAGGCGGCAGGATCTTCAACGCCACGCCGAGTGCGGCCAGGATGAAGGAGAACTCGCCGATCTGCGCCAGGCTGACCGAAATCGTCAGCGCGGTGCCGGTCGGATGCTTGAACGCCTTGACGATGTAGTACGCCGCCACCGACTTGCCCAGCACGATGATGCCGAACGTGGCCAGCACCTGCCACGGGTGCGCCACCAGGATCGCCGGGTTGAACAGCATGCCCACCGAGACGAAGAACAGCACCGCGAAGGCGTCGCGCAGCGGCAGCGAATCGTTGGCCGCCTTGTGGCTGAGTTCCGATTCGTTGAGCAGCATGCCGGCGAAGAACGCACCCAGCGCGAACGACACGCCGAACATCATTGCCGAGCCGAACGCCACGCCCAGCGCGATGGCCAGCACCGACAGCGTGAACAGCTCGCGCGAGCCGGTGGCGGCGATCTTCTCCAGCGTCCACGGGATCACCCGGCGGCCGACCAGCAGCATGAAGGCGACGAAGGCGCCCAGCTTGATCAGGGTCCACACGATGGCGACCGCGAAGCTGCCGAAACTGGCGGGCTCACCGCCCTCGGTGTCACCGAAGGTTTCCGCCAGCACCGGCAGCATCACCAGCGCCAGCACCATCGCGATGTCCTCCACGATCAGCCAGCCCACCGCGATGCGGCCGCGCTTCGTGTCCAGCAGGCGCCGGTCCTCCATCGCGCGCAGCAGCACCACGGTACTCGCCACCGACAGCGCCAGGCCAAACACGAAGCCGTTCAACGGCGTCCAGCCCATGCCCCATGCCAGCGCCCAGCCCAGCGCCGTGGCCACCACGATCTGCGCGATGGCGCCGGGAATGGCGATCGCCTTGACCTCGAGCAGGTCCTCCAGCGAGAAGTGCAGGCCCACGCCGAACATCAGCAGCATCACGCCGAGTTCGGACAGCTGGGTGGCGAGTTCCTGGTCGGCGACGAAGCCCGGCGTGAACGGGCCGACGAAGACGCCGGCGAGCAGGTAACCGACCAGCGGCGACAGCCGCAGTTTGTACGCCAGCGCACCCAGCACGAAGGCCAGGGCCAAGCCCACCGCGATGATGTTGATCAGGTCGGCGTCATGGTGCATCGAGCGACGGACTTCCTCTGCATGTCGTGAGGAGTGTCGCCGATGCAGCTGCACGGCCGCAAACGCAAACTGAGTGCGCGATTCATCCGTTCCGTCTTTGCCCGCAAGCGGCGCAACGGAAACGCCCCGCGCAGGGCGGGGCGTTCCGGAGGTGGATTGCGGTGAAAGCCTTACCAGGCGTAGGCGATGCGTCCGTACACGTAAGCGCCGTTGAAGCCGCCCGGGGACTGGCTGCTGTAAGGGAACTGGCCGCTGTTCGAGTTCGGGAAGAGGGTGCGGTCCGGGTACTCGTCCAGCAGGTTGTCAGCACCCAGCGTCAGCGTCCAGTTCTCGCTCGGGCGATAGCTCGTGGAGGCATCCAGGACCCACGTGGCGCCGTAGGTCTGGTCGTTGACAGGGTTGCCGGTCTCGCTGACGCGGGTGGTGAACTCGCCGTAGCGGGTCGCGCCAAGGGTGAAGTCCCAGCGGGCCAGATTCCATGCCGCTGTCAGCGTGGTCTTGTCGCGTGGATAACCCTCTTCGATGCGGCCCTGCTCGTCGCGACCCACGCGAAAGAGATTGGCGCCAAGCGCGGTAAGCTCCGGCGGGTTCGGCGCGATGCGCTGGATCTCGGTCTTGTTGTAGTTGTAACCGGCGGTCAGGTTGAGGCTGCTGTTGGCGAGTGGAACGGTGTATTGGGCGATCACGTCGACGCCGCGCGTGCGGGTGTCGGCGGCATTGGTGAAGTAGCGCGCGCTGGTCACGCCATTGACCCCCAGGCTGGCCAGCAGCGCCTGTGCGGCCGCGTTGCTGCCCAGCAGCAGGTTGGAGGACAGCACGATGCGGTCATCAATGTCGATCTGGTAAGCATCGATGGTTACGTACAGACGGTCTACCGGCTGCAGCACCAGGCCCAGGCCGTAGGAAAGCGAGGTTTCCGCTGTCAGCGCTTCCGCACCCAACGCCTGCGCGACCGGACCGGTGGCTGGGAACGTGCCCGATTCGAAGAAGCGGTCGAGCGTGGCGTTGTACTGCGATGTCACCACTTGATAGTACTGCTGCGCCAGCGCCGGCGCGCGGAACCCGCTGGCCACGGTGGCGCGCAGCGCCACCGCGTCGGTGAACGCATAGCGTGCGGACAGCTTGCCCGAGACTTCACTGCCGAAATCGGAATAGTCCTCGTAGCGGCCGGCGATGCCGGCGGAGAACTTATCGGTCAGATCGGCTTCTAGTCCTACGTACGCCGCGTAGCTGTTGCGGTCCGAATGCACGGCATTGGTGGGCGTGAAACCGGCGAAGCCCTGCGCGCCGCTACCGGTGTAGGAACTCAGTTCGCCTGGCGACTGGTTCCACTTCTCCTCGCGGTACTCGGCACCGAACGACAGCGTCGCCGGGTAGGCCAAGCCGATCTCCAATTGCTTGCTGACGTCGGCATTGAGCACGTTCTGCGTGTACTCGAGCGCGCCATCGTAGAAGCGACGCGGGCTGGTGGCGCCCAGGCTGTAGTTGATGCTGTTCTGGGTGTAGAACTTCAGGTGGTTGTAGCCGTAGTTGTAGCTGAGGTCCCACTTCCAGCCGCTCTCGGTGTCGCCCTTCATGCCGGCGACCAGTGAGCGGTCCTGCGAGAGCTGGTTGATTTCCGGCACGTAGCCGTCCGGATAGACCTGGGCCAGCAGCGCAGTCTGGCTGCTGTGGTTGGGCGAGCGGTAAAAAGCGAAGGACACGATGTCACGGTTGCTGGCGATCGCGGTGGCGTAGGCGCTGACGTTGTCGCTGAAGTCAAAGCCCGCGTTGGCCGATACCGCGCCCGCGTCGACCTTCGGGTCGCCGTAGACAAAGGCGACGCGGCCGATGGCCGGGTTGTTGCCGGTGTTGGGCGCCGTACCCTGGTAGGGGCCGGCTCGGTCGGTCTCATCCTGCTGGGTCAACTGGCCTGCGACATGCACGAAACCGCGACCACCGCCGAAGGACACCCCGGTATCGCCCGACAGCTGCGTGCTGCGGCCGTCGCCGGCCGAATAGCCGCCCACGTCGACGGCCAGTCGGCCACCTTCGCTCGCGCCCTTCAGCACGATGTTGACGACACCGGCGATGGCATCCGAACCGTACTGTGCGGAGGCGCCGTCGCGCAGCACTTCCACACGCTCGATCGCCGACACCGGGATGGCGTTGAGGTCCACCGCCGACGAGCCGCGGCCGATGCTGCCGTTGACGTTGACCAGCGCCGAGATCTGGCGGCGTTTGCCGTTGACCAAGATAAGCACCTGGTCCGGCGACAGCCCGCGCAGCTGCGCCGGGCGCACGCCGCTGGTGCCATCGGTGACCGCCGGGCGCGGGAAGTTCAGCGAGGGCAGGGCACGCGCGAGTGCGGTGGCCAGTTCGGTGGTGCCGGTGGCCTGCAAGGCTTCCGGCGTGATGATGTCGATCGGCGACTGCGATTCGGCGACCGTGCGGTCGGAGACGCGGGTGCCGGTCACGATAAGGGTGTCCAGCGTGCGGGCGTCGGCTGGGGCCGCGTCCTGGGCTAGCGCGGCGGGGACGACCAAGGCCAAGCTGATGGCGAGGGTCAGCGGTGACAGCTTGCGGGGCATGGGGGAACTCCGGGAAGGACAGCAAAGTACGACATGAAGTGGATCAGGGCTTGCAAAGTTTCCTTTGAAACCATGGACTTAGGTGATACATCTTCTGGTTACAGGGGCGGGAAGCGCATGTCAATGATTCGTTAACAAGTGTGGGCGGGTGCGCTATCGATAAACTACGCGGCCGCTTCCCCCAAATCCCCGTAGGTTGTTTCTTGATCGCCCTTCGTAATTTCGCGCTCCGCCGCGGCGAGCGCCTGCTGCTGTCCAACGTCGACCTCACCCTGCATGCGGGGTACCGCGTGGGCGTGGTCGGCCGCAATGGCGCGGGCAAGTCCAGCCTGTTCGCCGCCGTGCAGGGCGAACTGGAGGCCGACAAGGGCGACCTGGACCTGCCCGGCAAGGTGCGCATCGCCAGCGTGGCGCAGGAAACCCCCTCGTTGCCCGATCCGGCGCTGACCTTCGTGCTCGGTGGCGATACCGAGGTCGCGGCAGTGCTGCAGGCCGAAGCCGACGCCAGCGCGCGCGAGGACTGGGAGGCCGTGGCCAACGCGCACCAGAAGATGGCCGAACTCGGGGCCTACGACGCCGAGGCGCGCGCCGGCAAGCTGCTGCACGGCCTGGGCTTCCCGGCCGACACGCACCACCGGCCGGTGTCGTCGTTCTCCGGCGGCTGGCGCGTGCGCCTGAACCTGGCGCGCGCACTGATGATGCCCAGCGACCTGCTGCTGCTCGACGAACCCACCAACCACCTCGACATGGACGCGGTGCTGTGGCTCGAGCAATGGTTGCTGAAATACCCGGGCACGCTGCTGCTGATCTCGCACGACCGCGAGTTCCTCGACAACGTCGCCACCCACACGCTGCACCTGCACGGCGGCGGCGCCAAGCTGTACACCGGCGGCTACACCGACTTCGAGCGCCAGCGCGCCGAACAGCTGCGCCAGCAGCAGATCGCGCACGAGAAGGAACAGGCCGAACGCGCGCACCTGCAGAGCTTCATCGACCGCTTCAAGGCCAAGGCCTCGAAGGCCGCGCAGGCGCAGAGCCGCATGAAGCGCCTGGCCAAGCTGGCCGGCACCGAGGCGGTGCGCGCCGAGCGCGAGTTCCGCATCGAGTTCGCCCCGCCGGCCAAGCTGCCGTTCTCGCTGATCCGCCTGAACCATGTGGAAGCCGGCTACGGCGGCGACGCGGTGATCCTCCACAACGTCGGCTTCGGCCTCGAGGCCGGCCAGCGCATCGGTCTGCTCGGCCCCAACGGCGCGGGCAAGACGACGCTGGTGAAGACACTGGTGGGTGAGCTGCCCCCGATGGCGGGCGACCGCATGGCGCATCCGGACCTGCGCATCGGCTACTTCGCGCAGCACACCGTCGAGTCGCTGCACGAAGGGCAGTCGCCGATGGACCACTTCCGCGACCTGTCGCCGGATGCCAGCAACCAGTCGTTCCGCGACTTCCTGGGCAAGTGGAATTTCCCCGGCGACCGCGCCTTCGAACCGGTCGACGGCTTCTCCGGCGGCGAGCGTGCACGCCTGGCGCTGGCGCTGATCGCCTGGCAGCAGCCGAACGTGCTGCTGCTCGACGAACCCACCAACCACCTCGACCTCGAAATGCGCGAAGCGCTGGCCGAAGCACTCAGCGACTTCGACGGCGCCATCGTGATGGTCAGCCACGACCGCCACCTGATCGGCCTGGTCTGCGACACGTTCTGGCGCGTGGCCGACGGCGTGGTCGAACCGTTCGACGGCGACCTGGACGAATACGCCGCCTGGCTGCGTACGCGCGCCTCCGCGCAGGGCAGCAAGCCGCTGCGAAGCGAGCCCGCGCCGCCGCCGAAGCCTGCGCCGACCCCGGCGCGCAAGATCAACCCGGTCAAACTTGCGGCCGCCGAAGCCAAGGTCGCCGAACTGGAAGCCAGGCTGGCCGACGTGGATGCGCAACTCGCCGACCCGAAGAGCTACGCCGACACCGATCTCGCCGCCCGTCTGGGCCGCGACCGCGAAGCCTTGCAGCAGCAGCTCGCCAAGGCCGAGGAGGCCTGGTCGGCGCTGTACGATGAAGCTTGATTCCGGCATTCGCCGACCCCAGACACCTCCCGGTTCACTCTGCCCTGCACGCTGCCATGCCCATCTACGCCTTTGAATGCACCCAGTGCGGCCACAGTTTCGACCGCCTGCAGAAACTCTCCGATCCGGATCCCGATACCTGCCCGGCCTGCGGTGCTCAGGCGGTGAAGCGGCAGCTGACCGCGCCGTCGTTCCGGCTGGCGGGCAGCGGCTGGTACGAGACCGATTTCAAGAAGGATGGCGACAAGAAGCGCAACCTGGCCGACGGTGGCGAGGGCGCCAAGCCTTCCAGCGAGGCCAAGCCCGCCGAGTCGTCGCCCGCGAAAGCCGAAAGCGCGCCGGCGAAGACCGAGTCCAAGCCCGCGGCACCGTCCTCGACATCCTCGACCTGAGGCCTCCGGTGTAAGGTGCATCCCTTCCTGCCACGAAGGGATGCCATGAAGAAGACCCCGATCGCGCTTGCCGTGCTGCTCGCCGCAGGCTGCGCCACATCGACCGCAGGGGTTTCATCGCCGGCGGCGCCCGATGCCTTCCTCGCCGCTCTTGCACAGCATTGCGGCAAGGCCTACGCCGGCCGCATCACCGCCAACCAGCCCGCCTCGACTACGCCCGATCCGTTCGAGGGCAAGGCCTTGGTCATGCATGTCCGCGGCTGCGATGCGCCGACGCAGGAGATCCGGGTGCCGTTCCATGTCGGCGACGACCACTCGCGCACGTGGGTACTGACGCGGACCGGAGCGGGCCTGCGGCTGAAACACGATCACCGCCACGAGGACGGCAGTCCGGATGCGGTGACCATGTACGGCGGCGACACGGCGGATGCGGGAACGGCGCAGCGGCAGGCGTTCCCGGTGGATGCCGAGTCCGTGGCCATGTTCCAGCGCGAAGGCCTGGCGGCGTCGGTGACCAACACCTGGGCGATGGAACTGGTGCCGGCAAAGACCTTCGTCTACGAACTGAGCCGGCCGAACGGACGACTGTTCCGGGTGGAGTTCGACCTGACCACCCCGGTGGCGCTGTCGCCGGCGCCGTGGGGTAGCAGCGAGGGCGGGTGAGGGCCAGGCTTCATCGCCGGTCGCTTGGGAACAAGAGCCGCAATGGGACGTTGGATGCCGATCCCATCGTGCAACGCCGTCGAAGCAAGTCGCTGGGTCCCGGCGTTCGCCGGGATGACGGGTTGGGGTCGGATCCAGCGTCACCGCTCGTAGCGTGCGCCGTGCGCACGACGCGGTGCCGCGCGATTCCATCGAAGCAAGGCACTGGGCCCCGGCCTGCGCCAGGATGACGGGTCTGGGCAGAGACCCAGCGCTCCCGAACCGGATTCAGCGCGGTCCGAACCGGCCGCGGCAACCGCGGTCCACCCACACCTGGGTGCCGGTGTAGCCCCAGCTGTAGCCTTCGCGGCAGCTGGCGTTGGACAGCTGCTGCTGCAGGATCGGCCGGCCCTGGCGCGGGTCGTAGGCGCAGGTCTTGCGGCGGTCGTCGTCGCTGCTGCAGGTGATGGTGTAGCCGCTGTTGCCACCGCCACCCCAGCCGTTGCCCGAGTCGCGGAATTCGGCCCGGCAGCCGCCGCGTACCCAGATCATGCCCTGGCGCTGGCCCCAGTTCTGATTCTCGCTGCAGCGGGTCGAGGACAGGTTGCGCTGCACCACCGCGCGTCCGCGGAAGTTGGTGCGGCACTCGCGATAGGCGCCGTTCGCGCTCTCGCAGGTCACCACACCGCCGTTGCCGCCGCCCCAGCCACCGCCGCCGGAGGTGCCTTCCGCGAAGCGGCCCCGACAGCCGCGGTCGACCCACACGATGCCATTGCCGCTGCCCCAGTTCTGGCCTTCCACGCAGCGGGTGCCGGACAGGTTCTGCACCAGCACGGCGTTGCGGCGGAAGCCGGTCTGGCACTCGCGGCGGCGGTTGTCCTTGCTCTCGCAGGTGACCTGGCCGCCGGTGGGCGGCGGATTGGGGTTCCAGCCGCCGTTGTTGCCGCCCAGCGACTGCGCGATGTCCTGCTTGATGCGGCTGAAGGTCCAGTTGGAGCGGTTGACCTGGTCCAGGTAGAAGCGCAGCTGGTCGTCGGGAATGCGGCGACCGCGGGACTGTTCCGAATACTCCAAGCTGATGACCCGGGTCTGGTCCTGGACCGACAGCGTGCGCAGGTTCTCGGGCGCGTAGGCCCGCTGGCTGGCCTGGCCGAATGCGGTGGAACTGGCCATCAAGGCCAGCAACAGTACGAAAACGGACTGCAACAACGGCTTCTTCATGGCGGCGCCCTCCTGGGGAGCCGTCAGCATACGCTGGGGATGTTAATCCGGAGCAGAGGGCGGGGAGGGGACGGGTTAAACTATCGGGCTAGGACGGCCCGTGCCGTCACAACCCTTCCGGCCCCGGCCGGACGACCCTGTGGAGCCCCCATGCGTACCCATTTCTGCGGCCTCGTCGACGAGGCCATGACCGGCCAGACCGTGACCCTGTGCGGCTGGACCGACGTTGCCCGCAACCTCGGCGGCGTCTGCTTCATCGACCTGCGCGACCACGAGGGCATCGTGCAGGTCACCGTCGAACCCGACAACGCCGAGGTGTTCGCGGTCGCGGCCGGGCTCGGATACGAGGACGTGCTGCAGGTCGAAGGCGTGGTGCGCGCCCGCCATGCGGTGAACGACAAGATCCGCACCGGCAAGGTGGAAGTGATCGCCACCCGCATCACCGTGCTCAACAAGGCCGAGCCACTGCCGTTCCACCACCACGAGAACCCGGGCGAGGACATCCGCCTGAAGTATCGCTACCTGGACCTGCGCAGCGCCGACATGCAGCGCAAGCAGCGCACCCGCATCCGCTTGGTGCAGGCGCTGCGCCGCTGGCTGGACGCGCGCGGCTTCCAGGACATCGAAACGCCGATCCTGACCAAGGCCACGCCGGAAGGCGCGCGCGATTTCCTGGTGCCGGCGCGCATGCATCCGGGCGAGTTCTACGCGCTGCCGCAGTCGCCGCAGCTGTTCAAGCAGATCCTGATGGTGGCCGGCTTCGACCGTTACTACCAGATCGCGCGCTGCTTCCGCGACGAGGCGCTGCGCGCCGACCGCCAGCTGGAATTCACCCAGCTCGACATGGAGTTCGCCTTCGTGCGCGAGCGCGACGTGCAGGACGCCGTGGAAGGCATGATCCGCGACATCTTCAAGGACGTGATGGATGTCGAACTCGACGCCCCGTTCCCGCGCCTGACCTGGGCCGAGGCGATGCGTCGCTACGGGTCGGACAAGCCCGACCTGCGCATCGGCCTGGAACTGGTCGATGTGGCCGAGCTGGTGAAGACCAGCGAGTTCGCCGTGTTCACCGCCGCCGCCAACGATCCGGATGGCCGCGTGGTGGCGCTGCGCATTCCCGGCGGTGCGTCGCTGAGCCGCAAGCAGATCGACGAGTACGCCGCGCACGCCGCCAAGTACGGCGCCAAGGGCCTGGCCTACATCAAGATCGACGAGGCCGGCGCGGTCAGTTCGCCGATCCAGAAGTTCTTCGCCGAAGACGCCTTCGCCGCGCTGCTCGCGCATGTCGGCGCCGGCAACGGCGACATCGTGTTCTTCGGTGCGGGCGCCTACACCAAGACCAGCGATTTCATGGGCGCGGTTCGGCTGAAGGCCGGCAAGGATTTCGGCCTGGTGCAGGAAGGCTGGAAGCCGCTGTGGGTCACCGACTTCCCGATGTTCGAGTGGGACGATGAGGCGCAGCGCTACGTCGCCCTGCATCACCCCTTCACCGCGCCGGCGGTGGACGACATCGCCGACCTGCGCGCCAATGCCAAGACGGCGGTGTCGCGCGGCTACGACATGGTGTTGAACGGCAACGAGATCGGTGGCGGTTCCATCCGTATCCACCGTCCCGAGATGCAGAGCGCGGTGTTCGAGCTGCTCGGCATCGGCGCGGAAGAGGCGGAAGCGAAGTTCGGCTTCCTGCTGGATGCGCTGCGCTTCGGCGCGCCGCCGCACGGTGGCATCGCGTTCGGCATCGACCGCATCGCCGCGCTGATGGCGGGCACCGAGTCGATCCGCGACGTCATCCCGTTCCCGAAGACCACCAGCGCGCAGTGCCTGATGACCGGCGCGCCGTCGCCGATTCCGGACGAGCAACTGGCGGAAGTGCATATCCAAGTTCGACCGAAGAAAGACTGAGAGAGAAACACGCAATGACGGAATACGCTTTTTCGCTGGAGTGGGAACGGCTGGGCAATGAAGGCGCCGATGCGGCGCTGGTGACCGAGCGCGCGCGCGTGTTCGGTGGCTGGCTGGTGCGTGTCGGCACGTCGCCGGCGGCGATGGCGGTGACCTTCGTGCCGGACGGCCAGGGCCGCTGGGACGGCGAGGACTTCGGCGAAGACGATTACGAAGAAGACGAAGAAGAGTACGAAGAGGAAGAAGACGAGGACGCCGACGAGGAAGACGAGGCGGACGACGACGAAGACGAAGAGGAAGACGAGGACGCGTGAGCGTGCGGATCCGCCGTGCCACCGTCGATGACGCCAGCCTCCTGTCCGAGCTGGCGTCGCGCACGTTCACCGAGACCTTCGGTCATCTGTATCCGGCCGAAGACCTGTCCGCATTCCTCGCCGACGCCTACGAGGTGGGCAAGCAGCGGACCATCCTTTCTCACCCGGACTACGCGGTGTGGCTGCTGGAAGACGACGGCGTGGCCGTGGGTCATGCCGCCGCGGGGCCCTGCGGATTGCCGCATCCGGACGTGCAGGCGGGCGATGGCGAGCTGAAGCGGCTGTATGTGCTGGCGTCGCACCAGAACGGTGGCTGGGGCGGGAAGCTGTTCGGCGAGGTCGAACGCTGGCTGTTGCGGGATGGGCCGCGGACGCTGTGGATCGGGGTGTGGTCGGAGAATGCCGGGGCGCAGCGGTTCTATGCGCGGCAGGGATTCGTGCGGGTGGGGGAGTACACGTTTCCGGTGGGGAAGACGCTGGATGATGAGTTCATCCTGCGGCGGGATGCGTCGGCTGCCGGTTGATGTAAGGGCTTCCGCTGGCCCTGCGGGTCGCGCCCCCGCAGCAAGCCACGATGTCTCCCAGCTTCGCGCTTGAGAGGCGAGGCTTCCGCTAGCCCTTCGGGCCAGCGGGTGACTTTTCTTTGTTGGCGCAAAGAAAAGTCACCAAAAGAAAGCGCCTTCCCCGACGAAGCAATCCCATGATTCGATTGCTATCGGGATTTTCCGACTCGCCTTCCTGGCGAGGCGGAAAACGGCGGACATCCTTGTCCGCCGCCCTCCGGGTCGGGTGGGCTCGCTGGCGCATTGGGGTGGCCAAGTAAGGGCCGAATAACTGCCGTCATCCCCGCGAAGGCGGGGACCCAGCGACTTCAATGAATTGAAAGCAAGGGCACTGGGCTCACGCCTGATCAGACGTGCGTCTGTTGAAAGCCGGGGGAATGGCGGCCGAAAGCCGAGTGGTTCGGAGGGTCCTGACGATCAAAAGCGAACGGCCGCAGATGCGGCCGTTGCTGTTTGCGGGGTGTACTTACTTCTGCAGGAAGGTCAGCAGGTCCTGGTTGACGCGGTCCTTGTGGGTGTCCGTCAGGCCGTGCGGTGCGCCGGGGTAGATGAGCAGTTGGGCGTTCTTGATCAGCGCGGCGGAGGCCTTGCCGGAGGCGTCGATGGGGACGATCTGGTCGTCGTCGCCATGGATCACCAGGGTGGGGATGTCGAACTTCTTCAGGTCGCCGCGGAAGTCGGTGGCCGAGAACGCTGCGATCGAGTCGTAGGTGTTCTTGTGGCCGGCCTGCATGCCCTGCGCCCACCAGCTGTCGATCAGGCCCTGCGAGACCTTCGCGCCGGGGCGGTTGAAGCCGTAGAACGGGCCCGAGGCGATGTCCAGGTAGAGCTGCGAGCGGTTCGCCAGCGAGCCGTTGCGGATGCCGTCGAAGACTTCGATCGGCAGGCCGCCCGGGTTGTCGGCGGTCTTCAGCATCAGCGGCGGGACGGCGCTGATCAGCACGGCTTTCTTCACCCGGTCGGTACCGTGACGGCCGATGTAGCGCGCCACTTCGCCGCCGCCGGTGGAGAAGCCGACCGCAGTGACGTCCTTCAGGTCCAGCGTGTTGATCACGGTGGCCAGGTCGTCGGCGTAGTGGTCCATGTCGTTGCCGTCCCAGGGCTGGCTGGAGCGGCCGTGGCCGCGGCGGTCGTGGGCGATCACGCGGTAGCCCTTGGAGGCCAGGAAGATCATCTGCGATTCCCAGCTGTCCGAGGACAGCGGCCAGCCGTGGCTGAAGGTGACGACCGGGCCGTTCTTCGGGCCCCAGTCCTTGTAGTAGAGCTGCACGCCGTCGGCCGTGGTGAGGGTGCTGGCGGTGCGTTCGACGGCGACCGGCGCGGTCGCCGGTGCGGCATGGGCGCTGAGGCTGGCCTGGGTGGCGACGGCCAGCACGGTGGTGGCGAGGGTACGGGTGAGGATGTTCATGGTGTCGGTTCCTGTAGCAAGGCGTGGGTCAGGAAGGGGAGTCAGTCGGCGATCACCAGCGTCACGTCGATATTGCCGCGCGTGGCGTTGGAGTACGGGCAGACGATGTGGGCGGCGTCGACGAGGGCTTGCAGCTGTTCGCGATCCACGCCCGGGGCGGCGATGGTCAGTTCGGCCTGGATGCCGAAGCCGGTGGGGATCTGGCCGATGCCGACCTTGCCGGTGACGGTGGTGGTGGGGGGCAGCGCGACCTTCTGCTTGCCGGCGACGAACTTCAGCGCGCCGAGGAAGCAGGCCGAGTAGCCGGCGGCGAACAGCTGCTCCGGATTGGTGCCGTCGCCGCCGGCGCCGCCCAGCTCGCGCGGGGTGGACAGCTTGACGGCCAGCACGCCGTCGGACGAGGTGGCCTGGCCTTCGCGGCCGCCGGAGGCGGTGGCGGTGGCGGTGTAGAGGATCTTTTCGATGGACATGGCGGTTTCCTTGGGTGGGTTCGGGGTGGTCCGGCGGGTGGCCGTCCGGTGAGGTGTACTTTGCGCGCTGCCGGGAGACGGTGGGTGATATAGAATCCTGAAAACTTGATCAGGAGTTCCGATATGGTCGACCGGCTTGCCGTCCTGCTGGAGCGTTTCTCGGTGACCGCGCAGGTGTTCCATGCGGGGGCGCTGTGCGGCATCAACACGCTGGAAGCGGAGCCCGGCGTCGGCCAGTTGCACCTGATCCAGCGTGGGCCACTGGAGGTGTTCCATGGCGCCACCTCGCTGCGCATCGATGCGCCCAGCCTGCTGCTCTACCCGCGTGCGCTGACCCACCGCTTCGTCAGCGACGACGCGCGCGGTGCCGACATGGCCTGCGCCAACGTGCGCTTCGAGGGCGGTGCGCAAAATCCGATAAGTGCCGCTTTGCCGGACGTGGTGTGCCTGCCGCTGGACAGGCTGCACGGTGCGCAGGACGTGTTGGCGCTGCTGTTCGAAGAAGCCTTCACCCAGCGCTGCGGACGCACCGCGCTGGTCAACCGGCTGTTCGAGGTGGTGATGATCCAGGTGTTGCGCCAGTTGATGGAAACCGGCGACGTGAAAGGCGGCATGCTTGCGGGCCTGTCGCACCCGCGCCTGCGCAACGCGGTCGTGGCCATGCACGAAGCGCCGGCGAAGGAGTGGACGCTGGACGAACTGGCGCGGGTTGCGGGCATGTCGCGCAGTGTGTTCGCCACGCAGTTCCGCGAGGCGCTGGGGATCACGCCTGGGCAATACCTGCAGGGTTGGCGCGTGGGCCTGGCGCAGCAGGCGCTGCGGCACGGCAAGCCGCTGAAGGTGGTGGCGTCGGACGTGGGCTACGGCAGCGAGGCGGCGCTGTCGCGCGCCTTCAAGGCGCACAGCGGGTTGTCGCCGCGCGAGTGGAAGCGGCAGCAGGCCACGCAGTGAACAGCGCTGGCATGGCGCTGCGACTTCGCCCACACTGCCGCGCATGACGGATCCGCAAGAACCCACGACGCGCGTCCTGCTCGTGCACGGCATCTGGAACGCGAAATCGTGGCTGACGCCGCTCGCACGCCGGCTGCGCCGTGAAGGCTTCGACGTAGAGGTGTTCGGTTATCCCAGCATCTTGGGCGGGCCGGAGCCGGCCATCGCGGCGCTGATCGAACGATTGCGGAGTTCGCCTCCGCTGCATCTCGTAGGCCACAGCCTGGGCGGTTTGATCGGCTTGGAAGCACTGCGCCGCGCGCCGGACCTGCCGGTACGGCGGATGGTCTGCCTAGGCTCGCCGCTGTGCGGCAGCCATGCCGCCCGCGGCCTGGGTCGGCGCCGGTGGACCGCGCCGGTGCTGGGTCGCAGCGGCGCGTTGCTGCAGGCGGGGTGTCCGCCCTGGAGCGGTGAGGTGCCGGTCGGCATGGTGGCCGGCAACGTGCCCCGCGGCCTTGGCCGGCTGTTCGCGCGCTTCGACGGCGAATCGGACGGCACGGTGGGGCTGGATGAAACCCGCTTGCCGGGGCTGGCGGCGCACTGCATCGTGCCGGCCAGCCATACCGGGCTGGTGTTCTCGCCCGCCGCCGCGCGCCAGGCCGCGCACTTCTTGCGCGATGGCCGTTTCCAGGTACAGGACTGACGGCTGCACGGGGGCGCGTATAATCCGCGCCCTTGTCAGTGCACTCCGGAAGTCACCATGGGCAGAGGCCCGTCGATCGAAGCCCGCAAGAACGCCACCGACGCCAAGCGCGGCAAGATCTTCACCAAGATCATCCGCGAGATTGGCGTGGCGGCCCGCGCCGGCGGCGGCGAGCCGGCCAACAACCCGCGCCTGCGGGCGGCGGTGGACAAGGGCCTGTCGGCCAACATGTCGAAGGATGTCATCGAGCGCGCCATCAAGAAGGCGACTGGTGAGCTGGAAGGCGTGGTGTTCGAGGAGATCCGCTACGAAGGCTATGCGCCCGGCGGCGTCGCGGTGATCGTCGACTGCCTGACCGACAACCGTGTACGCACCGTGGCCGAAGTGCGCCATGCGTTCGGCAAGCATGGCGGCAACATGGGCACGGAAGGCTCGGTGGCCTTCATGTTCAAGCGCCTGGGCGTACTGAGCTACGCGCCGGGTGCCGACGATGCGTCATCCTTTGAAAGCCGGATCACCGAAGCCGCCATCGACGCCGGCGCCGATGACATCGTGGTCTATCCGGACGACGGCTCGATCGACGTGGTCACCGCGCCCGACGCCTTCCAGGCCGTGAAGGACGCGATGACGGCCGCCGGCCTGGCGCCCGACCATGCCGAGATCACCTACCGCGCCGACAACGACATCCACGTGGAGGGCGACACCGCCCTGCAGGTGAAGAAGCTGCTCGACATGCTGGAAGACCTGGACGACGTGCAGAACGTCTATTCCAACGCCGATCTGGGCGCGGATGTGTATGCCTGACGGCGGAGATTCGGGATTCGGGATTGGAGATTCGCAACAGCGTTCTCCCCCGGCCCTGATGTCGAGTCCTGTGTCCGCAGGTTTCGAATCCCGAATCACGAATCCCCAATCCCGGCTCCCATGACCCGCATCCTCGGCATCGATCCCGGCTCGCAGCGCACCGGCATCGGCATCATCGATGTCGACGCCGCCGGCAAGACCACGCATGTCTACCATGCGCCGCTGGTGCTGCTGGGCGAGGGCGATTTCCCGTTGCGCCTGCGTCGTCTGCTGGATGGCCTGGGCGAGATCATCGCCATCTGGCAGCCGGACGAAGTGGCGATCGAGAAGGTGTTCATGGCCCGCAATCCCGATTCGGCGCTGAAACTGGGGCAGGCGCGTGGCGCCGCCATCAGTGCCGTGGTGCTGCGCGACCTGCCGGTGCACGAGTACGCCGCGACGCAGGTGAAGCTGGCCGTGGTCGGCCGTGGCAGCGCCGAGAAATCCCAGATCCAGCACATGGTCGGCCTGCTGCTCAACCTGCAGGGCAAACTGCAGGCCGACGCCGCCGACGCACTGGCCGTCGCCATCACTCACGCGCACGTGCGCGCCACCGCCCAGCGGCTGGGCGTGGGTTCGCAACTGGCCTGGAGCAGGAAGTGATGGGGCGGCGGCCGCTGAGCGAGCCCCTCTCCCGGCGGGAGAGGGGTTGGGGAGAGGGCAGCCGGAGTCTGGATGGCACCCGATCCGTGTCGTTGGCCGCGTTCCGCTGTTCGCCGCTGCGAACTCTGTTCGGCCCTCATCCGGCGCGTTGCGCCACCTTCTCCCGGTGGGAGAAGGGAAACGCAGGAGCTTTTCCATGATCGGACGTCTGCGCGGCATCCTGGCGTACAAGTCGCCGCCCTGGCTGGTGATCGATGTCGGCGGCGTGGGTTACGAGCTGGAAGCGCCGATGAGCACGTTCTACGACCTGCCGGATGTCGGTCGCGAGGTGCTGCTGTTCACCCACTACGCGCAGAAGGAAGACAGCGTGTCGCTGTACGGTTTCCTGCGCGAGGGCGAGCGGCGGCTGTTCCGCGACGTGCAGAAGGTCACCGGCATCGGCGCGAAGATCGCGCTGGCGGTGCTGTCCGGCGCCAGCGTGGACGAGTTCGCGCGCATGGTGCAGGCCGGCGACATCACCGCGCTGACGCGCATCCCCGGCATCGGCAAGAAGACCGCCGAGCGCATGGTGGTGGAACTGCGCGACCGCGCGGCGGACCTGATGGGCACCGGCGTGGGCGGCATCACCGCGTTGCCGGCCGATCCGCAGTCCGAGGCCACCAGCGCGCTGCAGCAGTTGGGCTACAAGCCGGCCGAAGCCACCCGGATGGCGCGCGACGCCACCTCGCCCGGCGACGATGCGGCCACGATCATCCGCAAGGCGCTGCAGTCCGCGCTGCGCTGACCGTTGCCCTAGAGCATCCCTTCACTTTCCCAGCGCTACCCTGCCGGCCGCCATGTCCACCCCACATTCTTCCCAAGCCCCGTCCGGCAACGCCGGCCAGCACGGTCATTCGCAGACGGGCATGGTCGCGCTGGTCGCCGGTGCGGTTGGCGTGGTGTTCGGCGACATCGGCACCAGTCCGCTGTACACCATCAAGGAGATGTTCCACCCGCACTTCGGCCTGACGCCGGATCCGGACACCGTCCGCGGCCTGCTGTCGCTGGGCTTCTGGTCGCTGCTGCTGGTGGTGACGCTGAAGTACGTCATCGTCATCATGCGCGCCGACAACGAGGGCGAGGGCGGCATCATGGCGCTCACCGCGCTGGCGCAGCGCAGCCTGGCCAAGGGCTCGCGCATGAGCTACACGGTCGGCATCCTCGGCATCTTCGGTGCGGCACTGTTCTTCGGCGACGGCATGATCACGCCGCCCATCACCGTGCTGGGCGCGGTCGAGGGCCTGGAAGTGGTGTCGCCGGTGTTCAAGCAGTGGGTGGTGCCGATCAGCCTGGTGATCCTGACCGGCCTGTTCGCCTTCCAGCGCTTCGGCACCGCGAAGGTCGGCAAGGCCTTCGGGCCGGTGATGATCGTGTGGTTCATCGTGCTGGCCAGCTTCGGCCTCTACAACATCGCCCACAATCCTTCGGTGCTTGCGGCGCTGAACCCGTACTGGGCATGGCACTTCTTCGTGACCCATGACTGGCATGCGGTGCTTATCCTCGGCGCGGTGGTGCTGACGGTGACCGGCGGCGAAGCGCTGTATGCGGACATGGGGCACTTCGGCAAGCGTCCGATCCGCTGGGGCTGGTTCGGTTTCGTGCTGCCGGCGCTGGTGCTGAATTACTACGGCCAGGGCGCCGTGCTGCTGCGCCACCCCGAAGCGGTGGCCAATCCGTTCTATCTGTCCATCCCGGACTGGGCGCAGATCCCGATGCTGGTGCTGGCGACCACCGCCGCCGCCGTGGCGTCGCAGGCCGTCATCACCGGCGCGTTCTCGGTGACACGCCAGGCCATCCAGCTGGGCTACCTGCCGCGCCTGCACATCAAGTACACGTCCAAGGACACCATCGGCCAGATCTACGTGCCGTCGGTCAACCTGATGCTGTACTTGGCGGTGATCGTGCTGGTGCTGAGCTTCCAGAGTTCCGGCGCGCTGGCCACCGCGTACGGTCTGTCGGTGACCGGCACCATGCTGATCGACACGCTGCTGCTGGCGATCGTGGCGTACACGCGCTGGCCGGATTCGCGCAAGTGGGTGTTGCCGCTGTGCGCGGTGTTCCTGATGATCGACCTGGCCTTCCTGTTCGCCAATGGCGCCAAGCTGCTGACCGGCATCGGCGCGTGGGTGCCGCTGTTCATCGGTATCACCGCCTTCACCATGATGCGCACCTGGCGTCGCGGTCGCGAGCTGCTGCATGGCGAAGTGCAGAAGGAAGGCATCCGGCTGGATACCTTCCTGCCGGGACTGATGCTGGCGCCGCCGGTGCGCGTGCCGGGCACCGCGATCTTCTTGACCGCCGACAAGGGCGTGGTGCCGCATGCGCTGCTGCACAACCTCAAGCACAACAAGGTGCTGCACGAGCGCAACGTGTTCCTGACGGTCGAGACGCTCACCGTGCCGTACGCGCCGAAGAAGAAGCGGCTGAAGATCGACCCGATCGGCGACGACTTCTACCGGGTGGTGATCAGCTACGGCTTCGCCGAGACGCCGGACGTGCCGCAGGCGCTGATGGGCTCGTGCGACCAGGGCGGCGTGTACTTCGATCCGATGGAAACCACCTACTTCGCCAGTCGCGAGACGGTGGTCGCGCGTCGCCAGGGCGGCATGCCGATCTGGCGCGACAAGCTGTTCGCCGCCATGCACCGCAACGCCGCACCGGCTACCGGCTTCTTCCGCATTCCCGGCAACCGGCTGGTCGAACTCGGCGCGCAGGTCGAGATCTAGCGGTGAGTGACGAGGGACGAGAAGCGGGAAGGGCGCTCCTGCTCACTTCTCGCTCCTCTCCGCTCACTCCTGCTCTACCATAGCCGCATGACCGCCGACCGCATCATCACCTCGTCCGCCACCCGCGAAGACGACGCCATCGAAGCCAGCATCAGGCCCAAGCGGCTGGACGAGTACCTGGGCCAGAAACCGGTCCGCGAGCAGCTGGACATCTACATCCAGGCGGCGAAAGGACGCGGCGAAGCGCTCGATCACGTGCTGATCTTCGGGCCGCCGGGCCTGGGCAAGACCACGTTGAGCCATGTGATCGCCAACGAACTGGGCGTGAACCTGCGCGTCACCTCCGGCCCGGTGATCGAGAAGGCCGGCGACCTGGCCGCGCTGCTGACCAACCTGCAGCCGCACGACGTGCTGTTCGTCGACGAGATCCATCGCCTGTCGCCGGTGGTCGAGGAAGTGCTGTACCCGGCGATGGAGGATTTCCAGATCGACATCATGATCGGCGAGGGCCCGGCCGCGCGCTCGATCAAGCTCGACCTGCCGCCGTTCACCCTGATCGGCGCCACCACGCGCGCCGGCCTGCTGACGGCGCCGCTGCGCGACCGCTTCGGCATCGTGCAGCGGCTGGAGTTCTACTCGCCCGAGGAACTGACCCGCATCGTGCAGCGCTCGGCACGCATCCTGGGCATGGACTGTGTGCCGGAAGGCGCCGGCGAGATCGCCCGCCGCGCGCGCGGCACGCCGCGCATCGCCAACCGCCTGCTGCGGCGCGTACGCGATTACGCACAGGTCAAGGCCGATGGCCACATCGACGTCGATGTCGCCCGCGCGGCGATGCAGATGCTGAAAGTGGATCCGGAGGGGTTCGACGAACTCGACCGCCGCATGCTGCGCACCATCATCGACAGCTTCGACGGCGGCCCGGTCGGTGTGGAATCGCTCGCCGCCGCGCTGAGCGAGGAGCGCGGCACGCTGGAGGACGTCATCGAGCCCTACCTGATCCAGCAGGGTTTCCTGATCCGCACCGCGCGTGGCCGCATGGCGACCCGCAAGGCCTACCTGCATCTCGGCCTGACGCCGAAGGGCAGGGTGCCGGACGCGAACGACGCGCCGGGCGAACTCTTCTGAGCGCCACTGGTTTCAGGTTGGTATGCACCACAACGTGCGGGAGTGCGCGCTTTGACGACTGATTCGAAGACGATCGCCGGGGATGCGGCGCCGTTCATCTTTCCGACACGCGTGTATTGGGAAGATACCGACGCCGGTGGCGTGGTGTACCACGCGCAGTACGTCGCTTTCCTGGAGCGGACCCGCACCGAATGGTTGCGGGCCCGTGGCTACGCTCAGGAGCGACTGCGCCAGACCCACGACCTGGTGTTCGCCGTCCGCGCGATGCGTCTGGATTTCCTGCGCCCCGCCCGGTTGGACGATCTGCTGCAGGTCAGTGCACGCATCCACCAGTGCAAGCGGGCCAGCGTCGTTTTCGCCCAGTCCATCGAACGGGACGGCGAAGTGCTGCTGACCGCCGAGGTAAAGGTGGCGGCGCTGAGCGCGTCCGGGTTCAGACCCATCGGCCTGCCCGAGACGTTGTACGAAGAATTCCGCCGGCTCGAGCATCCGCGCCAGCTTTGACCCGATACGCAACACGAACCGAGAGACGAGGAACGACGGATGATCGCAACGCTGCTGGCCTTCCAGGAAGTCGTGACGGAGGCGCTGCCGCCCGAGGCGACCGCGGCGGCTGCCGAGGCTGCCGCTGCCACCACCCACAGCGGGATCAACTACATCGACCTGATGCTCAAGGCGAGCCTGCCGGTGCAGCTGATCGTGCTGTTGCTGCTGGCCGGGTCGGTGATCAGCTGGGTGATCATTTTCCGCAAGGGGCGCGTGTTCAAGACCGCAAACCGCGATGCCGACGAGTTCGAGGGTCGATTCTGGTCGGGCGCCGAGTTGCACAAGCTCTACGCCGGCGCCGCCGACCGCAATCGCGTGGTCACCGGCCTGGAAGCGATCTTCGAGGCGGGCTTCCGCGAATTCACCCGCCTGCGCGACAAGCGGGGCCTTGACGGCCGCGCACAGCTCGAAGGCGCGCAGCGCGCGATGCGCGTGACCTACACGCGCGAAGTCGACCAGCTGGAACGCAATCTGGAACTGCTGGCCAACATCGGCTCCACCGCGCCTTACGTGGGTCTGGTCGGCACGGTGTTCGGCATCATGGTGACCATGCACGACATGCTCAACAGCGGCGAGCAGGCGGGCATCGCCGCGGTCGCCCCGGGTATCTCGGAAGCGCTGTTCGCCACCGCCATCGGCCTGTTCGTGGCGATTCCGGCGGTGTGGGCCTATAACCGCTTCACCACCCGCGTCGAGCGGCTGTCGGTGCGCTACGAGAGCTTCGCCGAGGAATTCAGCTCCATCCTGCAGCGCCAGAACGCGGCCGAGTAAGCGGAGCCCACCATGGCCGGAAGCATCTTCCATCGCAAGCGGCGCAAGCTGAAATCCGAGATCAACGTCGTGCCCTACATCGACGTGATGCTGGTGCTGTTGATCATCTTTATGGTCACCGCACCGCTGCTCACGCTGAGCGTGGACGTGAAGCTGCCGTCGTCCAATGCCAAGGCGGTGGAGACGCGCAACGAGCCGGTCATCGTGATCGCCTATCCGGACGGGCGTTACGGCCTGAAGCTGCCTGAAGCCAAGCAGCCCGAGGTACTGGACGCCGCCACGCTCGAGTCCCGCGTCGCGGCGATCCGCGCCGAGCAGGGCGACGAACTGCGCATCATGGTGGCGGCCGAAGGTGCCGCGCCGTACCAGAAGGTGCTGGATGCGATGGATGTCCTGCGCCGGGCAAAGGTCGGCAATGTCAGCCTGATGACCAACGCGGGCGGCAATGCACGCTGAAGTACTCCAGCGACCGCCGTCCCCGCAGGACGAGGGGCTGGGCCGTGCGGTCGCTTGGGCCGTCGGCCTGCATCTGCTGTTGCTTGCGCTGCTGCTGCTGTCGCCCTATTTCACGTGGGACCGCGAGCGCCTGAACGCCGCGGGTTCGCAATCCATGGAAGCCACGCTCGACGTTTCCGCCGCCGATCAGCGCGCGGTCGAGCAGGCCCTCGACTTCCAGCCCGCGCCGATGCCCGCGCCCGTGCAGGAGCCCGCGCCCGAGGACACCATTCCGCCGCCGCAGCCCATTCCCGAGCCCGCACCGCAGGACGCGCCGGTGGAGCGGCAGGCGCAGGCGCAGGAGCGCATCTCGGTGCCGGATACCGTCGACCAGGACGAAGCCCGCCGCGATGCCATCTCGCAGGAGAAGGCGTTGCAGGAACAGGAGGCCAAGCGCCGGCAGGAACAGATCGACCTGACCGAGCGCAAGCGGCAGGAACAGGCCGAGCAGCAGCGCCGGCTGGCCGCGCAACAGGACGAAGACCGGCAGAAGCGCATCGCCGCCGAGGCCGCGCAGAAGGCCGAGGCCGACAAGAAACGTCTGGAAGAGATCCGCCGGCAGCGTGCCCAGGCGGCGCGCGAAGCCCAGCTGGCCGAACAGAAACTGCGGCAGCTCGCCGATGCGCGTGCGCGCCAGGCAGCGGCGTCCGCCAATCAGGCCCAGTACGGCGCCCCCTCCGGACCTGCGGGGACCGGCGGCACCGACGAGGACCTGCGGGGCCGCTACGCCGCCGCGATCCAGGAAGCGGTGCTGCGCCAGTGGACCCGGCCGGAGTCCGTACCCGTGGGCACGCGTTGCCGGGTGGTGATCCGCCAGTTGCCGGGCGGCGATGTGGTCAGCGCCGAGGTGCAGCCGGGCTGCGCGATGGATGCGGCCGGCCAGGATTCGATCGAACGCGCGGTCCTCAAGGCGCGGCCGCTGCCGTACCGGGGATTCGAGCCGGTGTTCGCGCGCACCCTGACCCTCAATTTCGAGGCGCGGGACCGTTGATTTCACGCGGCGTTTCGCTGCCCTCCGTTCACAATTGTTAAAATGTTCACGCGTCGGCTGGTATCCCTTTGCCGCCCCGCCCAACCGCCGAGTCGTTGCCCATGAAGAAGCCGCTGCGCTGGTTTGCTCTGATCCTGTTCACCCTGGCCCCGATGCTGGCGTCCGCCCAGCAGCAAGGCCTGGAGATCGACATCATCGGCGGCAACGCCTCGGCCCTGCCCATCACCGTAGTACCGATGCCCTACCAGGGCACCGCTGCGGCGCCGCCGACCGACGTGTCGGCCGTGGTGCGTGCCGACCTGGAGCGCTCCGGCGCCTTCCGCACGCTGCCGGAAGCCCGCATCACCGAGCGGCCGACGCGGGGCGCTGAGATCCGGTACCCCAGCTGGCAGGCGCTGCGGCAGGACTACATCGTGGTCGGTCGCGTGGTCGATGCCGGCGATGGCGGCTACCGCGTGGAGTACGAGCTGTTCGACGTCGCCAAGCAGGAGCGCATGCTCGGCCTGGCGATGACCGCCCGCTCCAATGCCCTGCGTGATGTCGCCCACCAGATGGCCGATGCCATCTACGAGAAGATCCTCGGCGTGCGCGGCGCCTTCTGGACCCGCATCGCCTACATCACCGCCGCCGGCACCGGCAAGGCCACGCGTTATGCGCTGATGGTCGCCGACTCGGATGGCTTCAACCCGCAGACCGTGGTGCGCTCGGCCGAGCCGCTGCTGTCGCCGTCGTGGAGCCCGGACGGCCGCAAGCTGGCCTACGTGAGCTTCGAGAGCGGCAACTCGGCCATCTACATCCAGGACATCTCGACCGGTGCGCGCGAGAAGATCGCCAGCTTCCGCGGCATCAACGGCGCGCCAGCGTTCTCGCCCGACGGCCGCCAGCTGGCACTGACGCTGTCGCGCAGCGGCAACCCGGAGATCTACGTGATGGACTTGGGCAGCCGCTCGCTGCGCCAGCTGACCACCACCTCCGCGATCGACACCGAGCCGGTGTGGAGCGCGGATGGCAGCACCCTCTATTTCACCTCCGACCGTGGCGGTCGCCCGCAGATCTACCGCGTACCGGCCGCCGGCGGCAGCGCCAGCCGGGTGACGTTCGAGGGCAACTACAACGCCACCGCCAGCGTGTCCTTCGACGGCAAGAAGATCGCCGTGGTGCAGGGCAGCGGCAACAACTACCGCATCGCCCTGATGGACAGCAGCCTGGGCGGCGCCCGCTGGACGTCGCTGTCGCCGGGCTCGCTGGACGAGTCGCCGAGCTTCGCCCCCAACGCCAGCATGGTGCTGTACGCCGCCCGCGAAGGCGGGCGCGGCGTGCTGTACGCCGTCTCCGCCGACGCGCGCGTACGCCAGCGTCTGGTCGTGGCCAATGCGGACGTGCGTGAGCCGGCATGGTCGCCCTACCGAACCGCTCGTTAAGTTTGTGTCTACAATACGACCCCTCGCTCCACCTGTCCCCCTGTTCCAATGACGCAAGGAATGACCATGAACAACACCACCCGTGTTCTGATGCTGTCCCTGATGTCGGTTGCCGTGCTGGCCGGCTGTAAGAAAGCCGTCAAGCCGGAAGCGCCGGCCGATACCACCACCACCGCGCCGACCACCCCGACCGCGCCGACCACTTCGGGCGTCTACGGCCCGAACGACCTCGACACCGACGCCTGCCTGCGTCAGCGCGTGGTCTACTTCGACCTCGACCAGGACGCCCTGAAGCCGGAGTTCCAGGCCATCATGGGTTGCCACGCCAAGTACCTGCGCGACCGTCCGTCCTCGCGCATCACGCTGGAAGGCCACGCCGACGAGCGCGGCAGCCGCGAGTACAACCTGGGCCTGGGCGAGCGCCGCGGCAATGCCGTCAACTCGGCCCTGCAGGCCAGCGGTGGCTCGGCCAGCCAGCTGACCGTGGTCAGCTATGGCGAAGAGCGTGCGGTCTGCACCGATTCCAGCGAGTCCTGCTGGTCGCAGAACCGTCGCGTCGAGATCGTCTACACGGCGAAGTAAGCCGACATCGTCACGATGATCGCGAAGAAGACGTACATGCTGGTTCTCGCGGCGGCCCTCGTGGCCGCCGCACCCGCGCAGGCGCAGCGCGTCAGCCTGGCCGATCGCGTGGCCGCGCTGGAGGCGAAAGCCAACAATCCGCAGCAGAACCTGGACCTGCTCAACAAGGTCACCCAGCAGGAAGCGGAACTGCGCGAGCTGCGCGCGCAGCTGGAGCAGCTGCAGAACGAGAACGCGCAGCTCAAGCAGCAGGGTCGCGACCAGTACCTCGACTTGGATGGACGCCTCAACCGCTTGGAAGGGGGCGCCGCCCCGGCCCCGGCCGGTCCGCCGTCCGCGTCTCCGCCCCTCGGCAATGTGCCTGTGTCCGCGCCTGCCGCCACGCCTGCGCCGGTCGATGCCGCGATGGCCGAGCCGGCGCCCAGCGTCCACGGCGACATGGGCGCCCTGTCCGCCGCCGGCGACGAGCGCACCGCCTACAACGTGGCCTTCGACAAGCTCAAGGCCGGCGACTACGCCGATGCCGCCCAGCTGTTCACCAGTTTCCTGCAGCTGTACCCCAGCGGTGTGTACGCGCCCAATGCGCTGTACTGGCTGGGCGAGAGCTATTACGTCACCCAGAATTACGCGCTGGCCGCAGACCAGTTCCGCGCGCTGCTGGCGCAGTACCCGACCCACGACAAGGCGTCCGGTGCGCTGCTGAAGATCGGCCTGTGCGATTACGGTCTGGGCAAGCTGCCCGAAGCGGAGCGCACGCTCGGCGAAGTGATCGCCAAGTACCCGGGCACCGATGTCGCCCGCACCGCCGACGACCGCCTGCGCGCCATCCAGCTCGGCCGCCTGCGCTGAGTCCAGGACTCCCGGCGCTCCGTAGCGGAGGCGCCAGGCCGGCAGGGCGTATCATGCGCACCCCATGAACGACGCCACCCGCCCCAGCGAGATCGTCCAGTCCCCGCTGGAACGCCTCAAGATCACCGAGATCTTCCTTTCCCTGCAGGGAGAGGCGAATGCGGTCGGCTGGCCCACGGTCTTCGTCCGCCTGACCGGCTGCCCGCTGCGCTGCCAGTACTGCGACACCGCGTACGCCTTCCATGGCGGCGAGTGGCGCGAGATCGACGATATCGTCGCCGAGGTCCTCCGGCAGGGGGTCCGCCACGTCTGTGTCACCGGCGGCGAACCGCTGTCGCAGAAGCGCTGCTTGCTGCTGCTGCGGAAGCTCTGCGATGCCGGGCTCGATGTCTCGCTGGAAACCTCCGGGGCGATCGACATCGCCGACGTCGACCCGCGCGTCGCGCGCGTGGTGGACCTGAAGACCCCCGACTCGAAGGAAATGGCGCGCAACCGGTTGGAGAACATTCCGCTGCTCACCGCGCGCGACCAGGTGAAGTTCGTGCTCTGCGGACGCGCCGACTACGAATGGGCGCGCGGCATGGTCGCCGAACACCGCCTGGCCGAGCGCTGCGACGTGCTGTTCTCGCCCAGCAAGTCCGACCTGTCGCCGCGCGAGCTGGCCGACTGGATCGTCGAAGACCGCCTGCCGGTGCGCTTCCAGATGCAACTGCACAAGCTGCTGTGGAACGACGAGCCGGGGCGTTGAGCAGACTGGCGCGATTAAGGCTGCTGTTGCCGTCATCCCAGCGCACGCTGGGATCCATCTTGCTTCTCCGCTTGGAAAGAGCATGGACGCAACGGCAACATGGATCCCAGCGTACGCTGGGATGACGCGTCTACTGTGCTCCCGAATCCTTCTTCACGAACCAGACACCCCATGAAAAACGCCGTCGTCCTTCTTTCCGGTGGCATGGACTCCGCCGTCGTCGTTGCCATCGCCCGCGAGCAGGGCTTTGCCGTGCATGCGCTGAGCGTGCGCTATGGCCAGCGCCACACTTCCGAACTTGACGCCGCCGCGCGCGTCGCCGCCACGCTTGGGGCCGTCGCGCACAAGACCGTGCACGTGGACCTGCGCAGCATCGGCGGGTCGGCGCTGACCGACGACATCGAGGTGCCGGAGGCCGGTAGCCCGGGCATTCCCGTGACCTATGTGCCGGCGCGCAACACCATCATGCTGTCGGTGGCGCTGGGCTGGGCGGAAGTGCTGGGCGCCAGCGACATCTTCTGCGGCGTCAACGCGGTGGACTATTCGGGCTATCCGGACTGCCGGCCCGAGTTCATCGAGGCATTCGAGCGGCTGGCCAACGTGGCGACCAAGGCCGGCGTGGAAGGCGCCGGCCTGCGCATCCAGGCGCCACTGCTGCGCATGAGCAAGGCCGACATCGTGCGCGAGGGCGTGCGCCTGGGCGTGGACTTCGCGCAGACCGTGTCCTGCTACCGGGCCGACGATCAGGGCCGCGCGTGCGGGCACTGCGACGCCTGCCGCCTGCGCGCCGCCGGCTTCGCCGATGCCGGCGTGCCCGACCCCACGCACTACGCGTGAGCCGGGCGGATTTCGCCCCGTCGCGGACGATGCGCTAGAATGCACACCCCGGCGCAAGGCCGGGATGCGTTTCCGGGCCGTTAGCTCAGTCGGTAGAGCAGAAGACTTTTAATCTTTTGGTCGAAGGTTCGAATCCTTCACGGCCCACCAACTGCATCAGAGACTTAGGGCAGGGCAGTCTCAGCTCCGTAATATGCTTCCGTAAAAGTCGTCCTATTTCGGCAGCTCGGCCTTCAGGGCTGAAGCCAGTTGAGACCTTCCGAAATCGAAAGCCGCAAAGTAAAGAGGCCGCTATTGAGGCGGCCTCTGCGTGATTGAGAAGGCAGTTGGGTCGCTCAGCCTAGAGGCTGGAGGGTGCAGCTGGTAACGAGCTCCTGCCGGTATCCCACCATCAACCAAGTGCCATCGCCCTGCCTGGTGTAGTTGGACACGGTCTGAACGTTTTGGGAGCAAACGCTGATCGACACGGTGCTACCCGGCGGCATGTTCGCGTATTCGGGGCCAAGATTCCCAATGCAGCCGGCGTAGTTGCACCCGCCCAAGGACGCGATCCCATTTGTAGGTCGCCTGCCGGCTCCACAAGCAACGGAATCGACCTGGATGCGGATGGTGTCCGCGCCTTCGGGGACGATCGCTCTCTGCTCCTTCGCTACCCCGATGGATTTGGTCATGTCTACATTGCGGGAGAACTCGCGATTGAGGTCCGCTGCAATTCGCACAAATTCCTTGTCGGATCGACGGTAGTTGTAGGTGCTCACGTCCGCGCTGCAGTGCTCGACCTTGGCCACTGGAGAGGCGCCAATCCCTGCAGCGTGAGAGGGCGGGGAAGGCACGAGTGATGCGGTTGCTACGCTAGCCAGAAGAGCTCCAATCAGAAGTCCGTTCTTCATTTTGAATCTCCGTAAAAAATGAAATCGTCCATACATCTATTTGATGCGAAAGCTTGAACGAGTGGCTCGCTTTCGCAACTCACTATCTCGCATCGTGCCAGTCTGAAAGTCGCCGTCTGTCGGTTGCGTGCTTGCAATTCGCTACACATAGATACGTAAACAGAGGTAGAAACGAGCCATGGAGCTGATTGTGCGCACTCCAAAGAAGTGCAGCGTGTTCAAGTGACGTCGGATGGCTTTACACGCGGAACGCTCAGGTCGTAGACCTTCATCATGGCGGGACTTACGCCGAGCGCGGTCTGCTTGTCGGCGACGTTGCCCTCGGTGTCAGTGCCGCCCTGGCGCTTCAGGTCGTGCAGGTTGAAGCGCTGCTCGTCGGAGATCACACCATCGCGGATCGAGGCTTTGATCAGTCGCTGCCAAGCGCTGTCCGGGCCGTCCTTGGTGAGCGGCTCGCCGTCTTCGGGCAGGAACAGGAAGCGCGCCTCCAGGCGCAGCTGCAGCGGTTGCTGGCGGCGCTCGATGACAGCGAAACTTCCATGGCGCCCCTTTTGCCCTGAAGGCTGATACCAGGAGCCGGCCACGTTTCAAAAACCAATGGCGTATTGGGCCCTCAGGACCTTCTATTATCGGACCCGACCTAAGCCTCCCCACTAAATTTCCTGGCGGCCTTTGCCGGTGCTCCGGGCGCCCCCATATCCCTGTCGACGCTGCGCGGGCCAGGCTCGCCAGTCCCGATGCTTGCCGCCTTCGCGGCACACACCAACTCCCCAGGTGCCCCCCATGACCAACCCCCTGCTCGACTTCTCCGGCCTGCCGCGCTTCGACGCCATCCGACCCGAGCACATCGCGCCCGCCATCGACCAGTTGCTGGCCGAGGCCGAGGCCGCCGTGAGAGCGGCGGAAGCCGTGGTCCCGGTGACCTGGGACGCCTTCGTCGTGCCGCTGGATGACGCCACCGAGCGTCTGGCCCGCGCCTGGAACCAGGTGACCCATCTGGAAGCGGTGACCAACACTCCCGCGCTGCGCAGCGCCTACAACGTCCAGTTGCCCAAGGTGACGCGCTTCTGGAGCGCGCTGGGCCAGAACCTGGCCCTGTTCGACCAGTACCGCGCGCTGGCCGATGCGCCCGAAGCGGCGCAGTACGACGAGGCGCGCCGCAAGGTGCTCGAAAACGCACTGCGCGACTTCCGGCTGGGCGGCGCCGAGCTGCCGGATGAGCAGAAGGCCCGCTTCGCCGAGGTGAAGGAAGAACTGGCCGGCCTGTCGGCAAAGTTCTCGCAGAACGTGCTGGATGCCACCGACGAGTACGAGTTCTGGATCAAGGACAAGCAGCACCTCGGAGGCCTGCCGGCCGACGTGGTGGCGGCCGCGCGCGCGGCGGCCAAGGCCGACGACGAGCCGGGTTGGAAGTTCACCCTGCAGATGCCGTGCTACCTGCCGGTGCAGGCGTACGCCGACGATCGCGCGCTGCGCGAGACGCTGTACCACGCCAATGCGGTGCGCGCGTCCGAACTGGCGGACAACGAGGCGCTCGACAACTCCACGCTGATCGACCGCATCCTCGCCCTGCGCGCCGAACTCGCCGCGCTGCTCGGCTTCGCCAGCTACGCCGATTACTCGCTGGCCACCAAGATGGCCGACACCCCGGATGAGGTGCTGGCATTCCTGCGCGACCTGGCCGTACGCGCCAGGCCGCATGCGCAGCGCGACCGCGAGGAATTGGAAGCCTTCGCGCGCGAACAACTCGGCCTGGAAACGCTCGAAGCCTGGGACCTCGCCTACGCCAGCGAGAAGCTCAAGCAGGCGCGCTACAGCTTCTCGGCGCAGGAAGTGAAACAGTACTTCACCGAGCCGGCAGTCCTCGCCGGCCTGTTCGGCGTGATCAATGATCTTTACGGCCTGCGCGTCGAGCAGGACGAAGCCCCCACCTGGCATCCCGACGTGCGCTTCTATCGCCTAGTCGATGGCGATAACGCGCTGGTGGGCCAGTTCTACCTCGATCTGTATGCCCGCGAAGGCAAGCGCGGCGGTGCGTGGATGGACGACTGCCGCAACCGCCGTGACACCGCGCACGGCACGCAGACGCATGCTGTACAAACACCTGTCGTCTATCTGGTCTGCAACTTCGGCAAGGGCATGGACGGCAAGCCGGCGACCTTCAGCCACCACGATGTGACCACGCTGTTCCACGAAATGGGTCACGGCCTGCACCAGTTGCTGACGCAGGTGGGCGAGTTGGGCGTGGCCGGCATCAACGGCGTGGAATGGGATGCGGTGGAGCTGCCCAGCCAGTTCATGGAGAACTTCTGCTGGGAATGGGCGCGCGTGCAGGCGATGACCGCGCACGTGGACACCGGCGAGCCGCTGCCGCGTGCGCTGTTCGACAAGATGGTCGCGGCCAAGAACTACCAGAGCGGCATGGCGACGGTCCGCCAGCTGGAGTTCGGTCTGTTCGACATGCAGCTGCACAGCGGCTTCGATGCGGCCGACGACACCGTGCTCGCGCTGCTGGACCGGGTGCGTGCGGAGGTGGCGGTGAACATCCCGCCCGCGTTCAACCGCTTCCCGCACCAGTTCAGCCACATCTTCGCCGGCGGTTACGGCGCGGGGTACTACAGCTACAAGTGGGCCGAGGTGCTCAGCGCCGATGCCTACGAGGCCTTCGAGGAGGCGCCCGCCCTGGTCGCGGACACCGGTGCGCGTTTCCGCCGGGAGGTGCTGGCACGGGGCGGAAGCCGGGCGGCGGCCGACAACTTCCGCGCGTTCCGCGGGCGTGCGCCGCGGATCGATGCCCTGCTGCGCCATTCGGGCATGGCGGGATGATGCTCGGCCTCAGGGACGGAATGCCGCCCGAAAGCCCGTCCCGCGGGGTTTGACCCGACCTGTAAACGTTTTCATAATGGCTCCCCCGTAACACCCGCGTTTCCGGGAGGATCGCCTACATGCCGCATCAGCGAAGGATCGAAGGCCTGATCGCCGAGATGACGCTGGAGGAAAAGATCGGCCAGCTCGGTGCCTTCGCCGACGCACTGCGGCCGTTCGCCTTCGACGTCAATCCGGAGACCTTCGCCCGCGATGCCGAGCAGGTGCGCGAGCAGATCCGCAGCGGGCGCGTCGGCGCCCTGTTCAACGGCGTGGGCGCGGCGGAAGGCCGCGAGGCGCAGCGCATCGCGGTGGAAGAGAGCCGGCTCGGCATTCCGCTGCTGCTGGGCGCCGACGTCATCCACGGCATGCGCACGGTGTTCCCGATCCCGCTGGGCGAAGCCGCCAGCTTCGAGCCCGACCTGGCCGAGCGCACCGCGCGCGCCACCGCGAAGGAAGCCACGGCGGCCGGCATCCACTGGACCTTCGCGCCGATGGTCGATGTCGCGCGCGACCAGCGCTGGGGCCGCGTCGCCGAAACCTCCGGCGAGGATGTCTACCTGTCCTGTGAATTCGCCGCCGCCCGCGTGCGCGGTTTCCAGGGCGATGACCTGACCGCCGCCGATTCGCTGCTCACCACGCCCAAGCACTTCGCCGCCTACGGCGCGATCTCCGCCGGCCTGGATTACAACTTCGTCGACATGGCGCCGCAGACGCTGCGCGACGTGCACCTGCCGCCGTTCAAAGCGGCGATCGATGCCGGCGCGCTGACGCTGATGAGTTCGTTCAACGACATCAACGGCGTGCCGGCCTCGGCCAACCGCGAGCTGCTGACCGACCTGCTGCGCGGCGAGTGGAAGTTCGAGGGCTTCGTCGTCTCCGACTACACCTCCGACCTGGAACTGATCGCGCACGGCTATGCCAGCGACGAAGCCGATGCGGCGCAGAAGGCGTTGTCGGCCGGCCTGGACATGAGCCTGCAGAGCGGCATCTACGCCGGCCATGTCGCCGCGCTGGTCGAGCAAGGCCGGCTGTCGATGGCGCAGGTGGATGAGGCCGTGCGCCGCGTGCTGTACGTCAAGGCCGCGGTCGGCCTGTTCGACGATCCCTACCGCTGCCTCGACGCCGAGCGCGAAGCCGACCAGTCGCACATCGCCGCCCACGACGCGCTGGCGCGCGACTGCGCGCGCCGCTCCATCGTGCTGTTGAAGAACGACGGCGACCTGTTGCCGCTGAAGAAGGCCGGCCAGCGCATCGCGCTGATCGGGCCGTTCGCGCAGGACACCGCCAACCTCGGTGGCTGCTGGAACATCTTCGGCGATGCCGCGCGCATGGTGGATGTGGAAACCGGTGTGCGCGCCGCGCTGGCCGATCCGTCTGCGCTGGTGGTCGTGCCGGGAAGCGATATCGAAGAGGCCGTCGATGGCGGCATCGATGCGGCGGTCGCCGCCGCGCGCGATGCCGACGTGGTGCTGCTGGCCGTGGGCGAGCCGCACGAATTCTCCGGCGAAGCGCAATCGCGCACGCAGATCGTGCTGCCCGCCGCGCAGCAGGCGCTGGCCGACGCGGTCGCCGCCACTGGCACGCCGATGGTCGTCGTGCTGCGCAATGGCCGCGCGCTGGCGCTGGAAGGCGCCGTGCGCGAGGCGCAGGCGATCCTGGTGGGCTGGTTCCTGGGCACGCAGACCGGGCCGGCGATCGCCGACGTGGTGTTCGGCGACTACAACCCGTCCGCGCGCCTGCCGGTGAGTTTTCCGCAGGACGCCGGCCAGCAGCCGTACTTCTACAACCATCCCGCCACTGGCCGTCCCAACGTGCCGGGTACGCCGCGCTTCTTCCAGACGCGCTGGCGCGAGGTCAGCCACGCCGCGCTGTATCCGTTCGGCCATGGCCTGTCGTACACCCGCTTCGACTACGGCGTGCCGCAGCTCGATACGCAGACGCTGGGCTGGAACGACACGCTGACCGTCCGCACGCGCATCACCAACAGCGGCACGCGGGCAGGCGAGGACGTGGTGCAGCTGTACCTGCGCGACCGCACCGCCAGCCGCGTGCGTCCGGTGCGCGAACTGAAGCGCTTCCGCAAGATCGCGCTGGCCGCGGGCGAAGCGCAGGACGTGGTGTTCACGCTGCAGCGCGCCGATCTCGAGTTCCACGGCGTCGACAACCGTCCGGTCGCCGAGCCGGGCCTGTTCGATCTGTGGGTGTCGCCGTCGGCGGCGACGGGCGAGGCGGTCAGCTTCGAGCTGCTGCCGGCTGAGCGCTAGGGGCGCGGCGCGCCGCGCATCATCGGGCCGCCGGGGTAGCCACCGTAGGGCCCGTAGTAGCCGCCGGGGCCGTCGTAACGGTCGACGTTGATGTTGAAGTTGAACGTGCGCGGCTTGCCTTCGTCGTCGTACGTGGTCTTGCACAGGTTGAGGTTGACCGCGTTGTAGGTGCTGCGGCCATGCCCCTTGCTGTAACCGATGCCGGTGGTCACGCTGCCCGACACGCCGTCGCCATCGTCGTCGCCGTAGTACACGCAGGGATCGACAGGGACGGGCGGTGCTGCGTCCTTCACGCGCGCCGGCTGCCGGTCGCCGTACCAGGTGCCGGGCGGATCCTTCGCATGGGTCGCGGATGCGGGAAGGCTGAGGTCCAGGGCTTCCGCACTGGATTGCGCCAGGGCGGGCGCCGTGGCCAGCAGGGCCAGCAGAATGGCGGGCAGGGTCTTCATGGGGAATCCCGGAGCGGCGGGCCGCCGGCTGGCGGACCTGAAAGGCAACCTAACAGCCGTGGATTGAACGTCGGCTGATACGGATGGCTGCGGGCAGGGAACTTCATCCCGCCGCACCCAGCGCTTCCAGCACGCGCTGGCCATAACGCTCCAGCTTGGCGCCGCCGATGCCGCCGACCCGCGCCAGGTCGTCCAGCGTGGCGGGCTGCTGCTCGGCGATGTTGCGCAGCGTGCTGTCGTGGAAGATGACGTAGGCGGGCACGTTCTGCTCGCGGGCCAGTTGTGCGCGCAGGTCGCGCAGCAACTGGAAACGCGGCAGGTCGGCCGGCTGCACCGGCACGCCGCTGCGCGCGCCGCGGTCGCGTTCGCGGCGTTCGCGCTGTTCCTTGCGCAACTGCAGGCGACGCTCGCCGCGCAGCACGCTGCGGCTGCCCTCGGTCAGGCGCAGGCTGCCGAATTCGCCATCCACCTCCAGCAGTCCGCAGGCCACCAGCTGCCGGAAAACGCTGCGCCAGGTGCCGGCGTCCAGGTCCTTGCCGATGCCGTAGGTGGTCAGATGCTCGTGGCCGCATTGCTGGATGCGCTCGCTCTGGCTGCCGCGCAGTACGTCGATCACGTGGTTCACGCCGAAGCGCTGGCCGCTGCGGTAGACGCAGCTCAACGCCTTCTGCGCGGCCTCGGTGGCGTCCCAGGTCTCGGCCGGGCTCAGGCAGTTGTCGCAGTTGCCGCACTCGTGCGGATAGGTTTCGCCGAAGCCGGCCAGCAGCACCTGCCGCCGGCACTGGGTGGATTCGCAGTAGCCGAGCAACTGGTCAAGCTTGCGCCGCTCCAGACGCTTGCGTTCCTCGCCGGCCTCGGATTGCTCGATCATCTGCTTGAGCAGCACCACGTCGCCCAGGCCGTAGCACAGCCAGGCTTCGGCGGCCTCGCCGTCGCGGCCGGCGCGGCCGGTCTCCTGGTAATACCCTTCCATCGACTTGGGCAGGTCCATGTGCGCGACGAAGCGCACGTCCGGCTTGTCGATGCCCATGCCGAAGGCGATGGTCGCCACCATGACGATCCCGTCCTCGCGCAGGAAGCGGCGCTGGTTGTGCGCACGCACGCTGGCATCCAGGCCGGCGTGGTAGGGCAGGGCGTTGAAACCCTGTTCGGCCAGGTAGTCGGCGAACTGTTCCACCCGCTTGCGCGACAGGCAGTAGACGATGCCCGCCTCGCCCTTGTGCTTGCGCAGCATGTCGCGCAACTGGTGGCGCGCGTTGTCCTTCTGCACCACGGTGTAGCGGATGTTGGGACGGTCGAACGAACTGACGAACTTCTCGGCCTCGACCAGGTTCAAGCGCTCGGCGATCTCGCGCTGCGTCGGCGGGTCGGCGGTGGCGGTCAGCGCGATGCGCGGCACGTCCGGCCAGCGCTCGTGCAACAGGGTCAGTTCGAGGTATTCGCGGCGAAAGTCGTGGCCCCAGGCCGAGACGCAGTGCGCTTCGTCGATGGCGAACAGCGCGATGCGGCTGCGGTCCAGCAGCGACAGGAAGCGGCCGGTCAACAGCCGTTCCGGCGCCACGTACAGCAGGTCCAGCTCGCCGCGCAGCAGGGCCTGTTCGACCTGCTGTGCCTCGTCTGCCGCCAGCGAGGAGTTGAGGAACGCCGCGCGTACACCCAATTGGCGCAGTGCATCCACCTGGTCCTGCATCAGCGCGATCAGCGGCGAGACGACGATGCCGGTGCCCTCGCGCAGCAGCGCGGGCACCTGATAGCAGAGGGACTTGCCGGCGCCGGTCGGCATCAGCACGAGGGCATCGTGGCCGGCGGCGAGGTGTTCGACGATGGCCTGCTGATGGCCACGGAAAGCGCTGTAACCGAAGACGCGCTGCAGTGTTTCGAGGGCGGGGGACGACATGGGGACAGGATACCGTGGTGCGGAGTGTCGGACCGGTTTTCGGGCGCCTGGGGATATCGGAAATAGGAGGGGCGAGGGGTAGGAGTTCATCCTGATTCGAGCGGGCCGCATTAGGCCCCTCTCCCTGCGGCGACCGAAGGAAGTCCCCGTGGGAGAGAGGGGCTGGGGAGAGGGCCAACGGAGCCCGTGTCTTCGATCTGTCCATGGTCGATACCGCATCGGCGATGGCGTTTCGCTAATCCGGCGGGTTTTGGAGCCCCTCTCCCTGTGGGAGAGGGGTTGGGGGGAGGGCCAACGAAGTCCATGTCTTCGCTCTCCATGATGTTTCCCGCATGCGCTATGGGTTTTGGCTCCCTGGCCTTGCGGGATGGGGCTCTCTTCCCGGACGTATGGTGCCGCTCGCCGCGGGGACCCTACTTGACCAGCCATTCGGCTGTTGAAAAGCGCCTCTTTGCTTGTGCAAAGAAAAGTAGGCAAAAGAAAGCACACCCCGGCGGTCCGCCCGCCGCAAGCGGCGGGTGCGCAGTCCCGGCGGGAATTTTCGTAAGGGCCATCCTGGCCCATACGAAAACGGCGCACGTCCTGTGCGCCGCCCATGCGGGGTTTTACCCGCCGGGACTGCCGGACCTCAGGGGGGCCAGGAGCCGAAGTAGACGCGTTCGAGCACGCAATCTGCTCTGCTGTTGCTCCTGCTTTTGGGTCCCCATGAGGCACGGCGGGTGGGCCGGGTAAAACCCGAAGGGCGCCGCCCCGGATGGGCGGCGTTTTCGTATGGCACAGGGATGTGCCTTACGAAAATCCCGGACCACTCGCGGACCCGGAGCGCGCAGCGCGGAGGGCGTGCCGCCTGGGGTGTGTTTCTTTGATTCTTTCTTTGCACAAGCAAAGAAGCGCTTTTCAACAGCCGAATGGCTGGTCAAGTAGGGCCCCCGCGGCGAGCGGCACTACCTCCAAGGAAAGAAAAGCGCGTCCCGTCAGGCCATCAAAAACAGAGCCCGTCGCGGATCTGGTGGCCGCCAACGCAGGGCGAAGGCACGGACTTCGTTTGGCCCTCACCCCAACCCCTCTCTCCCACGGGGACTTCCTTCGGTCGCCGCAGGGAGAGGGGCTTCAGAGCCCGCGTGGCCAGCGAAGCGTCATCGGGGATGTGGTGTGAATACGAGCGGATCGGAGGCACGGACTTCGTTGGCCCTCTCCCCAACCCCTCTCTCCCACGGGGACTTCCTCCGGTCGCCGCGGGGAGAGGGGCTTTGAGGGGCCGAAAGCAAAACGCCCGGACCAGCCGGGCGTTCTGCGCTCTACTCGGGCATGGCTTACTGCAGCAGCGAGCGCAGCATCCACGCGTACTTCTCGTGCGTCTGCAGACGCTGCGTCAGCAGGTCCTCGGTCGGGGCATCGTCGGCGTCGTCGGCGATGTCCAGCACCTTGCGGGCCGTGCGACAGACCGCCTCGTTGCCCACCACCAACTGGCGGACCATCTCGCGCCAGTCGGCGCTGTCGGTCAGGCCGGGCTCTTCCGGGATCGAGGTGAGGCTGACGAACTCGCGGTACGAACCCGGCGCATTGAACCCCAGCGCGCGGATGCGCTCGGCGATCTCGTCCAGCGCCGTCCACTGCTCGGTGTACTGGGTCTCGAACATCGTGTGCAGCGAATTGAACATCGCGCCGGTGATGTTCCAGTGGAAATTGTGGGTCTTCAGGTACAGCGTGTAGCTGTCGGCGAGGAAGCGCGACAGGCCGTCGGCGATCTTCTTGCGTTCGCCGCTGCTGATCCCGATATCGATGTTCGGTGCCGACGGGGCTGCCGCCAGCGGCGCCGCCACGGAGGCGGCCTTGGTCTTCTTGGCGGGCTTGGGCTTGGTCTTGGCCATGCGGAATCTCCTGAGGGTGGGTTGAGGCGGCACAATAGACACACTAGAACATGTGGCGTGAGCAAAAAGTTTCAACCGCTTGCCGTAAATGATGACGACGTCCCGCGACCCCTCCCCGGCCAACCCCGACCGCACCGCCCTCGAACAGGCGCGGCGGTCGCTCGACCGTGCCCTGAGCCGCGACCGCGGCCGCCTGCACGGGCTGTGGTCGCGCTGGCAGGGCAAGCCTGCCGACGCCGGGGTGCGGCAGGCGTTCGAGCAGGCATTGGCGGTGTCGATCGCCACCCGCGAGCGTCGCCTGTCGACGGTGCCGGCGGTGACGCTGGACGAGTCGCTGCCCATTGCCCGCGAAGGCGAACGCATCGTCGAGCTGATCCGCCAGCACCAGGTGGTGGTGATCGCCGGCGAAACCGGCTCCGGCAAGACGACGCAGCTGCCCAAGCTGTGCCTGGCCGCCGGTCGCGGCGTGGCCGGCATGATCGGTTGCACCCAGCCGCGCCGGATCGCCGCGCGTGCGGTGGCACGGCGCGTGGCCGAGGAACTGAAGACCGAGATTGGCCGTGGGGTCGGCTTCCAGGTGCGCTTCAACGATCAGGTCGGCGAAGACACCCACATCAAGTTCATGACCGACGGCATCCTGCTGGCGGAGATCGCCAGCGACCGCTGGCTGTCGGCCTACGACACGATCATCGTCGACGAGGCCCACGAACGCAGTCTCAACATCGACTTCCTGCTGGGCTACCTGAAGCAGCTGCTGCGCAAGCGCCGTGACCTGAAGGTCATCGTCACCTCGGCCACCATCGATACCGGACGCTTCGCCAAGCACTTCGACGACGCGCCGGTGATCAGCGTGGAAGGCCGCACCTATCCGGTGGAGGTGCGCTACCGGCCGCTGGAAGGCGAGGGCGAGCAGGACGGCGAGCGCACCGTCAACGACGGCATCGTGGCGGCGATGGATGAGATCACCCGGTTGGATGCGCGCGGCGACGTGCTGGTCTTCCTGCCCGGCGAGCGCGAGATCCGCGATGCGCACCAGTCGCTGGAGCGGCGCAAGTACCGCAACACCGAGGTGCTGCCGTTGTACGCGCGACTGTCCAACCAGGACCAGGACCGCGTGTTCAATCCCGGCGCGAACCGGCGCATCGTGTTGGCGACCAACGTGGCCGAAACCTCGCTGACGGTGCCGCGCATCCGCTACGTGGTCGATCCCGGCTTCGCCCGCGTCAAGCGCTACAGTCCGCGCAACAAGCTCGACCGCCTGCATATCGAGCCCATCTCGCAGGCCAGCGCCAACCAGCGCAAGGGCCGCTGCGGGCGCATCGCCGAGGGCATCTGCTATCGCCTGTACGCGGAAGCCGATTTCCAGGCGCGCGCCGAGTTCACCGATCCGGAAATCCGCCGTTCCAGCCTGGGCGGCGTGATCCTGCGCATGCTGCAGCTGGGGCTGGGCCGGATCGAGGATTTCCCGTTCCTGGACCCCCCCGACGAGCGCGCCGTCGCCGATGGCTGGCAGCAGCTGACCGAGCTTGGCGCGATCGACGGCGAGCGCCGCCTGACCGCCATCGGCAGGCAGATGGCGCGGCTGCCGGTGGACGTCAAGCTGGCCCGCATGCTGGTGGCGGCGCAGGCGGCAGGCTGCCTGCGGCCGATGCTGGTGATCGCGTCGTTCCTGGGCATCCAGGATCCGCGCGAACGTCCGGCCGATGCGCGCGGCGCGGCGGACACCGCGCACGCCCAGTTCGCCGATGGCCGTTCCGAGTTCGTCGGCGTGCTGCGCTTGTGGGACGCCTATCGGCAGGCGCACGAAGATCTGACCCAGTCGAAGTTGCGCGACTGGTGCGGTCGCCATTTCCTCGGTTTCCTGCGCATGCGCGAATGGCGCGAACTGCATCGCCAGCTGCGCCTGCTGTGCGAGGAACTGGGATGGAAGGAAGAAGCCAGCGAAGCATCGCTGGTGCCGTTGCTGGCCGGCAGCAGCGCGCCGTCGGCCGCGCGCGATGATGCGGCGGCGGTGAAGGCGACGCGCGGACAGCTGCACCGTGCCGCGCGTCTGGCGCGCGAGGGCAAGGCCGAGATCGCGCCGGCGCCGGTCGCCGTCAGCGCGCACAAGGAGCAGACGCCCGCCGCCGGTGGCTTCGGCGAGCGTGTGCGCGCCAGCGCCTACCAGACCCTGCATCGCGCGCTGGTCGCTGGGCTGCCCACGCAGATCGGCCATCGTACCGACAAGGGCGATTTCCAGGCGCCGCGGCAACGCCGCTTCCTGCCGTTCCCGGGCTCGACATTGTCCAAGCGCCCGCCGCCGTGGCTGCTGGCGGCCAACCTGCTGGACACGCAGAAAGTGTGGGGCATGACCCTGGCCGCGATCGAGCCGGACTGGGTGATCGCCGAACTGCCGCACCTGCTGCTGCGCAAGCACTTCGATCCGCACTGGTCGCGCGCGCAGGGACAGGTGCTGGCGTCGGAGCAGATCAGCCTGTTCGGCCTGGTGCTGGCGCCGAAGAAACCGGTGCATTACGGCCGCATCGCGCCGGCCGAGGCGCACGACATCTTCGTCCGCCAGGGCCTGGTGACCGGCGAGATCACTACGCGCGCGGGATTCGTCACCGACAACCTGAAGACGCTGGAGCAGGCGCGGGAAGAGGAAGCCAAGCTGCGCCGCGCCGGTCTGGTGGCCGACGAGGACTGGCAGGCGCGCTGGTACCTGGACCGCGTGCCGCCGGAGATCCATTCCGCCGCCGGCCTGGATGCGTGGTGGAAGGCCTTGCCGGCCGACAAGCGCCGCGCCCTGCACTGGTCGCTGGTCGATCTGCTGCCGGGCGAGGGCAGCGAGGAAGACCGCTATCCCAAGTATTTCACGCTCGGCGATGCGCGCCTGCCGCTGCACTACACGTTCGAGCCGGGTGCGACCGACGACGGCGTGACGCTGGAGGTGCCACTGCACCTGCTCAACGCACTGGACCCTGCGCGGCTGTCGTGGCTGGCGCCCGGCTTCGTGGCCGACAAGGCGGCCGGCCTGATCCGCAGCCTGCCCAAGGCGATGCGGCGCAACTACGTGCCGGCGCCGGATTTCGGCCGCGCGTTCTTCGAGGCGTTCGCCAAGCCGACGGCCGACGACCTCCGCGGCGAACTGGCCCGCTTCCTGTCGCGTGCGACCGGCGTGGCGGTCAGTGCGCTCGACTTCGACGAGGCCGCGCTCGAGCCGCACCTGCGCATGAACCTGCGCCTGCGCGAAGACCCGCGTGGCGGCGGAGACGGCAAGGTGCTGGCCGAATCGCGCGACCTCGACGAGCTGAGGGCACGCTTCGGCGCGAAGGCCGGGCAGGCGTTCGCTGCACGTGCAGGCCGTGCGATGGCGGCCACGGGGCTGCGCGATTTCCCCCCTCAGCCGATCCCGCGCGAGGTGCCGGGCGAAGCGGGCGTGCCCGCCTATCCGGCACTGCGCGACGACGGCGAGACCGTGGCGTTGCAGGCGTTCGCCGATCCGGCGGAAGCCGCTGCCGCGCATCCGGGCGGCGTACGTCGCCTGCTGGAGATCGCGCTGGCCGACAAGGTGAAGCAGGCACGCAAGCAATTGCCGGTATCGCCGAAGACCGGCCTGCTGTATGCGGCCATCGAATCGCAGGAACGTTTGCGTGGCGATATCGTCGATGCGGCGATGAACGCGGTGCTGTCGGCCGGGCTGGACGCCGTGCGCGACCGTGCCGCGTTCGAGCAGCGGCGCGATGACGCGGGCAAACGCCTGTTCGGCGAGGCGATGGAGCGCCTGAAACTGGCCGAGGCCATCCTGTCCGCGGTAGCGGAACTGAAGCCGCAGCTCGAGGCGCCGCTGATGGGCTGGGCGCGCGGCAACCTCGACGATCTGAAGGCGCAGCTGGCGTCGCTGGTGCACCCGGGGTTCCTGCGCGACACCCCGGCCGACGCACTGGCGCAACTGCCGCGCTACCTGAAGGCGATGACGTTGCGCGCCGAGCGCGCCAAGCGCGATCCGGCGAAGGACCAGGCGCGCATGCTGGAGCTCAAGCCGTTCGCCGATGCATTGGCGCAGGCACGCCAGGACGGCGCGTCGGACCTGCCGGCATGGCAGGTCCTGCGCTGGGAACTGGAGGAATTGCGGGTGTCGATGTTCGCGCAGGAGCTGGGCGCGAAGAGCGGCATCTCGCCGAAGAAGCTCGCGCAGCGCCTGCAGGCCCTGCGCGGGTGAAGCCGCGTGCGCGCCTCAGTCGGCGCGCTGTACTTTCGGCCGCGGATTGTGGCCGTCGACCTGCAGGTACCAGCCGCTGATCTTGCCCGGCGACACCGTGACCTTGGTGCCGCCCAGCGGTTTGCCGGCGTAGTACTCGCCGTCGATGACGCGCCAGCGCTGGCCGTTCTCCAGGGCGAACACGGTGCCGCGCGACCATCCGCGCAGGTTGCCGGTCAGGGTGCTGGTGACCGGCTCCAGTCCGGCGCCGCCGAACAGCGTGCCGGTGACGCGCGGGCCGTCGTCCCTGCGTTCCTTGCGGACTTCTTCCACGACGGCCTTCCTGTCCTCGTCGAGCAGGCTGTTGAGCAGCTGCAGCTGTTCGCCGCTCAGCTGGTCCAGGCCGGTCGCCTTCATCTGTTCGGGGGTGAGGCGTTTCTGGATGTCGACGTACTCGCGTGCCTGCAGCGGCAGGGCGAGGGCGCACAGCAGAGCGAACGGCAGGAGACGATTCAGGCGCATGGTCATTCTCGTGTAGGGCATCACTTGATGCGGCGGACGGGCGCGGCGGTGTTGTAACCGTCGATCTTCATGAACCAGGTGTTCCCGAAGCGGGAGGGCGTGATCTTCACCGCCGGGTCGGTACGGCGCACGCCGGCGAGCGAGGCGGCTTCGACCTGTTCCCATACTTGGCCGTTGGCGAGTGTGTACTGGCGGCCCTTGGCGAAACCGTTGAACGCACCGACGATGGTGCTGGCGATGGGCTCGGACGTGCCGAAATCGAAGAAGCCGCGGGTTTCCTGCTCCACTTCCTTGCGACCTTCCTGCTTGGCCTGCGCCACCGCCTGCGCGGTCTGCTGGCCGACGCTCTGCTGCAGCCATGCATCCAATGCGGCGAGTTCGGCTGGCGTCAGCTTCTCAAGGCCGGCGGCCTTGAACTCGCTTTCGCTCATCGCATTCCGCAGGGGCTCCAGCGTACTGTCCTGGGCGACGGCGCACGTGGAGGCGACCGACAAGGCGATGGATAGAAACAAGCGGCTCATCTTCATGGTTGTTCCTGCGGTCGACTGGCCGGTAGTGTAGTCATTCCGGCGACGCTTGGTTGCCCCTCCGCACGGCCATGGTTCCCCCCGCCCACGACATCGCCACGCTGCTGCAACGGCCCGCCCTGCAGGCGCTGCCGGCGCCGCTGCGCCACGCGCTCGCCGATGCGGCGACGGCGGCAGCCGCGCGGGACGGGATGCCTGACGCCATCGACATCCTCGCCGATACGCTGGACACGCTGGCGACGCTTGGAGCGGACGGCGAGGTGATCCTTGCCGCCGTGCTGCATGGACTGCCGGCGTTGCAGCCGGCGCTGGCCGCTGCCGCCGGCAAGCAGGTGCCCGGCCTGGCCGACCTGCTGGAGGGCCAAGTCGCGGCGGCCCAGGTCTGGGCGCTGCATGCGGAACAATCGCGCGGCGTCAATACCGAGGGCCTGCGCCGGCTGCTGCTGGCGATCGTGCGCGACCTGCGCGTGGTGACCATCCTGCTGGCCCGCCAACTCGCCCGCATGCGCGCGGCGGGCGCATTGCCGGAAGAGGCGCGCCAGGCGTTGGCCCGGCTCACGCGCGACATCCACGCGCCGCTGGCGAACCGGCTGGGCATCTGGCAGCTGAAGTGGGAACTGGAGGACCTGGCGTTCCGTTACCTGCAGCCGCAGGTCTACAAGCAGATCGCCACCCAACTGGACGAGAAGCGCGTCGGCCGCGAACGCTACATCGGCGCCGTCCTCGATGCCTTGCGCACGGCGCTGGCCGAACACGGTATCCACGCCGAGGTCAGTGGCCGGCCGAAGCACATCTACAGCATCTGGCGGAAGATGCAGCGCAAGCAGGTGGGCTTCGACGAACTCTACGACCTGCGCGCGGTCCGCATCGCGGTGGATGACGTGGCCGCCTGCTATGCCGCGCTGGGCATCGTGCACGCGCTGTGGGTGCCGATCCCGAGCGAGTTCGACGACTACATCGCGCGACCGAAGGCCAACGACTACCGTTCGCTGCATACCGCCGTGGTCGGCCCCGAGGGCCGCACGCTGGAAGTGCAGATCCGCACGCACGAAATGCATGCGCAGGCCGAACTGGGCGTGGCGGCGCACTGGAAGTACAAGGAAGGCAAGAGCGGTGGCGACGCGTTCGACCGCAAGATCGCCTGGATGCGCCGGCTGCTGGATGGCGCGGCGGAGGGTACGGGCAGCGAAGGCACGCTGGCGGGCGAACTGGATGCCGAACTGGTCGAAGACCGGGTCTACGCACTGACCCCGAAGGGCGAGGTGGTCGACCTGCCGCGCGGCGGCACCGTGCTCGATTTCGCCTACCACGTGCACACCATGGTGGGTCATCGCACGCGCGGCGCGAAGGTCAATGGCCGCATCGTGCCGCTGAACCATGTACTGCGCAGCGGCGACCGCGTCGAGATCCTGACGTCCAAGGAACCGGAGCCGCGCCGCGACTGGCTGCTGCAGGCCAACGGCTTCCTCGCCAGTGGACGCTCGCGCGACAAGGTACGCGCCTGGTTCCACAAGCTGGATCGCGCACGCAACCTGCAGGCCGGACGCGAACTGCTGGAAAAGGAACTGAAGCGTCTCGGGCTGCATCACGCCGACCTGACCGGGGCGGCGAAGAAGTTCCATGCCGACAGCGTGGACGAGCTCTACATCCAGGTGGCGCTGGGCGACGTGGGGCCGCACCAGGTGGGGCGCGCGCTGCACGAGGAACAACGCGCGGTCACCGAGCCGGACGTGTCATCGCTGCCGGTACGGCGTCCGCCGCGCAAGGTCGCCACACCGGGCAAGTCGAAATTCACCGTGCAGGGCGTGGGCAACCTGCTGGTGCAACTCGCCCGCTGCTGCCAGCCGGTGCCCGGCGAACCGATCGCCGGCTACCTGACCCGTGTGCGTGGCGTCACCGTGCATCGCACCGACTGCATCGCCTTCGCCAGGCTGGCCGCCACCAGTCCGCAGCGCGTGTTGCCGGTGGAGTGGGGCCAGGCCGGCGGAGGCTACGAGGTGGACGTGCAGGTCACGGCGTTCGACCGCAAATGGCTGCTCAAGGACATCACCACCCTGATCGCCCAGGAAGAAGCCAACGTGCTGGATATCAACAGCCAGAGCAACCGCGCCAGCGGTCGCGTACATCTGCGCCTGCGGCTGAAGGTCGCCGACTTCGGCCAGCTGTCGACGCTGCTCGGCAAGCTCGACGCACTGCCGGGGGTCGAGGACGCACGACGTTCAGGCTGAATGGGTATGCTGCGGGCGTGACCCGCGAAGACCACCACGACGCCGGACGGGGCCGACGCATCGAGCCGCGCATCGACTGGACGCACGGCACGGCGGCGGCCGACGGCCACCCCCGCGCGACGGTCCCGGCGCGGCGTGACCGACGGCGTGCACGCTGGCTCGCGGCAATGGCGCTTGCCGTTCTGCTCCTTTTGTCCGTCATCGTCCTGCGCCAGCCGCTGGCCGACCTGCTGTGGCCGCAGACCCGCGTGCAGTCGCTGCTCGACCAGGCGGATCAGGCCTTGCGTGCCGGGCGGCTGGATACTGCCGATGGCGCGGGTGCGCGCCAGCTGTATGAAGCGGCGCAGGCGCTGGATACCGACCGCACCGAGGCGAGCGAGGGCTTGCGCCGCGTGGCGCAGGCAGCCCTCGCGTCGGCGGACGATGCGCTGCGGCAGGACCGGTTCGAGGAGGCACGTGCGCGACTGGCCCTGGCGCGCGAGCTGCAGGTGCCCCGCCCGCAGGCCGACGCGCTCGCTGCGCGGCTGCGGGCGCGCGAGGTCGAGCACGCCGGTCTCGATGGACTGCTCGCAGCGGCCGCGCGCGCCCACGCGGATGAACGGCTTTGGGGCGGTGAGGACACGGCGTTGCCGCTGTACCGCCGCGTGCTGGCGCTGCAACCCACGCGGATCGAGGCGCTCGAAGGCCGGGAGGACGCGTTGTCCGACCTGCTGCACGAGGCAGAGCAGCGGCTCCAGCGCGGCGAGCTGGGCGAGGCCGCGGCCAGGGTCGCCGCTGCCCGCAGCTTCGACCCCGGCCATGTCGATCTGCCGCGGGTCGAGGCCGCCATGGCGACGGCCGTCGATGCGCGTCGCCGTACGGCCGCCCGCGACCTGGCGCGCGGCAGGCTGGCGTCGGCGCGCGCCGCCTACGAAGCGATCCTTGCGGCCATGCCGGCCGATGACATGGCGCGGCAGGGCCTTGAGCAGGTAGGCATCGCCTACGCCCGCGAGGCGGAGCGCCATGCCGGCGATTTCGACTTCGTACAGGCGCAACAGTCGCTCGAACGCGCACGCCTGCTGGCGCCTCAGTCCCCGCGCGCGGACCAGGCGGCGCAAGCCATCACCCGGGCGCGAGAGGTGCGGCAGCGGCAGGATGCGGCGCCTTCGATCCCGCCGCGCGAGCGTGAGCGACGCGTCACCGCGCTGCTCGCGCGGATGGCGCAGGCCGAAGCGCAGGGCCACTGGCTTACGCCTCCCGGCGAAAGCGCCTACGACACGCTGCGCGCCGCGCAGGCGCTGTCGCCCGACAGTGTCGACGTGAAGCAGGCTGCCACGCGCCTGTTGCCTGCCGTCCGCGGCTGTTACGAGGACGAACTGCGTGCCAATCGCATCCGCCGCGCGCAGGCCTGCCAGCAAGCGTGGCAGACCCTGCAGCCGCGCGACCCCGCCCTGCCGGATGCGCGGCGGCGGCTGGCGGAAAAATGGATCGCGGTGGGCACGGAGCGGCTGGGCGCGGGTGATGTGGCGTTTGCGGTCCAGTCGCTGCAGGAAGCGCGAAAGCTGGATGGCACGGTGCCGGGTCTGGACGACTTCGAGGCCCGCGTACGCGTCGCCCAGGCGGCCACGGTGCCCTAGGGATCTTCCGAACAACTCAACGGTTTTCGTCGTTCCCGCGAATGCGGGAAGCCAGTGTCTTTGCTTTCAACGGCCTGAAGTCGCTGGATCCGCGCCTGACCAGACGCGTTGTTGAAAGCCGCGGGGACGACTGCCGTTACTCAGACCTTCCGTGGCGCCGGAAAACGCGTTGCACCGTGTCGCGCGCGGCCTCCATGGAGAAATGGCGCGCGATGTTCTCGCGGCCATTGCCGGCAAGCCGCTGCCACAAGTCGGCATCGCCATACAGTCGCAACACGGCCTCGGCGAAGGCATTCGCCTCATCGGCGACCAGCACATCGTGTCCGTCGGTCAGGTGCATGCCTTCGACTGCGCACGACGTGGCCACCACCGGCTGACCGTGCGCCATGCTCAGGTTGATCTTGCCCTTGACGCCGGCACCGAAACGCAGCGGTGCGATCGCGATGCGCGCACCATCCATGTACGGGCCCAGGTCCGCCACATGCCCGTGCACGACGATCCCCGGTTGCGACTGCAGGGCCAGCACGTCGGCGGGCGGGCCCATGCCGATGCAGTGGAAGCGGATGTCGGGTTGTCGCGCATGGATCAGCGGGAAGATGTGTCGGCCGAACCATTGAACGGCATCCACGTTCGGCGGATGGCGGAAACCGCCCACGAACACCAGATCGCGCCGCTGCTCGAACGGAAGGCCGGTCGTGGCCATCTCGTGGAGGTTCGCCACCACGTCCGCGCGAACCTCCGGCAGCAACGTCGACAGCATCTCGCGCTCCACGGGACTCACCACCAACGTGATGTCGGCCTGCTGCATCAGCGCGAACTCGCGATCGCGCGTGCGCTCGGCCGTGCGGCGGAGGCTGGCGTTGTTGGCCAGTTCGGCGCCGCGCAGCTCCCGCAGGAAGTGCAGGTCGACCGTGTCGAACACCACCCGCGCCTGGGGCGCGAAGCGACGGACCAGCGGCAGGAACTCCGCGGCAACATAGTGGCGGGAGAGCATCACCACGTCGAAGCGGGGACCATGTTCGCGGAGCCAGGCGGCGGGGCGCGTCGCGAAGGGCGCATGCCACGATTCGATGCCGAGACGGCGCAGGCGGTCGGTATCGCCTTCGGCGTAGCGCAGGTCTGCGGGCAGGAAGACCACATGCGCGTCGTCGTCGATCAGCAGCCGCATCAGGTTGACCAGGCGCAGGGACGCGGAATCGTGGTCCGGGCGCGGTGTCTCCGCATCGACGACCAGGATCTGCCGCCGGGGACGCACGACCGAGCCGGCCGTCGGCAGGCTGCCCGCCTGCGGTTGGCGGGCGAGCGCGTCCTTCCACTTCCCCGCGAACACGTCGCGGTTGCGTACCTGATAGGCCTTGGCTCCGCTGCCGGTGTCGGTGCCGGAGGTGATCCCTTCCAGGTGCACGACGCGCGATGCAGGCTGGTAGAGCACGCGAAGGCCGCGTGCGCGGAGGCTGAAGGCGAGGTCGGTATCTTCGTAGTACGCCGGCGCGTACCGCGCATCGAAACCGCCTGCTTCCCGGAACACCTCCGCGGGGACGGCGATCGCCGCACCGGAGCAGTAATCCGCGTCGCGCAGGCTGGCGTAGCGGGGATCGTCGGGCGAATCGAAGCGGCCATAGTTCCAGGCCGAGCCGTCGTCGAACACCACGCCGCCCGCTTCCTGCAGGCGGCCGTCGGGATACACCAGCTGCGCACCGACCAGGCCCACGCCCGCATGCGCATCGAAGGTCGCGAGCAGGGCATCGAGCCAGCCCGGTTGCGGCACGGTGTCGTTGTTGAGGAAGACCAGGTAGTCACCCTGGGCCAGCGCCGCACCATCGTTGCATGCCGCGATGAAGCCGCCGTTGGTAGGGCGTCGGTGATAGCGCAATCCGTCGATCTGCGGCATCCACGCGCCGGTTTCGTCTGTGGAGCCATCATCGACCACGATGATTTCGCACGTCGCGGCAGCCCGATGCGCCGCCAGTGAACGCAAGCAGGTGAGCGTATGCGTCGCCTGGTTGTAGACCGGGATCACGATGCTGGCGCGCGGCGCCTCAGTGGCGGGCACGGTGAATGGAGCGAAGGGTCCGGCGGCGGGAAACCAGAGCGGCTCGGCGATCGGCGGCGCGCGGCGCGCGAACTGCCGTCGGACCCGCGCCCAGGTGGGCCCGAGGCCGCGCGTTCGCAGGCTGGCCAGGCCCCGACGGATCAGGCCGCGCGCGCGTTCCAGCATGAAGCGCACGTCGGCCCACGACATCGACATTCCGTTGCAACTCCAGCTGAGCGAAGGGGAAATGGGCCGGGCGCACCCGTGGCGGCTGCGCTAGACTCGCCCGAATTCCCATTGTCGCATCCCCTGTGGCCCGCAACGACTACGACGACGAAGCGCTGGACGAAGACGACATCGATGACGGCGATGGGCCCGGCTGGCGGCAGCGCCTGCTCACCTGGGGCCTGGCGGCGGTGGGCCTGGGCCTGGGATTCCTGATCCCGTACACGCTGTATCTGAACCACCAGGTCACCGAGCGCTTCGGCGAACTGCGCTGGCAGATCCCCACGCGCGTGTACGCGCGGCCGCTGCAGGTCGCGCCGGGACTGGCGATGGATGCGCAGACCCTGAAGACCGAACTCGATGCCGCGTCGTACCGCGACGATGGCGCGGGCGAGCGGCCGGGCACGTACATGCGCGACGGCGGTCGCTTCACCATATCCAGTCGGGGCTTCATCGACGTGGATGGCCGGGTGGCGCCGCGCCGGTTGCAGGTCAGCCTGTCCGGTGGCCGGATCGCCGCCGTGCGCGACGTGGCGCGCAAGCAGAACCTGAAGGCGGCGCGGCTGGATCCGGCGCGCATTGCCACGCTGTACGGACAGAAGCAGGAAGAGCGCCGGCTGGTGCGGCTGGAGGAAGTGCCGGAACTGCTGGTGACCGGCCTGCAGGCGGTCGAGGACCGCGATTTCAAGGACCACCACGGTGTCGATCTGTCGGGCATGGTCCGCGCGGCGTGGCTGCTGGTGCGTTCCGGCGGCGATACGCGCCAGGGCGCCAGCACGCTGACCCAGCAGCTCGCGCGCAGCGGCCTGCTCGGCATCGGCAAGGAACAGACGCCGACGCGCAAGTTCAACGAGATCCTCTACGCGCTGATCCTAGAGGCGCGCTACGACAAGCGCACCATCCTGGAGGCGTACTTCAACCAGGTGTACCTGGGCCAGCGCGGCAGCCAGGCCATCCACGGTGTCGCCGCCGGGTCGGAGTTCTGGTTCGGGCGCGATCTCGACAGCCTGACCACCGAGCAGATCGCGCTGCTGATCGGCATGGTCAAGGGACCGTCGTACTACGACCCGCGCCGCAATCCGGAGCGGGCGAAGGAGCGCCGCGATTACGCGCTGCTGAAACTGCACGAGACCGGCCTGCTCGACGATGCCGAATACAAGCGCGCGCTCGCCGCGCCGCTGGGCGTGACCAAGACGCCGGGCATGGCCGCCGCCAACCGCTTCCCCGCCTATGTGGACCTGGTCCGCCGCCAGCTGGCGCGCGACTACCCCGAAAGCGCGCTGCAGGGCGCGGGCCTGAGCGTGCTCACCGGCATGTCGCCGTCGGCGCAGGCCTACGCGGAAGCGTCGGTGACGCGCACGATCAAGGCGCTGGAGAACAAGCGCAGGCCGACGCTGCAGGCCGGCATGGTGGTGACCGACGTGCACGACGGCGATGTGCTGGCCGTGGTCGGCAGCCGCAACGTGTCCGAAGTCGGCTTCAATCGCGCCGTGGAAGCGCAGCGGCCGGTCGGTTCGCTGCTCAAGCCGTTTGTCTATCTGCTGGCGCTGGCCCAGCCGGACCAGTATTCGCTGGCGTCGTGGGTCGACGATTCGCCGGTGACCGTGCAGCTCGGCAAGGGGCGGCGATGGACGCCGGCCAATTCCGACCGCCGCAGCCATGGCACCGTGCGCCTGGTCGACGCACTGGCACGCTCCTACAACCAGGCCACCGTCCGGGTGGGCATGAAGGTCGAACCGGACCGGCTGGCGCAGCTGCTCCGCGTGCTGGCCGGGATCCAGGCCGAACCGAATCCGGCGTTGATCCTGGGCGCGACCGACCAGAGCCCGTACGCGATGGCGCAGCTTTACCAGTTCCTTGCCTCAGGCGGGGAGATCCAGCCGCTGCACGCGGTGCGTGGCGTGCTCGACCCCGACGGCAAGCTGCTCAAGCGCTACGACAAGACGCCGGCGCCGGCGCAGGAAGGCGACTCGATCGCCGCCAATCTCATCACCGTGGCGCTGCAACAGGTGGTGTCCAACGGCACCGGTCGCCAGTTGATCGGTGATGGCCTGGGCCGCCTGCAGTCGGCCGGCAAGACCGGCACCAGCAACGACGGCCGCGACAGCTGGTACGCCGGCTACACCGGCGATCACCTGGCGGTGGTCTGGATGGGCAACGACCAGAACGAACAGACCGGCCTGTACGGTGGCACCGGTGCGATGCGCGTGTGGTCGGGTCTGTTCGCCCGCCTGCCAAGCGCGCCGCTGAAGGTGTCGGGCAAGGGCCTCGACTGGCAGTGGGTGGTCGGCTCCAACACCACCGATGCCGGCTGTCCCGAAGCGCGCCAGTTGCCGTTCGTGTCCGGCTTTGCACCTGCCTATGCCGCCTGCGTGGTCGAGCAACCGCCGGTCGAAGGCGAAGAGCAGGAAGGCGGTGGCTGGCGCAGCTGGTTCGGCCTGGACCGCAAGGAAGAACCCGCACCGTCGCCCCCGGACACGCCCCCGCAACAGCCGTGAAGATGAAGTCCGCCTTTTCCCTGTTCCTGCTTGTGCTGGCCGGTTGCGTCTCCGCGCCGGCACCCGAGGTGCCGGTCGCGCGCGATCCGCTGACGCCCGACCAGCGCGTGGCCGCCATCCACGCCGCCGCCGGCGCCGATGATCGCGAACTCGCCGTTCAGCCGCTGCGCGATCCGCAGGTCGAAGACCTGCGCGAGACGGCGCAGCAGGCACGCGCGGCGCGCAACTTCGCCGCCGCCGCCGATGCGCTGACCCAGGCACTGCTGCTGGTGCCGGAAGATCCCGCTGTGCTGCAGGAGCGTGCCGAAGTGGCGCTGCTGCAGGGCGACTACGCACGCGCCGACACGCTGGCGCAGCGCGCGTTCCAGTTGGGCTCGCAGGTCGGTCCGCTGTGCCGCCAGCATTGGGAGACCGTGCGCCAGGTGCGCCAACACGAACTCGCCGTGCAGCCACCGCTGCCCGCACGGCACTCGCCGGAAGACGCCGCACAGCACACCGCGCGGGCGGCGACCGCACAGGCCGCTATCGCGGACGCGGAAAGCAGGCGCGATGCCTGCACCGTGCCGGTGATCGAGCGGATGTGAGGCGCATGCCGCGTCCGGCGCGACGCGGTACCCTTGCCGCTGCACGCCGCTCTCCGTTTCCCCGATGTCCCAGCTAGCCCAGGCCAGCCGCGACGCCCTCAGCGAGGGTGGTGCGCTGGCGGAACGACTCGATGCCTTCGCGCCCCGCGACGCCCAACAGCGCCTGACGGCGGCGATCGCCGATGCCTTCGATGGACGCGACGTGCTGCTCGCCGAGGCCGGCACCGGCACCGGCAAGACCTTCGCCTATCTGGTGCCCGCACTGCTGTCCGGACTGAAGACCATCGTCTCCACCGGCACGCGTGCGCTGCAGGACCAGCTGTACCACCGCGACCTGCCGCGCGTGCGCGACGCGCTCGGCGTGGCGGGGCTGAAGTCGGCGCTGCTGAAGGGCCGCAGCAACTACCTGTGCCGCTACCGCCTGAACCAGGCCAAGGGCGATCCGCAGGCACTGCGCACCACGTTCACCAGCCGCGAGCAGGTCGACCAGTTCCAGCGCATCGTCGCGTGGGGCGGACGCACCAAGTTCGGCGACATGGCCGAACTCGCCGCGCTGCCGGACGACTCGCCGCTGCTGCCGCTGGTCACCTCCACCATCGACAACTGCCTGGGCAGCGAATGCCCGTTCTGGGAGGACTGCTTCGTGGTGCAGGCGCGCCAGCGTGCGCAGGCGGCCGACATCGTGGTGGTCAACCACCACCTGCTGCTGGCCGATCTGGCGCTGAAGCAGGAAGGCTTCGGCGAAATACTGCCGGGTGCGCAGGCCTTCGTCATCGACGAGGCGCACCAGTTGCCCGAACTCGCCGCCAACTTCTTCGGTGAAGGCTTCGGCCTGCGCCCGTTGCAGGAACTGGCGCGCGACTGCCTGGCCGAGTCGAAGGACGCCGCCGGCGCGCTGTCCGCCCTGCAGCCACCGGTGCGTGCGCTGGAGCAGGCGCTGCGCGAGGCCCGCGCGGCGATGGAAGGCCTACCGTCGCGCGGCACGCGCGAGCGCTTGCTGGCGAAGCCGGAGGTGGCGGCGGGTTTCGACGTGCTGGTCGACGCGCTCGGCGACCTGTCCGCCGCCCTCGCGCCGCTGGCGCCCGCATCGCTCGGACTGGAAGCCTGCGCGGCGCGGGCGAAGGAATTCGGCACCCGGCTGTCGCGGTGGTATGAGGCGCCGGGATTGGGGAGTGGGGATTCGGGATTCGAAGACGCGAGGAGTGGGGCGGCGTCCGCGCCTGCTTTTTCCAATCCCGAATCCCGAATCCCCACTCCCGAATCCAGCGACGTCCTCTGGTACGAGCTCACGCCACGCGGCTTCCGCTGCCAGCGTACGCCGCTCGATGTGTCCGGTCCCTTGCGCCAGCATCGCGAGCAGTCGCGTGCGGCGTGGGTGTTCACCTCGGCCACGCTCGCCGTCGGCGGCCGCTTCGACCACCTCGCCCAGCGCCTGGGCCTGGACGATCCGCCGACACTGCTGCAGCCCAGTCCGTTCGACTGGCCACGGCAGGCGCTGTGCTACCTGCCCACCGGACTGCCCGATCCGAATGCGCCCGGCTACGGTGCGTCGCTGATCGCCACGCTGCGGCCGGTGCTGGACGCGTCGCAGGGTCGCGCCTTCCTGCTGTTCGCGTCGCATCGCGCCTTGCGTGAAGCGGCCGACGCCTTGCGCGGCGGGCCATGGCCGCTGTTCGTGCAGGGCGAGGCGCCGCGCGGCACCTTGCTGGAGCGGTTCCGCGCATCGGGCAATGGCGTGCTGCTCGGCGCGGCGAGCTTCCGCGAGGGCGTCGACGTGGTCGGCGATGCGCTGAGCGTGGTGGTGGTGGACAAGCTGCCGTTCGCCGCGCCTGACGATCCGGTGTTCGAGGCCCGGCTGGAAGCGGTGCGGCGCGCCGGCGGCAACCCGTTCCGCGACGAGCAGCTGCCGCAGGCGGTGATTGCGCTGAAGCAGGCGGTCGGCCGGCTGATCCGCAGCGAGACCGATCGCGGCGTGCTGGTGCTTTGCGACCCGCGCCTGACCGGCAAGCCGTATGGGCGCGTGTTCCTCGACTCGCTGCCGCCGTTCCGGCGCACCCAGCGCGTGCAGGACGTGCAGCGCTTCTTCGGTGCCGAAATGGAGGAGGCGGTCGCGGCACCGGTGCGCGCCGCCGATGCCGACGACTGGTTCGCCGACGCGCGCTTCTGATCGTCCTTCCGTCGCAGCGTTTAAGCTAGTCCCCTCTTTCCGCGCGTCCGCCCCATGAAGCTGCTCGCCTTCGAAACCGCCACCGAAGCCTGTTCCATCGCCGTGTATGTCGATGGCGAGGTGCGCGAGCGTTTCGAGGTCGCGCCGCGGCGGCATGCCGAGCTGGCCTTGCCGTGGGCGGAGCAATTGCTCGCCGAAGCGGGGATCGCGCGGGCGCAACTCGACGCCATCGCCCTGAGTCGTGGCCCCGGCGCGTTCACCGGTGTACGCCTGGCGATCGCGCTGGCGCAGGGCATTGCGCTGGCGCTGGACCGGCCGCTGCTGCCGGTGTCCACGCTGGCGGTGCTGGCCGCACGCGTGCCGCCGCCGTGCGTGGTCGCCGGCGAGGCCGGCTGTGCGGTCGTTTCGGCGCCGCCGATCCTGGCCGCGATCGACGCGCGCATGGGGGAGGTCTACACGGGCACGTTCGCCTGGCGCGACCACGTGCTGACCGCGACGTCCGCGGAAGCCGTGCTGGCGCCGGCCGGCTACGACCTGCCCGGCGATGACGCTGGCTGGATCGGCGTGGGTACGGGCCTCGCCGCCGCAGACGGTGTGCTCGCCACGCGCCTGCAGGCCCGCTTCGCCCGCATCGACGCGCAGGCGCTGCCGCATGCGGCCGATCTCGCGCGGCTGGCGGCGGATGCCTTCGCGCGCGGCGAGGCGGTCGCGCCCGAGCAGGTCGAGCCGGCCTACCTGCGCAACAACGTCGCCCTGACGCTGGAAGAACAGAAAGCCCTGCGCGCCTCGCGCGCCTGAGCGTGCCGCCGGTTACTCGTCGCGCACTTCGCCGCCCGGCAGGAAGCGCCAGGTGCGGGTGACATGCAGGACGTCGACGTTCTCCGCGGTTTCCGGCAATGGCGGGAACGGCGAGGACAGCTGCACGATGCGCTGCGCGGTGGAATCCAGCAGCGGGATGCCGCTGGACTGGATGATGCGGGTCTGCTCGACGCTGCCGTCGCGGCGCACCGCCACGCTGATCACCAGCGTGCCGGCGAGGCGTCGGCGACGCGCCTCGTCGGGGTAGTTGAGGTTGCCCACCCGCTCGGCGCGGTCCACCCACGCACGCAGGTAGTTGGCGTAGACGTACTCCTTGGTGCTGGCTGAGACGAACTTGCGCTTCGGCCGCTTGGCGTACAGCTCGGAGCGCAGGTGGTATTCGGCCGCCAAACGCGCCATTTCCGCGTCGCGCTGCACTTTCTGCTGTCCCAGCGGCAGGTCGGGCTGGTCAGGCTGCGGGCGGGCTTCCGGGGTGGGCGTGCGCATCTCGCTGTCGCGCGTGGTCACCACCCGGCTCTCCGGCGGCGGCACCGGTGCGGTGGTCTGCGCGCGCAGCGGTTGCGGCGCCAGGCCGGTGTCGGGCTGCGGAATCCAACCGGCCTGGCTGTCGCGCGGGCGCTTGGCCTGCTCGCTCTCGCCGCCGCCTTCCTGGTTGGCCGCCGCCAGGAAATCGGCTTCCTTCGGGGTCAGCGGGGTGCTGGTCTGGCTCAGGATCACGTCCAGCGTCGGCATCACCGGCGCGGCGTCGTCCAGGGCGAAGCCCACGCCCAGCACCAGCAGGCCGTGCACGATCAGCGACAGCGCGAGCGTTGCACCGAGGCGTTCGTTGGCGCCGATCTTCGGCGGTGGTACGGGAACCGCCGACATCTCAGCGCGCCAGCTTCTTCTCGATCACGTCGAACAGCTGCCCCGCGATGTTCAGGCCGAACTGCGCGTCCAGCTCGCGCACGCAGGTGGGGCTGGTGACATTGACCTCGGTCAGGTAGTCGCCGATCACGTCCAGACCGACGAACAGCATGCCGCGCCGCTTCATCTCCGGGCCGACCTGGGCGGCGATCCAGCGGTCGCGCTCGCTGAGCGGGCGGCCTTCGCCGCGGCCGCCGGCGGCCAGGTTGCCGCGGAACTCGTCGCCCTGCGGAATGCGCGCCAGTGCGTAGTCCACCGGCTCGCCATCGACCAGCAGCACGCGCTTGTCGCCGTCCTTGATGCCGGGGATGAAGCGCTGCGCCAGGGTCAGGCTGCCGTCGCCGATCAGGGTTTCCAAAATGACGTTGGTGTTGGGGTCGCCGGCCTTGACGCGGAAGATCGAGCGGCCGCCCATGCCGTCCAGCGGCTTCAGCACGGCCTCGCCGTGCTCGGCGACGAAGGCCTTCAGCGCGGACGGGTCGCGGCTCACCAGGGTGGGCGGGCAGCACTGCGGGAAGAGCAGGGCGGCCAGCTTCTCGTTGAAGTCGCGCAGGCCCTGCGGGTCGTTGACGATCAGCGCGCCGGCCTGCTGGGCGATGCCCAGCACGTGGGTGTCATAAAGATACTGGTCATCGACCGGCGGGTCCTTGCGCATCAGCACGACCTGGCCGGGACCGAAGGCCAGGTCCTGCGGCTCGCCGAGGGTGAACCAGTCGCGCTTGTCGTCGCGGACCGTCAGCGGCGCCACCTGGGCGTGGGCCACGCCGTCGCGCAGCGACAGCCGGCCGGGGGTGACGTAGTGCAGGCGGTGGCCGCGCCGCTGGGCTTCCAGCAGCATGGCGAAGGTGGTGTCCTTGGCGATCTTGATGGACCCGATGGGGTCCATGATGACGATGACGTCCAGCGGCATGGGGGAGGTTCGGCGGGAGACGCCGCGATGGTATCAGGGCGCGCGATATCGCCGCCCCGGTCGTTTGTGGAACGCATCTTGCCTCCCGTCACGACAAACTGCGACGCAGTTCGCATCATCCCGTTCATCGGGACGGCCGTCGACGCTGTCGCTTGACAGTGCGCGCCGGGATAGGGGATATAAGCAGCAACGCAGCGTGGCCGGTTCGTCAATGAAGCCACGCGCGCACGGGGAAATCAGGTAATGACGCAGAACGAAGGCCAGGCCGGTGGACTCCACGGCCTACGGGTCATGGTGATCGATGACTCGAAAACCATCCGCCGCACCGCGGAAACCCTGCTCAAACGCGAGGGTTGCGAAGTCGTGACCGCGACGGACGGGTTCGAGGCCTTGGCCAAGATCGCCGACCAGCAGCCGCAGATCATCTTCGTGGACATCATGATGCCGCGCCTGGACGGGTATCAGACCTGTGCGCTGATCAAGAACAACCAGGTGTTCAAGTCCACGCCGGTCATCATGCTGTCGTCCAAGGACAGCCTGTTCGACAAGGCGCGCGGGCGCATCGTCGGCTCGGAGCAGTACCTGACCAAGCCGTTCACGCGCGAGGAACTCCTCGACGCCATCCGCGCCCACGTCAGCACCTGAGGGGCTGGCGCCATGGCGACCATTCGCACTGAAGGCACAGGGGGCGGGCGATGATCCGCACACCGTTCGATACGCTGGCCGAATACGAGCGGCGCAGTCTGGCGCATGCCGTGCTGCAGCCGGCGCGCGAGATCGCGCAGGACCAGTACCGCGGCGTGGGTTACCGCGTGGGCAAGCGCCGGCTGATCTCCAACTTCGGGGAAGTTGTGGAAATCGTGCAGATGCCGCCCGTGACGCCGGTGCCGGGGGCGCACCCGTGGCTGCTGGGCATCGGCAACCTGCGCGGCAACCTGTTTCCGGTGGTGGACCTGAAGCAGTTCCTCGAAGGCGAGCGCACCGTGCTGCACGAAGGCCAGCGCGTGCTGGTCATGCGCCAGGCCGGTGGCGATGTCGCGCTGACCATCGACGAACTGTACGGCCAGCGCAGCTTCCACCAGTCGCAGCAGGTCGAGCCGGGGGATCTGGCGGACGGCCGCTACGGACATTTCATCGATCGCGCTTTCGCCAGCGACGATCAGCGGTGGGGCGTCTTTGCGCTGGGGTTGCTTGCGCGCACGCCCGAATTCCGCCAGACCGCGCTCTGAGCGCGCACGACAAGCACTATCCAGGGGTTGAACGATGAGCACTGCGACGGATTCTCCTAGCGCCGGCAAGGTCGGCAGTTTCGGCAACAACTTCTGGTTGCTGCTGCTGGCGCTGTCGGTGCTGGTCTTTGGTGCCAACACCGGCGTGGCCACCTACCAGGGCAGCCGCCTGTCCGGCGCCAGCACCGGCGCATCCGACATGCGCGTGCTGTCGCAGCAGCTGACCAACCAGGGCCGGGAGGCGGTCGCCGGCAACGCCGAGGCCTTCAAGGCGTTCAAGGAGACCAAGCGGTCGGTCGAGTCCACCGTATCCGACCTGCAGAGCCGCTTCGGCAACGAAGGCGCCATCTCCGGTCCGCTGGCCAAGCTGAGCGCCACCTGGGCGCCGCTGGGCAAGAACGCCGACCAGATCGTCGCGTCCGAATCGGCCGTGCTGGCCCTGGCCGGCAACGCCGACCGCTTCGCCACCCAGGTGCCCAACCTGCAGGCGCAGCTCAACGAAGTGGTGCGCGCCATGTCCGCCAGCGGCGCGCCGTCCTCGCAGATCTACAGCGCGCTGCAGCAGGTCGTGCTGGCCGGCACCATGGCCCGCCGCGTGACCGAAATCCGTGCCGGTGGCCCGGGCGCAGCCACCGCCGGCGACGCGCTGGGCCGCGACGCCGTGCTGTTCGGCCAGGTGCTGGACGGCCTGCGCGACGGCAACCCGGACCTGGGCATCGCCCCGGTCCGCAACGCCGCCGCCCTGTCCGCGCTGCAGAATTCGCAGACCCTGTGGACCGCGATGAAGAAGGACCTGGACGCGATCCTGGCAAGCTCGCGCAACCTGTTCGCCGCGCAGTCGGCCGCCGCCGCGCTGACCAACGGCTCGGGCCAGATGCTCCAGGACAGCACCAACCTGTTCCAGGCGTTCTCGGCCTTCGGTTCGGTGCGCGACACGCGCCTGTTCCCCAACTTCTGGCTCGGCATCGCCTCGGGCATCGCGGCGCTGGTGTCGATCATCGGCCTGTTGTGGTCGCTGTACCGCACCCGCCAGCGCGAGCAGGAAATGCGCTACCAGACGCAGGTGGAATACAACAGCCGCAACCAGCAGGCGATCATGCGGCTGCTGGACGAAATCAGCTCGCTGGGTGAGGGCGACCTGACGGTGAAGGCCTCGGTGACCGAGGACATGACCGGCGCCATCGCGGACGCCATCAACTACGCCGTGGACGAACTGCGCAACCTGGTGACCACCATCAACGACACCTCGGTGCAGGTGGCGGCGTCGACCCAGGAAACCCAGGCTACCGCACTGCAACTGGCGGAAGCCGCCGGCCACCAGGCCGACCAGATCACCACCGCCTCCGACCGCATCAGCGAAATCGCGACCAGCATCGACCAGGTGTCGAAGAACTCCACCGAGTCGGCCGAAGTGGCGCAGCGCTCGGTGCAGATCGCCACCGAGGGCGCCGGCGTGGTGCGCGAGACGATCCGCGGCATGGACCAGATCCGCGACCAGATCCAGGAAACCTCCAAGCGCATCAAGCGCCTGGGCGAGTCCTCGCAGGAAATCGGCTCGGTGGTGGAACTGATCAACGACATTTCCGAACAGACCAACATCCTGGCGCTCAACGCGGCCGTGCAGGCGGCTTCGGCCGGTGAAGCGGGCCGCGGTTTCGCGGTCGTGGCCGACGAAGTGCAGCGCCTCGCCGAGCGCACCTCGGGCGCGACGCGCCGCATCGAATCGCTGGTGCAGACCATCCAGGCCGACACCAACGAAGCGGTCAGCTCGATGGAGCAGACCACCGCCGAAGTGGTGTCCGGTGCGCGACTGGCCGAGGACGCAGGTACCGCGCTGGGCGAGATCGAGCGCGTGTCGAACGACCTGAACAACCTCATCAAGGGCATCTCCAGTGCCGCGCAGCAGCAGTCGTCGGCCGCCCTGGACATCACCCAGACGATGGGCGTGATCCGCCAGATCACCTCGCAGACCTCGTTGGGTGCCGGGCAGACCGCCGAGTCCATCGGCCACCTTGCGCAGTTGGCCGCGGACCTGCGCCGCTCGGTCGCCGACTTCAAGCTGCCGGGCTGAGGACGGGACGCACTGCATGAACTTCCTACGCCATCCCGCCCGCCTGCAGCGCGAGGCTGACGGTTCCGCCGTCGCCGCGGGAGCACGCCCATGAGTGCGCTGCGCGAAGCCATGAGCCACGCCGTGCTCGGCTGGGTGAAGCCCGAACTGGACGAAACGCTGCGCCTGGTCCGCCAGGAAATCGAGGCCTTCGTCGAGGCGCCCGCCGACACCAGCCGCATGCGCTTCTGCGCCGGCTACCTGCACCAGGTGCAGGGCACGCTGCGCATGGTGGAACTGTATGCGCCGGCGATGGTGGCCGAAGAACTGGAACTGCTGGCCAAGGCCCTGCAGGACGGCGGCGCGGGCGACCGCGACGAAGCCTGCGCCACGCTGATGCGCGGTGCGGTGCTGCTGCCGGATTACCTGGAGCGGCTGCAGGAAGGCCATCGCGACATCCCGATCGTGCTGCTGCCGCTGCTCAACGAAATCCGCGCGGCGCGCGGTGCGTCGGGCCTCAACGAAAGCATGCTGTTCCCGCCCGGCAGCCGCGAGGAAGCGACGCCGAGCGAGGCCGAGATCGACCATGCGCGCAGCAGCCTCAGCGGCCGCAACCGCGAACTGCTCGACACCGTCGGCAACGCGGTCAAGGAAGAACTGCTGCGGGTGAAGGACGCGCTGGACCTGCACCTGCGGACCGGCAGCGATGCGCACGAACTGGAGTCGCAGGTCACCGAACTGGGCAACGTCGCCGATACCCTCGGCATGATGGGCCTGGGCGTGGCGCGCGACGTGGTGATGCAGCAGCGCGACACGCTGCGCGAAGTGGTGGCCGGCACGCGGCCGGCCGATGAGGGCACCCTGCTGGATATCGCCGGCGCGCTGCTGTACGTCGATGCGTCGCTGGACGACCAGGTCGCGCGGCTGGGCAGCGGCGGCGACGCCGCGCCGGACCCGAGCGCGGCCGAGTCGCAGCGCACGGTCGAGGTGCTGGCGCAGGAAGCCATCATCAACTTCGCCGGCGCACGCGAGCGCTTCGTCGCCTTCATCGAAACCAACTGGGACCACGCCGAACTGGCGGACGTCCCGCGCCTGCTGGACGAAGTGGCCGGCGCCCTGCGCATGCTCGAACTCGGCCAGGCCGGCGACTACGTGGTCGGCGTGAAGCGCTACGTCAGCGGCGAGCTGATCGGCAAGAAGCGCGTGCCCGGCGGCCAGCAACTGGACACGCTGGCCGACGCGATGGCCAGCCTGGAGTACTACCTGGAGGCGCTGCGCGAGCGGCGTCCCAATCGCGAGGACATCCTCGAGATCACCCGCGGCAGCCTGGAGACGTTGCGCTACTGGCCGCTGCCGGCCGAAGCCACCGCAGCCGCGGAAGCGCCCGTTGTCGAGGCGCCCGTCGTCACGCCGACGCCGACCCCGGTTGTCGAAGCGCCCGCCGCACCGCAACCCGACGTCGAGGCCGCTGCACCCGCACCGGTGTCGTTCGGTGCGCTCTCGCTCGAGCCCCTCGATGCCGCACCGTCCGTCTCGGCACCGGGCGGCGCCAATCCGTTCGATCCGGTCGGCTTCGAGGAAGCCGATGGCGGCGAAGCGCCGGTGCCGTTCGAGGCGCAGACGCGCGCGCCTGAGCCGCCGGTCGAGGCCGGCGATATCGCGCCGGTCCACAGCACGCCGGTCGACATGCCGGTCGAAGCCGCCGTCGCGGAAGCGCCTGCGCCGGTGGTGGCGACCGAAACCGACGCGCTGCCCGACCTGCGACACGAGATCGCCGCTGCCGCCGCGGCCGTACCGTCGACCGTCATGGGTGGCTTCGATGGCGACAGCACCGACATCGACGACGACATCCGCGAGGTGTTCCTCGAGGAGTTCGACGAGGAAATCGTCAACCTGCGGCAGCTGCTGCCGGCATGGCGCAGCAATACCGAAGACCTGGAACGCCTGCGGCCGATCCGCCGCGTCTTCCACACGCTGAAGGGCAGCGGCCGCCTGGTCGGCGCCAAGACGCTCGGCGAGTTCAGCTGGAAGGTCGAGAACATGCTCAACCGCGTGCTCGACCGCACGCGCGCGCCCAGCCACGCCGTGGAGGTCCTGCTGGAGCAGGCCTGCGAGACGCTGCCGCAGCTCAACGCCGCATTGCGAGGCCAGGGCAGCGTCACCGCCGACCTCGCCGGCCTGCAGGACGTCGCCGATCGCCTGGCCGCAGGCGAGGACGCGTACTACAGCGCCGAGCCGGTGGTGCTGGACGAAGAGGCCGACTTCGCCGAGCCCGCCTCCGTCGCGCCGGCCTCCTTCGACGATGCGCCGGCCGTGTTCGAGCCGGAAACCGAAGGCACGCCCGCCTCCGTTGATGCAGTACTGCGCGAGATCCTGGAAGCCGAGGTCGACAACCACCTCGACACGGTCGACCACTGGTTGCAGAAGGCACAGGTGGAGGCCACGCCGGTCACCGAGGAACTGCTGCGCGCCATCCACACGATGAACGGCGCGCTGGCGATGGCCGACGTGCCGGAAATCACCCACGTCACTTCGCCGGCCGAGCAGTACGTCAAGCGGCTGCTGGCCGCGGGCGAAACGCCCACGCCGGAAGGCGTTGCCGCCCTGGCCGATACCGCGCAGGCGATCCGCCGCAGCGTGGCGGCCCTGCAGGCGCCGTCGCCGCGTATTCCGGTGTTCGCCGCATTGGCGGGCCAGTTGCGCGCGCTGGGCGACAGCCTGCCCGACCTGCGCCAAGGTGCGCAGATCGTCGACGACACCCGGCAAGGCACCTATGTCGGCCAGACGCCGATCGCCTCGCCGGTCGGTCCGTCCGACGTCGAGCTGTTGGCGATGGATCTGTCGGCCTACCTCGATGCCGAGGCGGCCAACGGCGCCGGCGGCTTCGACACCGTCGCTCCCGTCCAGGATGCCGGCCCGGCCGATGCCGCGACGTCGGCGGTCGAAGAGACCGCCAGTGCCGTGGACGCCACCGTGGCACCGACCGAAACGCCCGCCGTGCCGGAAACGCCGGCGCCGGTCGACCGGAGCGTCACCTTCTACGACATCGATTACCGCATCACGCCGCGCACGCCGGCGACCGAGGCGGGCGTTGCCGCCCCATCGGGCGAAGCCGCGCACGATGCCGACGCGCTGGCTCCCGCAGAAGAAGCCGCCGCTGAAGACATCGTCATCGCCGACATCGAGGCCGACGCCGGCGTGGCCGATCATGTCGACGCCGTCTCGACGACCACCGACGAGACGGTCGTGCTTTCCGCGGCGGACGCCGCCGGGCAAGCCACCGACGACGCGGTTTCCCTCGTCGAGGACGATGCGCTGGTGGTCGATGGCGACCTGCCGGCGTTCCTCGTCGAGACCGACGCCGCGACGCCGGCAGACGCTGACGAGTCGGTCGTCGAAGAAAGTCTGTCCGTGGTCGACGAGATCGCCGCGTCGGACGAGGTGGTGTCCGTGGACGCAACCGACACCGGTACGGAAGCGCAGCCAGAAATCGTGGACACCGCCGAAGAGATCGAAGAGATCACGCTCGAGGACGAGGTCGCCGGCCACGATGCCGTGGACAGCCTCGAAACGCTGCCGGAAACGGTGGAAGACGAAGCGCCGACCGCCGAGGCAACCACGCTCGTTGCCGCGGATGACGCATCGCTGGCCGACGCCGGATCCGACGCCGGATCCGACGCCGGATCCGACGACACCGCTGGCGCCACTGTCGATACTGCGTTGTTCGTCAACGACATCGCCGTCGATGCGGCTGCGCCGGCAGCGGCCGAGCTCGTCGACGCCGCGGATACCACCGACGTCGTGGTTGCCCCGGAGGCGGAAGAGACCGCGTTGCAGGATGTCGAAGCCGTTGCCTCCGTCGAAGTCGAGGAGTCTGCCGTGACCAGTGCACCCGCCGACATGCCGGAGCCGGAAGACGCGCTCGACGTCACCGGGCTCGACCTGGACCTGGTCGAGATCTTCATCGAAGAAGGCAACGACCTGCTCGATCACTCGGACGACCTGATCGCCAAGCTGCGCGAAACGCCGGAAGACCGCACGCTCATCACCAGCCTGCAGCGCGACCTGCACACGCTGAAGGGTGGCGCACGCATGGCGGGCATCCACGCCGTGGGCGACCTCGGCCACGCGATCGAATCGATGCTGGAGTCGATCGCCGGCCAGCGCACCGAGCTCGACCGTCGCGCCGTCCAGTTGCTGGAGCGCGGTTTCGATGCGCTGCACGCGCAGCTGGCCCGCGTCACCGCGCGCCGTGCCGTCGCCATTCCGGACGGCATGATCGCCGAGTTCAACGCGCATGCCCGCGGCATCGTGCTGCCCGACGCGCCCGTCGCCGCCGACATGCCTGCCGGACCGATCGAACTGGCGCCGCTGTCGGCGCCGATCGACACCGACGCCGCTGCGGCGCCGGTCGAGGAGGAGTTCTTCCCGGTCGGCCAGCAGGAACAGGTGCGCGTGCGCGCCGACCTGCTCGACCGCCTGGTCAACAACGCCGGCGAAGTCGCGATCTACCGTGCCCGCCTCGAACAGCAGCTGGGCGCGTTCCGCGGCGCGATGGCGGAACTGGACCGCACCAACATCCGCATGCACGACCAGCTGCGCCGCCTCGATCTGGAAACGGAGGCGCAGATCGTCGCCCGTTACCAGCGCGAGCACGACAAGCAGGATCCGACCTTCGATCCGCTGGAACTGGACCGCTTCTCCACGCTGCAGCAGCTCAGCCGCGCGCTGGCCGAATCGGCCGCCGACATCAGCGGCCTGCAGGGCGTGCTGGACGACCTGGCGCGCCAGTACGACAGCCTGCTGCAGCAGCAGTCGCGCGTGAGCTCGGAACTCCAGGATGGCCTGATGCGTGCACGCATGCTGCCGTTCGAGGGCATCGTGCCGCGCCTGCGCCGCGTGCTGCGCCAGGCGGCGACCGAGACGCACAAGCAGGTCAGCCTGCAGTTCTCCGGCACGCACGGCGAAATGGACCGCAACGTGCTGGACCGCATGACCGCGCCGCTGGAGCATCTGCTGCGCAATTCCGTCGCGCACGGCCTGGAAACGCCGAAGGAACGCCGCAAGGCGGGCAAGCCGGAGGAAGGCACCGTGCACGTGGCCCTGCGCCGCGAAGGCTCGGAAATGGTGCTGGAGGTGTCCGACGACGGCGCCGGCCTGAACCGCGATGCCATCCGCAAGCGCGCCGAGCAGCGCGGCCTGCTGCAGCCGGGTGCCGTGCTGCCCGACAGCGCGCTGGACCGCCTGATCCTGGAGCCCGGTTTCAGTACCGCCGACAAGGTCAGCCAGCTGGCCGGCCGTGGCGTGGGCATGGACGTGGTCTACAACGAAGTGCGCCAGCTGGGCGGTTCGCTGGAAATCAGCTCGGTGCCCGGCAAGGGCGCGACCTTCACGCTGCGCCTGCCGCAGACGCTGGCGGTCAGCCAGGCGGTGTTCGTGCAGATCGGCGAAACCCAGTTCGCGGTGCCGGTGGCGGCGGTCAGCGGTATCGGCCGCATCAGCCACGCCCGCTTCAGTGCGGGTGCGGGCAGTTACCACTACGCCGGCGAAGACTATCCGCTCTACAACCTCGGCCACCTGGTCGGGCAGGGCGCCGCCAAGGCCGAAGGCCAGCCTCAGGTGCCGTTGCTGCTGGTGCGTTCGGGCGACCTGCGCGCTGCGGTGGCGGTCGACCAGGTGCTCGGCAACCGCGAGATCGTGGTCAAGCCGGTCGGTCCGCAGATCGCCTCGATCCCCGGCATCTACGGTGCCACGATCACCGGCGACGGCAGCGTGGTGGTGATCCTGGACGCCGCACCCCTGGTGCGTCGCCACCTGGCGCAGCCGCAGGAGCCCACGCAGCAGGCCCCCGTGGTCGAGCAGCGTCGCGTGCCGCTGGTGATGGTGGTGGACGATTCGCTGACCATGCGCAAGGTGACCAGCCGTGTGCTGGAGCGCCACAACTTCGAAGTCAGCGCCGCGCGCGACGGCGTCGAGGCGCTGGAGAAACTGGAAGAGCGCGTGCCCGACCTGATGCTGCTCGACATCGAAATGCCGCGCATGGACGGGTACGAGCTGGCCACGGCGATGAAGGCCGATCCGCGCTTCAGGGACGTGCCGATCGTGATGATCACCTCGCGTACCGGCGACAAGCATCGCCAGCGCGCCTTCGACATCGGCGTGCAGCGCTACCTGGGCAAGCCGTACCAGGAGCTCGACCTGATGCGCAACGTGTACGACCTGCTGGGAATCGCCCGTGTCCGTGAGTGAAGCCAAACGCGTTGCCCTGCTGGCGCGCCCGGGCGAGGCGCGCGAACGCCTGCGCGTGGCGCTGCATGAGGCCGGCGCCGAGATCGTGCTGGAAGACGACCCCAACACGCTCGACGCCGATGCCCTCGGCAGCAGCGCGCCGCAGGTGGTGCTGGTGGCGCTGGAGCCGGCCATCGAGGACAGCCTGGAACGCTTCGACAGCGTGCTGCACGATCCCGCGGTGGCGGTGATCTTCGACGAGGCCGACCTGGCCGCGCGTCGCCAGGGATGGGACGCCCAGCGCTGGGCGCGCCACCTGGCCGCCAAGCTGCACGGCCACCAGGACGTGCTGCCGCCCGGTCGCGAAGAAGACGTGGGCCTGCAATTGGAACCCGGCCTGCCGGTGACGCCGGCGCAGCTGCATGCAGGCGAACAGGTGTCCGACTACCTGGAATCGGTGGCGGGCATGGCGCTGGAACTGCCCAGCGACGACTTCGCCTACACCGGCGGCTTCCAGCCGCGCGCCGCCGACGAGCAGGTCGTCGATGCCGATGCGTGGCTGCGGTCGGCGTCGGAGCAGGCGGAGTCGGCGTCGCTGCCGCCGCCGCTTCCCGCCGCACCGCCGGTGGCCGAGCCGCCGCCGCTGCCCACGCCCAAGGCCAGCTTCGATCTCTCGTCGCTGGAACTGGAGCCGCTGGAAGGCGGTGGCGTGGCAGCCGCCGCGCGAACGCAGGGTGCGGTGCTGGTGTTCGCCGGCATCGGCGGCCCGGACGCCGTGCGCAAGTTGCTGGCCGACTTGCCCACCGGGTTCCCGAAGCCGGTGATGGTGCACCTTCGCCTCGATGGTGGCCGCTACGACAACCTGGTCCGGCAGATGGAGCGCGTGGCGCACATGCCGGTGCTGCTGGCCGAAGCCGGCAAGCCCGCCGAGGCGGGGCATGTGTATGTGATGCCCGGCGACGTGGTCCCGTTCGTCGACGACGGCACCGTGGGTTTCCGCCCCGGCGCGGTGATCCACACGGTCATTCCGCAATTGCCGCCGGCCGACAGCGCGGTGCTGCTGCTCAGCGGCAGCGACACGGCGCTGGTGGAGGCCGCCGCCGAACTGGGCAACGCCGGCGCGCTGGTCATGGGCCAGTCGCAGGAAGGCTGCTACGACCCGGCCGCACCGAAGGCCCTCACGGCGCGTGGCGCCGAACTGGGCTCGCCCGCGCAGATCGCGCAGCGCCTGACCGACCGCTGGTTCTGAGGAACACACGATGGCCCATTCCAATGACGAAATCCGCGGCGTCCTGATCCAGGCGGGCGAATACCGCCTGCTGCTGCCCAATGCCACCGTCGCCGAAGTGCTGACGCGCGCACCGGTCGAGCCGGTCGCCGCCATGCCCGACTGGCTGCCGGGCCGGATCGACTGGCACGGCTGGCCGGTGCCGCTGGTCGCGTTCGGTCGCCTGACCGGCAACGCCAACGACCCGGTCGCGCTGAACAGCAAGATCGTCGTGCTGAAGGCGCTGAGCGGCGACAAGGATCGCCCGTACTTCGCGCTGCTCACGCCGTCGTTCCCGCGGCTGGTCTCGGTACCGCGCGACGGCCTGCTCGCCGACGCGACCGAGGAGGATCTCCCGGTCGGGGTGAAGGTCCGCGTGCTGCTGGGCGACGAAGCCGCCGTGCTGCCCGACCTGGAAGTGGTCGAAACGATGATCGACGAGGCGCTGGCCAGCGCGGCTTGATCGCCCGCCGACCATGCAAACCCCGTTTCCCGTAGGAGCGGCCCATGGCCGCGATGCTTCTGCCGGTTGCGTGGTCGAAAAGCATCGCGGCCATGGGCCGCTCCTACAGACATCCCGGGACGCTTCGTTCCCTACAGGTCGCCGAACCTCGACTGCAGCGCCGCGATGGCCGCCAGGCCGGCGGTCTCGGTGCGCAGGATGCGTGGACCCAGCCGCAGCCCGATGAATCCGGCCGCCGACAGGGTGTCGCGATCGCGCGGCGACCAGCCGCCTTCCGGGCCGATCGCCACCACCACCGCACCGCCGGCGATCTGCACGGTGGCCAGCGAGACCTCGCCGGTCGGATCGAGCGTCAGCTTCGTCGCGTCGGCGCCGACGGCGCGCGCCGCATCGGCCAGCGCGGCCGGTGCCGACAGCGTGGGCAGGCGCGCGCGCCCGCTCTGTTCGCAGGCCGACGCGATGACGCTACGCCAGTGCGCCGCGCGCTTCTCCGCGCGCTCGGCATCCAGCTTCACCTCGGTGCGCTCGGCCACCACCGGGACGACCGCCGCCACGCCCAGTTCGGTGGCCTTCTGCAGGATCAGGTCCATCTTCTCGCCGCGCGCGACGCCCTGCAGCAGGGTGACGTGCAGCGGTGACTCGTTGTCCACGCTGCGTGCGGCGATGATCTCGGCCCGCACCTCACGCTTGCTGATCGTGCTGAGGCGTGCGTCGTAATCATGGCCGTCACCGTTGAACACCACGCAGGCATCGCCTTCGCGCAGGCGCAACACGCGGGCCAGGTGGTTGGCGGCGGTCTCTGGCAGGGCGAGGGACGCGCCGACGGCCAGCGGCGCGTCAACATGGCAGCGGGTCAGGCGCATGCGGTGGCCTCGTCAATGGCGTGGCGGGTGACGTCGGCGAGCCGTTGCAGGGCGTCGTCGTCGATGCAGTACGGCGGCATCCAGTACAGCACGTCGCCCAGCGGGCGCAGCACTACGCCACGCGCCAGCGCGGCGCGATAGGCTTTCAGGCCGATGCGTGCGGTGGCGGGGAAGGGCGTGGCCTTGTCGCCGTCGCGGGTCAGTTCGAACGCCAGCATCATGCCGGCCTGGCGCACGTCGGCCACGTGGCGGTGCGCGGCCAGCGGCTCGGCGAGCGCCGCCATCGCGCGCGCGGTGGCGCGATTGCGCGCCAGCACATCGTCGGCGCGGAAGATGTCCAGCGACGCCAATGCCGCTGCGCAGGCCAGCGGATTGCCGGTGTAGCTGTGCGAATGCAGGAAGGCGCGCTCGCGCGAGTCGTCCAGGAAGCCGTCGTACAGCGCCTGCGTGGCCAGCACCGCTGCCAGCGGCAGGAAGCCACCGGTCAGGCCCTTCGACAGGCACAAGAGGTCGGGCATCACGCCGCTCTGCTCGCTGGCGAACAGCGTGCCGGTGCGGCCGAAACCGACCGCGATCTCGTCGGCGATCAGGAACGCGCCGCTGGCGTCGCACAGTTCGCGCACGCGGGTCAGGTAGTCGGCGTGGTGCATGCGCATGCCGCCGGCGCACTGCACGCGCGGCTCGACGATCACCGCGCAGACCTCGCCCGGATGCCGTTCCAGCAGCGCGGCCAGCGCATCGGCGGCGCGCGCGGCGCAGTCGGCCGGGGATTCGCCGGGCTGCGCCAGATAGGCGTCGGGCGAGGGCGCGAACAAGGCTTCGGTCAGCAGCGGTGCGTACACGCGCCGGTACAGCGGGATGTCGCCGACGGCGAGCGCACCCAGCGTTTCGCCGTGGTAGCCGTTCTCCAGCGCGATGAACTTCGTCCGCGCGTGCTCGCCGCGGTTGTGGAACCAGTGGAACGCCATCTTCAGCGCCACTTCCACGCCCGCCGAGCCGTTGTCGGCGTAGAACACCTTGGACAGCGGCGCACGCCCCGCCTGCCGCGGCGCCACCGCCAGCAGCCGCTCGGCCAGTTCCACCGCCGGCGCATGGGTGAAGCCGGCCAGCATCACCTGTTCCAGCGACTGCGCCTGCGCGGCGATGGCGGCGCCGATCCGTGGTTCCGCATGGCCGAACAGGTTGGTCCACCAGCTGCTGACTGCATCCAGATAGCGCGTGCCGTCGTGGCCGATGAGCCACGCACCCTCGCCACGGGCGATCGGCACCAGCGGCAAGGTGTGCGGGTGTTCACGCATCTGCGTGCAGGGATGCCACAGCACGGACAGATCGCGGGCACGCCAGTCGTCTGCCTCTGCTAGCATTCCCGCTTGATGATCCTGTTGTCGCATCCCCCCATGATATCGGGCACTGCCCCCTGCCGTCGCCGCGCGCCGCGCGGTACGGGCGGACGACGCTCCGCCGCATGAGCCGCCTGCCCACCATCCATGGCATCACCCAGCGCGCCGACGGCCCGGACCGCCATGTCGAAGAACTGGACCTGGAGTTCAGCAACGGCGAACGTCGTCGCTACCACCGGCTGCGTTCGCAGGGCCATGGCGCGGTGGTCGTGGTGCCGATGCAGGACGAGGAAACGGTGCTGCTGGTGCGCGAGTACGCCGCCGGCATGCACCGTTACGAACTGGGCCTGGTGAAGGGCCGCATCGACGCCGGCGAGACGCCCGAGCAGGCCGCCGACCGCGAACTGAAGGAAGAAGCCGGCTTCGGCGCGCGCCGCCTCGACGTGCTGCGCGCCCTGACCCTGGCACCCACCTACATGAGCCACCAGTCTTGGCTGGTGGTGGCAAGAGACCTGTACCCCGAGCGCCTGCCGGGGGATGAACCCGAGGAGTTGGAAGTAGTGCCCTGGAAGTTGCAAGACCTCGACCAGCTGATGCTGCGCGAGGATTTTTCGGAAGGTCGTTCGCTGGCGGCTCTGTTCATCGCCCGCGAATGGTTGAACGCGCGGACATGAGTCGGATGACCGCAGACCTGCACGAAGCCGTCATCGTCATCGCCCGCGAAGCGGGCCTCGCCATCACGGCGGTGTACGAGAACGCCTTCGACGTGCAACGCAAGAGCGACGACAGTCCGCTCACCGCCGCCGACATGGCGGCCCATCAGGTCATCGCCGACGGCCTGCGCCGGCTGACCCCGCAGTGGCCGGTGCTGTCGGAAGAAGCCGCCGACATCCCGTGGGCCGAGCGCAGCCAGTGGCCGACCTACTGGCTGGTGGACCCGCTGGACGGCACCCGCGAGTTCATCAAGCGCAACGGCGAGTTCACCGTCAACATCGCGCTGATCGAACAGAACGAACCCATCTTCGGCGTCGTCCATGCCCCGGTGACCGGGGAGACCTGGCACGCGCGCCAGGGCCGCAATGCCTACCGCCGCGTCGGCGACGTGGATGCGCAGATCCGCACGCGCGCACCGGCCACCGGCACGCTGAAGGTCGCGGCCAGCCGCTCGCATCGCGATGCGCGCACGCAGGCGTTTCTCGACGGCATGGGCGGGATCGAGGAGGTCTCGCTCGGCTCGTCGCTGAAGTTCTGCCGCATCGCCGAGGGCACGCTGGACGTCTACCCGCGCTTCGGTCCCACCAGCGAGTGGGACACGGCCGCCGCGCAGTGCGTGCTGGAAGCCGCCGGCGGTGCTCTGCTGGCGCCGGATGGCCGCGCGTTCCGCTACAACCGCCGCGAGACACTGCTCAACGGCGACTTCGTGGCGCTGGGCGACATGACGCTGCCGTGGCGCACCTGGCTGGCGCAGGCACAGGAAGGCGCGAACGGACATGCCCGCAGCGCCTGACGGCGGCATCGCGCGGCTGCTGGCCATCATGGCCAAGCTGCGCGATCCCGACGGAGGGTGTCCATGGGACCTGGAACAGGATTTCTCCACCATCGCGCCGTACACGGTGGAGGAGGCCTACGAGGTCGCCGACGCGATCGTCCGCCACGATCTGCCGGCGCTGAAGGACGAACTGGGCGACCTGCTGCTGCAGGTCGTCTTCCATGCGCAGATGGCGAGCGAGCAGGGCGCCTTCGCCTTCGGTGATGTCGTCGATGCCATCTGCGACAAGATGGTGCGGCGGCACCCGCATGTGTTCGACCCTTCGACAGGCTCAGGACAGGCTGCCTCGGTCGCCGATGCCGACGCGCAGACCGTCAACTGGGAAGCGATCAAGGCGGCCGAGCGCAAGGCTGCGGGCGAAGACGACACCTCGGCCTTGGCCGGCGTCGCCCGCGGGCTGCCCGAGTGGCAGCGCGCGATCAAGCTGCAGTCGCGCGCGGCACGGGTCGGCTTCGACTGGCCCGACACCGGACCGGTCATCGACAAGCTGCACGAGGAGATCGACGAGGTCCGCGTGGAACTCGCCGCTGCGCCGTCGCCCGAGCGCGACGCGCGGCTGGAGGACGAGATCGGCGACCTGTTGTTCGTCGCCGCCAATCTGGCGCGGCATGCCAAGGTGGACGTGGGCGGCGCGCTGCGCCGGGCCAACCTGAAGTTCGAGCGCCGTTTCCGTGCGATGGAAGCGCTGGCCGCGGCAGATGGCACCTCGATGTCCGCGCTGTCGCTGGCGCAGCAGGAAGCGCTGTGGGGGCGCGTCAAGCAAGGCGAAGGCATGTAGCGTCAGCCTTCTCGGCCTCGCCGTCGCGGCGTTCCTGGCAGGGAGGGCATACGCAGCGGAGCAAGCTCCGCTCTACGGGGGATGGCGGTTGTTCTGCCCGACCACCGTTGGACCGTCATTCCCGCGAAGGCGGGAACCCAGCGACTTGCCACATCGAACCGAACCGTCGCGGTGATTCGCGTGCGAAGACGGCAGCGGTCGCATCGGCGGACGCGTTGCGTTGCCGGGATCCCCGGGCTGGCGGCGGGCCAAGGCCCGCCCTACGCTGTCGGCATGAAGACCTTGCTGTTGTTCCTCGTCACCGCGCTGGCCGAGATCGTCGGCTGCTACCTGCCGTACCTGTGGCTGCGCAAGGATGGCAGCGCCTGGCTGCTGGTGCCGGCGGCGGCCAGCCTGGCCCTGTTCGCCTGGCTGCTGACCCTGCATCCCACGGCTTCTGGCCGCGTGTATGCCGCCTACGGCGGCGTCTACGTGACCATGGCGATCGCATGGCTGTGGGCCGTGGACGCGGTGAAGCCGACGCGCTGGGACCTGCTGGGCGCCGGCTTGTGCCTGACGGGCATGGCGGTGATCATGTTCGCGCCACGCGCCGCCTGACCCTGTGGGAGGGGACATGAGCCGCTTCGCCAGCTTCCGCGAGTTCTATCCGTTCTACCTCGCCGAACACAGTCATCGCACCTCGCGGCGCCTGCATTTCATCGGCAGCTGCGGCGTGCTTGCCTTGCTGGTGCTGGCCATCGTCGACCGCAACGCCTGGTGGCTGCTGGCCGCGCTGTTCTGCGGCTACGGCTTCGCCTGGGTAGGCCACTTCTTCTTCGAGAAGAACCGCCCCGCCACCTTCAAGCACCCGTTCTATTCCTTCGCCGGCGACTGGGTGATGTTCAAGGACATCCTGACCGGGAAGATCCGGTTCTAGGAGTGAGGGGAGAGGGGAGAGGGGAGAGGAGTGAGGAGTGAGCACTAGCGGCTCCTGCCTCACTCGTAGAACATCAGGAACGCCGCGCCCACGATCAGCGCGAAGGCCGCGTAGTGGTTCCATTTCAGCGGCTGGCCCAGGTACCAGGTGCTGAAACCGGCGAAGACCAGCAGGGTCAGGATTTCCTGGATCGTCTTCAGCTGCACCACCGAGTAGACGGCGCTGCCCATGCGGTTGGCCGGCACCATCAGCGTGTACTCGAAGAAGGCGATGCCCCAGCTGGCCAGGATCACCATGAACAGCGGTGCGGACTTGTACTTCAGGTGGCCGTACCAGGCGAACGTCATGAAGACGTTGGAGGCCAGCAGCAGGAACAGGGGCAGGACGCGGTCGATCATGGCGGGGTCGTCGGGAGAGAAAGGCGAAGCGTAATCCCAACTGCAGGCTGAATGGATCCCCGGTCTTCACATCACCTCTACCGGCAGGCCGGTAGCTTCACAAACCTGAAGCCTCTCAAGGAGTTGTCATGCGACACAGTCAGGAAACCGCGGGTCTGGTGCTGGTGGTGGAAGACAACCGCAACATTTCCGAGATGATCGGGGAATATCTGGAAGGCCGCGGTTTCGAGGTCGACTACGCCACCGACGGCCTGGACGGTTACCGGCTGGCGGTGGAGAACAGCTACGACGTGCTGGTGCTCGACCTGATGCTGCCGCGCCTGGACGGCATGGAAGTCTGCAAGCGCCTGCGCACCGAAGCCCGCAAGTCCACGCCCGTGCTGATGCTGACCGCGCGCGACACGCTGGACGACAAGCTGACCGGCCTGAGCTCCGGCGCCGACGACTACCTGACCAAGCCCTTCGCGATCCAGGAACTGGAAGCCCGCCTGCGTGCCCTGATCCGCCGCGAGCGCCGCCAGGTCGGTGCCGAAGTGCTGAAGGTCGCGGACCTGGTGTTGGACCCGGTCAGCATGCGCGCCACCCGGGGCGGCACCGAACTGATGCTGTCGCCGATCGGCTTGCGCCTGCTGACCATCCTGATGCGCGAATCGCCGCGCGTGGTGACCCGTCAGGAGATCGAGCGCGAGATCTGGGGCAACGGCCTGCCGGACTCGGACACGCTGCGCAGCCACCTGTACAACCTGCGCAAGGTGATCGACAAGCCTTTCGACAAGCCGCTGCTGCACACCGTGCAGAGCGCGGGCTACCGCATCGCCGACATCGGCTGACCAGGCCGTCGGCGCGCGGCATACTCCTGCCTTCGCCCGACGACTCCGCATGCGCCAAGGCCTGCCCCGCAAACTCAGGATCGCCTTCATCCTGCAGGCCGTGATGGTCAGCCTGGCCATCGTGCTGGGCGTGTATCTGATCTCGGCGGTCATCAAGCACAGCCTGATGAACACCGCGCTGCAGGAAGAAGCCGCGCATTTCTGGGAGCTCTACAGCGCCAGCACGGCGCAGCCGCCGCCGAACACCCACAACCTGCGCGGCTATCTGGTGGTGAAGGGGCACTCCAACCTGGTGCTGCCGGAAAACCTGCGCAATCTCGCGCCCGGCTTCCACGAACTGAGGAACGACGATCTGCTGGTGCTGGTCGACGAGCAACCGCAGGGCCGCCTGTACCTGGTGTTCCTGCGGTCGCAGGCCGAGCGGCTGGCGTTCTATTTCGGCACCGTGCCGATCATCATGACGCTGGTGGCGATCTACCTGGTGTCGTGGCTGACCTACCGCGCGTCCAAGCGGCTGGTCTCGCCGGTGAGCTGGCTGGCGCGGCAGGTCTCCGAGTGGGATCCGCGCCGCCCCGATGTCAGCGCCCTGGCGGCCGACCGCCTGCCCAGCGACGTGCAGGGCGAAGCCCGGCAACTGGCCGCGGCGTTGCACGGCCTGGCCCAGCGCGTCAGCGCGCATGTCGCGCGCGAACGCGATTTCACCCGCGACGCCAGCCACGAGTTGCGCACGCCGCTGACGGTGATCCGCGTGGCCACCGACATGGGCATGGCCGAAGACTCGCCGCCGCGCGTGGCGCGCGCCCTGCAGCGCATCCAGCGTGCCGGCCGCGACATGGAGGCGGTGATCGACGCCTTCCTGATCCTGGCGCGAGAAGCCGAAGTGGAGCCGCAGAGCGAGGACTTCGACGTCGCCGACATCGTCATGGACGAGGCCGAGAACGCACGCACGCTGCTGCTCAACAAGCCGGTCGACCTGGAAGTCACCCTGCACGCGCGCCCGCGGCTGCACGCCCCGCCGCGGGTGTTCCAGGTGGTCGTCAGCAACCTGCTGCGCAACGCCTGCACCTATACCGATCGCGGCCGCATCGACGTGCTGCTGGAGCCGGACCGCGTGGTCGTACGGGACACGGGCATCGGCATGGCGGCCGAATCGATGCAGCGGGTGTTCGAGCCGTTCTACCGCGCCGATCCCTCGCGCCCCCACGGCAGCGGCCTGGGCCTGTCCATCGTCAGCCGCCTCTGCGACCGCTTCGGCTGGAAGATCGAACTCGACAGCGAACTGGGCCGCGGCACCACGGCGACGATCCGCTTCGTTCCGTAATCTATACGGGAACTGACCAGGGCCGCGGGCTGTCAACGCCGCGGCCTCCGGCGCGTTCCTTTTCCCGACTCCCCACCTTCCGAGCCGACTCACTGCATGAGCCAGCCTGCACGCACTGCTTCCCGCAAGCCTTCTCCGCTTCCCAAGATCCTGCTCGGGGTCGCCGTCGTCGCCCTCCTCGGCGCAGGTGCGTGGTACTGGACCGCGCGCAAGGGCGAGGCCGCGGACAGCGCCTATCGCACCGCCACCATCGAGCGCGGCGATATCCGCGTGGCGATCTCCGCCACCGGCACGCTGAGCGCCATCTCCACGGTCACTGTCGGCAGCCAGATTTCCGGCCAGGTCACCGACGTGCTGGTCGACTACAACAGCGAAGTGAAGAAGGGTGAAGTGCTGGCGCGCATCGATCCCAGCACCTACGAGGCGCAGATCGAACAGGGCAATGCGCAGATCGCGAGCGCGCAAGCCAACCTGCGGCAGGCGCAGGCCACGCTGGCCAACGCCGAGATCGACTACACCCGCAAGGCCGACCTGGGCCGGCAGCAGCTGGTCGCGCAGAGCGATGTCGACCTGGCCCGTGCCTCGCGCGACCAAGCGCGCGCGCAGGTCAACGCGGCGCAGGCGTCGATCCGCCAGCAGACCGCGTCCACCCAGACCACCCGCGTCAATCTTGATCGCACGGTGATCCGCTCGCCGGTCGACGGCGTGGTGCTGACCCGCACCATCGAGCCCGGCCAGACCGTGGCGGCCAGCCTGCAGGCGCCGGAGCTGTTCACCATCGCCGAAGACCTGTCGAAGATGAAGATCGAACTGGCCGTCGACGAGGCCGACATCGGCCAGGTCAAGGTGGGGCAGGCGGTGTCGTTCACCGTCGATGCGTTTTCCGACCGTCAGTTCCGCGGACAGGTGCAGCAGGTGCGCCTATCGGCCACCACCACCAGCAACGTGGTGACCTATCCGGTGGTGGTCAGCGTGGACAACAGCGATGGCACGCTATTGCCGGGCCTGACCGTCAACGCCGAGATCGAGGTCAGCAAGCGCGACAACATCCTCAAGGTCTCCAACGCGGCGCTGCGCTACAAGCCGACCGGCGAACAGGCCGCGGCGGGCGTGACCGCACAGGCCGTGCCGCAGGGCGGCCAGAACCGGGGCGGTGGCATCAGCGACGATCTGGTGCGCGTGGCCGGCACCCTGCAATTGAAGCCCGAACAGCAGTCCGCGTTCGACACCGCACTGGCCGCGATGCGCGAGCGACAGGCCGCCCGCATGGCGCAGGCGCAGCAGCGCGGAGGCCCCAGCATGTTCGGCGGTCCGGGCGGGGGTCCGCGGTCAGGTGGCAACGCCGGTGGCGGCGGTGCGATGCAGGCGCAGATGCGCCAGCGCATGGCCGATCGCATGCAGCAGGAGTTCGCCCCGTTCCGCGCCACCCTCGACGATGCGCAGAAGCAGCGCTGGGATGGTGAACTGCGCGCCCTGCTCGGCGCCAAGCGTGCGCCGATCTACAAGCTCGCTGATGGCACGCCGGAGATGGTGCAGGTGCGCGTGGGCGCCAGCGACGGCACCAGCACCGAGGTGTCCGGGCCGGTGAAGGAAGGCGACGTGGTGGTCGTGGGCGAGCGCGCGCGGGAATGAGCATGCCGTCCGCGAATGCCGGCGACCGCGTGCCGGTCATCCAGACGCACGCACTGGGCAAGGTCTATTCCGCCGGCACCGAGGCGGAAGTGGTCGCGTTGCGCGGTGTGGACATGCGCGTGGACCGGGGCGACTTCGTCGCCATCATGGGTCCGTCGGGTTCCGGCAAGTCCACGCTGATGAACCTGATCGGCTGCCTGGACACGCCCAGCGACGGCACCTATTTCTGCGACGGCATCGACGTGGCCACGCTGGACGCCGAGGAGCTGGCGATCCTGCGCCGTGAGAAGATCGGCTTCGTGTTCCAGGGCTTCCATCTGTTGCCGCGCATGACCGCGCTGGACAACGTGGCCATGCCGCTGGGCTACGCGCAGGTGCCGCCGGGGGAACGCGCCGAACGCGCACGCCAGGCGCTGGCCGCCGTGGGCCTGGCCGAACGTGCCGGGCATCGGCCCAACGAACTGTCGGGTGGCCAGCAGCAGCGCGTGGCGATTGCCCGCGCGCTGATCAACCAGCCGCCGATCCTGCTGGCCGACGAACCGACCGGTGCGCTGGACAGCAAGACCGGCGAAGAGATCCTGGCGCTGTTCAAGCGCCTGCGCGACGACGGCCACACCGTCATCCTGATCACCCACGACGCCGAAGTGGCCGCGCACGCCGACCGCATCCTGGTGATGCGCGATGGGGAGTTGCATGAGGAGCCGGGATTCGGAAACCGGGATTCGGGAGCCGGAGGAGCGCGCCCGTGATCCGTCCGCTTTTCTTGCCGGCCGTGGCCTCGCTCATGCGGTGCGGCGTTGCGTTTGCGAATCCCGATTCCCGATTCCCCACTCCCGGCCTTCCCTCATGAAATTCTCCGACATCCTGCGCACCGCACTGCACGCGTTGCGCGGCAACTGGATGCGCAGTGCGCTGACGTCGCTGGGCGTGATCATCGGCATCGCCGCCGTCATCGTGATGGTGTCGGTGGGCCAGGGCACGCAGGCGGAGATCGACAAGCTGGTGTCCGGCCTGGGCTCGCAGCGCCTGGACATCAGTCCGGGTGCCGGCCGCGGTCCGGGCGGTGGTGGCGTCCGGATGAGTTCAAGCAGCTTCTACACGCTCAACGAGGGCGACGTGGAAGCGATCCGCAACGAGATTCCCGAGGTGCAGTACGTGGCCGGCGCGCTGCGCGGCAATACGCAGATCGTGTTCGCCGAGAACAATGCGTCGACCAGCTGGCAGGGCGTGCAGGCCGACTTCTTCGACATCAACAGTTGGGTGATCGCCAACGGCGAAGGCTTCGATGCGCAGGATTATTCGAGCGCCGACAAGGTCGTGATCCTCGGCGAGACCGTGCGGCGCACGCTGTTCGGCGAGGACAGCGGCGTCGGCCAGACCGTGCGCCTGGGCCGCGTGCCGTTCACCGTGGTGGGCACGCTGGCGCCGAAGGGGCAGGGCGGTTTCGGCCAGGACCAGGACGACGTGATGATGGTGCCGCTGGAAACCGCGCGGCGCCGGCTGATGGGCTCGATGGGCCTGCCACCGGGCGCCGTGCAGCAGGTCGCGCTGACCGTGGCAGACGCCAAGGACCTGAGTTACGTGCAGGGCGAAGTGGAAGCGCTGCTGCGCCAGCGGCACAAGATCGCGCCGGGCGAGGAGGACGACTTCAACGTGCGCAACATCTCCGAGATCGTCGCCACCCGCACCGCCACTACCAAGCTGATGTCGCTGCTGCTGGGCGCGGTGGCCACCATTTCGCTGATCGTCGGCGGCATCGGTATCATGAACATCATGCTGGTGTCGGTGACCGAGCGTATCCGCGAGATCGGCCTGCGCATGGCGGTGGGCGCAGGCCCTGGCGACGTGCGCCGGCAGTTCCTCGCCGAAGCCATGCTGCTGTCGCTCGGCGGTGGCGTGCTGGGCATCGTCATCGGCGTGGTCGGCGCGCTGCTGGTCGGCCAGTTCAGCGAGCTTCCGGTGGCGTTGAACGGGCAGGTGATCGGGCTGGCCGCCGGCTTCTCGATCGCCACCGGCCTGTTCTTCGGCTACTACCCGGCCCGCAAGGCCTCGCAGCTCGATCCGATCGAGGCGCTGCGCTCGCAGTAGGCGATCGGCAGGGCTGGTGCGGCGCAGCGGCGGGAGTATGCTGGACGCCCGTTGTGCCCACACCGGACCTGCGCCATGAGCCCGCCTACGTCCCGCCGGCCGCTTGCCCTGGCCATCCATGGAGGCGCCGGCGTGATCGAACGGGGCAGCCTGGCGCCCGAGGTCGAAACCGCGATCCACGCCGAACTCGCACGCGCGCTGGATGTGGGCCACGCCATCCTTGCGACCGGTGGCAGCGCGCTGGACGCCGTGGAAGCTGCGGTGACCGTGCTGGAGGATTCGCCTTACTTCAACGCCGGACGCGGCGCGGTGTTCACCGCCGAGGGTCGGCATGAGCTCGATGCCGCCATCATGGACGGACGCCACCGCCGTGCCGGGGCGGTCGCAGGGCTCATGACGGTGCGTCATCCGGTGCGGCTGGCGCGGCGCGTGCTGGAGGACTCGCCGCACGTGTTCCTGATCGGCGACGGCGCTGAACAGTTCGCCGACACGCAACCCGGCATCGAGCGCGTGCCGAACGGCTGGTTTTCCACGGAGGCGCGACGTGCGCAGCTGCGCGATGCGCAACAGCGCGAACAGCAGGCGTGGCATGGCAACGACGACCTGCGCGGCCAGTACTTCGGCACGGTCGGCGCGGTGGCGCTGGACAGCCGCGGGCATGTGGCGGCGGCGACGTCTACCGGCGGCATGACCAACAAGCGTTGGGGTCGCGTGGGCGATTCGCCGGTGATCGGTGCGGGCACCTGGGCCGATGCGCGGTGTGCGGTGTCGTGCAGCGGCTGGGGTGAGTTCTACATCCGCAACGCGGCCGCCCACGATATCGCCGCCCGCGTGGCCTACCGGGGCGACCGCCTGCGCGACGCGGTGGAGGACGTCATCCTGGGCGAAGTGCCGCAGCATGGCGGCGACGGCGGTGCCATCGCGGTCGATACCGACGGCAACGTCTCGCTGGTGCTCAGTACCCGCGGCATGTACCGCGGCTGGGTGGGGCCGGACGGCACGCGCGGCACCGCCATCTACCAGGACGCCTGAGTGACCGCGTCGCCGGGAGAGCAAGTCGCTCCCTTGACCCTGGCCGATCATCGTGCCCTGCGTGCGCAGGCGCTTCGCCTGTGCCGTCGCGCCGACGAAGCGGACGATCTGGTGCAGGAAACGCTGCTGGCCGGCGTGCTGGCCGGTCGCCACGATATGCCATGGCTGTCGGGTGTGCTTCGGCGCCAGGCGGCGATGGCGGCACGTGCGGGTGTCCGCCGCCGACGGCGCGAAGCCCTCGCCGGGATGCAGGCCGATGACGCCATCGAACCGTTCGCCTGCCTCGCGCCGGAACATGCCCCGCCACCGCCCGCATGGCTGGCGACGCTGCCGCCGTCGGCGCGCCGGCTGGCGGTGCTCGCGCTGCATGGCCTGTCGGCGGACGAGATCCGCTGGATCCTGCGCATCCCCGCCACCGCGTTCCGACAGCGCCTGACCTGCATCCGCAAGGCGCTGGCCGCGCAATCCCCGTCGGTGCGCGCGGAGGGCATCGCACTGGCGCAGCTGCGCGATCCGTCGCGCAGCGCGGACATCCCCTTCGGCCTGGCACGACGCGCCCTGAAGGCCGCCATGCAGGCCGGCGAAGGGCTGGGCACGCACGATCCGGACGGACACCTGATCCTGATCGACGCCGATGCTCACACTTCGCCTTCCCGCGGCAACCCACAGACGGGAATCACACAGGAGGACATCCCATGCTCACGCACTGCAAGGTAGGCGCCATCGTGTTCTTTGTTTCCGACCTCGCGCGGTCGGTGGATTTCTACCGGGGCACCCTGGGCCTGCCCATCGATGCGCTGGACGGTCACGACGGCCCGTGGGCGATGGGCGACGTCGGCGACCTCACGCTGGTCTTCATTCCGCGGCCCGCACGCGCGGGCGAATCGCCCGTCGTCGTCTTCAGCCTCGACGGCGGCATCGACGACCATGCCGAAGCGCTGGCCGCCAAGGGCGTGGAGATCGTGGTGCCGGTCAGCGAATCGCCCGATGGCGGACTGTCGCTGGACTTCCTCGACCCGGATGGCAACGTACTGAGCCTGCATCAGCCGGCCGGTGCCGCACGGCGGGCATGACGGGATGATCGCGCGCTGCGTGTGGGTGTTGATGTTGACTGCCGGCGCGGCCGATGCGGCGCGCGGCGCCAGCGTGTGGGAGGGTCTGGCCGGACGTTGGCAGGGAACCGGCCAGGTCAGCGGCATGGACGCCACGCTGGCGTTGACCTTCGCGCCCGCGCTGGAAGGGAGTGCGCACCGCCTGTCCTTCAGCAACCGCATGCGTGCTGCCGATGGCAGGGAATGGCCGTTCGCGGCAGAGGCGGTCTATCTCTGCCACGACGCACCACCGTGTCGTGGGCACTGGTACGACACGCGCGGCATGATCCTGCCATTGCGCGCGACCCCGCAGTCCGACGCGCTGGCAGTCGAGTGGGGCGACGCGGCCACCGAGCGCGGGCGCACCACCTATCGCCTCGAAGCGGACACCCTGCACATCACCGACGAAGTGCTCGGCAAGGACGGACAGTGGAAGGTGTTCGGGCGCTCCAGATTGCAGAGATCCGGAGAGATCACGGACGACGGACGAAGGTGATCAGCATCCGTCCCGTGACCATCGCGGCGCTCGCACGGCACATGAAAAATGTGAGCTGAAAATCCGTATCTAGAACGAAAATTACAAGCTAGATTCGACTCGCTGCGCTGTCCTGCGCAGCCATCACAAGACTCGGAGTCGGATCGGCTTATGAAGAAGAATCGCATGGCGATGTGGGTGGGTGTGGTACTGGTGGCGATGGGCGCAACGCAATCCGCCAGCGCGGGTGGCAGGCCCGATCTGGTGATCAAGGGACTGAAGGCAGGGCAGCCCCACGCCAGTGGCGAACTGCTGGTGAAGTATCGCGATGGCGCGGCTTCGGCCGATCGCGATGCGGTGGTGCAGGGTCTTGGCGCGCACAAGCTGGAAACGGTACGCCGCGGCAACGGTCGCAACGGCGAAATCGCGCTGCTCAAGCTGCCCGGCAACGTGGATCTTTCTGCCGCCGTGCAGGCACTCAGCGCCGATCCGGCCATCGAGTATGCAGAGCCCAACTGGACCTATCAGCACCATGCGGTCTCCAACGACACCTACGCCAGCAACGGTTCGTTGTGGGGCATGTACGGCGATGCCGGCAGTCCCGCCAACGCCTACGGTTCGCAGGCGTCCGAGGCGTGGGCTGCCGGACACACCAGTTGCGGCAACGTCGTGGTCGGCGTGATCGACGAAGGCATCTACTTCAGCCACGAAGATCTGGCCGCCAACATCTGGACCAACCCCTACGATCCGGCCGACGGCGTCGACAACGACGGCAATGGCTACGTCGACGACGTGCGCGGTTGGGACTTCGACGGCAATAGCAACAACATCAATTCGGGCGGCGCCAACGACGACCACGGCACACATGTCGCCGGCACCATTGCCGGCGTGGGCGGCAACGGCAAGGGCGTGGCCGGTGTGTGCTGGAGCGGCGTGAAGCTGATCAGCGGCAAGTTCCTCGGCCGTCGTGGCGGCAGCACCGCCAATGCGATCAGGGCACTCGACTACTTCACCGACCTGAAGATCCGTCACGGCCTCAACCTGGTGGCAACCAATAACTCGTGGGGCGGCGGCGGTTACTCGCAAGCCCTGAGCGATGCCATCGACCGTGCCAGCCAGGCCGAGATACTGACGGTCGTGGCGGCCGGCAACGACAGCGTCAACTGCGACGGCAATACGTCGGGTGCGTGCTATCCGGCGTCGTATCCGAACGCAGGCGTCCTCTCGGTGGCGGCGATCCGCTCCACCGGTGCACTGGTCTACAACTACGGCGCCACCACCGTGGATCTGGGTGCCCCGGGCTATGGCATCTGGTCGACGGTACCCAAGGCATCGAAGGGCAACGTGGTATCGGGCTACGCCAGCTACAACGGCACCTCGATGGCGACGCCGCACGTGACCGGCGCAGCGGCCCTCTATGCCTCGACCCGTCCGGGGGTGACGGCGGCGCAGATCAAGGCGGCGATCCTCAACGCCACCGTGCCGACGCCGTCGTTGCAGGGCAAGACGGTGACCGGCGGGCGCCTCAACGCCAGCGGATTCTGACGAACTCCCGCCACGCAACGAAGAAGCTCGGCATCGCCGGGCTTCTTTTTACTTCACGTACGGCGCGATCACGCGCCGCCAGATGTCATAGCCGGCGGCGTTCATGTGCAGGCGGTCTTCAACGAAGAGCGCCTCGTTCGGTTGCCCGCTGGTGTCCAGCATGGGCGTGAAGATGTCGATGTAGTCCACGCCGAGCCGCTTCGCTTCGGTCTGCACCAGCGCGTTGGCTTCGCGCTGCGCCGGCATCAGGTGCGCGCGCGAGGGGCTGGGCTTGGTGCTGATGTAGCCGATCCTGGTCTTCGGCAGGTCGCGGCGCACGCGCTGGACGAAGGCGATGAAGTCCGCGCGCACCTGCTGCGGCGTGCGGCCCGCGTTGATGTCGTTGTCGCCGGCGTAGATCAGCACCTGCCGGGGGGCGTACGGGACGATCGTGCGGTCCGCATACCACGTGCTGTCGCGCAGCTCCGAACCGCCGAAGCCGCGGTTGATCACCGGCACGCCGGGGAAGTCCTGCGCCAGGGTCTCCCACAGACGGATCGACGAGCTGCCGGTGAACACCACGCCCCCGCGCGGCGGCGGCGACTGCGCGTCTTCGGCGGCGAAGCGCTGCATGTCGGTTTCCCAGGCCGCGTTCGATACCTGCTCCGGGATGCGTGGGGCGGCCGTCGTGGAGGCGTCCGCAGCGGGGGCGGTCGTGGCAGGCGGGCTGCCGGCGCAGGCGGCCAGCAGGGCCAGCAGCGCACTGGCGAACACGGCGGGGCGAACGGCGTTCAGGAAAGACACGGGGGAAGGGCTCCTTGGGCTTAGGCGGGCCCTAGTGGAGCAGCCGGGGACAGTCGATGCAAACCGCGACGGGGCGGTCGGGGAGCGCGTTGTGGCAAAATTGCGCCCTTGGCGCGGCGTCCGCGCCGGTTCCACCCGATCCGACCTCCTGCTGGCCCAGGCCCCGCCTGACCGGCCGGGGACGATGCGGGGCCTCCTTCGCATCGACCTGCCCATGGCTGACGAAACCGGACATCTTCCCCGCGGCCCCGGCCGCATCCTCAAGGCGACGGTCTGGTCCTTCCAGGGTCTGCGCGCAGCGTGGATGCACGAGTCCTCGTTCCGCCTGGAGGTCTACCTGCTTGTGGTGCTGGCGCCGCTAGCGCTGTGGCTGGGACAGGACGGGCTGGAACGCGCGCTGATGATCGGCAGTTGCCTGCTGGTGCTGGCGGCGGAACTGCTGAACTCGGCGGTGGAAGCGGTGATCGAGCGTTACGGCCCCGAACACCACGAACTCGCCGGTCGCGCGAAGGACATGGGCTCGGCCGCCGTCTTCGTGCTGATGATGAACGTACTCCTCTGCTGGGGCCTGATCCTCGTGCCCCGCTATCTCTGACTCCTGATCTGAACCAAGGTACTCCCCGATGATGGAACTGCTTACCGATCCGCAGGTGTGGATCACGCTGGTGACGCTGAGCGCGATCGAGATCGTGCTGGGCATCGACAACCTGGTCTTCATCTCCATCGCGGTCAGCAAGCTGCCGCCGCACCAGCGCGAGGTGGCGCGCAAGTTCGGCATCGCGGTGGCATGCATCACGCGCATCCTGCTGCTGCTGACGCTGGCCTGGCTGGCGGGGCTGACGGCCGACCTGTTCATGCTGTTCGGCCAGGGCATCTCGGTGCGCGACCTGGTATTGATCCTCGGCGGCCTGTTCCTGCTGGTGAAGGGCACCAAGGAAATCCTGGAACTGGTGAAGGGCGAGCCGGACTCCGAAGACGTGCACACGCGCCCGGCGGTGTCGTTCGCCGGCGTGATCGCGCAGATCGCGGTGATCGACATCGTGTTCTCGCTGGACTCGGTGATCGCGGCAGTCGGCATGGCCAACCACACGCCGGTGATGGTGGCCGCGATCCTGCTGGCGGTGGCGGTGATGCTGCTGGCGGCCAAGCCACTGGGCCAGTTCATCGACAACAATCCCACCATCAAGATGCTGGCGTTGGCCTTCATCGTGGCGGTCGGTGCCTACCTGCTGCTGGATGGTTTCGAGCTGCACATCGAGAAGGGTTACCTGTACGGCGCGATGGGCTTCTCCGCGCTGGTCGAATGCCTCAACCTGTGGGCGAAGAAGCGCAGCGCCCAGCGCATGCTGCGCGAGTAACTGCGCCGCGGCGTCGCGTGCGAAGGGCTCCCGTCGGGAGCCCTTCGTTTTTCACGGCATGGTAACAAGCCGGCATATCGCGGCCCCCACGCCGCGTCGCGCTTGCGCGGTCACGGGCGAGGTGCTGCAATCGGCGCCAGTCAAAGGGAGTGTCGTGCCATGCGCCAGGTATCGCGTCTGTGGTTGCTCGTCGTGTTCGTCGCACTGTTGTCCGGCTGCGGCTACAACACCATCCAGCAGAAGGACGAAGCGGTGAAGGCCGGCTGGTCCGAGGTGCTCAACCAGTACAAGCGGCGCGCCGACCTGATTCCCAACCTGGTCAAGACCGTGCAGGGCTACGCACAGCAGGAGCGCCAGGTGCTGACCGACGTCACCAATGCGCGTGCGCGGGTGGGCCAGATCCAGGTCAATGCCGACGATGCCGCCTCGCTGCAGCAGTTCCAGCAAGCGCAGGGAGAGTTGTCCAGCGCGCTGTCGCGGCTGCTGGTGGTCACCGAGAACTATCCCAACCTCAAGTCCGACCAGTCCTTCCGCGACCTGCAGGCACAACTGGAAGGCACCGAGAACCGCATCACCGTCGCGCGCGGCCGTTACATCCAGACCGTGCAGGACTACAACACCTACATCCGCCAGTTCCCGCAGCTGATCACCGCCAAGATCACCGGCGCGAAGGAAAAGCCCAACTTCACCGTCGAGAACGAAGCCGCGATCTCCGAAGCGCCGGCCGTCGACTTCGGTACGCCGGCACCGGCCGCGCCGCAGGCCCCGGCGCCACCGCCTGCGCCGTCGCCCGGCAACTGATCTGCATCCCGGCGCTCCCATGCTGCGCGCGCTGGCGCTCTGCCTGCTGCTGATCGTCGCGCCGGCATGGGCGCAGACGTTGGCGGCGATTCCCGCGCTGGACTCGCCGGTGGTCGACACCACCGGCACGCTGGATGCCGCGCAGACCCAGCGCCTCGAACAGCAGGCCCTCGCGCTGCAACAGCGCAAGGGCAGCCAGCTGCAGGTGTTGATGGTGTCCACCACGCAGCCGGAGACGATCGAGCAGTACACGCAGCGCGTGTTCGACCAGTGGAAGCTGGGCCGCCAGGGCGTCGACGACGGCGTGCTGCTGCTGGTGGCCAAGGACGATCGCCGCGTGCGCATCCAGCCCGGCTACGGACTGGAGGGCGCCATTCCCGATGCGATCGCCAACCGCGTCATCCAGGAATACTTGGCGCCGAAGTTCCGCGCCGGCGATTTCGGCGGCGGCATCGCCGACGCCACGGCGACGCTGGTCAAGCTGATCGACGGCGAAGCCCTGCCTGCACCGGTGAGCACCCATCGCGAGCCCGGTGGCGGCCGCGGCGGCAACTGGTTCTTCGCGCTGTTCGCGGCCTTCATCGTGGCAACGATCGTGCGCGGCCTGTTCGGGCGGTCGTCCGCGGGGCTGCGCGGGTTGTTCACCGGGAGTGCCGCGGCAGGCGTCGCGCTGCTGCTGTCGTCGCTGATCCCGGCCGGCATCGCCGGTGTGTTCGGGTTGCTGTACGGACTGGCGTCGGTCTCCACGCGCGGCGGCTATGCGCGCCACCGCGACTGGGGTGGCTGGGGCGGCGGCGGTTGGGGAAGCGGCGGCGGTTTCGGCGGCGGCGGGGGAGGCTTCGGCGGAGGCGGCTGGGGCGGCGGTGGCGGCATGTCGGGAGGCGGTGGCGCCTCGGGGAGCTGGTGATGCGTCTGCTGCGCCATCTGTTCGCCTCCTCGTCGCGCCGGCTGTTCCCGGAGGCCAGCCTGCAGCGCATCACCCAGGCCATCGCGGCGGGGGAGCGGCTGCATCGCGGCGAGGTGATGTTCGCGGTGGAAGCCAGTCTCTCCCCGGCGGCGGTGCTGGCGGCGCTGACGCCGCGCGAGCGTGCGCACGAGGTGTTCGCCCGCCTGCGTACCTGGGATACCGAGGCCAACAACGGCGTGCTGATCTATCTGCTGCTGGCCGACCACCGCATCGAGATCGTGGCCGATCGCGGACTGACGGGCCGGGTGGACGACGCGGAATGGAGCCGGGTCTGCCGGCTGATCGAGGAGGAGATGCGCGCCGGCCATCCCGAGCAGGCCGTGATCAAGGGCATCCGCGCGGTATCGGAACTGCTGGCGGTGCACTGGCCGCAATCGGACGCACATCCGGACGAGGACGAGCTGCCCAACCGGCCGCACCTGCTGGATTAGGCGCCCTCGGGCACGCGCAGTCATCCACGCACGGACCGGGTGGGGCAAAATAGCCCATCCCCACCGGCCACGCCGAGGCGCATGATCTACCTCCACCAGATCGATCCGATCATCTTCTCGCTGGGCCCGGTCAAGCTGCACTGGTACGGCCTGATGTACCTGCTCGCGTTCGCCACCGCCTGGTGGCTGGGGCGCATGCGCGCGTCGCAGGGGCGCCTGCCGGGCATCAATGCCGATGCGTTCTCCGACCTGATGTTCTACGCCATGCTCGGCGTGGTGCTGGGCGGGCGCATCGGCTACGTGCTGTTCTACGGTTTCAGCACGTTCCTGGACAACCCGCTGTCGATCCTCAAGGTGTGGGAAGGCGGCATGAGCTTCCATGGCGGGCTGCTCGGCGTGATGGCCGCGGCGCTGTGGTGGTCGCGCAAGCACCGGCTGCACTTCTTCGACACCATGGATTTCGTGGCGCCGCTGGTGCCGCCCGGGCTGGGGTTCGGCCGTCTCGGCAACTTCATCGGCGCCGAGTTGTGGGGCAAGCCGACGGAGGCGGGCTGGGGCGTGATCTTTCCCACCGATCCCGCGTTGCGCACGCTGGATGCCGCACAGTTGCAGGCGCAGTACGCCGCGGGCGCGCTCGATCCGTTCGCGCGCCACCCATCGCAGCTCTACCAGGCCTTCCTCGAAGGCGTGGTGATGTTCACCGTGTTGTGGCTGGTGTCGCGCAAGCCACGCCCGCGCTACCTAGTCTCCGGCCTGTTCGCGCTGATGTACGGCGTGTTCCGCTTCCTCGTCGAGTTCGTGCGCGTGCCGGACGAAGGCGTCTATGTCGCCTTCGGCTGGCTGACCAAGGGGCAGATCCTCAGCGTGCCGCTGGTGCTGCTGGGCCTCTACCTGCTGTGGCGGTCGCGTCGCGCGCCGACCCTGCAGCCCGTTGCACCTCCGCCGGTCGCCGGCAAGGAAGCCGTATGAAGCAATACCTCGACCTGCTGCGCCACGTGCTGGAGCACGGCGCTGAGAAGTCCGACCGCACCGGCACCGGCACGCGCAGCGTGTTCGGCTGGCAGATGCGCTTCGACCTCAACGAAGGCTTCCCGCTGGTCACCACCAAGAAGCTGCACCTGCGCTCAATCATCCACGAGCTGCTGTGGTTCCTGAAGGGCGACACCAACATCGCCTACCTCAAGGACCACAAGGTCGGCATCTGGGACGAGTGGGCCGACGAGAACGGCGAGCTGGGCCCGGTGTACGGCAAGCAGTGGCGCAGCTGGGAAGGCGCCGACGGCAAGACCATCGACCAGATGCAATGGCTGGTGGACGAGATCAAGCGCAATCCCGATTCGCGCCGGCTCGTCATCAGTGCGTGGAACGTGGCCGAACTGCCGAAGATGGCGCTGATGCCGTGCCACTCGCTGTTCCAGTTCTACGTGGTCGATGGCAGGCTCAGCTGCCAGCTGTACCAGCGCAGCGGCGACATCTTCCTGGGCGTGCCGTTCAACATCGCCAGCTACGCCCTGCTGACGCACATGGTGGCGCAGGCCACGGGACTGGGCGTCGGCGACTTCGTGCACACGCTGGGCGACGCGCACCTGTACTCGAACCACTATGAGCAGGCGCGCGAACAACTTTCGCGCGAGCCGCGCGCACTGCCGACGCTGCACCTGAATCCCGACGTCACCGACCTGTTCGCCTTCACCTTCAACGACATCGAGATCCATGGCTACGACCCGCACCCGGCGATCAAGGCGCCGGTGGCGGTCTAGACCTGTGCGCGTCTCGCTGATCGCCGCCCTCGACCGCCACCGCGCCATCGGTCGCGACAACGACTTGCCATGGCGCCTGCCCGACGATCTGAAGCGCTTCAAGGCGCTGACGCTGGGCAAGCCGGTGCTGATGGGGCGCAAGACGGCCGAATCCCTGGGGCGTGCATTGCCGGGCCGACTCAATCTGGTGCTGACCCGGAGCGGTCGTGTCCCGTTCGAGGGCATGCAGGCGGTCGCCTCGGTCGACGATGCACTCAGCATCGCGGCGGAGCAGGGAAGCGACGAGCTCTGCGTGATCGGCGGTGGCGAGGTCTATGCACTGACGCTGGACCGCGCCGACGTGCTGCACCTGACCGAAGTCGACACCGTGGTAGAGGGCGCGCATGCGTTCTTTCCGGCGTTCGATCCCGCGGACTGGCGCGAGGTATCGCGCGAAGCGCATCCGGTGGATGCCAAGCACGCGCTGGCGTTCGATTTCGTGGAGTATCGACGCGTTTGACCGGACGTGGCGTGCGCCGTGCGCACGAGTGCGCGGTAGCGGATCCATACGGTCGTGCGCGCAGCGCACGCGACGTCAATCCTTCGGCAGTTCGCCCTTCGGTGGCGGCGGCACGTCGCGACCGGGCACCTGCACCAGTTCGATATCGTCGGTATCCAGCCGCAACGCGGTGAGCTTACCGCCCCACACCGCACCGGTATCGATGGCATGCACGCCGTGGCCAATCATCAGGCCCAGGGTGGACCAGTGGCCGCAGACGATCTTGAGGTCGCGCTCGGCGCGCCCCGGCACTTCGTACCACGGGTACAGGCCCTGGGCCTGACGGCCCGGTGCGCCCTTTTCCTCGATCGCCATGCGCCCGCGCGGGGTGCAGTAGCGCATGCGGGTGAGCACGTTGATGATGGCGCGCGAGCGGTCGTGGCCCGACAGGTGCGGCGCCCAGTTCGGCTTGTCGCCGTACATGTTGCGGAACAGCTTGCGGTAGGCGTTGCCGTGCAACTGCTGCTCGACTTCGCGCGCGTGCTTCTCGGCGAGCGTGGTGGTCCATTTCGGCGCCAGGCCGGCATGCACCATCATCCAGCCGAGATCGCGGTCCAAGTGCACCAGCTTCTGCAGGCGCAGCCAGTCCAGCAGCATGCGCGCGTCGTCGGCCAGCACCACGCGCTGCAGGTCGGGATTGACCTTGCGCTGCTCGTCCGGCGAGCGCTCGCCTATCGCGAGCAGCGACAGGTCGTGGTTGCCCAGCACCACGACGCTGTGATCGCGCAGCGAATGCACCAGCCGCAGCGTTTCCAGCGACTGTCCGCCGCGGTTGACCAGGTCGCCGCAGAACCACAAGCGGTCCTGCGCGGGATCGAAGCGGATCTTCTCCAGCAGACGCTGCGTGGCGTCGTAGCAGCCCTGCAGGTCGCCGATGGCCCAGACCGTCATCGCGGCGGGCTCAGTGCAGCGTCCGCGGAACGGACAGGGTGAAGGTGGCGATGGGGGCGTCGAAGCGGGTGCCGTCGTCGGCCAGCATGTCGTAGCGTCCCTGCATGGTGCCCAGCGCGGTTTCCAGAACGGCGCCGGAGGTGTAGCGGAAGTCTTCGCCCGGCCTCAGCCAGGGCTGCTCGCCGACCACGCCTTCGCCTTCCACTTCCTCCACCTTGCCGTTGGCGTCGGTGATGACCCAGTGCCGGCGCAGCAGTTGTGCCGGCACGCGGCCCCGGTTGTGGATGCGGATGGTGTACGCGAACACGTAACGCCCATCCTCGGGCGCGGACTGGTCGTCCAGGAAGCGCGTGGCGACATCCACGTCGATGGCGTAGTCGGGGGAATCCATGCGGCAAGTGTATGCAAACGCAGGTAAAAGCGGAAACAACGCCATGCGGCGTCGCGCGGTCACTCTTCCGTCGGCAGGTTGGCGAGGCGCACGAACCCGTCCACGTCGATCTGTTCGGCGCGTGCATCCGGGCGCAGGCCGGCCGCTTCGATCTGCTCGGTCGTGCAGGTGCCGCCCAGCGCATTGCGCAGGGTCTTGCGGCGCTGGCCGAAGGCGGCGCGCACGACCTCCTCGAAGCGCCGGGGATCGGCGATGCCGATGGCGGCCGCATCGCGCGGCACCAGGCGCGCCACTGCCGAGTCCACCTTCGGCGGCGGCCGGAATGCGCCCGGCGGCACGACGAACAGCGAATCCACGCGGCAATACGCCTGCAGCATCACGCTGAGCCGGCCATAGACCTTGCTGCCCGGTTCGGCGGCCATGCGGTCCACGACCTCCTTCTGCAGCATGAAGACCATGTCGTGGATCGACGCGGCGTGTTCGATGGCATGGAACAGGATCGGCGAGGACAGGTTGTAGGGCAGGTTGCCGACCAGGCGGATCTGCGTGTCGCCGGCCAGCTTGCCGAAGTCCACGTCCAGCACGTTCTTGTGGATGATGGTCAGCCGCCCGATGCCTTCGGAAGCTTCCATCAGTGGCGTGATCAGGTCGCGGTCGAATTCGATCGCAGTCAGTTCGCCGTGCTTCCGCAGCAGCGGGAAGGTGATCGCGCCCTGGCCCGGTCCGATCTCCGCCAGGCGGTCGCCGGGCTGCGGGTTCACCGCCATCACGATCTTGTCGATATAGCTGCGGTCGGTCAGGAAGTGCTGGCCGAGGGACTTCTTGGGAGGAGCCTTGAAGGACATGGGAGGGGCGAGCCTTTGGGAGCAGAAGTGAGTGTGGAGAAGTGAGGAGTGAGCAGAGCAGGCGGGAGCGACGGAGGCGCGACATCTCCCTCACTCCTCACTCCTCTCCACTCACTCCTCGCCGTAACGCCATGCGCGCGCAGGTGGCGACGGCGGCGAACAGGCTGGACGGATCGGCGACACCCCGGCCGGCCAGGTCGAGCGCGGTGCCATGATCGACGGCCACGCGCGGATACGGCAGGCCCAGGGTCAGGTTGACCGCCCGCTCGAAGCCGCTGTACTTGAGCACCGGAAGGCCCTGGTCGTGGTACATCGCAAGCACCGCATCGAAGCCGCGCAGCTTCTGCGGAAGGAAGGCGGTATCGGCGGGAAGCGGCCCTTCCAGGCGTATGCCGTCCGCGCGCAGCTCATGCAGCAGCGGCTCGATGACGTCGATTTCCTCGCGCCCCAGATGCCCGGCCTCGCCCGCATGCGGGTTGAGGCCGAGCACGGCGATGACGGGATCGGCGATGCCGAAGCCGGTGCGAAGCGCGGCATGAGTGATGCGCAGCACCTGTGCCAGCGCGTCATGCGTGATGGCACCGGGCACCTCGCGCAGCGGCAGGTGCGTGGTGACCAGCGCGACCCGCACGATGTCGTTGGCCAGCATCATCACCACCGGGCAGCGCGCGTGTTCCGCCAGCAGTTCGGTCGTGCCGCTGTAGGCGATGCCGCCGGCGTTGATCGCGGCCTTGTGCACGGGGCCGGTCACCAGGCCATCGAGTTCGCCGCGGAGGCAGGCATCGGCCGCCAGCGTCAGTGCATCGATGACGGCGCGGGCATTGCGGGGATCGGTCTTGCCGAAGATGTTCGGCGCCGCGTTCGGCACCGGATGCAGGCGCAGGTCGCCGGGTAGCGTGGCGACCTCGTGTTCCTGCAACAGCCGCAAGGGCAGCCGGAGTGCGTCGGCGGCCGCACGCAGCGTGATGGCGTCGCCGAAGGCGAGCAGGGTGCAGTCGCTGCGGGGACGCTGTGCCAGCCGCACGCACAGCTCGGGTCCGATGCCGCCAGGCTCGCCCGGAACCAGCGCCAGCCGGGGCATCATGTCAGCCGCCCGGTGTGGTCTCGGCGCGATCGCCGCTGCGGAAGTTCACGTAGGCTTCGCCGCGCAGTTCCTGCAGGTAGCGGTTGTACTCGTCCTCGGCCTTGCGGCGGCCGATGGTGTCGCGCACCTGGGCGCGGCGGTTCTGGTCGGTCACATCGGTCTGGCGGCTGCCGACGCGCTGCACGATGTGCCAGCCGGCATCGGTGCGGAACGGCGCGCTGACCTGGCCATCCTGCAGTCCGGTGACTTCCTTGCCGAAGGCCGGGCCGAACGCATCGGCCGGGAACCAGCCCAGGTCGCCGCCGTCCTCGCGGCTGTTCGCGTCTTCGGTGGATTCCTTCGCCACCGCGACGAAGTCGGCGCCGCCGGCGATGCGCGCGCGCAGGGTGTCGATTTTGGCCTTGGCGGCGGCCGCGTCCTGGGTCGGGGTGATGCGCACCAGGATGTGGCGCGCGTTGTATTCCTCGACGGAACGCTTCTCGGCCTGCGCGGCATCGCGCACTTCCACCAGCTTCAGCAACTGGAAGCCGCTGGGACCGCGCAGCGGGCCGACCACCTGGCCGGGCTGCATGTCCTTGAGCATCTGCACGAAGGCCGTCGGGATCTCGTCGACACTGCGCCAGCCCAGGTCACCGCCTTCCAGCGCGTTGGGGCTGTCGGAGTAGCGCACGGCGGCGGCGGCGAAATCCAGTTCGCCCTTGTCCACCAGCGCCTTGACGCCATCGATCTTGCCCTGGCCGGTGCTGATCTGCTCGGCACTGGCGCCGTCGGGCAGGCCGACCAGAATGTGCGCCAGACGGTACTGGGTGCCACTCGCCGCCTGCGCGGCCAGGGCGGCGTCGACTTCGCCTTCGCTGACATTGATGCGGCTCTGCGCGAAGCTCTGCTTCAGGCGCTGGATGGTGATTTCGTCGCGCAGCGAATTGCGGAACTCGGGGAACGACATGCCGTCGGCTTCGAGCCGCTGGCGCAGGCCATCCGGCGTGGTGCCGTTCTGCTGGGCCACCGCGTTGACCGCGTTGTTGAGGTCGGCATCATTGACGCGGACGCCGGTTTCGGCGGCGCGGGCGACCTGCAGCTTGACCAGCACCAGGCGCTCCAGCACCTGACGTTCCAGCACCGCACGCGGCGGCAGCTGGCCGGGCTGGTTGGCGTACTGGGCGAGCACGTTCTGCACGGCACGGTCCAGTTCGCTCTGCAGCACCACGTCCTCGTTGACGACGGCGGCTATGCGGTCGAGCGGCTGCAGCGTCTGCGCCAGCACCGGCGTGGCGGCGGTCGAGACGGCCAGCAGGCCGGCGATCAGGAGGCGGGAAAACGGCTTGGTCATGGCATCGGATCCGGAGCGTAAGTGGAGTCGTCCGGACGCGGCGCGATATTGCTCGGTGGGACGAGATAGAGGTCGTCTCGGTAGTAGCCGAGGATAGCACGGCGCAGGGTGCGGTCCGTGTCCTGGCCGGCCGAGCCCAGGCCCTTCAGGATGAACTCGACCTGGAAGCCGGTGTTCATGTCGCCTTCGCGGTTGCGCACGTAACGGCGCACCAGCGCACGCACCGCCAGGCAGCAGCTGTCCCACTGGACGCCGGCCACGCCTTCCAGCAGGCCGGGCTCGATGCCGCGTGCTTCGTCGCGGTAGAACGAATGGTAATAGCGGCCGACCACGCTCCATGCCGGCGTGACCGGGTACAGGAACGAGAAATCGGCCTGCTCCAGCAGGTCGCGGCGGCGGCGGTAGCTGAGGTTGACTACGCCGTCGTCCGGCAGCAGGTAGCGCGCGCGCACGCTGGCCAGGTCTTCGCGGCGGAACTTCGGGTCCCACTGGTACGACGCGCCGATGGTCCAACGATCGGTCGGCGCATAGTTGGCGTCTGCTACCCAAGCCGACTTGCCCCTCTCCAGCGGCACCTCACCGGGCAGGACAACACGGCTGTCGTCGAAGTAGCGGATCTGGCCAAGGCTGGCCGACAGCCGCTCGAAGCCATCCTTCTGCCGCAGCAGGCGCGTGGTCAGCGCCAGGGTCAGCTGATTGGCATCGGTCTGGCGGTCGGGTCCGGTGTAACGGTTGTCGCGGAACAACTGACCGTAGCTGAAGTTGAACGGACGCGTGTCGAAGATCGGCAGGCCGTCCTGCTCGCGGTACGGCGCGTTGAGGTAGAACAGCCGCGGTTCCAACGTCTGCAGGAAGCGATCGCCCTTGACCTCGGTCTCGCGGTCGAAGTACACGCCGGCATCCAGCGAGCCGATCGGCAGGCTGCGGCTGGGGGAGCGGTCGTAGAACTGGGCAATCTGGGCCGGCGTAAGCTGGTTGGCGGGGACGCCGAAAGCATCGACGGCGCGGCCGGTCGCAATCTGTTGCGCCAGATCGCTTTCCAACCGGTACTCCGTGTGGCGATATGACAGCGTGGGCGTGACATACCAAGCGGCGCCTTGAATTGGGAAGGAAACCGTCGGCTTGATGTCGATGCGGCTGCCACCCGCCTTCTCATCGTGCTGGAATTTCACCGCTTCCGCATGCCCACCCACCGTGACCCAGCGGCTCAAGGGCTGGCTCCAGTTGAGATAGGCGCGTGGCAGGCGGTTGTAGGGCAACGAACTTTCGCGGCTCAGGTAGTCCGACAGCTGCCAGTGATCGGCCATCAGGCCGGCGGTCCAGTACTCGCCCGCCCCGTAGACGCCGGCCGTGCTGGTCACAGACGAGAACGCCTGGCCATAGAGCGAATTGCCGAAGTCTTCCTGGTAGCGGGCATCGCTGAGCCAGGTCAGGTTCGCGCGCGCCTGCCAGTTCCGGCTGAAACGGTGGGAGCCTTCGTACGAGATGAAACCGCGGCCGTCGTCGGGATCCGGGTTGTTCGGGTTGAGCGGGTCATAGTCCGCTTCGGTCATGCGGTCGCGGACCAAGTCGTCCTTGGTCATCCAGGTGCCCTGGATCTCGCCGCGTCCGTTCTCGTACAGGTAGCGGAACTCGGCGCCCATCTGGAAGCCGCGCTCGCTCATGTAGCGCGGTTCCAGGGTGGCGTCGTAATTCGGCGCCAGGTTCAGGTAGATCGGTTGCTTCCAGTCGAAGCCGTTGCGCCCCGACAGGCCGATCGCCGGGTACAGCAGGCCGGTGTGGCGCTGGTCGTCGATCGGAAACTTCAGGTAGGGCACGTACAGCACCGGCACCTTGCCGAGGCGGATCGTCGCGCCGCGCGCCACGCCCCAGCCATCGTCGGTATTGATGTCGATCCGCCGCGAACGCAGTTCCCAGCGGCGGTCCTGGGGATCGCAGGTGGAATACGTGGAGTGCTGCAGGCTGCCCTGCGGCCCCTTCATGTCGATGCGGTCGGCGCCGCCGTTGCCGCGCCGGTCGACCAGCTGGTAACGGACGTTGTCGATCTGGTGCGTATCGGCGTCCTGGTCGCCGCGCGCGCTGTCCGCGATCAGGCGGATGCCGGTGTCCTGGTAACGGATGTGGCCATCGGCGACGTAGGTGTCGTTCTCCTGGTCGTACTTCAGGTTGTCGGCGCCGAGGAACTGGTCGCCGCGACTCAGGGCCACGTTGCCTTGGTACTCCAGATTGGTCTCGGTGCCGCCCAGGCTGTCGCCTTCGATCGACGTGGGCTGCTCGGCGCGCTGTTCGCGCGTGACCTGCGGCGTGGCGGACGCAGCAGGCGGCGCCGCGCCGTCGAAGGCCGGGATGACGTCCTGGATCGGGCAGAGCGCCCAGCTTTCAGGCTTCTCATCGTCGGCCATGGCGGGCAGGCACAGGGCGATGCTGAGGGGCAACGGGAGCAGGCGGAGGGCGGTGCGCACGCGGTGCTTGACTCGCTGTCGGACGAAAAACGGCCGTTAGCTTGCCGCATCCCATGCATGCGGGCAATGAAGGCCTCCGGACGGTGTGGGTCGGGGTTCAGCGACTGCCCGGTGCACCTTCCGGCGTCAGCGCAGCGCGTCCACGTGGACCTTGGCGCAGTCGCGCAGGGCGTCCAGGTCGTAGCCGCCCTCGAGCATCGAGACCACGCGGCCGCCGGCATGGCGGTCGGCGAGGGTGCGCAGTTGCCGGGTCAGCCAGCCGAAGTCCTCGGTCTCCAGCATCAGGTCGGCCAGCGGGTCGCGCATGTGGGCGTCGAAGCCGGCGGAAATGAAGACCAGTTGCGGCCTGAAGTCCTCCAGCGCCGGCAGCAGTTCGTCCGCCCACGTGTTCTGGAAGCGGAAACCGCCGCTGCCGGGCGGCAGCAGGGCATTGAACACGTTGCCCACGCCGCGCTCGTAGGGCGCGCCGCTGTGCGGGTAGATGCCCGATTCGTGGCTGCTGAAGTAGGCCACGCGCGGGTCGTTGTAGAAGATGTCCTGGGTGCCGTTGCCGTGGTGGACGTCGAAATCGATCACCGCCACCCGTTCCAGCCCGTGCTTGTCGCAGGCGTAGGCCGCCGCCACGGCGATGTTGTTGAACAGGCAGAACCCCATCGCCGCGGTGCCGGTCGCATGGTGGCCCGGCGGGCGCACGGCGCAGAAGACGGTCCGGTCCTCGCCGTTCATCACCGCGTCCACCGCCGCCACGCCGGCACCGGCCGCCCGCAGCGCGGCCGCGCGCGAGGCCGGACACATCACGGTGTCGGGGTCGAGCATGCGGTAGCCGGCGACGTCCGCTTCCAGCACCTCGTGCACCATCGCGTCGTCATGCACGCGGCGCAGGTCGCCGAGTTTGGCGATGGGCGCCTCGCGCCAGTCGGCGTCGGCGTGGTGCTGGCGCAGGGCCTCCAGCACCACTTCCAGACGGGCGGGCCGCTCCGGATGTTCGGGGCCGGGGTCGTGCAGCAGGCAGGCGGGGTGGGTATAGATGATCACGGTGCCGGCGTCGTCCCGAGAGTGGCGCAAGGGGCCCTCCGCGGTGGGAGGTCGGGGCCATTCTAAGCGCGGCCTCCGGGCCGCCGGCATTCGACCTTCGGGGGCGGCATGGGATGACGCCCGTCGTTGCGAACATCCCCGCCGCCGCGGCCCGCCGACCTTCCATGGGAGCGCTGCATGGACGCGAGGCGGTTCTGGACCGGTCGCGCGAAGACATCGCGGGCATGGCCCGCTGCTACGGCGACGTGGAGTTCTGCAGGCGCGCCGCGTGGGAACGGCTCAGGAATGCCGCCGTTCGTGCTTCCACAGCACCTCGCCCTGGCCGTCGGCGCGGGCCAGCACGCGGGCCAGTACGAACAGCAGGTCGGAGAGGCGGTTGAGGTAGCGGATCGCTTCCGGCCGCACCGCGTCATGCCGCGCCAGAGTGACGGTCTCACGCTCGGCGCGGCGCACGATGGTGCGGGCCAGATGACAGCGCGAGGCCGCCTCGCCGCCGGCCGGCAGGATGAAATCCTTCAGCGGCGGCAGGTCGTCGTTGTAGTGGTCCAGCTGCTTTTCCAGCGCATCGACATCGGCGCCAGTGATGGCGGCATGGCCGGGGATGCACAGCTCGCCGCCCAGGTCGAACAACTGGTGCTGCACCGTGGTCAGCAGCGCGCGGATGTCGTCCGCCACGCTCGGCACCGCCAGCAGCACGCCGATGGCGGAGTTGGCCTCGTCCACCGTGCCGTAGGCGGTGACGCGCGCCGAGTCCTTGCCCACGCGGGTGCCGTCGCCCAGACCGGTGCTGCCGTCGTCGCCGGTGCGGGTGTAGATCTTCGAGAGGCGGTTGCCCATCGGTTCGCGGGTCCGGTCAGTCGACGGTGCGGCCGTGCGGCCTGGCCAGGCGCACGACCTGCTCGACCAGCACATGCACGATCACCGCCAGGCCCACGTAGATCGCGGCCACGCGCAGGTACGGCACATACCAGTCGGAGAAGTTCTTCCACCAGCCGGCGAACGTCGGCTCGCTGACCACCGGGCTAAGCCAGTAGAAGCTCCCTTGGCTCAGCAGGTGGCAGACGGTGACCGAGGCCAGCAGGCTGCCGACCAGCAACGCCAGCGTGCGGCCGTGGTTCGCGGTCTGGTAGCGGCGCAGCAGCGCGCCGCCGGCCCACATTGCGCCGTAGGCCGGCAGCAGGAACCAGTACGCCGGCGACACGCAGTAGTGCGTCCAGAAGTTGATGCCCTGGCCGCTGATGACGAGGTAGTCCACCACGACGGCGGCGGCCATGAACAGCGGGAACGCCCAGCGCGACCAGCCGCGCAGGTAGTAGCCGCCGATGAAGAACGCGGCCCAGCTGGCATCGGGCAACGGGCCGATGTGGCCGAACGTGGTGGGCAGGTGCAGGCGGGTGAGGACCAGCAGGGCGGCGACCAGCGTCAGCACGAGGGCGCGTTGGGAAGAGGTGTTCATCGGCACGGTTCCGGAGACTCAGCCCCGCATTCTACCGGAGCTTGCCGGGGCGATGCCGTCCACGGGGTCGCGAGGGGCGGAGCGGTATCATGACCGCATGAAAGAACGGCATGACGTGGTGATCGTGGGGGGAGGACTGGTGGGCGCCAGCCTGGCCATCGCCCTGGACCGTCAGGGACTGGACGTGGGGCTGGTGGAGGCCAGCCCGCCCGGGCAGATGCCGGCGGTCTTCGACCAGCGCAACCTCAGCTTCGCCGCTGCGACGGTGAACGCGTTGACGGCGCTGGGCGTGATGCAGCAGTTGCGCACGCCCACCGGGCCGATCCGGCGCATCCACATCAGCCGGCAGGGCGACTTCGGGCGGGTGAAGCTCGACGCGCAGGACTATGGTCGTGACGCCTTCGGCCAGGTCGTGGTGGCGCGCGACTTCGGCGAAGCGCTGGAAGCCCGGCTGGCCCAGGTCCCGCGGCTCACCCGCTACCGGCCGGCGCGCTTCGTCGGCTTCGCGGCGGACGAGGCGGGTGGCCGCGTGCTGCGGATCGCCGATGCCGAGGGCGAGCGTGCGTTGCAGGCCCGGCTGGTGGTGGCGGCCGACGGCACCCACAGCGCCGTGCGCGAGGCGCTGGGTATCGGCGTGGACGAACACGACTATGGCCAGACCCTGTTCGTCGCCCGCGTGCGCGCCACCCAGGCGCCGGACGGCACCGCCCACGAGCGCCTGTGCGATAGCGGCCCGACCGCGCTGCTGCCACGCGGCGATCGTCACTGGGGCGTCATCCATGGGGTGGCGCGCGAAGACGCCGATGCCGTCGCCGCGCTGGACGAAGCCGCCTGGCTGGCGCGCTTGCAGCACGCCATCGGCTGGCGCATCGGCCGGGTGACCGGCAGCGGCGAGCGCAGCGCGTACCCCATCATCCGTGTCGTTGCGCAGCGACTGGTCGCCGAGCGTGCGGTGGTGCTGGGCAATGCCGCACAGACCATCCATCCGATCGGCGCGCAGGGCTTCAACCTGGGCCTGCGCGATGCCTTGACGCTGGCCGAAGAGATCGCGCGCCGTGACGACCCGGGCGATGCCGCCAGCCTGGCGGCCTACGCTGCGCGCCGCACGGAAGACCGCGAGCGCACGCTGTCCTTCTCCGACGGCCTGGCGAGGCTCACCTCGAATCCGTCGTCGCTGCTGAAACCGCTGCGCAGCCTGGGCCTGCTGGCGGTGGATGCGCAGCCCTCACTGCAATCGTTCCTGGTCGGCGGCGCGATGGGCTTCCGCGGCGATGTGCCGGCGCTGTGCCGGGGAGAGGCGGCATGAAGCGGCGGGGACAGATCGATGTCGCCGTCGTCGGCGGCGGCGTGGTGGGTGCCGCCTGCGCGCTGTTGCTGGCGCGCGAAGGCCTTGAGGTAACGCTGGTCGAAGGTCGCGAGCCGCCGCGCTGGTCGCCGGCGTCGCCGGACCTGCGCGTGTATGCGTTCGCGCCCGACAACGCCGCATTGCTCGACGACGCCGGTGCATGGAACAGCATCCGCGACGCGCGCGCGCATCCGTATCGACGCATGCGGGTGTGGGATGCCGGCGGTGGCGGCGAACTGCGTTTCGATGCTGATGCGCTGGGCCGCACGCAACTGGGCTGGATCGTCGAGAACGCGCTGCTGGTCGACCGGCTGTGGGCCGCGCTGCCGTCGGCCGGCGTGCGGGTGCGCTGCCCCGCGCGCGTGGAGGCGATGGAACAGGACGAGAGTGGCGTGACGCTGCGGCTGGACGACGGCACGCGCCTCGATGCGCGGCTGGCGGTGGCGGCCGATGGCGCCGATTCCACGCTGCGTCGCCTGGCCGGGCTCGACGTCGCCGCGCATGAGTACGCGCAGCGTGGCGTCGTCGCCTTCGTGCGCACCCGGCACCCGCACGAGGAGACGGCGTGGCAGCGCTTCCTGCCGAGTGGCCCGCTGGCATTCCTGCCGTTCGCCGACGGCCTCAGTTCGATCGTCTGGACCCTGCCCGACGACGAGGCGCAGCGTGTGCTGGCGTTGGATGACATCGCCTTCGGCTGCGAACTCACGCTGGCCATGGGCGGCCAGTTGGGTGAGGTGGAAGCCGCCTCGCCGCGCGTGGCGTTCCCGTTGAAGCGGCAGCTGGCGAAGGACTATGTCGCCGGCCGCGTCATCGTCGCCGGCGATGCCGCGCATGTGGTGCATCCGCTGGCCGGGCAGGGCGTCAACCTCGGCCTGCGCGATGTGGCCGCCTTGCGCGACGGCATCCGCACCGCCCAGGCCAGGCGTGCCGACTGGGCGGCGCCGCATCGTCTGGAACGCTGGGCACGCCAGCGCCGCAGCGAGAACGCGACCGCCGCCTACGCCTTCGAGGGCATCAACCGCGTGTTCTCCACCGACGAGATGCACCTGACCCTGCTGCGCGGTCCGCTCCTGGGTCTGGCCGGCCGGCTGCCGCCGCTGGTGGACTTTTTCTGGCGGCACGCGGCCGGGCAACGCGCGCGCTGACGGCGGCATCGCGCCGCATGCGGTAGCCTCGCGGTTCCCGCCCGAGGCTGCCTGCGATGAGCGACCCGCATTCCTCTCCCGATCCCTCGCGTCGTCGCCTGCTGGGCGCCTTCGGTGCGGCCGGCCTGGCCGGTCTGATGCCTTCCGCCCGCGCCAGTGCAATGCGTCCACTCGGCGTGGCCCTGATCGGTCTGGGCTACTACAGCCGCGACCTGCTGGCGCCGGCGTTGCAGATGACGAAGCACTGCCGGCTGGCCGGCATCGTCACCGGCTCCCCGGCCAAGGCGGAAGAATGGCAGCGGCGGTACGCCATCCCGGACCGCAACGTCTACGACTACGCCGGCTTCGACCGCATCGCCGACAACCCCGATATCGATGTCGTCTACATCGTGCTGCCCAACCACCTGCACAAGCCGTTCACCCTGCGTGCGGCCGCGGCGGGCAAGCACGTGTGGTGCGAGAAGCCGATGGCGATGGACGCGGCGGAAGCGCGCACGATGATCGACGCCTGCCGACGGCACCGGGTACAGCTGACGATCGGCTACCGCATGCAGCACGAACCCAATACGCAGGCGGTGATCGCGCTGGCCAAGACCCGGCCGTTCGGTCGTCTGCAGCGCATCCACGCCGAAGCGGGATTCCGCGGCTTCGACGATGCGAGCGGCGATCCATGGCGGCTGGACCCGGCGCGCGGCGGCGGTGCGATGTACGACATGGGCGTGTACGCGCTCAACGCGGCGCGCTACACCACGGGTGCCGAACCGGTCGCCGTCACCGCCACCGCGTCGGTACAGCGGCCGGAGATCTTCCGTGGCGTCGACGAGACCATGCACTTCCGGCTGGAGTTCCCGGAGGGCGTCGTCGCTCAGTGCGAAACCAGCTTCGGCCGCAACCTCAACCGGCTGCGCGCCGAATGCGCGGACGGCTGGTACCACCTGTCCCCGTTCCAGGCCTACGAAGGCGTCCGTGGCGAAGCCAGCGACGGGCGCCGTTTCGACACGATGATCGGCCCGACGCCTGCACAACAGGCGCGGCAGATGGATGCCGATGCGCTGGCGATCCGGGAGGGCCGTCCGCCGCGCGTTCCCGGCGAGGAAGGCTGGCGCGACATGCGCGTACTGGATGCGATCTTCGCGTCCGCGCGCTCGGACGGAGCGCGTGTGGAGATCGCGGCCGGCTGAGCGGGGTCAGCCGGGAATGAACGGAAACATGATCTTCAGCAGCCCCTTCAGCCCGCCTTCGGCGGTACTGGCCACGGCTTTGGCGCCGAGGCTGTTGAGCGCGTTGCGCGCGTCCTGCCAACGCAGTTTGGTGACGTCCTTCTTCAGCAGGTCGGCGACTTCCTCCGAGGTCGGCGTCAGCGCCTTCAAGGCCTCGGTGATGGCGGCCGGGTCGGGCTGCAGGAAACCCCAGCGCTCGGCGATGGCCAGCAGCGTGTCGAAGCGCACCGCCACGACTTCGCGGTTGCGTTCGTAGACCGGCAGCGCGCCGACATCGAGGATGGCCTGCTCGAACTGCTGGTGGTCGTCCGGATGTTCGACACGGATGGCGAGGAAGCCGTCCTTGCGGCTGCGCTCGCTGACGTGTTTCGCGCCGGACTTCAGGTTGGCCTCGGTCAGGGCGCTGGCGACGATACGCTGCAGCGCGGCATCGCGCTCCTCCGGCACCAGCGCACGCCAGCGTGCATAACCATCGCGGCGCAGTGCCTTGATCTTGGCCGGCGTCACCCGCAGCTTGCCGGCGACGGTGAAGTTGGATTCGTCGCGACCGATGGCGCCGTCGCGCTCCAGCAACACGAAGATCAGCAGTTCCAGGTCGCGCTTGGTGAGCGACTGGAAACCCTGCAGCAGGGTCAGGCGCAGGAACTCGGTGCCGAAGGCGGCAGGGTCCTTGAGTTCGAGGGGCAGCATGGTCGGTCTCCGTGTCAGGCAGGCATCTTGCCACGCGGGGGTGTCAGCACCTGAGACCCCGGCGGAACCGCGTCACAGGCCGGTTTCGCGCCCGGGGATCGCCACCCGGAAGGCCTCGATCGCACCGCGATCCTGCAGGGTGACGAAGACCGTGCGCCCCTCCGGACCGCCGAAGGCCACGTTGGTCGGCTTCTGTCCCTTGAGCTTCACTTCGCGCAGCAGTTCGCCCTGCGGCGACACCACCGCCACCGTGCCGGCCCCGTAGCGCGCGATGTACAGATTGCCCATGCTGTCCGTGCGCATGCCGTCCAGCCCGTGGTCGTCGAAGGCGATCAGCAGGCGTTTGCCGGAGATCTCCCCGCTGCCGTCCAGGTCGTAGGCCCACACGCGGCGCTGCACGCTCTCGTTGACGTACAGCACGTCGCCCTTCGGGCCGACTTCCACGCCGTTGGTGGTGCCCATGCCGGTTTCCAGCAGGGTCGCCTTGCCGTAGGGCAGGATGCGCCACAGCTGGCCGGTGCCACTGCGCCAGTCCGGATCGCTGGCGTAGAACATGCCATTGGGCGCGAACGCGATGTCGTTGGGCTGGTGCGCGCCCGGCAGCGTGGCGAACACGCCCACCGAGCGGTCGCGCGGATCGACGCGCAGGACCTGGTGTCCGGTGTAGTCGGCCACGTACATGAAGCCGTCGGCATCGAAGCGGATGCCGTTGCCGGTGCTGCCTTCGGGCAAGGTCATGAACAGCGCCGCGCGGGCGTTGCCGTCGGCATCGAAGCTCACCCGCCCGAGGGTGCCGTCGCGGCCGAAGCTCACCGCGTACAACGCGCCATCGGGGCCGAACGCCGGTCCCTCGATGCCGGCACTGAAGACGCCGTCGCCGACCACGTCGCGGGCGACATGCAGCAGTTCGTCCGACGCGGTACGCCGGATGTCGCCGGTGTGGACGCAGCCCGTCAGTGCGGCGGACAAGGCCAGTGTTGTGATGGATTTCGACAGCGTCATCCGTTTCCCCTCGGGTGGCGTGCAGGTGGCCTGGTATGTCAGCCGGGCGTGGCGAACACGGTGATCTCTTCGCGGTCGTGGTAAAGCTGGCGCGCGCGGACTTCGAGCGGTCGCCCCGCCTGGTCAGCGAAGAGGTCCAGGCACAGCTTGGTCTCGTCCCAGCGCTTCTTCATCGGCAGCTTGAGGTTGAACACCGCGTGCCGGCACCAGCCTTCACGGAACCACTGCGCCATGCGCTCGGCCACGCGGCGCGGCTGTTCGACCATGTCGCAGACCATCCAGTCCAGTGGCTGCGTGGGTTTCCAGTGGAAGCCGTCGGCGCGCAGGTGTTCCACCAGTCCGGTCGCCAGCACGTGCTCGCGCAGCGGACCGTTGTCGACACTGGTCACGCGCAGGTGGTGACGGGTCAGCACCCAGGTCCAGCCGCCTGGCGCCGCGCCCAGATCGGCCGCGGTCATGCCGGGCTTCAGCAGCGCGTCGCGCTGGCGTTCGTCCAGCAGCGAGAGGAAGGCTTCCTCCAGCTTCAGCGCCGAGCGCGACGGCGCATCGGGCAGCAGCTTCAATCGCGGGATGCCGAGCTGCCACGGTGCGCTGTCGCGCGCGTCGGCGACGCACAGGAACAGATGGTCGCCCTGCACGAACACCACATGCAGGCGCGGCAGCCGCGCGTCTTCTTTCTCGCTCAGGAACCCGGCCTTGCGCAGCGCCGGACGCAGCGCATTGCCGAAACTGCGCGCCAGGCCGGCCAGCGGCTTGGCGCTGTCGGAATCCGGGTGCTCCACCCACAGGTCGCCATAGCGTCCGGCACCGGCCAGCGCGGCGAGCAGCGGCGTGATGCGGTCCTTCGGGTCGATGCCACGCAGTTCGGCGAGCAGGCGCAGCTTCTGTCGGGCGAAGATCAGGTCGCGCCAGGGCAGCGCACGATCCAGTGCCTCGGCCTGTTCGCAGACCAACACGACATGGCCGTCGTTGCGCTGCGCGCGCGCATAGCCGGCGAACCCGGCCAGCGCGGCGCGCTCGGTCAGTTCGGCAGCAAGTTCGGGTTCGAATCCCTGGCGGCAATAAGCCAGCAGGCCGGTCGTCGATGACATGGCGCGGTCGCGTGAAGCGGAGGGCTGCGGCTCCAGCCGCGAGGACAGGGTACAGGAGAAGCCGGGTGCGATGGCTTCCCGACGCGTCGCTCAGTACGTGTCGCCGCCGGATTCGCCGTACTGCTTGAGCACCGCGCGTGCGTCGTCGCGACGCAGGTCGCGCACGACCTCGATGCCGCGCGTGGTGAGCTCGCCGATCCAGTCCGCCGGCAACGGGCCTTCGTCGAACTCGGTCAGTTCCATCACGTCCTCGGCGCGCGCGCCGATCAGCAGGCGGTCGATGCCGGCCCAGATGGTGGCGCCGTAGCACTGGCAGCACGGCTGCGACGAGGTGGCCAGCACCACCGGCGCCAGCACATCGTTGAGGCGTGGCGTCTGCAGGCGCTGCTGCGCCAGCATGTAGGCCATGGTCTCGGCATGCGCCAGCGAACAGGTGTGCGGCATCACGCGGTTCACGCCCAGGGCGATGACGCGATGGTCCGGGCCGAACACCACCGCGCCGAACGGGCCACCGGTGTTGGCGTCCACGTTGCGACGCGACAGGTCGATGGCCAGCGCGACCTTGTCTTCGTCGCTGGCATAAGTCGCCGACGCATCGACCAGGTCGTGCGTCCAGGCGGGCAGGGTCAGGTGGATCTGTTGATAGAGCATTACGGGGTGGGAACTTTCAGGGAAGAGGAATCGGATTCGCAGCGGCCGCTGACGCACTGGCAGGCGGTCACGTCGGCGAAACCGCAGACCCCCATGCGGCCGCTGGCGGCGCACTGGGCCTGTACGCCCTGCGGATCGGTGGGGCTGTCCTTGTTAACGCAGGCCGGCATCGCGCCGCAGCAGTTGCCGACGTTTTTCACCGCACAGTCCGCGCTGGTCCTGCAGGCGTAATCCACTGCGATCGCACCGGCCTCGCGTGGCGGCAGGTTCCCGCCGGTCGGCTTGGGCGTCGGCGTCGATGCGGGGGGCGGATCGCCGGCTCCGTCATCGGAGGCCGCGGGTGCCGCGCAGCCCGCCAACGCGAACAAGAAAAGACAGGACAGCAGGGCAGGCAGCAGGCGCAGCGCGATGCGGGACATGGCGGACTCCTTCCTCGGTGGTGGTACGCGCCAGCCTGCCCTCCGCCGCCTCAAGAGGCGGTGAAAGGTGCCGGCATCAGGCCTTGGTCGCCCAAGTGTCGCGCAGGGTGACGCTGCGGTTGAACACGGGGCGCTCCGGGGTGTGGTCGTAGCGGTCCGCGACGAAGTAACCCGTGCGCTCTAACTGGAACGACTGCTCGGGCGTGGCGCTGGCCGCCGCCGGCTCCACGTAGCCGGTCACGGTGCGGCGGGAGTCCGGGTTCATGTAGTCGCGGTAGGTCTTGCCTTCCGATTCGTCATCCGGGTTCGGCACGGTGAACAGCCGGTCGTACAGGCGGATTTCCGCGGCGACGGCGTGCTGCGCGCTCACCCAGTGGATGGTGCCCTTGATCTTGCGCTCGGCGCCGGCCATGCCGGGACGCGACTCCGGGTCCAGCCAGCCGCGCAGTTCGACGATCTGGCCGGCGTCGTTCTTGATCACTTCATCGCAGCGCACGATGCCGGCGCCGCGCAGGCGCACTTCGCCGCCCGTGGTCAGCCGCTTGAAACCCTTCGGCGGCACTTCCTCGAAGTCCTCGCGCTCGATCCACAGTTCGCGCGAGAACGGCACGCTGCGCTGGCCGAACGACTCGTCCTTCGGGTGGTTGGAAAACGTCAGCGTTTCCTCGTGGCCTTCGGGCAGGTTGGCCAGCACCAGCTTGACCGGATCGACCACACCCATGCGGCGCGGCGCGGCAGCGTCCAGGTCCTCGCGCAGTGCGCCTTCCAGGATCGAGATGTCCAGCAGCGAATTCTGCTTGCTGATGCCCACGCGATCCACCATCAGGCGCAGCGCGGACGGCGTGTAGCCGCGGCGGCGGATGCCCTGCAGCGTCGGCATGCGCGGGTCGTCCCAGCCATCGACCAGATTGTCGTTGACCATCGCCAGCAGCTTGCGCTTGCTCATCACCAGGTAGTTGAAGTTCAGGCGCGAGAACTCGATCTGGCGCGGCTTGCTGGCTTCCTTCGGCAACCCCTTGACGAGCAGCGGCGCCAGCAGATCCGGCGAATTCGCCAGGTCCACCTTGTCCACGCACCAGTCGTACAGCGGGCGGTGGTCTTCGAATTCCAGCGTGCACAGCGAGTGGGTGATGCCTTCCACCGCATCGCTCAGCGAGTGCGCGTAGTCGTACATCGGATAGATCGGCCACTCGTTGCCCGTGTTCTGGTGCTCGACGTGCTTGATGCGGTACAGCGCCGGATCGCGCAGGTTGATGTTGCCGCTGGCCATGTCGATCTTCGCGCGCAGGGTGCGCGCCCCATCCGCGAACTCGCCCGCGCGCATGCGACGGAACAGGTCCAGGTTCTCTTCCACGCTGCGGTCGCGGTACGGCGAGTTGCGGCCGGGCTCGGTCAGCGTGCCGCGGTATTCGCGTACGTCCTCCGCGCTCAGGTCGCAGACGAAGGCGTCGCCCTGGCGGATCAGCTTCTCGCCGGCCAGGTACAGCACCTCGAAGTAGTCCGAGGCGTGGCGCAGGTCGTGCCAGTCGAAGCCCAGCCAGCGCACATCGTCCTGGATGGCGCGCACGTATTCCGGGTCTTCCTTGGCCGGATTGGTGTCGTCCAGGCGCAGGTTGCACACGCCGCCGAATTCGCCGGCGATGCCGAAGTCCAGGCAGATCGCCTTGGCGTGGCCGATGTGCAGGTAACCGTTGGGCTCGGGCGGGAAGCGCGTCTTCACCGCCGTGTGCCGGCCGCTGGCCAGGTCCTCGCGCACGATCTGGCGGATGAAGTCCCGTTTTTCGGGCGCGGCATCGTCAGCAGGAGGGGCGGGGCGGGCAGCGTCGTCGGACATCGGGGGCGGACAGGCGGGGAAAGGCGCAAGTTTAGCCGGTCCCGTGGCCGCGCTGGTCTATCCTGAACCGCCCCGAGCCGCAGTGATCCCCGCATGAGCCTTCCTGTCCTGGTGATCGGCAACAAGAACTACTCCTCCTGGTCGCTGCGGCCCTGGCTGCTGCTGCGGCACTTCGGCGTGGCCTTCGACGAGGTCAGGCTGTTGCTGGATACGCCCGGGTTCGCCGACGGGGTCCGGCACCACTCGCCCACCGGCAAGGTGCCGGCGCTGCACGATGGCGGGGTGCACGTATGGGATTCGCTGGCCATCTGCGAATACGCCAACGAGCGCTGGCTGGACGGCAAGGGATGGCCGCAGGACCGGGAGTCGCGCGCGCTGGCCCGCGCGGCGGCGGCCGAGATGCATTCGGGCTTCGTGGCGCTGCGCACGCAGCTGCCGATGAACAGCCGGCGCACGCCCGACGCCTACCGCTGGGACGCCGCCGCCCAGCGCGACATCGATCGCGTGCAGGACCTGTGGCGACAGTTGCGTGAGGCACATGCTGGGGATGGCGACTTCCTGTGCGGCGGGTTCGGCATTGTCGACGCGATGTACGCGCCGGTGGCGATCCGCTTCGAGGGCTACGGGGTGGAGGTGGACGCCACCGCGCGCGCCTACATGCAGGCGCTGTTCGCGCTGCCGGCCCTGCGCGAGTGGCGCGAGGCGGCCGCGGCGGAAACTGAATCGGTCGCGGCCACCGATGCCGTGCGCGCTCCGCTGTAACGGACGCGCGGTGTAGGCTGGAGCCGGAGGACACATCCATGCGCGTGGTCTACCTGGCCGACAACCTGTTCGACGCCCACCTGGTCAAGCACGCGCTGGAGGAGGTGGCGATCCCGGCGTTCGTGTTCGGCGAATCGCTGCTGGGCGGGATGGGCGAACTGCCGCTGTTCGGCGTGCTGCGGGTGTGCGTGCCGGACGCCGCGTTCCCCGAGGCGGAAGGCGTCGTACAGGCGCTGGGGCTGGAATCGCGCGGCGATGGCCCCATCTTGGAAGGCGACGACGAAGGCGCCGGCCTCCTGCCCGCCTGATCCGTCTTCCCCCACGACCACGAGGTTCACCATGCTGGGTATCGGAGCCTACAAGCAGCGCATGCCGCGCGCGGAAGACATGCTGCCGGGACGCAGCACGCCGCTGCCGCTGCACAACGTGCATTTCGTCAATGGACATCCGCTGCAGGATGCGTTCGAGGGATTGCAGCAGGCCGAGTTCGGCCTGGGCTGCTTCTGGGGCGCGGAACGCAAGTTCTGGAACGTCCCGGGCGTGTACAGCACGTCGGTCGGCTACGCCGGCGGCGGTACGCCGAATGCGACCTACGAGGAAGTCTGCTCCGGCCAGACCGGCCACAACGAAGTCGTGCGCGTGGTCTACGACCCGGCGCAGGTGTCGTTCGAGCAGCTGTTGCAGGTGTTCTGGGAAAGCCACGACCCCACCCAGGGCATGCGCCAGGGCAACGACGTGGGCACGCAGTACCGCTCGGGCATCCATTGCCACACACCGGAGCAGCAGGCCGCCGCCGAGGCCAGCCTGCAGGCCTACCAGCAGCAGCTGCGTGCGGCGGGCTACGGCGACATCACCACCGAGATCGTCTATCCCGCGCCGCCGTTCTACTACGCCGAGGACTACCACCAGCAATATCTGGCGAAGAACCCGAACGGTTACTGCGGACTCGGCGGCACCGGCGTGAGCTGTCCGATCGGGCTGGAAACCTGAGGAGTGGTGGTTGTGGGAGTGACGTGAGTCGCGAAGCTCTTTGAGCTGGCCGTGGCAGCTCCGCGACTCATGTCGCTCTCATGGCGCGTTTCTTCCTACAACCGCGTGACGCCGCAGACGTAGACGAGTTCGCAGGCCCCGCTGCCGGTATCGGTGCGGCGGGTGGAACTGCGCCAGCGCCAGCCGTCCTCGGCCTTCGCCTCCACCAGCCAGCCGTCGATGCGCACGCGCTCGTCCTTGCGTACATCCGCGAGCGCCTGCGCGACGCCATCGTTGCCGGGAATCATGTGCATGTTGGCGCTGCTGCCGAGGATCTCGTCCGTCGGCAGCGGCGGCTGGTCGCGCCAGCGGTAGTGGTACCAGCGCGAGGACTGGCGGATGTCCAGCGCCTCGATCACGGCGTCCTCTTCCATGCGCTGCCAGCCCAGGGCGAGATCGACGGGCGACAGCGCTGCTTCTCGCCCGCTGCGGTAGTCCTTGCGCGACAGCACGCGCGCCTCGAGGCTGAAGCCGGCCAGCGGCATGAGCGTGGCGGCCTCCAGCGCGAACGGTGGCAGGTCGTCGGGGACATCGCTCTGCAGCGGCGGCTCGCCCGTTGCCACGCGAGGCGGCAGCGGACAGGCAGGCGATTCACCGCTCGCAGCTGGCGGTGCACGCAGGCTGCGACGGTGATCGGAGAACCACCAGCCGGCGACGCCGGCCAGCAGCGCGATCACCAGCAGGGCGCGCAGGTTCATCCGCGACCGCGCGAAGGCAGCCTCAGGCTGCCAGCTTCTCGCGGATCGTTGCGCGCAGGGCCTGCAGGTCCTTGGCGAAGGCATCGATACCGGTGGCCAGCTTCTCCTTCGCCATCGGATCGGCCTCGATCGCGGCGGCGAAGCTCTCCGCCGTCACCGGTGCGGCCGTCACGCCTTCGGCGGCGCCGGGCGAGAGCTTGCGCGGCAGTTCGCCGGTTTCCTGGTCCAGCTTCTCCAGCAGGTCGGGCGAAATCGTCAGGCGGTCGCAGCCGGCCAACGCCTCGATCTGCGCGGTGGAACGGAAGGACGCGCCCATCACCACCGTCGGCGAGCCGCGGCGCTTGAACTCGGCGTACACGCCGCGCACGAACACCACGCCGGGATCTTCGTCGATGGTCGCCGGCGCCTGGCCGTTGGCCACGTACCAGTCGAGGATGCGGCCCACGAACGGCGAGATCAGGAACGCCCCGGCTTCGGCGCAGGCGATGGCCTGGGTCGGATTGAAGATCAGTGTCAGGTTGCAGTCGATGCCTTCGGCCTGCAGGACGCGTGCGGCTTCCACGCCTTCCCAGGTGGAGGCGACCTTGATCAGGATGCGGTCGCGGCCGACGCCCTGGTCGGCATACATCTGCACGAACTTGCGCGCCTTGGCGACGGTGGCGGCGGTGTCGTGGGCCTGGTCGGCATCGACCTCGGTGGAGACGCGACCGGGAATCAGGCCGGCCAGCTTGACGCCAACGCCCACGGTCAGGCGGTCCACGATTTCGTCCACCAACGCCTCTCCGCCACCCTGCGCGCGTGCCCAGGCGAGCTGCTCGTCGATCAGGTCGGCGTACACCGGCAGGTCGAGCGCCTTCTTCACCAGTGTAGGATTGGTGGTGCAGTCCACCGGCTTGAGGCGCTTGATGGCGTCGTAGTCCCCGGTGTCGGCGACGACAACGGAGAGTTCGCGGAGCTGCTGTAGTTTGCTGGGGGCGGCGGAGTTCATGCGGTGGCTCGGCTGGGGCACAGGATGGGGAGGGGAAGTATGCCCTGTCCCCCGGTGCGGAGGTTTGTGGCAGGCGGTCGGAATTGGCGTTGTTTTGGCATGGTGCGGCTCGTCGCGAAGAGCGGTTTGATGGCCGTGGTCCCGCGATTCGAGTCCCTCTCCCTGCGGGAGAGGGGTTGGGGTGAGGGCCAGCGAAGTCCGTGTCTGCCTCGACCACAACGATGACCAGGTCCGTGGTGGATTTTTCGGTGGACTTGCGCGATGAGGTTTCCCCCGATACACGTCACCCATGCGCGTGATCCCTGCCTTCTCGAGAGCGTACTCGCCAGGCGGACCCGTTCTTGAGCCCCTCTCCCTGCGGGAGAGGGGTTGGGGAGAGGGCCAACGAAGTCCATGTCTTCGATCTGCCCGTAGTCGGCACCACATCCGCCATGGACTCTTCTTTTCATGGCCCGCCGGGACTGCCGGACCTCAGGGGGCCCAGGAGCCGAAGCGGACGCGTCAGCACTTGCTGTTGCTCCTGCTTTTGGGTCCCCATGAGGCACGGCGAGTGGGCCGGGTAAAACCCGAAGGGCGCCGTCATGGATGACGGCGTTTTCGTATGGCACATGGATGTGCCTTACGAAAATTCCCGGACCATTCGCGGACCCGGAGCGCGCAGCGCGGAGGGCGTGCCGCCTGGGGTGTGTTTCTTTGATTCTTTCTTTGCACAAGCAAAGAAAGAATGCCTCCGCGGCGAGCGGTGCCATCTCCAACCACCCATAAAAATCGCCGCGAGCGCTTGAGATCGAGGGTCGACAACTTCCGCCGACGCCAACGGTCCGCATGTCGATCCAGCAAGCAATCAGCGATGCAGATCGCCACTCGCTTCCGGCTGATAGGTGATCTCGGTGACCCGCAGGCGCAACGGGCGGTTGCCGGCGGCCTGCCAATCGATCGTCTGGCCCACCGACAGACCGAGCAGCGCACTGCCGACCGGCGCCAGCACGGAGACCAGGCCGGTCTCGACGTTCGCTTCGTGGGGATAGACCAGCGTCAGCTGGTGATGCTCGCCGGTGAGCTCGTCATCGCATTCGACGCGCGAGTGCATCGTCACGACGTTGTCCGGCATCTGGTCCGGCGCGCGCACGTCGGCGCGGTTGAGTTCGTCCATCAGGGCCAGCGCAGCCGGATGCCGGCGCAGCACGGGCGTATCGAGCAGGGCTTCGAGACGCGACAGGTCGCGGCTGGAAATCACGAGCGGGGGCAGGGACGGCGGCAGGCCGCTGGTGCGGGTGTTGTTCATCTGGTTCTCTCGGTTTTGGGGTCGCGCAAAAAGAAACGGGCGACGCGTTGCTGCGCCGCCCATCGGAGTCCTGTTTTGCACGCTTACCGTAGCCCGGAAGCGCGACGCCTTCAAGCCATGTGCGGACGCGACGGTTCAGGTGGTCGGGAGGCGCTGGTTCCCGTGCCATGGACGGGCGGATCCGGCTCAAGCAGCCCCGGCGGGAGTTCGCGGAACACCTGCGCGAGTTGCTGCAGGAACTCGCTCATCGCCGAGCTCTTGCGCCACACCATCGCGATCTGCCGGTTCGGATGCGAATCGCTGAAGCCGAGCAGGTGGATGTTCGGCGAACGCGCCACCGGCGGCTTCACCGCCAGCGTCGGCAGCAGGGTGATGCCGACATCGGCCGCCACCATCTGCCGCAGCGTTTCCAGGCTGGTGGCGCGGAATTCGGATTTTTCGTTGGCGCCGGCCAGGCGGCAGACGTCCAGCGCCTGTTCGCGCAGGCAATGACCATCTTCCAGCAGCAGCAATTGCTGCTGCGACAGCTCGGCCAGGGTCAGCGACGCGCGTTGCGCCAGCGGGTGCGACTCGGGCACGGCCAGCACGAAGGGTTCCTCGAACAGGAATTCGGTGTGCAGTTGGTCGTCCGCGATCGGCAGGGCCAGCAGGCCGGCGTCGAGCTTGCCTTCGCGCAGGCGCGACAGCAGCACGTCGCTCTTCTCCTCCACCAGCAGCAGCTCCAGGTGCGGGAAGCGTGCGCGCAACTGCGGCACCACGTGCGGCAGCAGGTAGGGCCCCAGCGTGGGGAACAGGCCCAGCCGCACCGTGCCGGCTTCCGGATCCTGGCTGCGGCGCGCGGCTTCCTTCATCTGCTCGACTTCCGCCACGATGCGTCGCGCGCGGTCGGCGGCGTCGCGGCCCGCCGGCGTCAGCATGACCTTGCGCGGCGCGCGTTCGACCAGGGGCACTCCCAGTTCGTCTTCCAGCTTCTTGATCTGGGTCGACAGCGTGGGCTGGCTGACGTAGCACGCGGCGGCGGCGCGGCCGAAATGCTTGTGGTCGGCCAGTGCCACCAGGTACTTCAGGTCGCGGAGATTCATCGGACTCTTCCCTCAGGGAACGGCCTTGCGTGCGACGAAGGCGCGGACCCTGCGTGGCCCGCGCCGGTGCATCATGCCGCGACCGCGTCCGGGGTTTCCACCGGCGCCGACGTGCGGATCAGGTGGTCGAAGGCGCTGAGCGCGGCCTTGGAGCCTTCGCCCATGGCGATGACGATCTGCTTGTACGGCACCGTGGTGGCGTCGCCCGCGGCGAACACGCCCGCCACGCTGGTCTGGCCGCGGTCGTCGACGATGATCTCGCCGCGCGGGCTCAGGTCCACCACGCCCTTCAGCCATTCGGTGTTCGGCAGCAGGCCGATCTGCGCGAAGATGCCTTCCAGTTCGACGCGGTGCGTGTCGCCGCCGGTTCGGTCCTTGTAGACCAGACCGTTGACCTTGCTGCCATCGCCCAGCACTTCCGTCGTCTGTGCGCTGGTGACGACGCGCACGTTCGGCAGGCTGCGCAGCTTGCGCTGCAATACGTCATCCGCGCGCAACTGGCTGTCGAATTCGATCAGCGTGACCTGCGCCACGATGCCGGCCAGGTCGATCGCTGCCTCCACGCCGGAATTGCCGCCGCCGATCACCGCCACCCGCTTGCCCTTGAACAGCGGGCCATCGCAGTGCGGGCAATAGGCCACGCCCTTGTTGCGGTACTCGTTCTCGCCGGGCACGTTCATCTGCCGCCAGCGCGCACCGGTGGACAGGACCACGGTCTTCGACTTCAGCGACGCACCGTTGGCCAGTTGCACCTCGACCAGACCGTCGGCGCCGGCCGGCACCAGCTTCTCCGCGCGCTGCAGGTTCATCACGTCGACCTGGTAGTCCTTGACGTGCTGTTCCAGGGCCGCGGCCAGCTTCGGGCCCTCGGTGTAGGGCACGGAAATGAAGTTCTCGATCGCCATGGTGTCCAGCACCTGGCCGCCAAAGCGCTCGGCCGCCACACCGGTGCGGATGCCCTTGCGCGCGGCGTAGATCGCAGCCGCGGCACCGGCGGGCCCGCCACCGACCACCAGCACGTCGTATGGCGCCTTGGCCTTGATCTTCTCGGCCTCGCGCTTGCCGGCGTTGGTGTCCAGTTTGGCGACGATCTCTTCCACGCCCATGCGGCCGGCGCCGAACACCTCGCCATTGAGGAAGATCGTCGGCACCGACATCACTTCGCGCTGTTCGACTTCCTGCTGGAACAGCGCGCCGTCGATGGCGACGTGCTGGATCTTCGGATTGAGCACCGCCATCAGGTTCAGTGCCTGCACCACGTCCGGGCAGTTCTGGCACGACAGCGAGAAATAGGTTTCGAAGCGGTACTCGCCGTCCAGCGTGCCGATCTGCTCGATCACGTCCTGCGCCAGCTTCGACGGATGGCCGCCGACCTGCAGCAGCGCCAGCACCAGCGAGGTGAACTCGTGGCCCATCGGCAGGCCGGCGAAGGTCAGGTGGATGTCATGGCCGGGCGAGGTCAGCGAGAACGACGGCGTGCGCTCGCCGCCCTGCTGTTCGGTGACATGGATGTTCGCGGATGCGTCCTGCAGGTCGCGCAGCAGCGCCTGCAGTTGCGACGAGGCGTCGCTGCCGTCCAGGTGGGCGGTGATGTGGATCGGGCGCACGGCCTTTTCCAGGTAGGCCTTGAGCTGCGTCTTCAGATTGGCGTCCAGCATGGCGAACGTCTCCGTGGAGGGATTCTGGGAAGAGAACCGGGGAAGGGAAGGTCAGGCGTTTGCAGGAGCGGCATGCGCCGGGGGAGGGAGCCGGCCAGGGAGAGAGGAACCGGCGAGCGGCGCATGCCGCTGCTGCAGGGGAGCCACTCCGGGCGGGTGGCCCGGAGTGGCGTGATGCGATGGAACTGGCGCGTCCCGGCGAGGAACGCGCGGTGCTGCGGAAATGCTGCTTAGATCTTGCCGACCAGGTCCAGCGACGGGGCGATCGTCTGCGCGCCTTCCTTCCACTTGGCCGGGCACACCTGACCGGGGTTGGCAGCGGTGAACTGCGCGGCCTTCAGCTTGCGCAGGGTCTCCGACACGTCGCGGGCGATCTCGTTGCTGTGGATCTCGGCGGTCTTGATGACGCCTTCCGGGTTGATGACGAAGGTGCCGCGCAGGGCCAGGCCTTCCTCTTCGATGTGCACGCCGAAGGCGCGGGTCAGCTGGTGGGTCGGGTCGCCGACCAGCGGGAACTGGGCCTTGCCGACCGCCGGGGAGGTTTCGTGCCACACCTTGTGCGAGAAGTGCGTATCGGTGGTGACGATGTAGACCTCGGCGCCGGCCTTCTGGAACTCGGCGTAGTTGGCGGCGGCGTCTTCCACTTCGGTCGGGCAATTGAAGGTGAAGGCGGCCGGCATGAAGATCAGGACCGACCACTTGCCCTTCAGGGTGCCGTCGGTGACTTCGACGAATTCGCCATTGTGGAAGGCGGTGGTCTTGAACGGCTGGACCGGGGTGTTGATCAGGGACATCGGAGATCCTCGTGAGTGGAGTGGGTGTGGTGAAGCGATGGCGCCATGGTAGGCAGGGGCTATTGATATCTCAAATCGATTGATGGAATTGGATAGATAGTCTTTGGCTATTGGAATGCCTGAACAGGCCAGCTAGCCCGGGCATCGCCGATAACGATTTTGGGTGTGAATCCCTGTTTTTCAATGAGTTGGCCGGTCGCGCCCCGCCGATGATGAAGACGTCCCTTATGCGGGCCGGCGTCGAGAATCGCCTGTCGGACGGCCTGCGCCGGTCTTCCCCCCTCCATACGCGATTGAGCACCATGATGGTGCGGCGCGGCGATGCGGCGTCGTCCGGGCCGGCGCGCGGCCCGGTACCATGCCCGGCGATGCCTGCCGACCTGCCCACCGCCCGCCTCGACCTGGCCCTGCGTGCCGCCGCATTGGGCCTGCCCGGCCCGGACGCCCGCCACGAGGCCGAGCACCTGCTGCTGCACGTGCTGCAGCGCGAACGTGCGTGGCTGTTCGCCCACGGCGACGATCCGCTGCCCGCGCCCGAGGCGGCGGCCTTCCAGGCGCTGCTGCAGCGCCGGGCCGACGGCGAGCCGCTGGCCTACCTGCTGGGCCGGCGCGGGTTCTGGACGCTGGACCTGCAGGTCTCGTCCGCCACGCTGATCCCCCGGCCGGAAACCGAATGTCTGGTGGAGCTGGCGCTGGCGCGGTTGCCCGACGACCATCCGCTGCGCATCGCGGACCTGGGCACCGGCAGTGGTGCCATCGCGCTCGCGCTGGCCAGCGAGCGGCCGCTGGCGCAGGTCGTGGCGACCGACGTCAGCGAAGACGCGCTGCAGGTCGCACAGGCGAATGCCGTGGCGAATGGCATCGTCAATGTGGAGTTGCGCTGCGGAAGCTGGCTGGCGCCGCTGGCTGGCGAGCGCTTCGATCTGATCGCCAGCAACCCGCCCTACATCGCCGAGGGCGATCCTCATCTGGGGCAGGGCGACCTGCGCTTCGAGCCACCGACGGCATTGTCGTCCGGGCCGGATGGACTGGATGCCATCCGCGAGATCGTCGCCGCGGCACCGGCGCACCTGCGGCCCTGCGGCTGGCTGTTGCTGGAACATGGATGGGACCAGGGCGAGGCGATCCGCGCGCTGCTGGTGGCGGCGGGCTTCGTCGACGTCGCCACGGAAACCGACCTGGAGCAGCGCGATCGCGTGACCCTGGGGCGCGTAACGGAAGGGCAAGACCGCAGCCGCTAGACTGTCGCTTTCTTCCAGGACATGCCGCCCATGCGCACGCTGTATCCCGACATCGAGCCCTTCGACACCGGCACGCTGAAGGTCGACGACCGCCACACGCTGTACTACGAACAGTGCGGCAATCCGGACGGCAAACCGGTCGTCCTGCTGCATGGCGGCCCCGGTGCGGGCTGCAGCCCGAAGATGCGCCGCTTCCACGACCCGGCCAAGTACCGCATCGTGCTGTTCGACCAGCGCGGTTCCGGCCGCTCCACGCCGCATGCCGATCTGGTCGACAACACCACCTGGGACCTGGTGGCCGACATCGAGACACTGCGCGAGGCGCTGGGCATCGACCGTTGGCAGGTGTTCGGCGGCAGCTGGGGCTCCACGCTGGCGCTGGCATACGCCGAGACGCACCCGCAGCGCGTCACCGCGCTGGTGCTGCGCGGCATCTTCATGTTGCGTCGCTGGGAACTGGAATGGTTCTACCAGGAAGGCGCCAGCCGCCTGTTCCCGGACGCATGGGAGCACTACATCACTGCAATCCCGCCCGTCGAGCGCCACGACCTGATCTCCGCCTTCCACCGCCGCCTGACCTCCGACGACAAGGCCACGCGCCTGGCCGCAGCGAAGGCCTGGAGCGTGTGGGAAGGCGCGACCAGTTTCCTGCACGTGGACGCGGACTTCGTCAGCGGCCACGAGGAGCCGGAGTTCGCGCTGGCGTTCGCGCGCATCGAGAACCACTACTTCGTCAACGGCGGCTTCTTCGAGGTCGAAGACCAGCTGCTGCGCGACGCCTCGCGCATCGCCGATATCCCGGGCGTGATCGTGCACGGCCGCTACGACGTGGTCTGCCCGGTCGCCAATGCCTGGGAACTGCACAAGGCCTGGCCGAAGGCCACGCTCGAGATCACCCCGGCCTCGGGACATTCCGCGTTCGAGGCCGAGAACGTCGACGCGCTGGTGCGCGCGACCGACGCCTTCGCCTGACCCGATGCCTTCATGACCACCGAGGGGAACACGATGGACGAACAGCGCACACCAGCTTCCGCCTTCGACCAGCGCGTGCTGGATCTGTACGACGACTACGTCCACGGCCGCGTCGACCGGCGCGGTTTCCTGTCCGGCGCTGCGACGTTCGCCGTGGGCGGTACCACGGCGGCGGCGGCGCTGCTGGCGGCGCTGACACCGCAGTACGCCTTCGCGGCCCAGGTCGCCGCCGACGACCCGCGCATCACCACCGTCTACCGCACGTTCCCCGCACCGTTGGGGCATGGCGAGGGTCGTGGCCTGCTGGCGATGCCGCGCGCGGAAGGACGGCATCCCGTCGTGCTGGTGGTGCACGAGAACCGCGGCCTGAATCCGTACATCGAAGATGTCGCGCGCCGACTGGCGGTCGCCGGCTTCATCGCATTCGCGCCGGATGCGCTGTATCCGCTGGGCGGCTATCCGGGCAACGACGAGGCCGGTCGCGAGATGCAGGCCACGCTCGACCGCGACAAGGTGATGGCGGATCTCGAAGCCGCTGCGCGCTTCGCCGATGCATTGCCGCGCAGCAGCGGCAGGCTGGGCGTGATCGGCTTCTGTTTCGGTGGCTTGGTGACCAACCTCTTGGCCGCGCGCCTGCCCGACATCGTCGACGCCGGCGTGCCGTACTACGGTGGCCAGCCTGCTGCGGAAGAGGCGGCACGCATCAGGGCGCCGCTGCTGCTGCAGTTCGCCGAACTCGATGCGCGCGTCAATGCCGGCTGGCCGGCGTACGAGCAGCAACTGCAGGCGGCCGGCGTGCCCTACACGGCGCATGTCTATCCGGGGGTGAACCACGGCTTCCACAACGACACCACGCCGCGCTACGACCAGGCCGCGGCGGAGCTGTCCTGGCAGCGCACGCTGGCCTTCCTGCGCCAGCATCTCGGCTGATCCGCGCACCTGCCGCATGTCCGGTGCCGCCACGGCGGCACGAACAAACCGGGAATGCGTCGCCGGCCCGATGCGCGGGCCGCGACCTCACCGGATCAACGGGCAGGGCAGCGCGATGGCGGAAGTGGCAGCACAGGCAGCGGCGAGGATCGGGCTGGAGGACGTCGACGTTCCGCGATTGGGCATGGCGGCGATGCGCTTCATCAACGCCATCGAGCAGGGACAGCACGAGATCCTGTGGTCGGCCGCGTCGGCGACGATGCGCGATGGCATGCCGAAGGACTCCTTCCTCGGCCAGCTCGAGCAACGCCATCGCGAACTCGGACGCGGCACGGCGCGGCGATGGGTCGCGGTGCGGGTCGACCAGCCCGCGCAGCGCACGCGCTGGCAGATCGGGACCTATGCGGTGCTCGAGTTCTCGGTGAAGTTCGGGTCGATCGGACTGCCGCACCGCGAGGTGGTCACCCTGCGGCGGGAGGAAGAAGGCGTCTGGCGCCTAGCCGGCTACGCCGTCAAGGTCGCCTGATCGCCTCAGCCGCGCGGCGTGCCGTCGAGCGTGTGGTCGATCATCCACAGCCCGGCCCAGAGCTTGGCATCCAGCGCGTAGCCTTCGCCCATCTTCTGCGCCAGCCAGGCCGCCGCGCGCGGGCGCGGAACCGCATGCACGGTGATGTCCTCGTCGCCATCGCCGCCGCCGTCGCCGACCTTGCGCAGGCCTGTGGCACGGACGAAGGCGATCTTCTCGCTGCTGCTGCCCGACGAGGTGGGGCCGATCATCAGCACCTCGGCGTGGTCGGCGGTCCAGCCGGTTTCCTCTTCCAGCTCACGGATTGCGGAGACTTCGATCGATTCGCCGGCGTGGATGTCGCCCACCAAGCCCGCCGGCATCTCGATGGTGCGCGCCTGCAACGGCACGCGGAACTGCTCGACGAAAAGCACGTCGTCATCCGGCGTCACCGCGATGATGATCGCGGCCAGTCCACCGGCGTGCGCGCGTTCCACGTATTCCCACGTGCCACGCACCATCATCCGCTGGTATTTGCCCTGCCACACCACCTCGGCGGGCACCTTGCGCTTGTCGTCGTCGCGTTCGTTCATGCGGCGATGCTATCGGGTGCAGGTGACGTTTGACAGCGGCTCAGTAGCCGGGCGGCTCCAACCCTGCCGCCACCCGCAGCCGTCGCCGCGTCATCGGGCCGAAGCGCAGGGCATCGGAGAGGCCGGCCAGCATGTCGCCGTCGGCTTGGCCGCGCGCGTGGCCGGAGGCGATATCGCCGAGCGGCGCGTCCAGCGCGATGGTCGTGAGCTGGCGCCACAGCAGTGCGTGCTCGCGTTGCTCGCGCAGGCGGACGGCCATCGTGGCGGCGCCGCGCAGGCGCAGGAAGGCGACTTCGTCCATGCGGGCGAGCAGGGTGTCCAGGTCGCCGAAGTGCGCCAGCAGCACGGCCGCCGATTTCGCGCCGATGCCGGACACGCCCGGGATGTTGTCCACCGCATCGCCGGTCAGCGCCAGGTAGTCGGCGATCTGTCGCGCCTCCACGCCGTGGCGGGCCTTCACCCCGTCCATGCCCCAGCGCTGCCCGCGCGCGAAGTCCCACTGCTCGTCATGTTCCGCCAACAGCTGCGACAGGTCCTTGTCGGCAGACACGATGATGCCGCGGAAGCCGCGTGGACGCGCTTCGTGCAGCGCGCTGCCGATCAGGTCGTCCGCCTCGTATTCGGCATGCGCCAGCACGCTCAGGCCGAGTGCGGCGCACAACGCCTTGCAATGCGTGAACTGGCGGCGGAGCGCGTCCGGCGCCGGTTCGCGGTTGGCCTTGTAGGCCGGGTAGAGGCGATTGCGGAAACAGCTGTCCAACGCTTCGTCGAAGGCGATGGCGATATGCGCGGGGCGTTCCTTCTCCAGCAGTTCGAGCAGGAACCGGGCGAAGCCGTGCACCGCGTTGGTCGGCCAGCCGTCGGCGTCCTGGAACTCGTCCGGCATCGAATGCCAGGCGCGGAACACGTACAGGCTGGCATCGACCAGATGGAGCGGGCGCGGGTGCAGCGGCTCAGGCATCGGGCGTCCACTCGGTCAGCAGCGCGGCCGGATCGGGGCGTTCCCGCTCCGGCGCCTGCAGGCGCGGCGTGCCAATGTGGATGAAGCCGACGATCCTTTCGTTCGGGGCGAGGCCGAGCAACTGTGACACGTGGGTGTCGTACGCCATCCATCCGGTCAGCCACTGCGCGCCGAATCCGTACGCCTGCGCCGCCTGCAGCAGGGCGAAGCAGACGCTGCCGGCGGTGAGCAGCTGCTCCTGCTCGGGCACCTTGTGGCCGGCGGTCAGGCGTGCGACCACGGTGATGATGTCCGGTGCGCTGGAAAAACGGCCGCGATCCTTTTCCACGGCGGCATCCGGGGCGTCGGGGTCGAGCGCGCGGGTGCGTTCCGCCAGCCGGTCGCCCAGCGCATGCCGCGCGTCGCCATGCAGATGGATGAAGCGGAACGGCACCAGCTTGCCGTGGTCGGGCACGCGCACGGCCGATGCCAGCATCCGCCGCAGCGTCGCCGGGTCCGGGCCGGGTTCAGCCAATTGCTTCGAGGGAACGGAACGGCGCGCGTCCAGCGCCTGCAACAGACTTTCGGTGGGCATCGAGTCGCCTTATAGTGGGATGCAGTGCACGGTCTCGGTGCATGAGTTTAATCGCAGCGGACGCATGACCGTCCGCGCCACGCACGGATCCGCACAGCAGGACGGGTCGCAGCGGACAACCTGGCCGACCCGACGACGCAATGCCCGCCCTCCCGCCGCCCCTTCCCACCTCCGGCAACCAGCTCGTCGAACTGTTGCAGGAAGCGATGCAGGCGCCGCTGGAGGCCGCATTCGCTGACGTCGTGGACGGCCTGCGCCAGCCCATGCTGGACCGGCTGGAGCGCATGGAACTGGATCGCGCGCCCTATCTGGAAGGGCTGCTGGCGCTGAAGGACCGGCGGGAACTGATCCTGCGTGGATTCCGCGAGGACATGGCAACGGCATGGCGGACGGCCGCCGCCGGCGAAGCCCCGGTGGCGCGCTTCGGCCAGGAACAGGCCGGTTCGGACCTCGGCCTGGTCGAAGAGGACGAACTGGATGTGCGCCTGGCGACGGAGCAGTTGGCCGACCTCATCTCGCGCGAATGGCAGTCCGAACTGCTGCGCCTGAATGGCTACCTGACCTGGCTGGACATGGGCGTGCGCCTGCAGCCGGACAGCGCGCCGTATTCACCGGCGCGCGTGGCGATGGCGGTATATCGGGGCTTTGCGGTCGCGTCGTTGCCCGGCAACGTGCGCGCACTGGCGGTGCAGTGCTGCGGACGGGAACTGGTCGAGCTGCTCGGGCCAATCTACGAATCCATGCACGCACAGTTGGTGCGCAGGCTCGGTGCCCAGGACAGCACGACGGGACGCACGCGTCGGGCGCAGGCGATTCCCAGCACCGGCGACGAAGCTCCCAACGAGCCCGACTGGATGACGCGTTTTTTCGTGTCGTGGGACGAAGGCGATGCCGACGCCGCGATCGCCCACGCGGAGTCCGCCCCCAGTCTGCCGCCGGCGCTGCACAACCTGCTGGAGGAATCCCGGCAGCAGCGTGCGCGCGGGCAGGGCGCGCCGCGCAGCCACGTGGCGCCCACCTCGCTGTCGCAGCGCGAACTGGTGGTGGCGCTGACGCTGCTGCAGATCGGCGTGCCCGAGGTGCACGCCACCATCCTGTCCGCCCCGGACCGGTTGCAGGCCGCGTTCAAGCAGCAGATCTTCCTGCACGCTGCGCAACTGGGCGTGGCGCCGGAAGCGGCGGCGATCACCGATGTCGACGAGAACGTGGTCGACCTGGTCGGCATGCTGTTCGAGGTGATCTTCCGCGAGAGTCATCTGACGTCGGAGCAGGTTCAGGTGCTCGGCCGCCTGATGGCGCCGATGACCAAGGTCGCGCTGCAGGACCGCAAGCTGTTCCTGCAGTCCACCCATCCCGCGCGTCGCCTGTTGAACGTGCTGGTGGAGGCCTGCGACGGCAATCCGGGCGAAACCGAGGCCCAGCGCCTGCTGCTGGAGAAGGTCAAGGACACCGTGCAGCGCGTGGTGACGGATTTCGACGAGAGCCAGTCGGTGTTCCGCACCGCGCGCGCCGATTTCAACGATTTCTACGCGCGCTACCGCGGCGAGGCGGTGAAGGTCGAGCAGGCGCTGGCGGCCGAGCAGCAGGCGAAGGACGCCGAAGCCGAAGCCGTGTCGCAGTTCGCCGCCCAGCTCGACGCGCGCCTGCAGGCCCAGGACCCGCCGCTGGCGATAAGGCGTGTGCTGGTGGAATCCTGGCCGGCGTACGCCGCGCGCATGCAGGCGCTGAACAAGCCACAGGCCGCCCCGATGATGCTGGAGGGCCTGCTGCAGGCCGTGTCCGACGCCCACGTGCGCAGCGACGTGCGCGCCTGGCATGCCGCGATGGACTGGCTGCAGCCCATGTGGATGGCATCGGGCCAGTCGCGCACCGCCATCGCCGCGTTGCGCGAGCAGCTGTTCTCGGCGCTGGTGGAACCGCAGGCGACGGTGGAGGAAGCGCCAGCGACCGCGCAGGAACCGCCGGCGGAGCCGCCACCGGTGCTGCCTGGCCTGCTGGAAGCGCACGAGTGGGTGCAGGGCATGGAGCATCTCGATCCGGTGATGACGGCCTACTTCCAGGATCTGCGCGAAGGCAGCTGGCTGGACTTCGTCGACAAGGACAACCGCGTGCAGGCCGGCCGCCTGAGCTGGGTCAGTCCGTTCTCGCGCCGCATGATGTTCGTCAGTCGCGCAGGCGCGCGCATCTGCGTGGCGTCGGTGCAGGAGCTGGTGGTGATGGCGCAGCTCGGGCGCGTGCGCATGCACCGCGACGAGGATGCGTTCTACAGCGCCATGCAGGGCGTGGTGGACCGGCTGGTGATGCCCGCGGCGGGCTGAGTCGGGCGCCGGCGCAGGCATGCAAGCCGCGTGCCGCGGGGGTTTTCCGTGCGGCAACGTGTTGCGTGGCATCAAACTGCCGAGGCCATCACGGTTGCCCGTCGGTCGGATTTCCTACGATGTCATCGCGGATCCCCGTCCGTATCCCCCACCTTCCTTTCGCCCGTCAGGGCGGGGACCCCTGCGCATGTCGAACGTCCTCAACATCGCCGACCGCCCCGGGCGCGACACGCGTCTGCTGGAGCAGGCGCGCGACGCCGCGATCCCGCCGCTGGTCGATGCCTTCGCGGTGGCGCTGGGACGTTTCGACGATGCGCTGTTCGACCGCGCCGAGCGCGCCGGTCCGTCCCAGATGGCCTTCCTCGACGCGATGCGCGAACTGCGCCGCCGCCGCGACGACATCATCGGGCGATTCCGCGGCCAGCTGCAGCGCTCGTGGAAGGCGCTGGAAGCCGGCCAGCCGCTGTCGATCGAACGGGTCTTCCTGGAATCCGCCGAGGACACCCTCAGCCTGGTGTCCGAGCAGGAGCTGGAATCGCGCCTGGCCGTGCGCAACTTCGCCAGCGTCATCCAGCGCGAGTGCAAGCCGGTGCTGGCGCGGCTGGACCGCCGCCTGGGCTGGATCGCCGGCGACATCACGCTGGATGCCGACCTCAACCCGATCGGCCCCGAGCACATCGGCGTGGCCGTGCACCAGGCGTTCGCGGGCTGCGATCTGGCACCCGACGTGCGGTTGGTGGTGATCAAACTGTGCGAGCGCGACTTCGTGCCCGCCATCGCGCGTATCTACGCCTCGCTCGACCAGCGCCTGATGCAGGTCGGCGTGATGCCGGAGCTGCCGGCGCGCCGTGCACCGACCCCCGCGGCCGCCGCGGCGGCCGCTGCCGAGGAACTGGACGTCAACGGTGACGGTGAGGAGCCCGGCGCACCCGCGTGGGCGGCGCGTTTCCTCAATCGCATGGCCGGCGTCAGTCGCGGGCTGCAGGCCAGCCAGCCGGCCCCGGCCCCGAGCGGATTCGGCGACGTGCCGCCCGGTTACGCGTCCGGCCCGGGCGCGCAGGGCGTGCTGCTGGAGGCGCTGCACCATCTGCTGCAGGAATCGCGCCGTGGCCGCGACGCGGGCGAGGCACCGGAAGCGCGTGCCGTCGATCCGCGCCAGCGCGACCTCTCGCAGCGCGAGATGCTGTCGGTCCTGTCGCTGCTGCAGGCCTCGCCCAGCGCCACCTTGCGCGCCGCCATCGGCGATACCGGCGAGTCGCTGTCGCAGCGGCTGAAGAATGAAGTGCTCAGCAGCGCCACCCAGTTGGGCGTGGATCCGTCGCAGGCGCGGTTGGCGCCGGTCGACGAGGACGCCATCGATCTGGTCGGCATGCTGTTCGACGTGATGCTCGACGAGCGCGATCTGGAAGGCCGGCCGCGCGAGCTGATCGGCCGGCTGGTGGTGCCGTTCGTGAAGGTGGCGCTGCTGGACCGCCGCATGTTCGTGCAGAAGACCCATCCGGCGCGCCGCCTGCTCAACGTGCTGGCCGAAGCCTGCGAAGGCAACAACGGTGAGAGCGCCGCCGAGCGCACCCTGCTGACCAAGGTCGAGGAAGTGGTCGACCGCCTGGTCGCCGAGTTCAACGAGAACCTGGCGATCTTCCTGACCCTGGAAGAAGAGTTCCGCGCCTTCTTGGAGCAGCACCGCCGCCGCATCGAGATCGCCGAGCGCCGCGCCGCCGAGATCCAGCGCGGACAGGAGCGGCTTGAAGCCGCGCGCGCGCGCATGACTTCCGAACTGGACGAACGCCTGAGCGGCCGCCGTGTGCCGCAGGCCATCGAGGATTTCCTGCGCCAGCCGTGGGCGCACCACGTCACCATGACGGTGCTGCGCGAGGGCGACGACGGCACGGGACTGCGCGAATCGCTCGCGCTCGCCGATGGCATTCTCGAGGAACTGACCGAAGCCCAGCGCCATGTGGTCGGCAAGCCGTGGTTGCAGGCGTGGCGGACGGACATGCTGAAGGTCTTCGCCAGCGTCGGCATGAACCAGGACGCCGCCGCAGGCGCCGTCGACGCGCTGCACGACACCCTGCAGGCCGTCGCGGCCGCGCGTCCGGATCTGGAGAAGGCGCTGCCGGAACTGCCGCAGGTGGTGCTGCCCAAGCCCGTCGTCGACGACGACACCACGCCGATCCAGCTGGTGGGCGGCGCCGATACGCTCGACTTCGACCACAGCGACGCCGACCACTTCCGCGGCCTGCCGATCGGCACCTGGCTGGACTTCATCGACAAGGACAACAAGGTGCAGGCGGGCAAGCTGTCGTGGGTCAGCCCGATCTCCTCGCGCCTGCTGTTCGTCAACCGTCGCGGCGTGCGCTTCTGCGTGGCTTCGCCCGAGGAACTGGCGGCGATGGTGCGGCTCGGCCGCCTGCGCACGCACCAGAGCGAAGACGCCTTCGACAGCGCCATGCAGGGCGTGATCGAGCGCCTGGAACCGGCTCCCTCGGCGGCCACGCCCGCCTGAGCCGATCGCCTCCGCGCGGCCCTGCCGCGCTCTGTTAGCATCGCGGCACGGATGACCTAACGACGAGGGGCGCAATGGCGGTCGAAGTTCGGGTACTGAAGGAAACCGCCGCAGGCGAGCGCCGCGTGGCCGCGACGCCGGAAACCGTCCGGAAACTCATCGCCGCCGGTGCGCGGGTGAGCGTGGAGCAGGGCGCCGGCGAAGGCGCGGGCTTCCTCGACAGCGCCTACGCCGATGCGGGCGCCGTCACCGTCGATGGCCAGGGCCGCGCCAGCGCCGACCTGGTGCTGTGCGTGCAGCCTCCGTCGCCCGACGCCATCGCCGGCTTCAAGTCCGGCGCCACGCTGGTGGGGATGCTGCAGCCCGCTGCCGATCCCGCCCGCGCCGCCGCGTTGCAGGCGAACGGCATCCAGGCGTTCCCGCTCGAGCGGTTGCCGCGCACGACGCGCGCGCAGGCGATGGACGTGCTGAGCTCGCAGGCCGGCATGGCCGGCTACAAGGCGGTGCTGATCGCCGCGCAACTCGCGCCGCGCTTCTTTCCCATGCTGACGACGGCCGCCGGCACGATCCGTCCTTCCAAGGTGTTGATCGTCGGCGCCGGTGTCGCGGGGCTGCAGGGCGTGGCCACGGCCAAGCGCCTGGGTGCGCAGGTGGAAGGCTTCGATGTGCGTCCGGAAACGCGCGAGCAGATCGAATCGCTGGGCGGCAAGTTCCTCGATCTCGGCGTCAGTGCGGCCGGCGAAGGCGGCTATGCGCGTCAGCTGACCGACGAGGAGCGCGCGCTGCAGCAACAGCGCCTGGCCGACCATCTGAAGGGCATCGACGTGGTGGTCTGCACCGCGGCGGTGCCAGGCCGGCCGGCACCGAAGATCATCACCACGACGATGGTGGACGGCATGAAGCCGGGCAGCGTCATCGTCGATCTCGCGGCGGAAACCGGCGGCAACTGCGAACTGACACGGCCCGGCGAGACCTATCCGCACAACGGCGTGACGATTGCCGGACCGCTGAATCTCGCCAGCCTGGGTGCCGTGCACGCCAGCGAGATGTATGCGCGCAACGTGCTGAATTTCGTCGCGTTGTTCGTCAGGGAGGGCGCGCTGCAGTTCGATTGGGACGACGAGCTGCTGGCCAAGACCGTGTGGCCTGATCGGCCTGCGGCGACGAACGCCGCCGCCTGACCGTCGGCTTCAGCGCTCGGATCGCCGGTCGCGCTCGCCTCGTGGCGGCGCGTTGTCGCGGATCCAGGCCTCCCGCTGTTCCGGCGTCATCTTCTTCCACTGCTCGCCCAGCGCATCGCGCTGTTCCGGCGTCAGCGTCTTCATGTGGCCGTAGAGGGCGCGCGCCTGGCGGCGCTGTTCGGGATTCATGTTCTCGAACCGCTTCATGCCGTGGCGCGCTTGCGCACGCTGTTCCGGCGTGAGCGTCTGCCAGCGCTGCGCGCGTTCCAGCATGCGCGCGCGCTCGTCGGGTTCGCGGTTCCAGCGATCGCGCACCGGCGCGATCAAGGCCTCGCGCTGCTGCGGCGTCAGCTTGTCCCAGTCGGGCAGGGATGCGGGCGAAGACTGGGCCAGCGCCTGGCCACTGGCGAGCGCCAGGCCCAGGGCGAGGATGCGAAGAACAGAGGCCTTCATCGGGTCGACTCCATGGCGAGGGGCTGGGCGTCGGCGGATGCCAGCCAGAGATACAGGTCGGGATCTTCATCGAGGGCGCTGGGCACGGCGAGCTCGTCGGCCAGACTGTCCGCCTGCGCGACCGCGGCCGTCACCGCAGGCGTCGTGGCCTGCGGCGTGCGTGGCAGCCATTGCACGCCCAGGCCCACGGCCAGCACCGCGGAGAACGCGGTGGCGGTCAACCACCGCCACGTGCGGGCGCGGCCGGCGGCCGGAGCCTGCCGGCCCGCATCGTGGCGGGCGGCACGCAGGCGCATCAGCGTCTGCGGCGAGACCTGCGCCAGGGCGGCCTGGTGCAGGCGCCGGGCCTGCTGGTCGAAGTCAGTGCCGTCATCGTGGGCGGGGTTCATCGGAATTCCTCCAGTTGCTTTTGCAGGGCGTCGCGCGCGCGGGACAGATGGGTCTTCACCGATCCCTCCGAGCAGCCCATCGCGCGCGCGGTGTCGGCCACATCCAGTTCTTCCAGGACGCGCAGGGTGAACGCCTCGCGCTGGCGCGCGGGCAAGCCGCGCAGCGCCTGCACCAGACGCGTATAGGCCTCGCGCTGGTCATGGGCCTGTGCCGGACCGGCGCCCTGGTCGGGTGCCCAGTCCACCGGGCCCTCGTCGCCGCGGTCGCCCGTCGGCAGCAGCCAGCGCAGCCGGAAGCCGGCGCGGCGCTGCAGGTCGACGATGCGCCGGCGCAGGATGCTCCAGAACAGTGGCGACCATTCCGCGGCCGGCCGCTCGCGATAGGCGAGCATCTTCATCATCGCGTCCTGCACAGCATCCAGCGCATCCTCGCGATGGCGCAGGCCGGCTTCGGCGAAGCGGAACGCACGCGGTCCGATGTCGGCCAGGAACAGCTCGATGGTCGTCGCCAGCGGGGCGGGCGACGACGTTTCCGGCAACGGACTGGGAGAGGTGCTCACCAACATAGAGTAGCGGCCGCTGCCGTGAATCAGCCGCGACGGTCGAGGCGTCGATCGATGCGATCGCCGCGACGGTCCCATTGGGCTTCGGCGCGTTCGCCCTGGCGATCCAGGCGCGCGTCGAGGCGGTCGCCACGATGCTCCAGCCGGTTGGCGGCGTGCGGACGACCATGCTGGTCGGCCCACTGGGCACTGCGGTCGAAGCGGCGCTCGATCCGGTCGCCGCGCGTGTCCAGCCGATGCTCGATGCGGTCGCCCTTTCGGTCCAGGCGCTGGTCGATGCGATCGCCGCGGTCGCCGGCGGCGGCCGTGCCGGTGGCAGCGAGCAGCAAGACGGTCAGGCCCAGCAATGACGTGCGCTTCATGATCGGCTCCTTTCGTGGGGTGGATGGTGCAGGCACGGAAACGCCCGGGAGGGCGGTGGGTTGACGCCGAGGCACGCCCCACCCGCGGGTTCAGGTGCGGTTATGATGCGGAAGCACTGGCCATGGCCCGTGCATCGACAACGTGGACAGGATGGGGGAGCGGATGAGCGACGGGTTCGTGGCGCTGTACATCTTCATGCTGGCGGCCATCGCCGGGCACGTGATCATTTCCCGCGTGCCGGTGATCCTGCACACGCCGCTGATGTCGGGTTCCAACTTCATCCACGGCATCGTGCTGATCGGCGCGATGGTGGTGTTGGGTCATGCCGACACGACGCTGGAGAAGGCCATCGGCTTCGTCGCGGTGCTGCTGGGCGCGGGCAACGCGGCCGGCGGCTACGTGGTCACCGAGCGGATGCTGGACATGTTCAAGAGCAGCAAGAAGCCGGGAGACGCCAAATGAGCGCGCTCACCCTGGTGAAGCTGAGCTACTTCGTCGCGGCCACGCTGTTCCTGCTGGGCCTGCAGCGCATGGCCAGCCCGAAGACCGCGCGTAGCGGCATCCAGTGGGCCGGCATGGGCATGCTGATCGCCACCGTCGCCACGTTCTTCCTGCCGGGCCTGCACAACATCGGCCTGATGGTCGCGGCCATCGTGATCGGCGTGGGCCTGAACTGGGTGTGGGGCAAGAAGGTCGCCATCACCGACATGCCGCAGATGGTGGCGCTGTTCAACGGCATGGGCGGCGGTTCCGCGGCGGCCATCGGTGCGGTGGAACTGGTGCGCTATTCGTCCGGTGAGCCGGCGCCATCCGCTTTCACTCTGTCGCTCGCCGTGACCGGCGCGCTGATCGGCGCGGTGTCGCTGACCGGCTCGGTGATCGCCTGGGCCAAGCTCGACGGGCGCATGGACAAGCGCTACACGTTCCCCGGCCAGCAGTGGTTCAACGCGCTGGTCGCGCTGGCCGCCGTGGCCTGCGGCGTGATGGCGCTGACCACGCTGGCGATGCCGTGGATCATCGCCTTCTTCGTGCTGTCGCTGGCGCTGGGCGTGTTGATGACGCTGCCCATCGGCGGCGCCGACATGCCCGTGGTGATTTCGCTGTACAACGCCTTCACCGGCCTGGCGGTGGCGTTCGAGGGCTACGTGCTGGGCAACGAGGCGCTGATCATCGCCGGCACCATGGTGGGCGCGGCCGGCATGCTGCTGACGCGGCTGATGGCCAAGGCGATGAACCGCAAGATCAGCAACGTGCTGTTCTCCAATTTCGGCGGCAGCAGCGCCGCCATGCAGGAGATCGGCGGTTCGATGAAGCCCATCGAGGCCGCCGACGTGGCCGCGATGATGGCCTACGCCGAGCGCGTGGTGATCGTGCCGGGCTACGGCCTGGCGGTGGCGCAGGCGCAGCACAAGATCTGGGAACTGAGCCAGAAGCTGATGGATCGCGGGGTCAAGGTGAAGTTCGCCATCCACCCGGTCGCCGGCCGCATGCCGGGCCACATGAACGTGCTGCTGGCCGAGGCGGGCGTGCCCTACGACCTGATCGCCGACATGGACGACATCAACCCCGAGTTCGCCAACACCGATGTGTCGCTGGTGATCGGCGCCAACGACGTGGTGAATCCGGTGGCCAAGACCGATCCGGCGTCGCCGATCTACGGCATGCCGATCCTCGACGTGGTCAACTCGAAGAACACCATCGTCATCAAGCGCGGCAAGGGCACCGGTTTCGCCGGCATCGAGAACGCGCTGTTCTACGCCGACAACACCCGCATGCTGTACGGCGACGGTTCCGAGATGGCCAATGCGCTGGTCAGCGAACTGAAGGCGCTGGACGGCGGGCACTGAGCCCGCCGTTCCGGTTCAGCGCGTCCACCACGCCGCCAGCAGCGGCGCCACCAGCAATGCCACCACATCCAGCGGCGTGGTGGTCAGGGAAATCAGCGTCCACGCGTGGTGCGCGCCCAGCCGCAATACGGAATCCCAGGGACTGAGCCCGAACGGGAAGCCCATCTGGGTGGCGGCGATCGTCCACAGCGCCAGCGCGCAGATCGCGACCGTGACCAGCGCAGCCAGCACCGCGCGCCGCGGGCCGGCGGCCATGCCGCCCAGGCGCACGACCAGCACCACGTCCAGCGCAGCCAGCAGGGCCATCCAGCCGGCCTGCCGTTGCAGGTAGACCGCCAGCGCCACCCAGATCACCAGCACGCAGGCACTGGCCAGCACGAGCATCAGGGGAACAAGCCAGCGGGCGTTGCGACGCGGGGCAGGGGACATGGAGACTCCGGCAGGGTCGCCAAGGATACGGCCTGAACGCGACCGCCGGGGCGCGGGCGCTACAATAGGCCGCCTTGCAGCGCCCCACGCGCGCCCCCATCTGGTCCGGCATGTATTCCCGCAGCAGCGAACCCGTCCAATTCTCCCGCGACTGCGCCGCCGTGCTGGTGCCGCAGGGCGAACTCGTCACCCTGCCGGCCGGCAGCTATGGCTACATCACCCAGGCACTGGGCGGTAGCTATACGGTCTTCGTCGAAGGCAACCTGATGCGCATCGCCGGCCGCGATGCCGACGCCATCGGCAAGGAACCCTCCGAGCCGCTGTCGCTGCCCGACAATGCCAGCGACGAGGAGGTCGAGGCGCTGGTGTGGAACCAGCTGCGCACCTGCTTCGATCCGGAAATCCCGTTCAACATCGTCGACCTCGGCCTGGTGTACGAAGCCAACCTCACCACCCGCGAGGATGGCCAGCGCGGCGTCGACGTGAAGATGACGCTGACCGCGCCCGGCTGCGGCATGGGCGAGATCCTGGTCGACGACGTGCGCAGCAAGCTGGAGATGATTCCCACCGTGGCCGAGGCCGATGTCGAACTGGTGTTCGACCCGCCGTGGGGCCGCCACATGATGTCCGATGCCGCCAAGCTGGAAACCGGCATGCTCTGAGCCTCCGGCTCGCCACCGCAGAACCCGTCAGGAAGGAAGAGATGAACGTGATGAACGCCGCCCCGTTGACCTACCGCGTGACCCGCAACGAGAAGGCCCGCACGGCCACCGAGCGCGACGCCATCCTCGCCAGCCCCGGGTTCGGCCTGCACTTCACCGACCACATGGTCGCCATCACCTGGGACAAGGCGCAGGGCTGGCACGACGCCGAAGTGCGCGCCTACGGTCCGCTGTCGCTCGACCCGGCCGCGTCGGTGCTGCATTACGGCCAGGAGATCTTCGAGGGCATCAAGGCCTACCGCCACGCCGACGGATCCATCTGGACCTTCCGTCCCGACGCCAACGGCAAGCGCCTGCAGCGCTCGGCCGCGCGCCTGGCGCTGCCGCAGCTGCCGGTCAACGAGTTCGTCGAATCGCTGCGCCAGCTGGTCGCCATCGACGGCGACTGGGTGCCGTCGGCGCCGGAGACCAGCCTGTACTTCCGTCCCTTCATGATCGCCACCGAGGCCTTCCTCGGCGTGCGTGCCGCGCAGCAGGCCGGCTACTACGTCATTGCCAGCCCGGCCGGCGCGTATTTCGCCAAGGGCGTGGCGCCGGTCGCCATCTGGCTGTCCGAGGACTATGCGCGCGCCGCCAAGGGCGGCACCGGCGCGGCCAAGTGCGGTGGCAACTACGCCGCGTCGCTGCTGCCGCAGCAGGAAGCGCAGGCCCAGGGCTGCTCGCAGGTGCTGTTCCTCGACCCGGTGGAAGGCAAGTACCTGGAAGAGCTGGGCGGCATGAACGTGTTCCTCGTCTACAAGGACGGCCACATCGTCACGCCGGAACTGTCGGGCAGCATCCTGGAAGGCATCACCCGAGACAGCATCATCCAGATCGCACGCGACCGCGGCCACGCCGTGGAAGAGCGCAAGGTGTCCATCGACGAATGGAAGCAGGGCGTCGCCGCTGGCGACATCGTCGAAGTGTTCGCCTGCGGCACCGCTGCCGTCATCACCCCGATCGGCCAGCTCAAGGGCAAGGGCTTTGAAGTGGGTGACCTCAACGCGCCCGCCGGTGAAGTGACCATGGGCATCCGCAAGGAGCTCACCGACATCCAGTACGGTCGCCTGCCGGACCGCCACGGCTGGCTGGTGAAGCTGCGCGACTGAGGCGTGTTGCATCGCTAACAACAAGCCCGCTGAAAAGCGGGCTTTTTTTATGTCTTCGAGTTGCGCAAACACGAATAAAAAATTCGCAGCTGACCCCCGTTATCCACGTAAATGAATCTACGTGCGCATGTCCACCGGTGACCAACACTACATGCGTGTATTCCAACGATTACGTTCGCAACAGGTCAATCAAAGTGTGTCTTTCATCGCTGATTCATGTGCGTGCACTCCGTTAGCGTCGTCGTTGCGCCGTGCAACGCACGGCGTGCATCCGGTCGAACGCAACAGCCCGTCCACCCCCTCCCGTAGCAGCCCTGCGCCCTCGACCGGGTTATTGCCGCATTGGCGGCCTTTCATTTCTTTTTGAGGGAGAGTCTGATGTCTGGAATTGCAAAGCGTGGTTCGCGTGTACGCCTGCTGTGCCTGTCGTCCGCCGTGCTGGCATCGCTGTACGCGTTGCCGGCGATGGCCGGTCGCGTGGACATGAGCGGCCTGCAGGTCGAAGAACCGGGCGGCTACGACCGCTTCATCGTCAAGTACCGCGACGGCAGCACGGAGAGTGCCGATGCGACGCAATTGCAGCGCTCGCTGAGCTCGGCGGCCGCCACCGGCGTCGCCAAGCGCGGCGGCCGCGCGCTGGGCCTGCAGAAGCTGCGCCGCCTGGCGGCGGGTGGGGCGGACGTGGTGCGTGCCGACCGGAAGCTGGACCGCGTGGAAGCCGAATCGCTGATGCGCCAGCTGGCGGCCGATCCGAACGTCGAATACGTGGAAGTCGATCAGCGCATGTATCCGGTGCTGACGCCCAACGACACGCGCCTGTCCGAGCAGTGGGGCTTCGGCACCACGGCGTCGGGCATCAACGTGCGTCCGGCCTGGGACAAGTCCACCGGCGCGGGCGTGGTGGTGGCGGTCATCGACACCGGCATCACCAATCATGCCGACCTCAACGCCAACATCCTGCCGGGCTACGACTTCATCAGCGACACCTTCGTCTCGCGCGACGGCAACGGTCGCGATTCCAACCCGAACGACGAAGGCGACTGGAACCCGGTGGCGAACGAGTGCTACAGCGGCTCGCCGGTCAGCAACTCCAGCTGGCACGGCACCCACGTGGCCGGCACGGTCGCGGCGGTGACCAACAACGCCACCGGCGTGGCCGGTACCGCGTTCGGCGCCAAGGTGGTGCCGGTGCGCGTGCTGGGGCGCTGCGGCGGCCTGACCTCGGACATCGCCGATGCCATCACCTGGGCCTCGGGCGGTACCGTCAGCGGCGTGCCCGCCAATGCCAATCCGGCCGAAGTGATCAACATGTCGCTGGGTGGCGGCGGCAGCTGCTCCACCACCTACCAGAATGCGATCAACGGTGCGGTCGGTCGCGGCACCACCGTGGTGGTGGCGGCCGGCAACAGCAACACCAACGTGTCCACCGCGGTGCCGGCGAACTGCCCGAACGTGGTGGCGGTGGCGGCGACGACGTCGGCCGGTTCGCGTGCCAGCTTCTCCAACTACGGCACCGGCATCGACATCTCCGCGCCGGGCGCGAGCATCCTGTCCACGCTCAACACGGGCACCACCACGCCGGGCAGCGCCAGCTACGCGTCGTACAACGGCACCTCGATGGCGGCCCCGCACGTGGCCGGCGTGGTGGCGCTGATGCAGGCGGCCGCGCCTTCGCCGCTGACCCCGGCGCAGGTGGAGAGCATCCTGAAGAGCACCGCGCGTGCGTTGCCGGGCACGTGCTCGGGCGGCTGCGGCGCGGGCATCGCCAATGCCGACGGTGCGGTGGTGGCGGCGCAGGGCGGCACGCCCCCGGGCGGCGGCACGCAGACCTACACCAACGGCACCGATGTCAGCATTCCCGACAACAACACCACCGGCGTGACCAGCACCATCGCCGTGTCGGGCCGCACCGGCAACGCGCCGAGCAATGCGCAGGTGGCGGTGAACATCGTGCACACCTACATCGGCGACCTGATCGTCGACCTGCTGGCGCCGGACGGCTCGGTGTACGTGCTGCACAACCGCACCGGCGGCAGTGCCGACAACATCAACCAGACCTACACGGTCAACCTGTCCAGCGAGGCCCTCAACGGCAGCTGGCGCCTGCGCGTGCGGGACCGTGCCGGTCAGGACACCGGCTACATCAACAGCTGGAGCGTCACCTTCTGAGCACCCCCTGAGGGGAACGCGCAGGATGCGCATGGCGAATCCCCGGCTCCGCGCCGGGGATTCGACGTTTCCGGGTCACGCGCGCGCCGCCCGACGGATGGAGGCCCCCGGCGAGGCGCAGCGCCGGCATTTGCTTATACTCGGCACGCATGGACCTCTGGCTGGACATCGTGGCTGCTGACGGGACCGCACTGCCGCCGGGCAGTGCGCTGAAGGTCGAAGTGCGCGACGGCTCCTGGGCGGATGGTCCGGCCCGTGTCCTGCATCGCATGGAAACCCGCACGCCAGCCGACGCAGCGCTGTTCCGCGTCGAGCTGCGCCTGGATGCGCTGGCATCCGGCGCCATCGTCTGGGTGCACCTGGATGCGGATGGCGACGGCAAGGTCTCCGTCGGCGACTACATCACGACGCAATCGTATCCATTGGCATCGCACGCGGCCGCGCGGATGCGCGTGGAACTGCGTCGGGTAGGCTGAGCGCCCGCCCCGCCAGCCAGTCGGCGATCGCCGAGGCAATCGGCAGCTCGGTGCGGTCCTCGATGAACAGGAACTCGCCCGCGGTGTTCACCTCGAAGAAGTAGTACTCGTCATCCGGCGTGCGTCGCAGGTCGATCGCTCCGTAGACCAGGCCAAGCCGTTCCATCAGCGCCAGCACGCGGTCGTGCACGTCTGCGGGCAGGACCTCGGCGGTGATCGTGGCTTCGCCCACGTTGCGACGGAAATCGATCGAGCCGGCGCGCGGCGTCCATGCGATGGCGGCCGGAAAGAGCCTGCCATCGACCACGGTGACGCGAAGGTCGGCGCGGGCGGGCACGTACTCCTGGAAGATCACCGGTGCGACCTGCACGGTGTCCAGTTGTGCGTGGTCCGCTTCCCGCAGCATGCGCGTCTCGCGCCAGATGGCATGGGTGCACGAGAAGGTCTTGTAGATGACGTCCCGGGGCGCGAGGTCGCGGATGAAGCCGCGCGCCTCGTCGGGGTCGGAGGTGATCAGCGTGCGCGGCGTGCGCAGCCCGACTTCCGCCGCCACCCGCAACTGGCGGGCCTTGCGCGACGCGGCGTCGTCGCGGGTCGGCTCGTTCATCCAGCGTGCGTCCTGTAGCAGCTGCCAGAGGCCGTTCAGCGCCTCGTTCCACTCGTTGGCGGTGAACATGTGGGTCTGCGGATCGGTCACCTCCGACAGGTCCGGTGCCTGCGGGCGCCGCCACCAGACCGCGCTCGCCTCGTGCAGCGGATGGACCGTGCCATCGGCCTGGCGATAGCGGATCTGCGGACGCGGCCCATGCCGGTAGTCCACCGTCAGGGTCGCATGGCGGGGCAGCTGGGCCAGGTCCAGCAACAGGACCGGCTCACCGCGTTCTTCCAGGCAACGGATCACGCGCATGGCGTGTGCATCGTCCGGATGGGAGATCACCACGATCATCACGGGCTCCTCAGCCGGCCGCGCCGTCGTCCTGCCGCAGCATCTGCTCCAGCAGTGCGCGGGTCTGGTCGTACTGGGCCTGCAGCGAGCCGCGGGCGGCATCCAGCCGCGCCAGTTCTTCCGCCAGCTGATGCAGTTCGTTGTCCAGCTCGGCCGCCGTACCCGCGACGCTGGCGGCCGTGGCCTCGTGGGGCGTGGCCACCGCGAACGGCGTGCTGCCGGCGAGTGCGGGATTGATCTGCGGATTGATCTGCGGGTTCACCTGGATGGGCGGCCGTCCGGGCGTGAACACGTTCTCGGCCAGGGTCGGGCCGGGGTCGAACACGCCTTCCTTGACCGTGTCGCGGATCTGTTCTTTCAGCGTGTCGGTGATCAGTTCCTTGCGCGTGTCCAGCCGGATGTCCTTGATCTGCTCCTTGCGCGTATCGAAGATCTGTTCCTTGCGGGTATCGGCGATGTTGTCCTTGATCGATTCCTTGATGGTCACGGCGGGGCAGCGCGAATTGACCGCCGCGATATCGCCGGCCGACAGCGCCGCGCGCTGGCCGATCACCGTGCCGGGCGGCACCGTGACGATCGGCGTGATGGTGTTGCTGCCGTCCACGCTGAACGCGTTCAGCGGGTAGTGCATGATCGAGCCGTAGTCGTAGGGCCCGATGTCGTCGCCGTCGGTGATGTGCTGGTTGAAGTTGTGCTCGAAGCCGGACTGGATCTTCTCCCAGTTGATGCGGACGAACATATCGCGGTCCTCGCGGCTCTGTTCGTGCCACAGCCCGACCACATGGCCGATCTCGTGGATCGTGTTGCCCAGCGTGCAGCCCGCCGCGAGGTTGACGAACTGCTGGCCGCCGCGCCGCCCGACCTGCGCGGAGCAGCCCGAGCCGGTGCGGAAGGTGACGAAGTCGGCTTCGGTCGTCCGCGGCACGAAGCGGAAGCGCGTGTTGGCCTCCCAGTGCGCGATCGCGTCGGTCACCCGCTGCTGGTTGGGCAGCGCTGCGTCGATCGTGAAGGGCACGCGGCAGTTGGGCCACTGGAACTGCGCGCCGGAGATCATCACCGCATGCACGACGCCCGACGCGCTTTCCTCGCGCAGCATGTCCGACATGCGCTCCACTTCCTCCACCGTGCCCAGCACGATATCGCCTTCGAACATCGCCATGCCATCGACCTCGACGTACTGCACGGGCCTGACGCCGAAGGTGTCGCCGCGGATCAGCGCGGTGCGCACCGGTCCCGCGCCCCTGAACTCACCCGACCTGCCGCTGCCACCATCGTTCGATCCGCCGCCTGCGGCGCGCGATGGGGGATTCTTCTTGGTTGCCATGTGCGGATCTCCTGTTGGATGAACGGACTTCCTCGCGAGGGTGCGAGCGTGCCGGCGGATGCACCCCGTGGGCGATCACGCCGCGACTGCAGCAGAGGAGAGGGCCGGTGACATGCGGGAAGCGCCTTGCGCAGGAAGGGCTTCGGGCATCGCGATCGCGCGTCGATCGCGGGCGTGCGGTCGTGTTCTGCTCTGCTTCACTCTTCAACAACGCGCGCGTCCCAGTGCATGGGCCAGCGAGGGCATACCGCTCGTCAGCACACGCGACGGAATCGACTACATTCATTTACATGGCTTCGCGCATGCGTCATGCGCCGTCAGATCTCGGCGCAGTTGTCACATTCTTGGGGTGCGCTCGACGCGATGTCGCGAGGGTGTGTGGACAAGCTTCGACCTTGTCCTTGCGTTACTTAGCGCACCTTGCGCACGGCCATGTGCATATCACATTGCCATCGTCCTGATCGTTGCCAGAAAACCAAGCATCGCCCTGCAGCTACATGCATTTCCTCCGCGCGAGGTGTACGAACGTGGCGATCACCGCTCCGATGCCTGCGTAACGCAGGCAGCGACAAGAAAGGGGCGATGTCTGAAAGGAGAACCCGATATGTCGATCAGTAGCCCGGCAGCGCTCATGAGTTTGGTGTTTGCGCTGTCGCTCGCAGCCTGCGCCTCTGTGCCAAGCGAAGCTCAGAGCGGTGCGAGCTCTCCGCAACACGGGCAGGTTGCAAACTCGTACACCGTGACAGGCAATCTTCAAGCATCTGTCTACACAGAAGAGCTTGCGATGGGCGCTGATTGCAGCGCTGGTACAATCACCGATGAGCCATTGGAAGACATGGCCTGCACCGGCAAGCTGCCAGAACACTTTGCCTCCTTCATTCGCAACATTCCGGACCAGCACCCGCTCTTGGTGGAGTCCGAGCGGGAAAGACTCTCCGGATCAAGACATAGTTTCAGATTCGTCAAGGGTATGGGTCAGCGTCACGACATCCTCGCGGTCCTCGATTCCTACAGTCCATTCTGGATCCGGTCCCTCGAGGGTCCTGACCCGGACGTCACCGTGTACATGGTGTATGGCCCCGAGTGTGAAGAGTTACCCATCAGGAGCTCGGCGAGGGAGCGTCAGTGTCGTCCTGCAGGCATGTACCGACGCAAGTTCACGCTCTATCGGGTGGAGAAGGATCAGGTGCCCCGGGATGTGACGTCCGAAGCATCGCCGCCGCCACCGCGCATGGATGCCCAAGAGCAGGTTCGCTATGGAGCGTACATTCGAGAGAGCGGTGACGCCGTCGATAGCGACATCCACATGGACGTCAGCAGACTGGCCTATGTTCCGGTCCTGCGCTGGGTGTTACGCCCTGTGCAGGAGGGCGACTATCAGCCGCCCGACATGCCGTCATCGGATCCGCGCGCCTTTGAGGACTACTACTGGGGCAAGAGAAACGTAGCCCACTTTGGCTTCCTGGTTTGGAATGGAAGGCGCATGGAACTGCGCGAGACGATCTCCCCGGCGCTCTGGCCCTGTCGTATCGCTGGACCGGTCTCGTCCGCGTGTGATGCCGGATACGACAGTCGCGCGGATCGCTATCTCATCCCTATGTCTACCCAACGGCCAGGAGGGCCAAATGACGAATCCTCATCCGATCAATGAGACCGACATCGACATTCGTGCAGCTGCGGACAGGGTGATCGAGCACCTCCAGCAAGGCCGGGGCGCTGAGGCCCTTCGTATGCTTGAACAGGAGCGCGCAGGTGAGAGGCTGGTCGTGCAGGAAGCCCTGGATCGTTACGTTGCGGGAGGGGCAAGCGTGGAGCTGGATCGGATGGGTGGACAACAGGCGCCAGAGATGGCTTACGTGCTTGAGCGCCTGCAGCAGTCGACTCGCCCACCTCGGATGCCCGAGTACAACGGTAGGGACGCGACCGCACCGAATGAGCTGGTTGGCCTGACGCAGGATCAGAGATTCGACGTTTACGCAAGCATGGTGGAGGTGCGTGGCAATCGTGATGCTTTCGACGCGTTGAGAAATGGGGACAGCGTGATCCTTGGGCTACGAAAGGAGACATCCACAGTAGCGGCCATGGACGACCCACGAATTCCCGGAGCCCATGAGCGAGAGTTGCGTCGGGGCACCGGCGTGTATGACGACCACATCGTGGTGCTACGGAAAGATATGGACGGAAACCGGCACTGGTTCATTGCCGATCGCGCGAACACTGAGCCAACAGCGCAGTACGATGCGCATGCGCGCCCTGCGCCTGGTCGAGAGGACACGGTCTACGCAAACGTCCAATGGCGTCGGCCGCAGGGAGAGCGAGCGAATAATGACGCGATTCCGGACCTCGGGCGCATGGCGGAAGGCTCCTTCGAAATGCTGAGAAGCACGCATCCTGCCAGGGGTAATGCCAATGACTTCTCGTTGAGGCCAACCCCCGAGCAGTCCAGCGCGCCCCGGAATGCTGATCTCGTACAGCGAGATACGAATGGTGACGGGTGGTTCACCCAGGATGACATCGACGGCATTCGACGGTTGAACAACTCTTTCAAGATCCATGCCGGATCGCCGCACAACACAGACTCGGCGGGTTGCCAGACGATACATCCAGGGGAGTACCCAGAGTTCATTTCCGCGGTCTTAGGAAATCCCCAGCAGACCCGTTGGCAGTACGTACTGACTTCCACGGACGGCGGGTTGCTCCACGCTGTGGGCCGGGAAGATGGACAAAGGATCGAGCAACCTCAACCTGCAGCGGATGGGCTGCAGGAAACGCGGGCCGATGATCATGCTGTCGGACACCGAGCCGACGCCGGTGCTCTGCCCCATTCTGTTGCTGACCGCTACCTCGCCGCTGTCATGTCCGGCGACAGCGCCGCGGCGGATCGTGCGGCGACCGAGTTCGCGCGTTCGGCGGAAGGTCGGGAGATGGAGGCGCAGGGTGAGCGGTGGCTCGCGCAGCACCAGGCTTCCGAACATGCTACGTCTCAGGACCGCCAGATGGTGCGCTAGAAGCGCGTCTGAGTGCCCCATTCACACGGATGTCGAGAACAAGGGAGTCGCCATGGAAGACGCCAATGCAGTGTCTACGAACGTCACGTCAGCCGACGCCATCAAGGCGCTGATGGTGTTGCGGGCGGAGATGGTCCAGCGGGAGGCGCGCATGAGTGCGGCCATCAACGAGCAGGTGCAATCGCTTCGGCAGGAGGTTGGCCAGTTCCGTCGCGATGTCGGCGGCATCGTGGACAGCGCCAGCGCGCGCATCGCCCATGAGGCGCACGATGCGGTGTCGCCGGTCACGGCCGAGTATGGCGCGGCGGTGGCGGGTGCATCCGCGCAGATCAGGTGTGCTGGTCGCATGGTCTGGATGTGGCTGATTTCCGCTGGCACGGTGCTCGTGCTGGTGGTGTTCGCGGCCTGGGCGGTTCTGGGCTACTACCGGCGCGAACTGGCCAGCACGAAGGAAGAGCTCCAGCGCTACGAGGACGCCGTGCCGGTCGTGCAGGCGTTCTACGCCTCCGACGCGGTGATCTGCGGAGGTGTCATCTGCGTCCACGCCGATCCTGCCGGGGCTCGCGTCGGCGAGAAGGGCCAGTATCGCGCGGCCAAGCCGAGGCCCTAGCGTGCGGGAGATTGCGTGCTACGGGCGACTGATTCTGGACCGAAACCTGTCCGGGTCAGTATCCGGCCGAGCGTAAAACGGAGCGTCAGCCCGAACCACCCGCGGATTCGCGCGCTACCGGTGCCCGAAGCAACCATCGACTCAGCTCACCCCGCGTCACCGGCCTGGAGAAGTAATAGCCCTGGCCGATGTCGCAGCCGAGCATGCGCAGCTGCGCCATGGTCTCGGCGTCCTCGACACCTTCTGCGACGACGCGCATGCCGAGACTGCGGGCGAGGGTGATGCTGGTGGCGACGATCGGGAGCTTGGCGTGCTTCATATCGTTCACGAAGGAGCGGTCGATCTTGATCTCGGTGATCGGGAAGCGGGCAATGCGCACCAGGGAGGAATGCCCGGTGCCGAAATCATCGATGGAAAACGCCACGCCCGCGGCGCTCAAGGCGGCGACCACCCGATCGGGGAGCGCGCCCTCGCCCAAGGCGGCGGTCTCGGTGATTTCCAGTGTCAGCAGATGGCCCGGCAGCCGGTGCTGGAGCAGCGCATTGGCGACGCGTTCGGGCAGATCGATCTCGCCGAGATTCGCGGCGGCGAGATTGATGGATACCCCGATGTCGTGACCCGATGCGCGCCACCCTGCAAGATCGTCGAGCGCGCGATCCAGCACGAAGTCGGTGATCGCCCGAATGAGATCGGTGCGCTCGACCGCGGGCAGGAACTCGTCTGGACGCCGCGCGTCCCACCGCAGCAGCGCTTCGACGCCATGCACCGCGCCTGTCCGGAGGTCGACCAATGGTTGATAGTGCAGCTGGAGATCGCCGGCGGCGAGCGCATGACGGACGTCGTTGACGAGTTCCCGCTCCCGTGCGGCGGAGCGCGTGGTGCGCAGGACCTTCAGCAATGCCCGCCAGATCCGGTGCATGGCCGCCGCCAGGCCCATCGCCACCAGCAGCACCGACACGGCGGGAACGGCGATCCATTCGTTCGCCGCCAGCAAACCGATGCCGAGCAGCACCCCCAGCACGACGGCCGCATGGATGCGTATCTCGGCGCCGGTGAAGCGGGTGCTGCGATCGCGCGGTGCCTGCCACGCCGCCGCGGCGGCCAGCACGGGTCCGAGCGGATAGAGCGCGTTGGACGCGATCATGCCCGGCACCGGACCGGTGGCGGCGGCTTCCAACGTCCAGGCGGTGTCGGCGACGCCCAGCGTGAGGATCGCGGCGGCGAGCAGCATCCAGGCGACACTGACCTGCCTGCCGGCGAGCGCGAACGCCACCACCGCGATGGCGGCGAGGATGCTGTCGCCGACCTGATAGGCGACCACGATGAGGCGGCCGAGTTCACCGAGGCTTTCGGTCGCCAGCAGCGGTGGAAGCGCCAGCGCGGTCACCAGGCCCGCGGTCACCAGGGTGATGGTCAGGATGTCCGTGAGCAGCGCCGTGCCCAGTCCACTCAATTGGCGCCCGAGCTGGAACAGCGCCGCCATCGCGAACGGATACAGCGACATCCAGAACATGTCGATGGGGCCCGGTGATATCCAGGGATTTCCCAATGCCTCGCCACCCAGATGCAGCACCCAACCCAGCGTCCACGGAGTGAACCCCAACGCGAGCAGCGCCCATGCCGAACGTTCCTCGCGGATCCGGGCCGCACGCAGGTAGAGCATGGCGGTGGCAGCGATCATCACCGCAACGTAGATCCCGTGCGTGAACCAGTGCGCGTCGATGCCCGCCGCCAATCCTGCCCAGTACCCGAGCAGCATGGCAGCGAATCCCACGTGTACCGCGCGTCGCGTCGTCATCTCCACCCGCTCCAGTAAAGGTGCGGAAGAGGAAGCCCAGGCTGCTCGCGCTATCGGCTTCCCCGTTCGTCCGGAGTCGGTTCGCGTTATCCCCGCACGCATGCCGCGATGCGGAGATCTCCGGTGTCTGCATGGACGCCGGTGGCGTCCGGAAACAGGCGAAGTCGCTGCGCTCTGTTTCCGTCGCGATCATCCTCCCGCCGAACGGGGCTGTCACGCGCGATGCGCTTGTCATGCAGCGGCGGCATCGCAAGCCGGGATCAGGGTAGGGTTTGCGCCGCAGAATACGTGTCAGCGTCTATTGTGTGATGTGACAGTGGGGGTCGGGAAAGAGGAGTGAAAGAGCGGGTAGAGACCATGCCCGTAGCGTTTTTTGCTGTGTCGCGGCGCGGACCGCAGGGATCACTGGCCGTGTCGATCCGGCGCGCGCGCCTTCGTCGGTTAGGCAAGGCAGGCCAGGCGTGCCCACGTGGCGATGCGGCTGCCTCATTCCATCGTGAGGAGAACTGTAATGGCGACGAACGAAAAGATGAAAGGTCCGGCTTCCTACTTCCCCTCGATAGAGAAGCGGTACGGCAGGCCCGTCGAGCACTGGTTCAAGATCCTGGAGGCCGTCAGCGACCGCAAGCACATGGAGCAGGTGGCGTTGTTGAAGACGGAGCACAAGATGGGCCACGGACACGCGAATGCGCTGGTGGCTTATCACAGGACGAAGCACGGGGGTTAGGAGGCGACGCTCGTCCATGTGCCGTGGCGTTCGCGGCAGGGGCATAGGTTGGAGTGAGCTTGTGAACCCCAACGCGCGCTGAAGGTGATGGATCCTTGAGCTCTCGGCGTGCGCGGTTGGCTTACCTCGTGGACGCTTCCGTGCAGAGGACGGAGACGGTGTTGCGCTTCGCTGCGCTCACCCCAACCTATGACCTATGCTCTGTCGGTGCCGTGCGTCACGGGCACATGCTTTGTCGGTTCCGCCGCGCTGGTCGCGCGGATCCGCTTGGGAGGAGGTATTCTGGCGCCCGTTCCCGGACCCCCTGCTCGCCTTTGTCCTGGCCGCCACGCGGTCCGGCTTGATTCAGGTGTTCGGCCATAGCAGACAAGTAGACAAGCATTGAAAGCAAACGATCTCCAGATGAAAACGGACTGGCGCTTTGAAGAGAGCGAGCAGCGGCGTCACTATGTCATCGAGCCATGGCTCGATGGACGCCGGGTAGGTCGTGCCCATGGCTGGTTCGAGCCCGGCGAGAGCTTCGTGCTGGAGAAGATCGAGATCGATTCGAGACAGCGCTCGCGTGGCTATGGCAGTACGGTGATCGAGCAGCTGCGACAGAAAGCGCGTGAGAAGGCGTGCCGCGAGCTGGTGATCAACAATGTGCGTTCCAGCAACCACCGGGCTATTGCGCTGTATGAGGCCATGGGCGCAAAGGCTGTCCCACTGTCGGCAAGCCTCTGCGCGTTCGTCATCACGCCGCCGTAGGCCTGATCCTTCGAAACAGAGGACAGAGTGCGTTTTCCGATGAGGTCTTGAGGGTCGGAGAACGATTCCCTCCCTCGTGAAAGCACAAGGCCCGCATCAGCGGGCCTTGTTGTTGCTGCAGCATCCATCCGCCTGTCGGCCTCAAATCGCCTCGAACCGGTTCGCCGCCACATTCTTCCGCACTTTCGCCGGATCCCAGATCCGTCCGTTCATGGCGATGTACACGCCCGTCGGCAGCGACTGCACGGCGCCGATCGCGCAGCCGATGTTGAACTCCGCGTCCGAGCCGCGGAAGCGGGCGGGGCTGAGGGCGCCGGTCATGACGATGGTCTTGTCGGTGATCGAGGCCAGCACATGGCCGGTCTGCACCATGCTGTCGGTGCCATGCGTCACCAGCACGTGCCGGGTCGGCTGCGCCGCGATGGTGGCGCGGATCAGCTCGCGGTCCTCGTCGGTGATATGCAGCGAGTCCTTGCGCAGGATCGGGATGACCGTGAAACGGAACGTCACCCCCAGCTCGCGCAGGATCATGCCGATCTGCGGGTCGCCGATCTGGTAGTCGGACTTGTCGTCGAAGTAGATCTTGTCGATCGTGCCACCGGTGGTGACGATCAGCAGCTCGTCCATCTCAAGGCTCCTGCCGGCGCTCACGGCGCGCCTGGCGTTGTATCCGGGGGTGTCAGGCGGTACGCCTCGCCGTAGTGCCGGCAGATCATGTCTTCCAGTCCCGGCGAAGGCGGTGCGACCACCACGCGATTATCGCCGCTTTCCCGCAGGAACGTGCATTGCGCGTCGCCGCGACCGTCTTCGTCGTAGGTGGCGCCACTGCCGTCCACCTGTGCCCGCAGGTGCCTGTTGCCGTCGTCGAGCGGCAGCGAATGGACGGCATCCAGCTTCCACATCAGGTAGTTCCAACTGCAGCAACTGCTGCGCCCGGCCTGCACCAGCCACCCGTCGATGAACTGCAGCTCGTAGTAGCCGCCGCTGAAGAAGTGCTGCAGCGTCCGCGTGGCCGGGTCGATCCGGTAGATATCGCCCTCGCAGTTCGGCCCCGCACCGCACGCGCCGCGGATCTCGACCTCATGCAGGCCGTCCCCGTCCACATCCACCAGCCCGGCGTTGCCCATCGGGGTGTAGGCCGTTTCCTGATCGACCTCCAGGCGGTCGCAGCTATGCCCGGCATCGCACGTGAGCTCGGCGATGTGGCGACGCAGCCCGGGCGAAGGACATTCGGTCCGCACGGTCAGCACGCTGCCATCGCGGTTCTCCACACGCGCCGGTTCGACGGGTTCGCACACCGCGTCCTGCGCCCCCGCGCACGGCGCCAAGGCGCAGAAGAACAGCGCGACGGCAAAGCGCCTCATCCCTTCCTGCCGAACCGCTTGGCGAACGCCGGCCAGCTGGTCGCCAGCACGATGCCGATGGACAGCACGATGCCCACCCAAGCGAACTTCGCCTTCACCGGGTCGGCCCACGCCACCATCACTGCGTGAGAGAACCAGAACAGCGCGAACACGCCGGCCCAGAACGCCGCCGTACGCCGGCGCGCCATCACCCCGATCATCAACAGGATCGGCGGCAGTGCGAACACCAGCAACGCCAGCGTGTACTGGCGGTCGCCCCAGAACCATACGGCATACAGGATGGCCAGCAGTTGCAGCAGGCCGGCGAGCAGCAGGCGCGAGCGGTCCATCAGTTCACCCCCAGGCGACGGGCGATATCCGCCACGCGGCGGCCGAGCGCGCGGGCGAGTGCGGCTTCCTCCTCGCTGGGCTGCGGGTCGTCGTCGCCACCGGCCACATGGCTGGCGCCATACGGCGTGCCGCCGGTGCGCGTGCTGCTGAGCTGCGGCTCGGTGAAGGGAATGCCGACGATCACGCAGCCGTGGTGCAGCAGCGGTACCTGCATCGACAGCAGCGTGGATTCCTGCCCGCCGTGCTGGGTGGCGGTGGAGGTGAACACCGCCGCCGGCTTGCCGACCAGCGTGCCGCTGGCCCATTCGGCGCCCAGGCCGTCGATGAAGTGCTTGACCGGCGCGGCCATGTTGCCGAAGCGGGTGGGGCTGCCCAGGATCAGGCCGGCGCAGTCGGCCAGGTCCTGCCTGTCCACGTAAGGCGCGCCGTCTTCGGGCACGGGCGGTGCGGCCTGCTGGGTCACCGCCGCCACCGGCGGCACGCTGCGCAGCCGTGCGGACATGCCGTCCACTTCGCCCACGCCACGCGCGATCTGCCGCGCCAGCCGCGCCACGGAGCCGCCGCGGCTGTAGTAGAGCACCAGGATCTCGGGCATCGGACCGTCTTCATCACCGGGGAAGTGCCTAGTATCGGCGATGTCGCCTCCATGACGCATCGGTTACCCTTCCGCCCATGGAGCCTCTGGACTCGTTGAACCGCTGGACCGAACGCATGCGCGACCGCGCACGCATGGGCACGTTCTTCCGCTTCCTGGCCAAGCGCTTCCTCGACGACCGCCTGTTCCAGGCCGCCGGTTCGCTGGCCTACACCACCCTGTTCGCACTGGTGCCGCTGGCGATGGTGGTGTTCGGCGTGCTGTCGGCGTTCCCGGTGTTCCAGGAATGGAGCGCGCAGCTACGCGACTACATCTTCGCCAACTTCCTGCCGGGCGCGGCGGTCAGCCTGAAGGAGAAGCTGGACGGCTTCCTGGCCAACACCGGCAAGCTGACCGCGGTGGGTGTGATCGCGCTGGTGGCGTCGCTGCTGATCACGCTCAACAGCATCGAGGCCACCTTCAACCGCATCTGGAGGGTGCGCAGTGCGCGGCCGAAGCTGTCCCGCTTCCTGGTGTACTGGACCGTGCTGACGCTGGGCGCGCTGATGGCGGCGGCCTCGCTGGCGCTGTCCGCGCGCTTCTATGCCTTGCCGGTGTTCGCCACCGACGGTGGCCGCTGGTTGCAGACGCTGTCGCTGAGTGTGGCGCCGGTGCTGATCGAACTGGCGGCCATCGTGGTGATCTACCGCGTGGTGCCGCACCGGACCATCAAGTGGCGCTACGCCGTGGCCGGCGCGTTGCTGGCGACGGTGCTGCTGGAACTGTCCAAGTGGGGCCTGGGCGCCTATCTCGGCAGCTTCAACACCTACCAGAAGATCTATGGCGCTGTGGCGGCGGCGCCCATCCTGCTGCTGTGGATCTTCCTGTGTTGGGTGGCGGTGCTGCTGGGTGCGTCGCTGGCCTCGGGCATGGCCGCGTTCCGCTACCAGCCGGTGGCGCTGCGACTGCCGATCGGCTACGAGCTGTACGGCCTGCTGCGCATGCTGGGGCGCTTTGCGCAGGCGCGGGAGAAAGGCAAGGGGCTGCACAGCGACCAGATCCTGGCGATGGAGCCGATGCTGACCGATTCGCTGATCCAGCAGATGCTGGGCCAGCTGTCCGAGATCAACCTGCTGCGCCGCGACGAGGAAGGCGAGTGGCTGCTGGCGCGCGACCTGGACGACCTGACGCTGTGCGACCTGTACGAAGCCTGCCAGCTGCGCATTCCCGTGGCCGAAGCGCACCTGCCGTTCCACGACGACGCCCTGGGTCGCGCTGCACGCGTCGCAGTGGACGACCTGCGCATGCCCTTGCGCGAACTGCTGAAGAAACGCGTCAGCGACCTGTTCACCGAATCCCACCAGGAGCCTGCATGAAGTCCGTTTCCTCCCTGACACTGGCAGCGGTGTTGCTGCTGGCCGCGTGCAATGCAGGTTCGGCGCCCGCCGACGTGGCGGAGCCGGCGATCGAGGCGCATGTGCAGACCGTGGACCCCGATGAGGAGAAGCCTGCCGACCGCACGGCGGAGGTGCCTGTATTGCAGGTCAAGACGCTCGATGGCGCCGACTACACGCTGGCCGCACGGCGCGGCAAGTGGGTGGTGGTGAACTTCTGGGCCACCTGGTGCGCGCCGTGCCTGAAGGAGATGCCGGATCTCTCTGCGCTGGACAAGGACAACGAGCACATCGAGGTGATCGGGCTGGCTTATGAAGAGATCGAAGCCGACGACCTGAAGGCCTTTCTGGAAGAACGGCCGGTGGTGTATCCCATCGCGATCCTCGATGTGTACAACCCGCCGGCCGACTTCGCCACGCCGCGCGGGCTGCCGCTCACCTACCTGATTGCGCCGGACGGCAAGGTGGCCAAGCAGTTCCTCGGCCCTGTAACGGGCAAGGAGATCGAGGCCGCCATCGCCGAAGCGGGCGGTCCGAAAGCGAAGGTGTGATGGCGACGGCGCGCTTCCTGGTCAGTGGCAAGGTGCAGGGCGTGTTCTTCCGCGCGTCCACCCGCGAGCGTGCGCTGGACCTGGGGCTGTCGGGTCGTGCGACCAATCTGCCGGATGGCCGCGTGGAAGTGATCGCCGACGGCGATGCCGATGCGCTCGATGCACTGGAGGCCTGGCTGCGGCACGGGCCGCCGTCGGCCCGCGTGGACGACGTGGCGCGCAGCAACTGGGACGGGGCCGTCAACGAAGGTTTCGTGACCGGCTGACGCGATTTTCGTGGCGGGAGAAGAAAGGAAGCGGCCAACCGGCCGCTTCCTCTCCATTCCTTGCGGTTACTCCAATCCCGCACTCATCGTCTTGGCCAGTGTGCCCTGCGCATCGTCGCCGCTGAGCTCCCAGAAGAACGCACCGCCCAGTCCCTGCACCTTCGTGTAGTTCATTTTCTCGGTGATGATCGCCGGGTTGTCGAACGACCAGAACGTGGTGCCGTTGTAGATCCAGTGCGCGCGCGCGACGGGATCGATGAAGCTGGGCCAGGCCAGGTTCTTCAGCACGCGGTAGTCCTCGTTGCCCGCTTCGTACGTGCCCGCGGCAGCGCTGCCGCTCTGGTACAGGCCGTTGTTGACGTTGGGCACATTGGTCCAGCCACGGCCGTAGAAACCGATGCCCAGGTTCAACTTCGACGCCGGCACGCCGCGCTGCAGGAAAGCCTCGACCGCATCATTGCTGTTGTAGAACCGGATGTCGCCGGTGGAAGGATCGTTGGGCGAATCGAACAGCGCCGAATGGTGGTTGGTGCGGGGTTCCCACGTGCCGTGGAAGTCGTAGCTCATGATGTTGATGAAATCCAGGTGCTGCGCGTACTGGCCCGGATCGGTGGCGGCGATCTTGTCGACGCCGGCACCCACCGCCACGGTGAGCAGCAGGCCGGGACGCACCGCGTTGAGCTGGCGGCGGAACTCGGCGAGCAGGGCGGTGAAGTTGGCGCGGTCCTCCGCCGATCCGCAGCTGAGGCCGCAGGCATTGGGATATTCCCAGTCCAGGTCGATGCCGTCGAACACCCCCAGCGCCGCGCCCGTGCCACCTGCGCCGTCGGTGACGGGCAGATTGCCGCGGATGTAGGCGTCGATGCACGAGGCCACGAAGGCCTGCCGGTTGGCGGGCCTGGCGGCCTCGGCGAAGCCGCGCGACCACGTCCAGCCGCCCAGCGAGATCAGCACTTTCAGGCCGGGATGCTTGGCCTTCAGTTCCTTCAGCTGGTTCCAGTTGCCGCGCAGCGGCTGGTCCCAGGTGTCGGCCACGCCGTCGACGCTTTCGGCCGCGCTGAAGGCCTTGGTGTAGTCGGCGAACGCATCGCCGCCGGCACCGGTGGCCTCGTTGGTGGGCTGGGTCACGCCGACCTCGCAGCGATTGTTGCGCACGTTGCCGAAGGCGTAGTTGATGTGGGTGAGCTTGGCGGCGGTACCGCTGGTGTCGATGTTCTTCACCCGGTAGTTGCGCGCGTAGATGCCCCACTGCACGAAGTAGCCGAGCAGCCGCTTGCTGCCGCCGCCTCCGGACGTGGTACTGCCGGTGATGCCCGCACTCTGTGCCGATGCGTTGCCGGCCGCGTCGCGCGCACGGACGGTGAAACTGTAGCTGGTGGCGGCGGCCAGTCCGGTCACGGTATAGGCAGGGCCGCTGGACGACCCGGCAAGCGTGCCATTGCGGTAGATGTCATATCCGGCCACGCCGGTGCCGCCGCTGTTGTCCGTGGAGGCGTTCCACGCCAGCGAGATGCTGCTGCCGGTCTGGCCGACCACGGCCAGATTGGCGGGCACCGACGGTGCGACGCTGTCGCTGATGGCCGATGTCGTTACGCTGATGGCGCCGCTCTGTGCGGAGGCATTGCCGGCATTGTCGCGTGCGCGGACCGTGAAGCTGTACGCGGTGCTGGCCGACAGTCCCGTGCTGGTGTAACTGGTGCCGGTGGCCGAGCCCGCGAGCGAGCCGTTCCGGTAGACGTCGTAACCGGCCACCCCGCTGCCACCGCTGTTGTCGGTGGAGGCATTCCATGCCAGCGACACGCTGGACGCGGTCTTCGATGGCGAGTTCAATCCGCCCGGTACGCTGGGCGCGACGGTGTCGGAGGCCGTGCCCACGGTGATCGTCGCGGTGGCCGACTGGGCGGTCGCGCCGCCGTTGTCGGTGGCGACCGCGCGGAAGGCATGGCTGCCGGCGGTCGCGTTGCTCCAACTGACGGTGTACGGCGATGCGGTATCCACGCCGAGTGACGTCGTGCCGCGGAAGAATTCCACGCGCGCGATGGTGCCGTCGCTGTCGCTGGCGGTGGCGCTGACGGTCACCGTGCTGCCGGTGGCGACCGATGCGCCGTTGGCGGGTGCCGTCAGCGTCACGCCGGGCGGCTGGTTGCTGCCGGTGCCGCACGCGCCCAGGTCCTGGTACCAGCCGCAGCTCGTGCAATGCGTCGGGGGTGCATTCCAGATCTGGATCTTCGCCTCGTAAAGCCGGTTCTGGTACACCAGCCGGTCGCCGGGGTTGTAGATGGTGGATGACGTCCACGCGGGTACGCCGCTGCAGCTGACGGTCTGCGCGTAGGCGCTGCCACTGGCGGTCATCGCCAGTGCTCCGATCAGCCAATAGATCCTGCCCAAGCTCCTCAACATGTTCACTCTCCCATAGCCGTGCGTAAGGTGAAGGTCGCGGACTGCGCAGGCAGTCCCCGTCGTGGCGGGTAGTGCGGTGTGGGGGCGGTCGGTGCGTGTCGGCATCGGCCGGTTGCCGGTATGCCGTACGCCGGCATGAACGGATGTGATGCAGTTGGACTATCGCAATTGTTGGCGCTGCAATGGCTGTGTCGCGCTGGTAAGCAGACGGAACCTGCCGGCGTGCGACATGCCATGCGTCAACCGTGGAGGCGCGTACGCAGGGCGCGCATCATCGCGCCCGCATTCACGCGTGCGGCGCACGGACACGCGGTGACCGCACGATGTCCCGTAGCGACCTGTCGATGGCGTGCCGGATGCGACGCTGGTCGTCGTTGTCTGGCGTGTGCATGCACTGTCCGCCCCGGCGTGAAGATGCCTGTTCGCTGTCGGTGACGACGCGGCCGACGGTTTGTCCGCCAACGGGATGTCGGGCAGCGAGCCCGGCAGTTCGCAGGGCAGGATCGGGCGGTCGTCGCGCGGTCGTCGACGTGCGCCTGCGTCGATGGTCTGCGCAGGGCACTGCGGCCGGTGATGCAGCCTCAGGGGTCGCCGGACTGCTGCAGGCGCAAGGCCCGCGCGGCCTGTTCCTCGTCCAGCGGCGGTGGGCGTGCGATCACCTCTTGCCGAGGTTCCTTCCAGCCGGGGATCTTGCGTGCGCCGGTTTGTATGCCTTTCGCCGCAAGTCCGGCCAGCACCGGCACGATGCCGCCGTTCTTGCCCAGTTGCTCCAGGCTGGTCGGTTCCTTCCAGCTGCGGTCGAAGACGGTGGGCTCGACCTCGACCGGATTCTCGAAGCGGTAGAGGTCCACCACTTCCTCCGGCTCGGGCCGGACGGTCAGGGTTTCAAGCGTCGTCGCATCGGCCTCGTCGGATGCCGCAACGGCGTCCTGCGCCAGCGCGCGCGATGCGGCCAGCCACAGCGCGGCCATCAGCGGCAACCGCATGCGTCAGCCGCCGTGGTGCGGCTTGATCGGCTTGAGCACGCCGTAGCGTTCCTTGTGCAGCTTGCCCTTGAGCGGCGGCAGGCCCAGCGGTTCCAGTGGCACCTGCGTATCGGGCAGGCGGTCCAGCAGGTCGCGGATCAGGGTGAGGCGGCCGATGCGCTGCTCGTTGAAGTCGACCAGCGTCCACGGCGCGTGCCTGGTATGGGTGGCCTTGAGCATGCTTTCGCGCGCGGCGGTGTAGTCGGCGTACTTCTCGCGCGCCTTCAGGTCGATCGGCGACAGCTTCCAGCTCTTCAACGGTTCTTCGGCGCGTTCGGCGAAGCGCTCTTCCTGCTGCGCCTGGTCCACGCACAGCCAGTACTTGAACAGCAGGATGCCGTCATCGGTGATCCCTTTCTCGAACACGGGCGCCTGCGCGAGGAAACGCGCGTGCTGCTCGTCGCTGCAGTAGCCCATCACCTTCTCCACGCCGGCGCGGTTGTACCAGCTGCGGTCGAACAGGACGATCTCGCCCGCCGCCGGCAGGTGCGTGATGTAGCGTTGGAAATACCACTGCGAGGCTTCGCGCTCGCTGGGCTTGGGCAGCGCCACCACGCGGCACTGGCGCGGGTTGAGGTGTTCGGTGATCGCGCCGATGGCGCCGCCCTTGCCAGCGGTGTCGCGGCCTTCCATCACCACCACGATGCGCGCACCGACATGCGAGGCCCAGCGTGCCATCGCGGCCAGCTCCAGTTGCAGCGGCTTGAGGCGGGCTTCGTATTCCTTGCGCTTGAGGGCTTTCATCGCGGCATCCTGTGCGGTGGTGGGGGAAGGGATTCAGCGCTTGCGGCGGGCGGTGTGGCCAGCCATGCCGCGGGCGACTTCGAGCAGCGCGCCCTGCTGGCGGGTGTTGAGCGCGCGGTAGGCGGCCAACAGGTCGTGTTCGCCCTGCGTGCGGGCGGGGTCCAGCGTGGTCGCCAGTTCCGACAGCAGGGCGCCGGCCGGAACACCGAACGCACGCGCCAGCGCGGCGAGCTGGTCGCCGCCGGGCAGCTTCTCGCCGGCGAGCCACGACTTCACCGTGGCCACGCCGGCACGCGGGATGGCGGCGGCGAGATCGGCGGCCGTCAGGCCGCTGGCCTTGGTGAGCAGACGCAGGGTGGCATCGAGGGACATCGCGGGCTCTCCTTGCTCATTCCTTCAGGCGGGGACGCAGCGTCGCCAGGTTGCAGGGGCGGGTGCGTGCATCGAGTTGGGCGCGGATGATCTTCTCCCACGCCGTGCGGCAGGCCGAGGTGGAGCCCGGCAGGCAGAAGATGAAGGTCTGGTTGGCCAGGCCGGCGAAGGCGCGCGACTGCAGCGACGAGGTGCCGATTTCCTCCACGCTCACATGCCGGAACAGTTCGCCGAAGCCGGGCATTTCCTTGTCCAGCAGCGGCAGCAGCGCCTCGGGCGTGGAATCGCGACCGGTGAAGCCAGTGCCGCCGGTCACCAGGATGCCGTCGACGTCCGGATCGGCGATCCATTGCGAGACGCATGCGCGCAGCCGGTAACGGTCGTCGGGCAGCAGGACGCGGTCGTGCAGGTGGTGGCCTTCCTGCGTCAGTGCTTCGGCGAGGTAATCGCCGGAACGGTCGTCGGCGAGGCTGCGGCTGTCGGAGACGGTCAGCACGCACAGGTGCAGCGGGATCAGGGCATCGGCATGGCTCATGCGCGCAGGGTAGCGCAATCGCGGGTCAGTCGAGTGGCGCGGGCGGCAGGCCCGCGCGCTGCCGGTCCGCCATGCGCCGGGCGATGTCGGCGAAGCCTTCCACGAAGCGCGGCATGTCGAACAGTGGTGCGTCCACGCGTGCGTTCTGCAGGCGCGTGCGCAGCTCCGCGCGCGCCGCGGCATCGTGGCCCAGCCGGATCGCCGCGGCGACGAACGCCGCGTCGTCGGCCACGTTCATGTCGTCCAGACCGAGATGATGGTTGAGGCTGCCGGCCACGCGCGCGGCGAACGTCTCGCCGGGGCAGGTCAACACCGGACAGCCGGCCCACAGAGCATCGGACGCGGTGGTATGCGCGTTGTACGGATGCGTGTCGAGGAACAGGTCGGCATGCCGGTAGCGCGCCAGATAGTCCGCATGGGGCTGCTTGCGCATGAACACCAGCCGCGCCGGATCCACGCCGTGCGCCTGTGCTGCCGCGCGCAGGCGATCATCGGCAAGGCCTGGCCCGGACAGCAGCCACAGCACGCTGCCTTCAACGCCGGCGAGCACGTGCAACATCCGCGTCATGCTGCGTGGATTCATCTTGTAGCTGTTGTTGAAGCAGGCATAGACCACGCCGACAGCAGGCAGCCCGCAGGCTTCGCGTGACGGAGGCGTGTCGATCGCGCGACGGGTGTCCGACGGCTGGAAGGCGCCGGGCAGCCAGGCGACCGCTTCGCTAAAGCCCGGCGTCAACGCAGCGGGCAGGGCGAAACGGTCCGCCAGCACGTAGTCGATCCACAGCGCGCCGGACGTGCCGGGATAAGCCAGCCAGTTGACCTGCACGGGCGCCGGCCGCATCGCCAGTACTTCCGGCGTGCCACCGCCGCCCCAGCCGCGTAGGTCGTACAGCACGTCGATGCGCTGATCGCGGATGGCCTGCGCGATGCGCGCGTGCGGTTGTCCGGAGAGGTCGTGCAACTGCGTCGCTGCCTGCAACCGTTGCCGGATCGGACTGCCATCATCGGGTGAGAGCGCGAACAGGTGCGCGGCCAGCGCGTCCTGCGCCTTCAGGGCTTCGAAGAAGGCGACCGTCAGCAGACCCGTGGGATGCGCGCCGAAGCCGTTGGACAGGAAGCCAAGGCGGAGCGGGGTGTCCGCCGGCGCGCGCGGGGCCGGCGGCAGCGGCCGGATCACCGATGCGAGCGCCTGCGCACGCTGACGCGCGCAAGCCAGCTGTTCGTCCGCGCTGGCGTCTTCGCTGAGGAAGGCGAACGGTTCCACGACTCCGTTGCCTTCGCGCACGGCGCGACGCACCTGCGCCGACAGCGCATCCAGCTCGCGCCAGTCGCACAGCTTGCGGCGCCAGTTGAGCAGATGGGCGGCGAACATCGGCTCGTTCGGCACCACCCGGTAGGCGTGTTCGTAGGCCTGCGCGGCGGCTTCGGCTTCACCGGCGTCTTCCAGTGCATGGCCCAGCCACAGCGCAATGCCGGGATGCTGCGGCGCTTGCGCGGCGGCCTCGCTCAACGCCTGCGCGGCCTGCACGTGCCGACCCGACAGCCAGTGGCTGCGGCCGAGCCGCGCGAGGGCTTCGGGATGGCGGGGGCGGAGATTCAACGCGCGCTCGGCGGCGCGCTGCCCTGCATCGGCGTCGCCGTGGTCGAGCTCGGCATCGGACAGCATCACCCACGCGATGAAGTCCTGCGGGGCTCGCTGCACCCGCTGCCGCAGTTGCGCGCGTTCGTCGCGCGGGCCTTCAGCGGCCATCGCGATTTCCGGGGCCCATGCCGCAGGTGCTATATGCAGCGGGAGAGGTCGCGGCGATCATGCATGCAGCCTAGCGACGGGCGACCGTGCACGACAAGTCGCGGATGCCTGGATCTCCGAATGGGGGAGCGACGTCAGTCGCGATCTCGACAGCCTGTTCGCGACTGACGTCGCTCCCACAGTAGGGAAATCAGTGTTCACCGCCGCGGTCAGAGCGGCAGGCGGAAGCGCAGCGTGCCGTCGTACGCGGCCCAGCCCATCGAGCGGTACAGCGCCTGTGCGTTGGCATTGTCGTGGTCGGTTTCCAGTTCCAGTCGCAGCGCGCCATCGGCGCGGGCGAAATCCGCGGCCGCCGACAGCAACGCGCGGGCCACGCCGTTGCGGCGTGCGTCCGGCGTCACGAACAAATCGTTGAGTGTCCAGACGCGCGCCGCGCTGACCGACGAGTACGTGGGATACAGCTGGGTGAAGCCGACGGCCCGCTCGTCGATCCACGCCAGCAGCACGACGGATTCGTCGCGTTCCATGCGGGCGCGGATGAAATCGCGCGCCAGCGCCAAGTCGGAGGGCTGGCCGTAGAACCCGCGGTACTGGTCGAACAGGTCGACGACGACGTCCAGGTGCGTCAGTCCGGTGCGGCGCACGACGGGATTCATGCGGCCTCCGTCAGGCGAGCGAGTTCGTCGGCCAGGTGCTCGCGACTGAGCCGGTCGATCAGTTCGTCCAGGTTGCCCTGGATGATGTTGGGCAGGTCGTACAGTGTGAGTCCTTCGACGCGGTGGTCAGTGATGCGGCCCTGCGGGAAGTTGTAGGTGCGGATGCGCTGGCTGCGGTCGCCGCTGCCGACCTGCAGCTTGCGCGTCTCCGCCTGCGCGGCCTGCTGTTTGCTGCGTTCGGCGTCGAGCAGCTGCGCCTTCAGTCGCTTCATCGCCTTGTCGCGGTTGGCGTGCTGGCTGCGCTCGGTCTGGCATTCCACCACCACGCCGCTGGGCACATGGGTGATGCGGATGGCGGACTCGGTCTTGTTGACGTGCTGGCCGCCGGCGCCGGAGGAGCGGAACGTGTCGACCTTCAGGTCGGCAGGATTGATGACGATGTCGTCCACCTCGTCCACATCGGGGATGATCGCCACCGTCGCCGCCGACGTATGGATGCGGCCCTGCGATTCGGTTTCCGGCACACGCTGCACGCGATGGGTGCCGGATTCGAACTTGAGCCTGGAATAGGCGCCGCGACCGACGATCCGCGCCACGATTTCCTTGTAGCCGCCGTGTTCGCCGGGGCTGTCGGATTCGATCTCGACCTTCCAGCCCTGACGCTCGGCGTAGCGCGCGTACATGCGGAACAGGTCGCCGGCGAAGATCGCGGCCTCGTCGCCGCCGGTGCCGGCGCGCACTTCCAGGAACAGGTTGCCCTCGTCGCGGTTGTCCTTGGGCAGCAGCAGCAACATCAGCTCCTCGTCGAGTTGCGTCAGGCGCTGCTGGGCGGCGGCGATCTCCTCGTCGGCCAGTTCGGCCAGTTCCGGGTCGGTGCGCATCGCCTGCGCGGCGGCGAGGTCGGCCTGTGCGCGGTTTTCCTCCGCCATCGCGGTGGCCACCGGCTCCAGCTGTGAGAACTCGCGCGAGAGATTGCGGAAGCGCTCGCTGTCGCCGATCACGCCGGGGTCGGCGAGCAGGCGTTCGAGTTCTTCCCGGCGTTCGGCCAGCGCTTCGAGCTTACGGCGCAGCGTCGGCGTCATCGTCTTTCTTCAGATGGGTATAGGGCGGGTGCGCGGGGAACAGGCGGTCGGCGGCGCGCGCCAGGTCGGCATCGCCGCTCATCGCAGCCTCGCGCAGGGCGGCGGTCGGCGGATGCAGCAGGCGGTTGGTCAGCGTGTGGGCGAGGAATTCGAGTACCTGCTCCGGTTCGCGGCCGTTGGCGAGCTGCTGGCGGGCTTTCGCCAGCACGTCCTCGCGGGTGGATTCGCCCAACGCACGCAGGCGCTTGAGCGGTTCTTGGCGCGATCCGGCGAGCAGGCTCTCCATGAAGCGGCCGACCTGCACGTCGATGATCGCCTCGGCGGCGTCGGCGGCTTCGCGCCGGCTGCGGCGGTTGTCCTCGACCGCGCGTTCCAGGTCGTCGACGGTGTAGAGATAGGCATCGCGTAGCTCGGCCACCGAGGCCTCGATGTCGCGCGGCACGGCCAGGTCGAACAGCAGCATGGGCTTGTGCTTGCGCTTGGCCAGCGCGGCGGCGACCTGGGCCTGCAGCACGACGGGTTCGCGCGCGGCGGTGGCGGAAAACACCACGTCGGCTTCGGCCAGGTGCCGTTCCAGTTCGGTCAGAGGCAGGGCGTAACCACCGTGGCGGGTGGCCAGTTCCTGCGCATGCGCCAGCGTGCGGTTGGCGACCAGCAGCCGGCGCACCTTGCCTTCGCTCAGGTGCTTGGCGGCCAGTTCGATGGTCTCACCGGCGCCGACCAGCAGCACCGTGGATTCGCTGAGGCGGGCGAAGGAGTTCTGCGCCAGCCGCACGGCGGTGGAGGCGACCGAGACCGGGTTGGCGCCCACCCGCGTGTCGGTGCGCGCGCGCTTGGCCACGGCAAAGGTCTGCTGGAACAGGCGGTCCAGGCGGTTGCCCAGCGCGCCGTGTTCGCGAGCCGTGGCCCAGGCTTCCTTCACCTGGCCCAGGATCTGCGGCTCACCCAGCACCATCGAGTCCAGTCCGGTGGCCACCCGGAACAGGTGGCGCACGGCGTCGGCGTCGCTGTGCCGGTAGAGATAGCCTTCCAGGCCGTCGGCATGGGTGGCCAGCCAGCTCGCCAGCACGTCGCCGTCCTCGGCCACCGCATACAGCTCGGTGCGGTTGCAGGTGGACAGCAGGGCGGCCTCGACCACGTCGGGCAGCGCACGCAGCGACGACAGCGCGTGCGGCACCGTGCCGGCGTCGAACGCCACCCGTTCGCGCAGGTCGACCGGCGCGGTCTGGTGGTTCAATCCGAGGACCCACAACGTCATCGTTCAGGCGCTTGCAGTAAGCTGCTGGCTCATATCAGGGCCGCCATTTTACGGCCGACGTGACGTTCATGCCCGAAATGATTCGCAGCTGGATCGCCGTGCTGGTTCTCGCGCTTGCCGCACCGTCCGCCATCGCCGCGTCCGCGGCCTCACCGGCGGACACGCGGGACGATGCACTGGCCACCGTCATGGCGGGTGAGTTCGCCCTGCAGGCCGGTCAGTTGCCGGAAGCGGCCCACTGGTACCTGGATGCGGCCAAGCGGGGCGACGATGCCGGACTCGCCGAGCGCGCCACCCGGATCGCGCTGCTGGCGAAGGACGATGCCCGGGCCACCGAAGCGCTGGCGCTGTGGCGGGCCCGTTCCCCGCGCACGCTGGCCCTGCGTGGTGCCGAGGCGACGCTGGCGCTGCGCCAGGGACAGGCGCGCATCGCACGCCGGGAACTGGCCGCGCTGATGAAGGATGCCGATGACCGCGGCTGGCGGTATGCGCTCGCGGCGCTGGGCAGCGGCGGCAAGGATCCGGCGCTGGCACCGCGGCTGCTGAAGGAACTGGTGGACGACGGCGCCATCCCGAACAAGCTGCAGCCCTGGCTCGGCTTTTCCGTGCTTGCCCAGCAACTGGACCAGCCGGCCCTGGCCGAGCGCATGGTCGGCGGCATGGTGAAGCGCTTTTCCGGCGAGCCGCTGGTGGCGTTGCTGCAGGCGAGCCAGCTACTGCAGGCCGACCGCAAGCAGGAGGCGCGCACGGTACTGGATGGCCTGCTGCCGAAAGCGGCGACCGACCCCGCCCTGCGGCTCAAGCTGGCCGAGGAATACGACCGGCTGGGTGATCCGGCGGCGGCCTCGCGCGCCATGGGGCAGGGGCCGCAGGACACGCTGACCTACGGGTTGCGTGCGCAGCTGCTGGCCAAGGCCGACGACAAGACGGCACTGGCTGCCCTGTACGAAGAGCTGAAGCGCGCCGGCGCGGACCAGCCGACCCAGTACAGTCCGGATCGCCGTTTGCTGCTCGGCCAGATGGCCGAATTCCTCGAGCGCCATGAAGAAGCGCTCACCTGGTACCGCAGCGTGCCGGCGGGCGAACAACGGGCCGAAGCCCGGCTGCGTGCGATCAAGACGCTGTTTGACCTCAAGCGCAACGACGAGGCCTTCGCCGACGCCCGCACGCTGCAGGGCGACGCCAGCGTGGAGGACGGCACGCGCCGCGACGCCTACCTGATGGAAGCCGAGCTGCGCCAGAAAGACGGCCAGGACGCGGGCGAACTGGAGGTGTTCGCGCGAGGCCTGGCCGCCTATCCGGACGACCTGGCTTTGCTGTATTCGCGCGGACTGGCTTGGGAACGGCGCGACCGCATCGACCATGCGGAAGCCGACTTCCGCCGCATCCTGGTGATCGAACCCGACAACGTGGCCGCGCTCAATGCGCTGGGCTACACGCTGGCCGACCGCACCACGCGCTATCAGGAGGCGCTAGAGCTGATCGATCGGGCGCGCACCGCCGTGCCGGACGATGCGGCCATCATCGACAGCTACGGCTGGGTGCTGTACCGGCTCGGCCGCCATGCGGAGGCGCTGGTCGAGCTGCGGCGGGCGTTCACGCTGCAGAAAGACCCCGAAATCGCCGCCCACGTGGCCGAGGTGCTGTGGGTGATGGGGCAGAAGGACGAGGCGCGCCGCTACTTCGAGGAGGCGCGCAAGCTCGACCCCGACAACCGCTCGCTGCTGCGGGCGCTGGAGAAGACAGGCGCATGAAGGTTTCTGGATTCCTGCTGGCGGGGCTGGCGGCCCTTTCGATGGCCGGCTGCGCCACGCGCGGCCCGGCGGTGGATTCTCCTGCCCTGCGCGATCCCGACGCGCTGGCGGCGGCGCAGGCCGGCCAGGCCACCCGCGCGGCGTGGTTGGCGTCGCAGCCGGACTGGTCGTTCGCGGGCCGGGTCGCGGTCAACGCCAACGGCAAGGGCGGCAGTGGCCGCCTCGATTGGCAGCAGACCGGCGCAACCTATCGGGTCGCCCTGAGTGCCCCGATCACCCGGCAGAGCTGGCGCCTGAGTGGCGACCTGCCCACCGGCGCCGCGCGCCTGGAGGGGCTGGAAGGCGGGCCGCGCGAGGGGGGCGATGCCGATCGCCTGCTGCGCGAGGCCACCGGCTGGGACATCCCGGTCGCCTCGATGGTGCACTGGGCCCGCGGTGTCGTCGATCCGGCGACGCCGGCCGAGGGCATCGAGTTCGACAACGATGGCCGCGTGCGGACCCTGACGCAGCAGGGCTGGCGGGTGGACTATCTGGACTGGTTCCCGGCCGAAGGCGCCCAGCCGGTCATGCCGCGACGGATGGAGGCGCGCCGTCAGGGCGCGACGGTGAAGGTCGCCGTCGACCAGTGGCAGCTGGCGCCGCAGTGAGCGTCTTCCCGGCCGACGAGGGCTGGTCGGCCTGGCCGGCGCCGGCCAAGCTCAACCTGACCCTGCAGATCGTGGGTCGCCGCGACGACGGCTACCATCTGTTGCAGACCGTGTTCCGGCTGCTGGACTGGGGCGACACGATCCATCTACGGCCGCGTGCCGATGGCGATATCAGGCGAGTGGGGGAGTCCGCACCCGGCGTCGCCGAAGCTGATGATCTCGTCATCCGTGCCGCCAAGCTGCTGAAAAAGGAAGCCAATGTCAGCGAAGGTGCCGACATTGGCGTCGAAAAGCGCATTCCGGCAGGGGGTGGCTTCGGGGGCGGCTCGTCGGATGCCGCCACCGTGCTGGTGGCCCTCGATGACCTGTGGGGTTGCGGGTTGGGGCCGGATCGGCTGGCGGCGCTGGGGCTGAAACTGGGTGCGGATGTGCCTGTCTTCGTGCGGGGTGAGAATGCCTGGGCCGAGGGCGTGGGCGAGATATTGACCCCGCTGACGCTGCAGTCGGCGGCGTATCTGCTGGTCGATCCTGGCGTCCATGTGCCCACGGCGGCCCTTTTCGCATCACAGGATTTGACGCGTGATGCTGCACCCGCGAAAATATCGGACTTCGTTTCGGGATCACTGCTCGGCAACGCGTTCGAGCCGGTCGTGCGTCGCCGGGAGCCTGCCATCGAGGCGGTCTTCCAGGCCCTTTCGCACATCGGTACGCCACGTTTGACGGGTTCCGGCGGCGGCTGCTTCGTGGAGTTCGCCGACCGGGCCTCTGCCGAGGCTGCGCTGGCGACCTTGCCGTCCGGGCTGCGTGCCTGGGTGGTGGAGGGCGCCGCGCGATCGCCACTGCTGCGCGCGCTGGAGCAGGTTCGCGGGACGGAGAAAAACGCCTAGGGGCGTCGCCAAGTGGTTAAGGCACCGGGTTTTGATCCCGGCATTCGTAGGTTCGAATCCTTCCGCCCCTGCCAATTCATCAGTTTCACGCCGCGCCTGCCGAGACGACCCATGCAAGACGAACGCAACCTGCTTGTCTTCTCCGGCAACGCCAACAAGCCGTTGGCGAACAGCATCTGCCGCGAGCTGGGCGTGCGGCCGGGCAAGGCGCTGGTGTCGCGCTTCTCCGACGGCGAAGTCCAGGTCGAGATCCAGGAGAACGTCCGCCGGCAGGAAGTCTTCGTCGTGCAGCCCACCTGCGCGCCGAGCGCGGAAAACCTGGTGGAACTGCTGGTCCTGATCGATGCGCTGAAGCGCGCCTCGGCCAGCAGCGTCACCGCGGTGGTGCCTTACTTCGGCTATGCCCGCCAGGATCGCCGCATGCGCTCCTCGCGCGTGCCGATCACGGCCAAGGTGGCGGCGAAGATGTTCGGCGCCGTCAGTGCCGACCGTGTGCTGACGGTGGACCTGCACGCCGACCAGATCCAGGGATTCTTCGATATTCCGGTCGACAACGTGTACGCCTCCCCGCTGCTGCTGGCCGACATCTGGCGCGCCTACGGCACGGAGAACCTGCTGGTCGTTTCGCCCGACGTCGGCGGCGTGGTCCGCGCCCGCGCGGTCGCCAAGCGCCTCGATGACGCCGACCTCGCGATCATCGACAAGCGCCGTCCGCGCGCCAACGTGGCCACGGTGATGAACATCATCGGCGACGTGGAAGGCAAGGACTGCGTGCTGGTGGACGACATCGTCGACACCGCGGGCACGCTCTGCGCCGCGGCGGCCGCGCTCAAGCAGCACGGCGCCAACAAGGTGGCGGCGTACTGTACCCACCCCGTGCTCTCCGGCCCGGCGGTGGACAACCTGAACAACTCGGTGCTCGACGAGCTCGTCGTCACCGATACCATCCCGCTCTCGCCCCAGGCGCAGGGCTGCAGCAAGATCCGCCAGCTGTCGGTGGCGGAACTGCTGGCGGAAACGATCCGCCGCATCGCCTTCGGCGAGTCGGTCAGTTCGCTGTACGTGGATTGAGTCTCTGCCGCGCGCTGGAACCTCGGCGGGCGGCTTCTCGGGTTCATCTGGTCGCGGATGAACCTTCATCAGATCGCCACCCGGCGGTCCAACAACTAGGTAGTGAAGCAAATGGCTAAGACACATGAAATCAAGGTCGAGCGCCGCGCAGACGAGGGTAAGGGTGCGAGCCGCCGCCTCCGTCACGCGGGCACCGTGCCTGCCATCGTCTACGGTGGCGAACTGAAGCCGGTCAGCATCCAGCTGAACCACAACGAGGTCTGGCTGGCCTCGCAGCACGACTGGTTCTACTCGTCGATCCTGGATCTGAGCCTCAATGGCGACATCCAGAAGGTGCTGCTGCGTGACATGCAGCGCCACCCGTTCAAGCAGCAGATCATGCACCTGGACTTCCAGCGCGTGAACGAGAACGAGACGCTGCGCACCGCCGTGCCGCTGCACTTCCTCAACGAAGACAAGTCGCCGGCCGGCAAGTCCGCCGAAGTCGTGGTCACCCACGAGCTGAACGAAGTCGTCGTCGAGTGCCTGCCGAAGGACCTGCCGGAATTCATCGAGATCGACCTGGCCGACCTGGCCATCGGTGCGGTGATCCACCTGTCCGACGTCAAGCTGCCGGCCGGTGTGGTCATCCCCGAGCTGAAGCTGGGCAAGGAACACGACGTCGCGGTCGTGATCGCCAAGCACGGCAAGGAAGAGGTCGAGGAAGCGCCGGCCGAGTCGGCCGACGTGCCGGCCGCCAAGGTCGCCAAGAAGGACGACAAGTAATCGCGTGAGCCTGCGCCCGCTCCGGCGGGTGCAGGTGCGCGGTGCGTCCCCATGGCAGGCTTGCGCCTCATCGTCGGACTGGGCAATCCCGGTGCCGAACATGCCCGAACCCGGCACAACGCCGGGTTCCATTTTGTCGACGCCCTGGCGGAACGGCAGGGTGAGCGGTTCGGGCTGGACAGCAAGCTGTTCGGTGAGACCGCCAAGGTCGTGGTCGCCGGTCAGCCGGTGTGGCTGCTGAAGCCGGCCACCTACATGAATCTCAGTGGCAAGTCGGTCGCGGCGGCGCTGCGCTTCTGGAAGATCGCCCCGGAAGAGGCGCTGCTGGCGCATGATGAGCTGGACCTGGCGCCCGGCGCGGCGCGGCTCAAGTTCGATGGCGGCCACGGCGGCCAGAACGGCCTGCGCGACACCATCCAGCACCTGGGCCATGGCAAGTTCCACCGGCTGCGGATCGGCATCGGCCATCCCGGCCACAAGGACCGGGTGACCGGCTGGGTGCTGGGCAAGCCGGGCAAGGACGATGAAATCCTGATCGCCCGCGCGATCGATGACGCGCTGGACGTGTTGCCGCTCGCGGTGGCGGGCAACTTCATGGACGCGATGACGCGGTTGCATACTGTGAAGCAGGGTTGAGTGGAGAGCAGTGAGGAGTGAGGGCGCGCGCCACTCACTCCTGACTTCTCACGACTCACTCCTCGAATATGGGCATCAAATGCGGCATCGTGGGCCTGCCGAACGTCGGCAAGTCCACCCTGTTCAACGCGCTGACCAAGGCGGGCATCGCCGCGGCCAACTTCCCGTTCTGCACCATCGAGCCGAACGTGGGCGTGGTGCCGGTGCCGGATCCGCGCCTCAACCAGTTGGCCGAGATCGTCAAGCCACAGAAGGTCATCCCGACGGCGGTCGAGTTCGTCGACATCGCCGGCCTGGTGGCGGGCGCCGCCAGTGGCGAGGGTCTGGGCAACAAGTTCCTGGCGCACATCCGCGAAGTGGATGCGATCACCCATGTGGTGCGCTGCTTCGAGAACGACGACGTCATCCACGTCAACAACCGCATCGATCCGCTCTCGGACATCGACACCATCGATACCGAGCTGGCGCTGGCCGATCTGGAGAGCGTCGAGAAGGCGCTCAACCGCGCCGAGCGCTCCGCCAAGCAGGGCGAGAAGGATGCGATCGCCCGCAAGCCCGTGCTGCAGAAGCTGCAGGCCGGCCTCAACGACGGCAAGCCGGGCCGCGCGCTGGGCCTGGACGAGGAGGAGAAGGGGCTGGTCCGCGACCTGTTCCTGCTGACCCTGAAGCCGGTGATGTACGTGGCCAACGTGCTGGAGGACGGGTTCGAGAACAACCCGCACCTGGACGCCGTGCGCGCCCGCGCCGCGACCGAGGGTGCGCAGGTGGTGCCGGTCTCGGCCGCCATCGAGGAAGAGCTGTCCCAGCTGGACGATGCCGACCGGGATGCATTCCTGACCGATCTGGGCCTGGACGAGCCGGGCCTGAACCGGGTGATCCGGGCGGCCTATACGTTGCTGGGTCTGCAGACCTATTTCACCGCCGGCGTGAAGGAAGTGCGTGCCTGGACCGTCAGGGCCGGCTCGACCGCGCCCCAGGCGGCGGCCGTGATCCATACCGATTTCGAGAAAGGCTTCATCCGCGCCGAGACCATCGCCTTCGACGACTTCCTGAAGTACAAGGGCGAAGCCGGTGCCCGCGACGCCGGGCGCCTGCGGCTGGAAGGCAAGGAATATCGCGTGCAGGAAGGCGATGTCCTGCATTTCCGGTTCAACGTCTGAGAAAAAAATGTGTCCGGCGCGTTGACAGACGGGTCGGTACCCGCCAAAATCTCGGGCTGTTTCACCCTGGTTTGATTTGGCCCCCGGCCCAGTCAGTCCGGTGATCCCGGAGGGATACCCAAGCGGCCAACGGGGGCAGACTGTAAATCTGCTGGCTTACGCCTTCGGTGGTTCGAATCCACCTCCCTCCACCAGTTTTCGTTGTTGTTTGGCGTTGTAGTGGTCTCCCGGTGCGGGAGTAGTTCAATGGTAGAACTGTAGCCTTCCAAGCTACTAGTGCGGGTTCGATTCCCGTCTCCCGCTCCACTGAACATCCGTGCAGGACCTGCGGCAATCCAGGCGACACAACCGGTTTCACGCTCACGTAGCTCAGTCGGTAGAGCACCTCCTTGGTAAGGAGGAGGTCGAAGGTTCGATTCCTTTCGTGAGCACCACTTCCATCCATTGATCCACTCGAGAACCAGCAGCCATGGCAAAGGGTAAGTTCGAACGCACCAAGCCCCACGTGAACGTGGGCACGATTGGTCACGTTGACCACGGCAAGACGACGCTGACGGCGGCGCTGACAATGGCAAAGGGTAAGTTCGAACGCACCAAGCCCCACGTGAACGTGGGCACGATTGGTCACGTTGACCACGGCAAGACGACGCTGACGGCGGCGCTGACGAAGATCGGCGCGGAGCGTTTCGGTGGCGAGTTCAAGGCCTATGACGCGATCGACGCGGCGCCGGAAGAGAAGGCGCGCGGCATCACGATCTCCACGGCCCACGTGGAATACGAATCGGCGGCGCGCCACTACGCGCACGTGGATTGCCCGGGCCACGCCGACTACGTGAAGAACATGATCACCGGTGCGGCCCAGATGGACGGCGCGATCCTGGTGTGCTCGGCCGCYGACGGCCCGATGCCGCAGACCCGCGAGCACATCCTGCTCTCGCGCCAGGTCGGTGTGCCGTACATCGTCGTGTTCCTGAACAAGGCCGACATGGTGGACGACGCCGAGCTGCTGGAGCTGGTGGAGATGGAAG